>CAWJMQ010000023.1:0-332333 GCA_963844005.1 uncultured beta proteobacterium | reverse complement strand
GACCGCGATCGCGTCGAATGGCATTACACGCCTCGCAGCCGCAACGGTGTTTCGCTGAAAGAACTGGACGCGCGCGGTTGTGACGCAGCGCATATGCTGCTGAGGACCGCGCTTTCGGCAGCGGGCTATCGCAAGGTAGTCAACATCATCGAGCTGGAACTGGTGCTGCGCGAGCTCGAGGCATTCGGCTTGATGCGCGATCCCGAGCGATACCACCTGACGTTCTACGGCGCGCCCAGCCGTACGGAGCGCTGGGGCTGGCGCTTCGAAGGGCATCACCTGTCGCTCAACTTCACCCTCGCCGGAGATCGGATTGTCGTGGACACGCCGAGCTTCCTTGGCGCAAACCCGGCGACCGTGCCGAGCGGACCGAAGAAAGGCCTTCGCGCTCTCGGCGAGGAGCACGACGCGGGTTGGGCAGTGTTGGATTCGCTCTCCGAGCACAGCGCCGCGAGGCGGTGATCTCGGCGCGCACCTACGGCGACATCGTGACCTCGAACCAGGACAAGGTCCATCCACTCGACGCGGCCGGCATCATCGGGTCGAAGCTCGACGAGCGGCAGCGCGCGCTGCTATGGAAAGTGGTTCAGCTCTATGCAAGCAGTTTCGAGCCCGGTCTTGCGGAGGTGCGCCTCGCCCGCGCGCGACAGGGCGGGATCGAGATTCTGCGCTTCGGCTGGGCAGGATCGACCACACGCGCGGCACCGCATTATTATCGAGTGCAGGGGCCTGTTCTTTCTTATCGAGTACGATGCCTCGCAGGACGGCGGCAATCACATCCACACGGTGTGGCGCGACTTCGGCGGCGACTTCGGCCGCGGCCTCGCTTCCGCGGGGGATTTGGCCGCGACCTCTTGCGCGACCATACGCCTCCGGAAGCGGCACGTCGCACCGCGATGACCCCTTGTCGTCGCAGAACATTCCCGTGAAGACCGCGTATTTGGTGGAACCGGAGCGACCGCCGACAGTCGGTGACGATGCCTTGGCGACGGTAGAACTCGTCACCCCGCTTTCGGTGCGTAATCCCGCGAGGCCTTCGATCAGCCGACGAGCGCCGCGTTGTCGTCGGGGACACTGGTGGGAAACGTTAGGATCGCCGAGTGTTCGCGGGCAGGACGTGGTCGTAGCTTGCCGGCGCGGCAACGCTTCGACGTCGACAGCCTGATCGAGCGGAGCATGCAGGCGTATCGACCCGCGATGGAGGTATGCTGGGGTGCGCCGCGATCCGGGTATCGGCGTTCGGCGTCGGGGAGTGACGTCGTGACGCCCCGCCGGTTCTGCGAATCATGCAGAGCGTCTCTCGCGATCTCTTCAGCCGACAAGAGGGCCGCCGAGGACCGCGTCAGGAGGAGCAGCCTCAAGTGGACGATCGTCGATCCCGTAGTCCTACCAACGGTCCGCTGACCGGTAAGTACCGTGCGGGGAGCGTCTCGATCCGCGCGGCATGCCGAAGATCTTCGTGGGCGGACGTCGACGCACTTCACGCCCGGGCTGAAGCAACATCGCGCATTTGTCGGGAAAGTGGTCGGGTCAGCTATTGATCGTGGCAATCGGCCGAGGCATTCTTGTCCCGGCCGTTGCGGGTGGGGAGCGTGTCCCGCCGCGGGTCCGGAAGTCCTGTCCATGCCGACCGCTGTCTGCACCGTCGCCGGACGCTCGTTCGTGCCACCCCGTGTTCGCACGATCAACCTCGATCGCCGAGCCGTGACGAGGCTCTCGAGGTGCCTCGCCCTCCGACGACGAGGACATCTGCAGAAGCCGTGGCATGGATCGCCAAATACGGCAAACCCGCGGACGACGAAATCCTGCGACAGCGTCTCGACGGACGAGAGCCCGCTCGTGCGCAGCGTTGCCGAACAGGGGCTGTGGGTGCTGTGGAGCCGTTCCGGCGACGAAACGATCGATGCGCTTCTGGCGCAAGGCATCGAGCAGATGGAGGCCGGCCAATTGAGACAATCGATCGCCACCTTCTCGGAGGTGATCCGCCGCAAACCGTCTTTTGCCGAGGCTGGAACAAGCGCGCTACGGCGGAATTCCTTGCGGGCGATCTCAGGCGATCGCTTGCCGACTGCGGCGAAGCGATGAAGCGCAACCCATACCACTTCGGCGCGCTCGCCGGCTACGGCCAGATCTACTTTCAGCTCGAGCAGTACGGCAAGGCCATCGAATACTGGAAGCGCGCTTTGCGCGTGAACCCCAACCTGGTTGGTGTCGAGACGAGTATCAGGAGTACCGAGCAACTCCTTGCCGAAAGGCGCAAGCACTCGGCCTAGCCAACCAAACATCAGGGCGAGCGACACGCAGCGTCGCCGCAGCGTACACCGTCGACCGGGGCGGACCTTGTCAACACAATTCTGCAAACGGGGAACTCGATGTGGCTCATGTATTGCTGAAACTTCGCGACGTCAGGTTCGAGGACGTCAAGCAGAAGCTGCAGGCCGATGCTTCAGGTCACAATGCACAGGGCATGTACCTGGAGCACGTTTGGAGGAACGCAGAAGATCCGGTTCGAGGTCTTGTTTCTCTTCCGCGTCGACGATCTCGAGCATGCAATGCAAATGATGAAAAGCGTACACGCGGCCGCCCTCGAGGACGATCCAAACGCCAAGCTACCCCAAGCAACCTTTCTGGATGGCGCGTAGGCAGTGGTAGACTATGGCATCCGCTTGCGTATCCGGACTCGAACACGTAGACCTTCCGAAGCGTTGGCAACTGGTGGTCAATCGCTAGGCGGCGAAGGATTTCGGCATTGCCCTTGCGAGCGAATTCTTGTTCGAGGGCCGACCGGGTCATCGAATAGTCGCAGCGCCAGCCATCGCCTTTCGGATCACCGGCTCGACCGCGGAAGGCAACACGATCATCGTCAGCGCTGCTTCGCGTCCTCGCGCCGACATCTTCTTCGCTGTCTTGGTCAGGATGTCCGTGAGCTTCGCCTCGGCATAGTCGTCGTGTTTGCCGACGAAGTCGCCGAGATAGCTTTCGAGAAAAACAAGGGCGACGATATCCTCCAGCGCCTGGGCCTCGGGATCGGTCTTCAGCGCCTCCTTGCGGATCAGTGCGCGCACGCGGCCGATCGCCGCATCGTCGTAACCGGCGTCGCGCAGGATTGTCGCGGCGAGGTCAGCGTGGAAGTCGCGCAGTCGCGTGCGCCATTGATGATAGCCGGCGCGCGTCATCGGATAGTCGGCGCGCGGGATCTTCCAGCGCTGGATGTGCTGGCAACGCGCGGCGAGTTGCAGCACCTCCGATGCGCCGGGCGCGAAACGCCCGAGCATCGCCGTCATACGCTCGGCATAGACCAATTCCCTGGGACGCTCACGACCCGCGACGGATTCGCGATTCGGGTCGTCGGAATTCGCGGCGTCGAAGCGCGCGATGGCACGATCGAAGCGCTCGGTGACGGTCATGGTCCCGCGTCGCCTGCTCGGGTGTCACAGGCCGCAGGAAACTGCGCGACTTCCACGAATCGGTGGCGCGCCCGACAGGAATCGAACCTGTGACCTTTGGCTTCGGAAACCAACACTCTATCCAACTGAGCTACGGGCGCTTCGGCCGTGATTTTACCGTGCGGGTCGAACGAGCGTCCAGCCGAGATTTCGGCGCTGCCCTGGTCACGGTATAATTGTACGTTTATCTGATGCGCTCCGAGTGAAGGACTCGCACGCACCGGCGGTCGGATGCGAACGCGCGCGGCGCCCGGAACCCACTGCCAACGCCTACGAACCAGGAGCACCATGCACGAGCACGACAAACACGCTTCCTCGATCGCTCACTGGAAGGGGCCCGTCATCGCGACGGTGGTCGCCCTCGTCGTGACGATCGTTGTTCTCGTGCTGCTGACGCAAATGGTGACCGACACGCCGAAGATGGCGAAGGACGACGAAGGCGCGGTGCTGAGCCGGATCAAGCCGGTCGGCGAAGTCCAGCTTGCGGTTGCCAGCGCTCCGAAGGGTCAGCTGTCCGGCGAACAGGTCTACAACCAAATTTGCAAGACGTGTCACGAAGGTGGACTCGCCGGCGCGCCGAAGGTCGGCGACAAAGCTGCTTGGGGCAAGGTCATCGCGCAAGGACAGAAGACCGCCGTGGAACATGCGCTCTTGGGTATCCGCGCGATGCCACCGAAAGGCGGGAATCCGGATTTCGAGAACATCGAGGTAGAGCGCGGGGTCGTGTTCATGGCGGGCAAGGCCGGCGCAAACTGGAAAGAGCCACCGATCGCGTCGCAACCGACGGGCGCCCCCGCGACAGCTTCGGGCACAGCCTCTATCGCTGCGCCCGCGACTATACCGGCTGCGCCTGCGGCTGCACCGGCCCCGGCGATGACAACCGTGGCGTCGGCAAGTGGCAAGCCCGACGGCAAGAAGGTCTATGACACGACGTGCATGGTCTGCCACGGAGCAGGCGTGGCGGGCGCGCCCAAATATGGTGACAAGGCTGCGTGGGGTCCGCGCCTCGCGCACGGCGTCGATGGGCCCTACGCCTCTGCGTTGAAGGGCAAGGGCGCGATGCCGGCAAAGGGCGGCAACACTTCGCTCTCCGACGCCGAGGTCAAGGCGGCTGTCGACTATATGACCGCGGCAGCGAAATAGCCGCAAAGGCTTGCCTGCTCCCATCGAAGACGCGGCCTTGGCCACGCCTCTTTTCCCTGGGGCCACGCTTCGGTCGTTTACGGCGACGAATTCCTTCGTCAGTCGTTTGCGGCGACGAATTCCTTCGATTCCGCGTCGGCATCGGTCTCGCCGCGCTCGGCATTGCGCTCTTCGGCGAGATGCGAAAGGTAATCGGCGGTCACATCACCCGTGATGTACCTGCCATCGAAGCACGACGCTTCGAATTCGCCGAGCTGGGGATTGGCAGCGCGGACCGCAGCCTTCAGCGCGTCGAGATCCTGGTAGATCAGCAGATCGGCGCTGATCTCACGAGCGATTTCGGCCTCCGTGCGTCCAGTGGCGACGAGCTCGCGCTGGTTTGGCATGTCGATCCCGTAGACGTTCGGATAGCGGACGGGCGGGCTCGCCGATGCGAAGTAGACCTTCCTCGCTCCCGCCTCGCGCGCCATCTGCACGATCTCGCGCGACGTGGTGCCGCGCACGATCGAATCGTCGACGAGCAACACGACCTTGTCCTTGAATTCCATTCCGATCGGATTCAATTTCTGGCGAACGCTCTTTTTGCGCAGCGCCTGCCCGGGCATGATGAACGTGCGCCCGATATAGCGGTTCTTGACGAAGCCCTCGCGGTAGGTGAGTCCGAGCGTATTCGCGAGCTGCAGCGCCGAGGGACGGCTCGAGTCCGGAATCGGGATCACGACGTCGATGTCCTGCGCCTCGGGAATGCCGCGGATCTTGTTCGCAAGTTGCTCGCCCATGTTGAGGCGCGATTCGTAGACCGACGTGCCATCGATCACCGAATCGGGCCGCGCCAGATAGACGAACTCGAAAATGCATGGCGCGAGGATGGCATGCTCGGCGCATTGCCGCGAGTGGAACTTGCCGGTCTGGTCGATGTAGATCGCCTCGCCGGGCGCAACGTCGCGCAGGACGGAAAAGCCCAGCGCCTCCAGCGCAACCGATTCGCTGGCGACGATATACTCGCTGCCCCCCATCGCCTCCTGCATGCCGATGATGAGCGGCCGGATGCCGCAGGGATCGCGGAACGCAACGAGCCCGTAGCCCGCGATCATCGCGACGATCGCGTACGCGCCGCGGCAGCGCTTGTGCACACCGGCAACCGCGGTGAATATCGCGCCGGCGTCGAGGCGCGCGTGGTGCGCCGCGCGCTCCAGCTCGAGCGCGAGCACGTTCAGCAGGACTTCGGAATCAGAGTTCGTGTTGACGTGCCGGAAATCGAGCTGGAAAAGCTCGCGCTTCAGCGCTTCGCTGTTGGTAAGGTTGCCGTTGTGCGCGAGCGTGATTCCAAACGGGGAATTGACGTAGAACGGCTGCGACTCGAGCTCCGACGACGCGCTGCCGGCCGTCGGGTAGCGGCAGTGGCCGATGCCGACATTCCCGAGGAGATCGCGCATGTTGCGCGTGCGGAAGACGTCGCGGACGTAACCGCTGCTCTTGTGCATGTGAAACGTCGCGCCGTCGTTCGTGACGATGCCGGCGGCATCCTGCCCGCGATGCTGGAGGAGCAGGAGCCCGTCGTACAGGACCTGGTTGACCGGTGTGTGAGCGACGACGCCTACGATTCCACACATGGCAGACACTCTCCTGGGGGCGCGCCGATGGTTCTGCCGCCCACGCCCGCGGAAGCCCTTCCGGCCCCCGAAAAATCGAGCCGTTCCGCCCACGCCCGAGGCAAATACGGCTTCAACGACAGCGCGAACTCAGACAGCGTCGGCCCCAACGTTGCATTCTGCCACCATTCGTGCTTCGGCAGCGTGGTGACCCCGGCGATCAGCGCGAATCCGACGACGATCAGCACCCCGCGGGCCACGCCGAAAATGGCACCCAGCAGACGGTCGGCCATCCCCAATCCGACCGCTCGCACGACCTTCGACATCATCCATGCGGCAAGGGCGCCCGCGATCATCACCACGATCAGGATCAAAGCAAACGCAAGCACGTGCTTTGCGGCGGGTGTCGCGTCGAGCCGTGAAAACAGGCCGGAGATCGTCCCCGCATACTTGATGGCCACCACGAAACCGACGATCCATGTCGCGATCGCAATCAATTCGCGCACGACGCCGCGGACGAACGCAAACAGTGTGGACAGCGCGATGACGGAGATCAAGGCGATGTCGAAACCATTCATCGGGAGCGGCGCGGCGTCATGGGTTTCGCGCGCGATGGCACGGCGTCACGTCGCGGGCGCGACGATCCCGCTGAAACCTTCGCCCTTGAGCTTCGCGCGCGCGGCATCCGCCTCGGGCCGCGAACCGTAGCCCCCAACCCGCACGCGCCACAGCGTACCACGCGAGGTTGACACGGGTTCGACATAGGCGAGGTATCCGACTTTCTTGAGCTTGTTCGCAAGCGCATTGGCGCCCTTGTCGTCGGCAAATGCGGCGAGCTGGACGACGAAGCCATCGGCCTTCGCAGGCGGTGCGGCAGACGAAGCCAGCGGTGGCGCGGCGGCGCCGGGCTTCGGTTCCGGCGTGGCCGGTTTCGATTCGGCAATCGCCGGTATCGATTCGGCCTTTGCCGGCTTCGATTCGACGGTCGCCGGTATCGATTCGGCCTTTGCCGGCTTCGATTCGACGGTCGCCACCTTCGATTCGGCGTTTGCCGATTTCGATTCAGCGGTCGCCGGCCTGGAATCCGCGACAGAGGATTGGGGTTCGACGATCGCGTCAGCCGCCGGTGTTGGATTGCTCTCGGTTTTGGCGGCCGGCTTTGCCGTCGAAGAAAGCGCCTGATGCTCGGCCTCCGCTATGGACTTCTTCGGCGCGCTCGAACCTCCGGGCGATGCGACCGGCGAGGCGGCCGGCAACGCAATCGGCGCAGACGACACCGCTCCAACCGTCGGTTCGGACCTCGGCTCGGACTTCGAGGCGGTGTTCTTCGAATCAACCTTGTCGTCCGGTTTCGGTACCGGCTTCGAATCGCCGGCCCTGCCCGTCAGCCGGTTGACGAACTTGCCGTCGTCTACCGGCGGAATCTGTACCGAAACATCGTCGCCCAGCGGACGCGGCTCCTTTTCAAGCAGCATCGGCAGGATGATCGCGGCAGCGAGCGCGAGAACGATCGCTCCGACCAGGCGTCGGCGAGCCTTGCGTTTCATCTCGTCGATGACGAGATCAGCGTTGTCAGCGATTCGATCGGCCATTGCTTGGTGCGGGCTCCGCTCCCAGTTTCGCCGCAGCCAACGCCGCCGCCACGGTGAGAAAGGATCCAAAAACGACAATTCTATCAGCTTCACTCACCGCGACCCGCGCAGCAGCGAACGCCGAGGCAATGTCGTCGAACATCCAAATTGAAAGGGGAGCGATGCCAGCACCCACGAGTCCTGCGCGAATCCCCGCTGCGCTCGCACCGCGGGGTCCGGGTAGCGTCGCGACATACCAGCGGTCGACCCGCGACTTGACCGCGGCGATCACGCCGTCGACGTCCTTGTCGGCAAGCATTCCGAACACCGCGACGGTCCTGGCGAAATTTCCCATCGACGCAAGCGTCACGGCAAGGACACGCGCGGCATGCGGGTTGTGCGCGACGTCGAGCACGATCACGGGCCGCCCCGGAAGCACCTGGAAGCGGCCCGGCAGATCCACTGCGATCAGTCCGTCGCGGATGGCTCCCGTCTCCACGTGGAGTCGGTCGCGCAACAAATCAAGCACCGCCATGACCGTGGCGGCGTTGGCGAGCTGGTACGTCCCGCGCAGGGCGGGGAACGGAAGGGCGTAACGCCGTCCGGCGGGACCCCAGTATTGCCATTGACGATCTTCCGCGACGAAGCCGTAGTCACGACCGAACTGGACGATCGGCGCGCCGATCGCCTTCGCATGTGCGGAGAGTGCCGACGGAGGATCGGGCTCCGCGCACACCACCGGACATCCTGACCGGAAGATCCCCGCCTTCTCGTACGCGATGTCTTCGCGCGTGGGGCCGAGGTAATCCATGTGATCGAAATCGATGCTCGTCACGACGGCGACATCGGCATCGACGACGTTGACCGCATCGAGCCGGCCGCCGAGACCGACTTCGAGAATCGCGACATCGAGACCTGCGCGCGCAAAGGCCCATAGCGCCGCCAAGGTGCCATACTCGAAGTAGGTGAGCGGAACGTCGGCGCGCGCGTCTTCGACCGCGTTGAACGCGACGACCAGCGCGTCGTCGGCAAGCGCTTCGCCAGCGATCTTCACGCGTTCGTTGTACCGCATGAGATGTGGGGATGTGTAGAGCCCGGTCCGGTGGCCGGCGCACCTCATCACCGACTCGAGCATCGCGCAGGTCGAGCCCTTGCCGTTGGTGCCCGTGACCGTGACGACGGGACAAGCAAGCGCGACGTCCATCCTCGCGTGGACGGCCGCGACGCGCTCGAGGCCCATCGCGATCGCCTTGGGGTGCAGCGTCTCGAGATAGGCGAGCCAATCCGCAAGCGTGCTAGGTCGATTCATCTCGTTGCGTGCTTTCTTGGGCGTTCACCCAATTCCGGAAACGCACTACTCGTGCGAATGGCGAATTTATGTACCAGGCGATCGTGCGCGCGATACGGCACAACGCTTGGCGGCGGAGCGGAAGGGTTGGCGTGTGGGCGCCTGTGGCGCGGTCCACCGTCGCGGGTGACGCGGCCCCGTGGCGGCCCTGGGTGGCCGCCCGGCGGCCGCGTCGGGACCCGCAGGTGGACGTGAATCGTGGCACCGAAGCCCACAGCCAATCCTTCCGCTACGGCACAACGCGATTCGAGTTCGCGCCTACCGCGAGCGCTACGGTGCGTAACAGTTCAACCGGTCGGCGCCGGCTGTCCCGTGAGGTGCGCAAGCAGCCGCGCGAGCTCGTCCTTCAGTTGCCGCCGATCGATAATCAAATCGATCGCACCCTTGTCGATGAGGAACTCGGCGCGCTGGAAGCCCTCCGGCAGCTTCTCGCGAACGGTCTGTTCGATGACGCGCGGTCCCGCAAATCCGATGAGCGCGCCCGGTTCGGCAATGACAAGGTCGGCAACAAACGCGAACGATGCCGAAACGCCACCCATCGTCGGGTCGGTAAGGATCGAGATGAACGGGAGCCGGGCCTTGGTGAGCTCCTGCAACACCGCGGTGGTCTTCGCCATCTGGAACAGCGAGTTCACGCCTTCCTGCATTCGCGCGCCGCCAGAGGCCGAGATGCAGACGAACGGCACGCGGTTCTCGTAGGCCACACGCACTCCGCGTACAAACCGCTCGCCGACCACCGAGCCCATCGATCCGCCCATGAATTCGAACTCGAAGCACGCGAGCACGAGCGGCACGCTCTTGACGCTTCCCTGCATCACGACGAGCGCGTCGGTCTCGCCGGTTTCCTCCAACGCGACGGCCAGGCGTTCGTGGTATTTCTTCTGATCCTTGAACTTGAGGCTGTCGACCGGCACGACCTCGGATCCAATTTCGAACCGGCCCTCCGGGTCAAGCAGTTGTTCGATCCGCTCGCGGGCCGGAACGCGGACGTGATAATTGCATTTCGGACACACGAAGAGGTTCTTCTCGAGGTCGGTGCGATAGAGCACCGTCTCGCACGACGGACACTTGATCCACAGACCCTCGGGCACCGCCGTCTTCTTGACGCCGGGCGTGCTCTTGATTCGCGGCGGCAACAGCTTTTGCAGCCAGCTCATGCGTCCCCCCGAAAACAATCGGCGCGCGCAAGCCTCGCGCGCAAACCTCCGCTATGCCGCGCGCTTCTGCATCGAATCGAGCGCGCTGCGTATGCCGGCGAGCCACTTCGCCGCACGGTCTCCTGCCGCGTCCGCCGGACCGCCTTCAATCTCCTGGATGATGCGGCTGCCGATCACGACCGCGTCTGCGTCCGTTGCGATCGCGCGTGCGCTCGCCGCATCGCGTATCCCGAAGCCCACGCCGATCGGAAGGCAAACGTGCCTGCGAATCTCCGCAAGCTTGCGGCTGACCTCGGCGGTATCCAGATGGCCCGCGCCCGTCACGCCCTTGAGCGAGACATAGTAGACATAGCCGCGCGCGAGCCTCGCGACCGCAATGATCCGAGCTTCTGGCGTCGTCGGCGACAGCAGGAAGATCGGCGCCAAGCCGCGTTCGTCGAGCAATGCCACAAATTCGCCGGCTTCCTCCGGTGGATAGTCGACGACCAGGACGCCGTCGACCCCGGCGACCTTCGCGCGATCCGCGAAGGCCACGGCGCCCATCGCCTCGATCGGATTGGCGTAACCCATCAGCACGATGGGAGTCACCGCGTCGGCCCTCCGGAACCCTTCGACCATCGCCAACACGTCGGCTAGCCCGACGCCCTGCGCCAACGCGCGTTCGGACGCGCGCTGGATGACGGGGCCGTCGGCCATCGGGTCCGAAAACGGGACGCCCAGCTCGATCACGTCCGCGCCTGCCGCGACGAGCTTCTGCATGATCGGGACCATCGCCGCGCGCGACGGATCACCTGCGGCAACGTAGGGAATCAGTGCGGTGCGGCCCGCGGCGTGCAGCCTGGCGAATGTGGCATCGATTCGATTCATAAACGTTCGCCGGAGCGCGCGCGAAACGTTGTGCGATTCGAGGGACCTTCGCGCGACACGGCTAGGTCAGCCTTGCGGGATCGCACTCGGGCCGGCAGTAAAACTTGAACCCGGAGCGCTCGGCAACGGTATTCATGTCCTTGTCGCCGCGACCCGAAAGATTGACCAGCAGAATCCGGTCCTTCGGCAACGTCGCGGCGAGGCGTTCGGCATAGGCGAGCGCGTGCGCGGATTCCAGCGCTGGAATGATCCCCTCGATCCGGCAGCATTGGTGAAATGCCGCGAGCGCCTCGTCGTCGGTGATCGTCACATACTCGGCGCGCCCGGTGTCCTTGAGCCACGCGTGTTCGGGCCCGACCCCGGGATAGTCGAGCCCTGCGGAAATCGAATGCGTTTCGACGATCTGGCCATCGGCGTTCTGCAGCAGGTACGTGCGGTTGCCATGCAGCACACCCGGACGCCCCGCCGTGAGCGATGCCGCGTGCTTTCCCGTTGCGATACCCTCGCCCGCAGCCTCGACACCGATCAACCGCACACTCGCGCGGGATAGGTACGGGTAGAAGATGCCCATCGCGTTCGAGCCGCCGCCGACGCAGGCGATCACGGCGTCGGGATCGCGCCCGGCTGCCGCCGGCATTTGTGTCAGGCATTCCCGGCCGATGACGCTCTGGAAGTCGCGGACCATCATCGGATAGGGGTGCGGACCCGCGACGGTGCCGATGATGTAGAACGTGGTATCGACGTTGGTCACCCAGTCGCGCATCGCTTCGTTGAGCGCGTCCTTCAACGTCTTCGAGCCCGATTCGACCGGCACGACGGTCGCACCCAGAAGCTTCATCCGGAAAACGTTCTGTGCCTGCCGCTTGATGTCTTCCGACCCCATGTAGACGACGCATTCCATGCCGAAGCGCGCGGCGACGGTGGCCGTGGCCACACCGTGCTGCCCGGCGCCGGTTTCGGCGATCACACGCCGCTTTCCCAGGCGTTTCGCGAGCAGCGCCTGGCCGATGCAATTGTTGATCTTGTGCGCACCCGTATGGTTGAGGTCCTCGCGTTTGAGCCAGATCTGCGCGCCGCCGGCCTTCTCGGACCAGCGTCTCGCGTGATAGACGGGAGAAGGTCGGCCGACGTAGTGTTCGAGTTCGTCCTCGAATTCGGCGACGAAATCCGGATCGCGCCGGTAGCGCGCATATTGGTCCCTCAGTTCGTCGAGCGCACGGATCAGCGTCTCCGCGACAAAGACGCCGCCGTACGGACCGAAATGGCCGCGTGCATCGGGAAGGTCGTACGGGAGATCAGCCATCTGCATTGCGCACTTCCTCGATGAACGAGCGAATTCTCTCGGGATCCTTCAAACCCTTGGCCGGTTTGCCGTCGGGGCCGATCGTTTCGACGCCGCTGGAGACATCCACGGCCCACGGTCGCACGCGGCGAATCGCCTCACCCACGTTGGCTGCGGTGAGTCCTCCCGAGAGGACGAGGGGGCGGGCGAGGTTCCGTGGCAACGCATCCCAATCGAATGTACGCCCCGTCCCGCCGGGAAGGCCACCCGAAGGCGGCGCGTCGAACAGGAGTCCGGCGGCATCCGGATAACGGCCCGCATATTCTAGCAAACCGACCTTCGGCGCCCTCTCGTCGACCGGCACCGCCTTGACGTAGCGTCTTCCGAACGCGCGGCAAAGTTCTGGGGGTTCGTGGCCGTGAAATTGAAGCGCATCGAGCGGAACCACCGAAAGCACCGCTCGCACCTGCTCGGGTTCAGGATCGACGAAGAGGCCGACCAGCGTCACGAAAGGCGGCAGCGCGGCCGCGATCGCACACGCCTGTGCGGCCGCTACCACGCGCGGCGTGCCCGGCCAGAAGACGAAACCGATTGCATCGGCACCGGCGAACGCCGCCGCGAGGCCGTCGGCCAGCCGCGTGATGCCACAGATCTTGATACGTGTCCGGTGCACGATACGAGCGCGTCAGGGAACGGATGCCGCGACCGGGCGGCGCGTGGGCGGCAATCTCCAACCCGCATCGTAATCGGCGCCGGTGAAATAAAGTCCGTCGGGCCCGAAGGTCGGCGCGGCGCGGGCACGATCGCGGCCCGCGAGCAGGTCGCCGATCCAGGAAGTCGGGTGCTTGCCTGCCCCGACGTAGACCAGCGCACCGACAATGTTGCGGATCATGTGATGGAGGAACGCGTTGGCGCTGAATTCGAAACGGACCTGGTCGCCGGCCGCAGCAATCACGAGATTCGTGAGCGTCCTGGTCGGAGACTTCGCCTGGCATTCCGCGGCGCGGAAAGCGGAAAAGTCGTGCGTACCGACCAGGACAACACCTGCCATCGCCATCGCCGCGACATCCAGCGGTCGATGGTACCAGCCCACACGGCCCGCGAGGAGCGCCGGTCGCGCCGCGCGGGTCTCGAGCAGGTAAGTGTAATGGCGGGCGACGGCACCGTAGCGTGCGTGGAATTCGCCTTCGACCGTTTGTGCCCACAACACCGCGATGTCGGGCGGAAGATGCGAGTTGACGCCACGGACCCACGCCGTGACCGGGCGCGGGGCGGCGACATCGAAGTGAACGATCTGCATCGTGGCGTGCACACCCGCGTCGGTACGCCCCGCGGCGATCGTTCGAACCTCCGCGCCGGCGATCGCCGCCAACGCGCGCTCGAGCGCGTCCTGCACGCCGCGTCCATCGCGCTGCGACTGCCAACCGGAAAATGCCGACCCGCAGTACTCGAGTCCGAGAGCGATACGCATGAGAGGTAGCGTAGATCACATCGACGCCACACGGGGCACAAGAAGGCAACGGGCGGCGGAGGTTCGCTCCGCCGCCCGCCTACACCGTACGGTTTGCGATCAGCCGAGCTTCGCCAGCAGCGTCTGCGCCTCGGCCTTCTGCTTCTCGTCGCCTTCGTGCAGGACTTCCTGCAGAATTTCCCGGGCTCCCTCGACATCGCCCATTTCCTGGTATGCCTTTGCGAGGTCGAGCTTGGTCGCGGCGTCGTGCCATTGCCCGTCCAGCACCGATGGCGTCCCGTCTTCAAAAGGTGCCTGGTTGGGATCGAACGACAGGTCGAGCTTTTCGAGGTCTACGGCTGCCTGCGACCGCGATTGCGCGGGCGACGCGGCGTCGCCTAGCGCTGCACCGGGCGCCGCCGCCTTTTGCAGCGGTGCGGGCTTTTCCGAGTCATCGAGGTGGAATTCATAGTCGCTGACCGGCGCAACTTTTTCGGCGTCAGCCCTTCCGAGGCCTCTCGCCGCGGCCGCGATGCCGCCAACGGCCGCGGCGGCCGCTCCCACGCCACTTGGGGTTTGGGGTTTCGCGGGCGAAGTCCCGTGTTTCGCGGATGCCTCGAACTCGCGCTCGGCGGCATCGATCATTGCGATCTGCTCGCTGGTTGTCCTGGGCGTCTTCTGGATCGAAACGTCCTCGTCGAACCTGAAGTCGAGCGCGTTCTCGCCTTCCAATTCCTTGGCGATCGCACTCGACGCGCCGCCCGCAGCGGCGCGCGGCGCTTCGCCTGATTCGCTCGGCGCCGGCGCCGCAGAGGCGCGCTTTCCGGCGGCACCGGCAACCGCGGCGGCGGCGGCGGCGGCCGCCGCACCCGCGCCATCGCCGAACATCGGATTGTTCGGGTCGAGCTGGCGACCGAGCGCCACCGCCTTCTGCCACGACTCACCCTTGCCTTGCGACACGGAATAGAGCTCAGCCGCGACGGTCTCGAAGGCCGAGGGCTTGTTGTGCTGGGCGTGAATCTCGAGGAGCTTGACGTAGATCTCCTGGCGCTGCGAATCCTTCCGGAGTGCGTCCTTCAGGATTTCCTCAGCCTGAGCGTCACGCCCGTAGGCGAGATAGACCTCGGCCTCGGCGATCGGATCGACTTCGTCCGTATCGATGTTGCCCAGACCCTCGCGGCTGAAGTCCGTCGCGAGCGAGTTCTCACCGGTGTTGACGACACCGCCGCCAGTCGATCCGAAGACCGTATTGGTCTTGATATCGGTGCCGCCGATGATGCTGTCCTCGAACTTGACCGTCTTGCGTCGGCGCGCGGCGATCAGCGCTGCGACGCCCGCCAGCGCAGCCAGCGCTCCGCCGCCGATGACCCAATTCGGGGTGCCCCCGAACAGGTCGTCGAGGAAGGACGTTTCGGCCTTCGGGGCAACCTTGGCGACTTCCACCTTTGGCGCCGGCGCTTTCGGCGCCTCCGCCGGTTTCATCGGCTCGGGCGCGGCCACCTTTGGTGGCTCCTGGACGGCCGGTTGAGCCGCCTTCGGCGGTTCCGGCGCCTTCGCTTCCGGTGCGGGTGCCGGCATCGGGGCTACCGCCTTGGGCGGCTCGACCTTCGCCCGTTCCGGCGCTTTCGTCTTCGCCACGTCGGCTTGCGCCTGCAGTTGCGCACCGGTCTGGCCCTTGAGCTCAATTGCCTTCTGGAGGTCCTTCAGCGTCTTTTCGAGCTCGCTGATGCGCGTCTGTGCTTCCTTCAACGCCTTGTCGCGTGCAATCACTTCCTCGGCGCCAGACGGCGCTGGAGCCATCCCCTTGCCCGGACCGGCTTCGCGCGAGACCTTGAGCTGATCGCGTCCGGGCACAGCGACAGGCGCCTTTTCTTCAACCGTCGTTCCAATCTTTCCGGCCGCGACGCGTCCCGCCGCACCTTCCGCGGCAGGCGCCGCACCGGCAACCTGATTCTGGTACGCACGCCAATCCGCTGCCTGAACGCGAACGGTTCGGGTTGCTTCGGCCGCCGATGTCGCGGCCGCAGCGTCCGGATCGGGAATGTTCAGGATTGCGCCTGCGCGCAACCGGTTCATGTTATTGCCGTCGAAAGCCTCCTTGTTGTTCGAGAAGAGCGCGACCAGCATCTGCTCCAGCGTCACTGCGGGAGGCTTGTACTCACCGGCGATTTTCGAAAGCGTGTCACCATGCCTCACCGTATAGGCGCTTCCCGGAGCGCCGCGCGATTCGGCAGGCGCGCGCGGTGCAGACGCCGCAGGGGCGGCAGGGGCGGCAGCGACGCGCGGTGCTGTGCCCGCTCGCGGCGGTGTCACGGGCTCGATCGTCGTCGCCGGCGCTCCGGCGCCGGGGGGATCGAGGAGAAATGTATATGCGCGCACCACACGGCCAGAGGCCCAATTGACCTCAACCAGCAAGTCGAGATAGGGCTCGGAAACGTTGGCAGGCGTCGTGATCTTGAGGATCGCTTCGCCGTTCGGCAAGCGCTCCAGCGAAACGCGCGCGCGTGACAGCACCCCTTGGTACGCGAGGCTGTTTTGCCGGTAGAGGGAAGGATCTGCGACGCGGGCATTGATCGAATCGAGTTCTTCCTTCGCAACGGAAGTGAGCTCGATCTGCGCCGACAAAGGCTGGCCGATCGATGACTGTACAGTCAATCTGCCCAAGCCGAGTGCGGCTGCCATGCCACATTGGGCAAGCGCCGCCGCCAGCAGAGTCAGTGAAAGGATGGGTTTTGCTCGCATGCCAGCCCCTTCCGATAAGTTCGGATTTTGTAAGCTAACATAACATCATGGGTTTAGCGACGCAAGCTAAACCTCGGTGTTAGCTTAACAATGTCGACTTGGCACGCTGCCGGCGCCACACACCCCGCGTCGCGATCCCAATCGTGATCGCAATCGCTGGCACCGCGCGGGTCAAGACGCTCAAGATCTTGTACTGCACGGAACGCGAATGTGCAACCCTTTCCCCTGGGCAGGGTGTTGCATTCACGCTGCGGTGCGGCCGGCCGTTGGCCAAACAGGGCCGCGCGACGGGCGGGAGGCTCGCCGCAAACATGCCCAGACGCCGCCTGCCGGCCGACCCTCGACGAAAGGCGGCAAAAATGACGTAACGCGTCCTGCGTACCCGATCCCGCGGGCGAGTCAGGCTCGGTTCAGTATCCGTACCATGCGGCGCAGCGGCTCGGCTGCGCCCCAGAGCAATTGGTCGCCGACGGTGAAGGCCCCAAGATACTCGCCCCCCATCGCGAGCTTGCGCAGCCGACCCACCGGCACCTCGAGCGAGCCGGTAACCGCCGCCGGGGTGAGTCGTTTCATGCTTTCCTCGCGGGTGTTCGGAACGATTCGCACCCAATCGTTGCCCGCAGCGAGTATTGCCTCGACTTCCGGCAACGGAACGTCCCGACGGAGCTTTATCGTCAGGGCTTGGCTATGGCAACGCATCGCGCCGATCCGCACGCAGATCGAATCCACCGGAATGGCGGACTTGCCGGACCCGGGAACACGACCGAGGATCTTGTTCGTTTCGGCCCCGCCCTTCCACTCCTCCTTGCTCATCCCGTCTCCCAAGTCCTTGTCGATCCAGGGAATCAGGCTGCCGGCGAGCGGGACGCCGAAGTGCTCCTTCGGGAAGCCCGGATCGCGGAGGATCCCGGCGACCTCGCGGTCGATGTCGAGGATCGCCGACGACGGATCCTCGAGCAGCCCCCTTGCCGCCATATGCGCTTCGCCCATCTGCACGAGAAGCTCGCGCATGTTCTGCGCGCCGGCGCCAGACGCCGACTGATACGTCATGCAGGTCATCCACTCGATCATGTCGCGGCGGAAGAGTCCGGCCAGCGCCATCATCATCAGGCTCACCGTGCAGTTGCCACCGATATAGTTCTTGACGCCCTTTCCGAGCGCTGCGTCTATCACGTCGCGGTTGACCGGATCGAGGATGATCACCGCATCGTCCTTCATCCGCAGTGCCGACGCCGCATCGATCCAGTAGCCGCGCCAGCCGGACGCGCGGAGATCGGGCAACACCTCGTTGGTGTAATCGCCGCCCTGGCAGGTGACGATCGCGTCCTGTGCCGCGAGCGCGCGGAGATCGGTCGCACTCTTGAGCGGCGGCGTATCGCGACCGATGGCCGGCCCCCTGCCGCCGACGTTCGACGTGGTGAAGAACACCGGCTCGATCAGCTCGAAGTCCCGTTCTTCGAGCATTCGCTGCATCAGGACCGAGCCCACCATCCCGCGCCAACCGACGAAACCTATCTGCATGATCGATCTCTAGTCAAAACATCACTTCCGCAACGCCGCGGCGACCGCTTCGCCCATCGCGCGCGTGCCGATGACCTTCTCGCCTGGCAACGCGATGTCGCCCGTGCGCAGTCCCTTCGCCAGGACCGCACCGACCGCCCGTTCGATGCGCTCGGCGACACCCGCGTTCGCAAACGTGTAACGGAACATCATCGCGAGCGAGAGGATCGTCGCCAGCGGATTTGCCTTGTCCTGGCCGGCAATGTCCGGCGCCGAGCCGTGAATCGGCTCGTAGAGCCCCTTGTTCCGCGCGTCGAGCGACGCCGACGGCAGCATTCCGATCGATCCCGCCAACATCGACGCCTCGTCCGACAGGATGTCGCCGAACATGTTCCCCGTCACGATCACGTCGAACTGCTTTGGATTGCGGACGAGCTGCATTGCCGCGCTGTCGACGTACATGTGGGTAAGTGCGACCTCCGGGTATTCCTTCGCCACCCCCGTCACGACTTCGCGCCAGAGCATGCTGGTGTCCAGCACATTCGCCTTGTCCACCGAGCAAAGCTTGCGGCTGCGCTTCCTCGCGGTTTCGAATCCGACGCGTGCGATGCGGCGAATTTCGGTCTCGCTGTAGAGCATGGTGTCGAAGCCTTCGTCGTCGCCGTCCGCATTCTTCCGACGCCCGCGCGGCTGGCCGAAATAGATGTCGCCGGTGAGCTCGCGGACGATCATGAGGTCGAGCCCAGCGACGATTTCCGGCTTCAGCGTCGACGCCGATGCGAGTTCCCGGTACAGGATCGCCGGGCGCAGATTCGCGAAAAGGCCAAGCGCCTTGCGGATGCCCAGGATTCCCTGTTCCGGCCGCAATTCGCGCGGTAGCGTATCGTATCGAGGGCCGCCGACCGCACCCAGCAGCACCGCGTCCGCATCGCGCGCGAGGGCGAGTGTCGCGTCCGGCAGCGGCTGCTTCGCCGCGTCGTAGCCGGCACCACCGATCGGCGCGGTTCCCGTTTCGATGGGCAGGCCCTCACGCCGAAGCAGATCGAGGATCCTTACGGCTTCGCCGACGACTTCCGGTCCGATGCCGTCACCGGGGAGGATCGCGACCTTCATGGCGTAGTGGGCGTCAAGCGCGTCGTGCCTGCGACAGGCCGGCCCGCGCCGCGCTCGGCTAGACCAGCCACGGCTGCTCGGCCAATCGCTTCGCCTCGAACTCGCGGATGACGTCCGCGTGCTGGAGCGTGAGCCCGATGTCGTCGAGTCCGTTCAGGAGACAGTGCTTCCGAAATGCTTCGACCTCGAATGCGAACGCGATCGATCCGTCCGGAGTTCCCACCGATTGCCGTTCCAGATCGATGTGGAGCTTGAAGCCGGGGAACGCCTTGACCGCGTCGAACAACCGGTCGACCTGCAATTCGGGCAACACGATAGGCAGGAGTCCGTTCTTGAAGCAGTTGTTGAAGAAGATGTCCGCATACGACGGCGCGATCAGCGCACGGAACCCGTAATCGGCGAGAGCCCACGGCGCGTGTTCGCGCGAACTGCCGCAGCCGAAGTTCCGACGCGCCAGAAGAATGCTGGCGCCCTGGTAACGGGGATCGTTCAGCACGAAATCCGGGTTCTTCGCCCGCTTGGCGTTGTCGATGCCCGGCTCTCCTTTGTCGAGGTAGCGCCACGCATCGAACAGGTTCGGACCGAAGCCCGACCTCTTGATCGACTTTAGGAACTGCTTCGGAATGATCGCATCGGTGTCGACGTTGGCGCGGTCGAGCGGCACAACCAGACCCATCAGGGTGCGGAACGGCTCCATCAGTAGTTTTCCATCGGGCGCGCCCGACCCCGAGGCATGAAGCGGTGGGGCGTGTCCGAAGTGGTGGCGTGCGGTCGTAGGATGCACGCGGTGTCGGGAACGAGGTCGGCCTCTCCTTGGTGCCACGAGCCCGTTCAGTAGTTGGACCCGGAGCCCTGCGAGCACCCCGAACTGTGGCCACGGGCGACAAGGCCCCGGAGCACGACTAGTAGACTTCGACGACGAGGGCTCCTCCCGACGCCGCTCACTGGAAGGAGGAGGCCTATGGAAGTGCTGTATCCGCGCTGTGCCGGGCTCGACGTGCACAAGGACACCGTCGTGGCCTGCGTGCGCTGCGTCTCGGCGCCGCACGCACCAGAGGTGCGCAGCTTCGCGCACCACCACGAGCGGCTTGCTCGCGCTGGCCGACTGGCTCGCGTCGCACGGCTGCACGCACGTGGCGATGGAGGCGACCGGCGTGTACTGGAAGCCGGTCTGGCACCTGCTCGAAGGCCGCTTCGAGCTGGTGCTGGCCAACGCGCAGCACATCCGCAACGTGCCGGGCCGCAAGACCGACGTCAACGACGCGATGTGGATCGCCGACCTGCTGGCGCACGGGCTGATCCGCGCCAGCTTCGTGCCGCCGGCGGCGATCCAGGAACTGCGCGACCTGACCCGCACGCGCAAGCAACTCGTGCGCGAGATCTCGCAGCACACGCTGCGCATCCAGAAGGTGCTGGAGGACGCCAACATCAAGCTCGCCAGCGTGCTGTCCGACGTGCTCGGACGCAGCGGCCGCGCGATGCTCGAGGCGATCATCGCCGGCGAGAGCGACCCCGAACGCCTGGCCGAGCTCGCGCTGGGCACCGCCCGCAAGAAGACGGCTGAGCTGCGTCGAGGCGCTGCGCGGCCGGGTCACGCCGCATCATCGCGCGCTGCTCCAGCTGCACCTCGACCTCATCGACGCCCTCGAGCGCCGCCCTGCGCGAACGTCGACGCCGCCGTGGGAAAAGCCTTGGACGCCGATCCGGGCGCGCGCCGCGCCTGCTGACGACGATGCCGGGGGTCAGTGACATCGTCGCCCAGGTCGTCGTGGCGGAGATCGGCGTCGACATGTCGCGCTTCCCCAGCGCCGGCCACCTCGTCTCCTGGGCCGGCCTGTGTCCGCGCAACGACGAGAGCGCCGGCAAGCGGCGCTCGACCCGCGTGCGCAAGAGCGGCACCTGGCTCAAGACCACCCTGGTCACCGCCGCCTGGGCCGCGGTGCGCACAAAGGACAGCTACCTGCGCGCCCAGTTCCTGCGCATCAAGTCCCGCCGCGGCGCCAAGAAAGCCATCCTCGCCGTCGCCGCCTCGATGCTCACCGCCGCCTACTACATGCTCCGCGACGGCGTCGAGTACCGACGACCTCGGGCCGACTCACTTCGACCGCCGCGACAAGACCAAAACCATCCGCCGCCTCCTCAGGCGACTCACTGACCTCGGATGCACCGTCGATCAGCTCGCCCATGCGACGTATGCTTCCTAGTAGGACTTCGACTTCGACGCGGCTTTCTCGACGGCTCCACCGGCCGCCTTGACGTCCTTGCCAGCACCTTCGATCGTGTTGCAGCCGATCACGGCAAGGCCGATGCCCACGATCGCCAGCCATGCGACAAATCTGTTCAGCATATGCGGCCTCCTTTTCCGTCGCGCACTACACGAGCCGGCGCACATCGACGAAATGTCCGGCGATCGCGGCGGCGGCCGCCATTGCGGGGCTGACGAGGTGCGTGCGTCCGCCGGCACCCTGTCGTCCTTCGAAATTGCGGTTCGATGTCGAGGCGCAGCGTTCTCCGGGCTCGAGCCGGTCGTCGTTCATCGCGAGGCACATCGAGCAGCCCGGTTCGCGCCAGTCGAACCCGGCATCGCGGAACACCCGGTCGATCCCCTCGCGTTCGGCCTGCGCCTTGACGAGGCCGGAGCCGGGCACGACCATCGCGTGCTTCACGCTGGACGCCACGCGGCGGCCGCGGACGATTGCGGCAGCGGCGCGAAGATCCTCGATCCGCGAATTCGTGCACGACCCGATGAACACGCGGTCTATCGACAGTTCGACGATCGGCGTGCCGGGCACGAGCCCCATGTACGCGAGCGCGCGTTCGATGCCCTCGCGCCGCGTCGGATCCTTTTCGCGGTCGGGGTCCGGCACGCGTCCGTCGACCGGGACGACCATCTCCGGCGACGTGCCCCAGGTGACCTGCGGCGTGACCCGCGCCGCGTCGATGGTCACGACGGCGTCGAACTTCGCGCCATCATCGCTCGCGAGCGTGCGCCAGTGAAGGACGGCGCGATCCCAATGCTCGGCCGTCGGTGCGAACGTGCGGCCACGCAGGTATTCGATCGTGGTGTCGTCCGCGGCGATCATGCCGGCTCGGGCGCCCGCCTCGATCGACATGTTGCAAACCGTCATCCTGCCTTCCATCGACAGCGCGCGAATCGCGCTGCCGGCGAATTCGAGCGCATGACCGCTCCCGCCGGCGGTGCCGATCTTGCCGATCACTGCCAGCGCGAGATCCTTCGCCGTGACGCCGTCGGGCAGGCGGCCATCGACGCGGATCTGCATCGACTTCGATTTCTTGGTCAACAGACATTGTGTCGCGAGCACGTGCTCGACTTCGGAAGTCCCGATGCCGAACGCGAGCGCCGCGAACGCACCATGCGTGCTCGTGTGCGAATCGCCGCACACGACCGTCATTCCCGGAAGCGTGGCGCCCTGCTCGGGTCCGATGACGTGGACGATACCCTGCCGCGGGTCGCGGAATGGAAAGTAAGCCTTCGCGCCGCTCGCCCGGATGTTCGCGTCGAGCGTCTCGACTTGTGCACGCGAGATCGGATCGCCGATGCCGCTATGCCAGTCCTTCGTCGGCGTGTTGTGGTCCGCGGTGGCGACGATCGATCCGGCGCGCCACGGTTTGCGGCCCGCGAGCCGCAAACCCTCGAACGCCTGCGGACTCGTCACCTCGTGGACCAGGTGGCGATCGATGTAGAGCAACGTCGTACCGTCGGATTCGGTACGAACGGAATGACTGTCCCAGAGCTTGTCGTACAGCGTGCGTGGTTGCATGGCCGCTACCCGTGGCCGGTGATTCCGGCAGGAGCTTTGCGAAACGAGGATTATTGCACAGCAACAACGAGCCTGTCAGGCGGATCGCAGCCCTTCGCGCATGAGGAACGCCGACACCGTCTCGTCAAGGTGCGGCATCGTTGGTTCGAAGGCCGTTGCCGGCGTCGCGCGAAGCCATGTGAGCTGGCGTTTGGCGAGCTGCCGTGTCGCGGCGATTCCGCTCGCTCGAAGCTTGGCGGCGTCGATGCGCCGGTCGAGAAACTCCCACGCCTGCCGGTAACCGACGCAGCGCATCGACGGGAGGTTGGGCGCAAGCGCATGACGCTCGCGCAATTGCGAAAGCTCGGCGACGAGGCCCGCGTCGAGCATCGCGTCGAACCGCGCCGCGATCTGCCGATGCAGCCGCGCGCGATCCTCGGGGATGAGCGCAACCGCGATCGATGGACCGAGCGCGCCGACCGCTTCCCTCGCGCCGTGGAGCTCCGAGAGGGGCCTGCCGGCGATCTCGTGAACCTCGAGCGCGCGCTGGATCCGTTGCGCGTCGCTGACATCGAGCCGGCCGGCCGTAACCGGATCCACGCGCGCGAGCTCGGCGTGGAGCGCAGGCCAGCCGTCCCTCGCCGCGCGGGCATCGAGGCGCGCGCGTACCTCGGCGTTGGCGGCAGGCAGCGCGGAGAGTCCCTCGAGCAGCGCCTTGAAATAGAGCATCGTCCCGCCGACGACGAGCGGAACCGCGCCGCGCGAGCGAATGCCCGCGATCGCCGCGAGCGCGTCTGCGCGGAAACGTGCCGCCGAGTACGCGTCGACGGGGTCGATGATGTCGATCAGATGGTGCGGCACGACCGAACGCGTCGCCGCATCGGGCTTCGCCGTCCCGATATCCATCCCGCGATAGACCTGGGCCGAATCGACGCTGACGATTTCCACCGGAAAGCGCTGCGCAAGCGCCATCGCAAGTGCGCTCTTGCCCGACGCCGTCGGGCCCATCAGCAGCACCGCGGGAATCATGCGGCCGGCACGTCCGACGGACTCTCAACGCCCGCGCATGAAAAGGCGATCCAGATCGGCCAGCGTCAACTGATACCACGTCGGACGACCGTGATTGCAATGGCCCGCCCGTTCGGTCGCTTCCATTTCGCGCAGAAGCGCATTCATCTCGGGAACCGTCAGGCTGCGATTCGCGCGCACCGCCGCGTGACAAGCCATCGTCGAGAGGAGCTCGTCGCGGTGCGCGGTCAGGACTTCGCTGCCGCCATACTCGCGCAATTCGGCGAGCACGGAATGGGCGAGGGTTGCGGCGTCGGCATCGGCAAGGGGCGCCGGCACGCCGCGGACGGCGAGCGTCGAAGGACCGAGCACGGTGATTGCAAAGCCGAGACGGTCGAGGACTTCGGCATGCTCGTCGGCCGCTGCGACCTCGAGGGGCGACGCTACAAACGTCACCGGCACCAGCAAAGGTTGCACGGGCACGCCGCGGTCCTGCGCGGATTTGAGCCCCTCGTAGACGATTCGCTCGTGTGCCGCATGCATATCGACGAGTACCAGCCCCTCGCGATTCTGCGCGAGGACGTAGACTCCGTGCAGCTGTGCAAGAGCGAAGCCCAGTGGGTGCGCGTCGCCGGTATCGGGAAGATCCGGTCCATCTCCGGCGACCTCGCCGCGGGAACCAAACAGCTTGGCGTAGAACGATGCGGGCTCCGCCGCACCGAGAACCATGGATCCCTGTCGTGATGGCGCGAACGGCGCCCCCGCCTGAAAGCGGTCGTCACCGGTCGCCATTTCAGGGGAGAGCGGCGGCAACCGCGCGGCAGCGATGCCGAGCTTCTCGGCGGCAGAAACCGCCGGCTGTTCTGCCCCCGTGGTGGCAAGCGCGCGTGCAACCGCATGCTGGACGAACTGATGCACGGCGCCGGATTCCCGGAAGCGGACCTCGCTCTTCTGCGGATGCACGTTGACGTCGACGAGGCGTGGGTCGAGCGACAGCCACAGCGCGTAGGCGGGTTGGCGGTCGTGATGCAGCACATCGCGGTACGCTTCACGCAGCGCGTGCGCGAGCATCCGGTCGCGAACATGGCGTCCGTTGACGAACGTGTATTGGCCGGACACCTGCGTCGCATAGGCGGGCTGCACCGCGAAGCCCTTGATCGCGAGCGGTCCGGCCTGCGCGTCGACGATGGCGGCGCCCTCGACGAACGCATCGCCGAGGAGTGCCGCAACACGTGCGCGCCGCCCATGCGCAAGCAGCCGGTGCACGACGCGGCCATTGTGCTGCAGCGTGAACCCGATGTCCGGATGCGCCAGCGCGATTCGGCGAAACGCCTCGTCGCAATGACCCCATTCGGTGGCCTCGGTGCGCAGAAACTTCCTCCGGGCCGGCGTATTGAAATAGAGCTCCTGCACGGTGACGGTCGTGCCATCGGCGAGAGCGGCGGGCGCGATCGAGCCCACCGTGCCACCATCGACCTCGATCCGCCACGCATGGGGCTTGCTCGCTGCGCGCGAGGCCAGCGCGAACCGCGACACCGCGGCAATCGACGCGAGCGCTTCGCCGCGGAAGCCGAGCGTCGCGATCGCCTCGAGATCGTCGGCCGTCGCGATTTTCGACGTCGCATGCCGTTCGACCGCGAGCCGCAGGTCGTCGCGTTCGATGCCGGAACCATTGTCGGCGACGCGGATGCGCCGGATCCCCCCGCCCGCGAGGTCGACATCGATCTGGGTCGCCCCAGCGTCGAGCGCGTTCTCGAGCAGCTCCTTGAGCGCCGCCGCGGGGCGCTCGACGACCTCCCCGGCAGCGATCTGGTTGATGAGGTGGTCGGACAGCGCGCGAATGTGCGTCATGAAATAAGGGCAGGTGATCCTCGACTCTAACGCGCGAGACCCTGCACCCAGCGCGAATAGACGTCGTCGGCGATCGTACGGAGCTCGGCGAGCCGCGCATCGATGTCGTGGCGGATGTCGGCAGCGCTCTGCGTCGCCGGCGACGACCGCGGCGGGAGCTCGCCTGCTCCACTCGAGATCCAGGTTTCGGTCAGGTCGTGCGTCATCTCGATATGGCATTGGAGACCGATGTGCCGATCGCCGATCACGTAAGCCTGGTTGACGTTGAACGCGTTGGTCAGTACGCGCTTCGCGCCGCGTGGCAGCGCGAACGCATCGTAGTGCCACTGGAACGTCGTGAACGAGACACGGCCACCGAACCATTCGCGGCGGGCCGCGATGTCGCACACGGAAACGTCGATCCAGCCGATCTCCGCAATGGGCGCGCGCGTCACGGGCGCGCCGAGCGATTGCGCAAGAAGCTGGCCGCCGAGGCAGTGTCCGATCACTGGAATGTCCGCGTCGACCGCATCGCGGAGTAGCGCGCCGAGTGGCGCGGTCCACGCGAGACTGTCGTTGACGCTCATCGGTCCGCCCATCATGCCGATTCCGGCGAAAGCCCGCGGATCGCGCGCCACCGCCGCGCCTTCATCGAGCGGGACGAGCTGCCAAGCCAGGCCGCGCGCGTCGAGCCAGTCGGCGAAATAGCCCGGGCCCTCCGTCTTGGAGAAGCGGAAGATTGCGATGGGACGCATGGGTGTGAACTGCGACGAACGCCGATTCTACGGCCTGTAACAGCCAATTCGAGAGTGTCTGACGTGCGCTTCGCACCGATCGCTGCGCTGCCAACGCAACAGGCGCCTAGCAGGCTGATGCAGAACCCGTCATGGCCGCGCAGTGGCGTGGCAGGATGGGCTGCGCGAAGCGGTGAGCGACGTGTGGTCGACCCCACACGAGCGAGCCGCGACAAAGCAGACCGCCTGCCACGCCACTGCCCATCCGGGTTTCGACGCTCACTTGGCAAATGAGGGCCCCGCCTACGTCGTAGCAGCCTTGCGAATATGCGCGAGCTATTCGACGCGGCTCGCGCCTAGTATCCGGGGCCATCTCGTCCGAAACGCGGCTCATGAGGGGTTCTAAATCAGCCTGCTAGGCAGCCGGTTTGGACAGCGGGTCGGTCCGGCGCTGCCCGAATCGGGCGTTGACCGCTGCGGCGATCCCCTGCGCGTCGAGGCCGCAATCCGCGAGGAGCTGCGCCGGATCGCCGTGGTCGACGAAAGCATCCGGCAGGCCCAGATGCAGCATCGGAATCACGATGGCTTCGGCGGAAAGTGCCTCGGCAACGGCGCTGCCCGCTCCACCCCCGACGACGTTCTCTTCGATCGTGACCAGCGCGTCATGGCCCTGCGCGAGCTTCGACACCAGATCAACATCGAGCGGCTTGACGAAGCGCATGTTGACGACCGTTGCGTCGAGCTCTTCTGCCGCAGCAAGCGCGGGCTGGAGCATGCTGCCGAACGCGAGAATCGCAATCCGGTTCGTTCGCCGGGAAGTCGTTCGGCGGACCTCGCCCTTGCCCACAGGCAGCGCGGTCATCGTGGCCTCGACCGCGACGCCGGGGCCGGCGCCGCGCGGATAGCGGACCGCGGCCGGCGTCCCCAGCGTGAACGCCGTGTAGAGGAGCTGGCGGCATTCGTTCTCGTCGGAGGGCGCCATCACCGTCATGTTGGGAAGGCAGCGCAGATAGGAAAGGTCGAATGCGCCGTTGTGCGTCGCGCCATCGGCGCCGACGATCCCCGCGCGGTCGATCGCGAACACCACCGGCAGGTTCTGCAGCGCGACGTCGTGGATGAGCTGATCGTATGCCCGCTGCAGGAAAGTTGAATAGATGGCGACGACCGGCTTCATCCCGCCGCAGGCGAGGCCCGCGGCGAACGTGACCGCGTGTTGTTCGGCGATGCCGACGTCGAAGTACCGATGCGGGTATTCCTGCGAATAGCGGACGAGTCCCGACCCCTCTCGCATGGCGGGGGTTATCGCAACGAGGCGCGGGTCGGCGGCCGCCATGTCGCAGAGCCAGTCGCCGAAGATCTGCGTGTACGAGGGCTTCGCGGCGGCCTTCGGTACAAAGCCGATCGCCGGGTCGAATTTCGTGACGCCGTGATAGAGAATCGGATCGTCTTCGGCGCGGGCATACCCGTAGCCCTTCTTCGTGATGACGTGCAGGAGCTGGGGCCCCTTCAGCAATTTCACGTTGGCGAGCGTCTTCACCAGCGTGTCGACGTCGTGGCCGTCGATCGGGCCGATATAGTTGAAGCCGAATTCCTCGAACAGCGTGCCGGGCAGCACCATTCCCTTCATGTGCTCTTCCCAGCGCTTCGCGAGCTCCTTGACGGGCGGCAGTTTCGACAGCACTTCCTTGCTGCCGCGGCGCACCGTGTTGTAGAGGCGCGATGCGAGCAGTCGCGCGAGGTAGCTGTTCAGCGCACCCACCGGCTCCGAGATCGACATGTCGTTGTCGTTGAGGATCACCAGCAGGTCGGCGCCTGCGGTGCCCGCGTTGTTCAGCGCCTCGAACGCCATTCCAGCGCTCATCGCCCCGTCGCCGATCACGGCGACGACGCTGCGGTCCTCGCCCGTCCGCTGCGACGCGATCGCCATGCCCAGCGCCGCGGAAATCGACGTCGACGAGTGCGCGGTGCCGAACGTGTCGTAATCGCTCTCGCAGCGGCGCGGAAAGCCCGACGGGCCGCCGGCCATCCGCAGCCGGCTCATCTGCGCGCGCCGGCCCGTGAGGACCTTGTGCGCATACGTCTGGTGTCCGACATCCCACACGATGCGGTCGCGCGGCGTGTCGAAGGCATAGTGGAGCGCGATCGTGAGCTCGATGGTGCCGAGGTTCGACGACAAATGCCCGCCGGTCTGCGCGACCGACGTCAGCAGAAATGCGCGAAGCTCGCGGGCGAGCTGGGGTAGCGCTTCGCGGTCGAGCCGGCGCAATGCTGCCGGGCTGTCGATCTGATCGAGCAGCGGAAACATCAATGGGCCCGCAGAACGATCCAGTCGGCGAGCTCCGCGAGCCGACGCGCCGTGCCGCCAAAAGGAGCCAGCGCCGCGCGCGCCTCGACCCGCAGCGCCTCCGCGCGCTCCTTCGCCGCGGGGAGACCGAGTCCCGAAACGAACGTTGGCTTGCCTTGCGCGACGTCCTTCCCGGCAGTCTTGCCGAGCGAAACGTCGGAGCCTTCGACGTCGAGCACATCGTCGACGACCTGAAACGCGAGCCCTGCCGCGTCGGCGTACGCAACGAGCGCCGCCGCCTCCACGCGCGTGAGGGGGCGTCCACACGCGGCACCCAGCTGCACCGCCGCGCGAATCAGGGCGCCGGTTTTCATTCGGTGCATCGTTTCGAGTTCGGAAATCGATAGGGACGCGCCGACGCTGTCGAGGTCGATCGCCTGTCCACCCGCCATGCCCCGCACGCCTGCGGCACCGGCGAGCAGAGCGCAGGCGCCGGCACGGTCGCGAAGCCGACCGCCGGCCAGCACGCCGAACGCCAGCGCCTGCAACGCATCGCCTGCCAGCAGCGCCGTCGCCTCGCCGAAAGCAACGTGGCAGGTCGGCTTGCCTCGGCGCAACGTGTCGTCGTCCATGCACGGGAGATCGTCGTGGATGAGCGAATAGGCATGGATGAGTTCCACCGCCGCGGCGGCGGCATCGACGACGTCGGGCGGAGCCCCGGTAAGTTCGCCGGCAGCGTACGCAAGCAACGGCCGAATGCGTTTGCCCCCGTCCAGAACGGCGTAACGCATCGCCCGAACCAGCGGAGCGGGGGCAAGGTCCGCGTCCGGCAGCACGCGAGCGAGTGTGTGCTCGATCCGCTGCTGGCGCTCACCCGACCAGACCGCCCAGGCGAGATCAGGATTCATCGCCTCCGGTAGCCTCCGCATCGGTCGGTTCGAACGGCTTGAGCATGCCTTTTTCGAAGATCTGGACCTGCTGCTCCGCGTCCTTCAGCGCCGACTGGCAGTACTGGAGAAGCTCCGCACCTCGCTTGTACGCCGCCAGGGATTCGTTGAGGGGCAATTGACCGCCTTCCATCGTCCCGACGATCGCTTCGAGTTCCGCCAATGCGGCCTCGAAACTCGCGGGTGCGGCGCTGGGTTTGGCCATGGAATATATCGATTCGGCCCGCGGGCCACAGCGTTACGGGATTCGGTACGCGGACGAACGTTGGGAACGAGGGTTTAGCAGGCGCGTTCCCGAGGTCAAACCGCTGGGGCGGGTCGTTCGCCCTGATTTGCGACGACAGCCGACCGTACCGACGTGCCCGATTTGACCCCTCTCGGACGTGCCGTTTATACTAACATTTTTTGACGACGCGGCCTTACGCGATCCTTTCGCGCGGCCGACTTAGCAAAGCGGTCCGGGGCGGCCAAAGATGCCGTTCCCGGGTTGTTGGGTTGGGTTGGTTGGTTCGACCGAAACACGCGAAGAAAGGGAAGGCCGATGTCCAGTCTCGCCACCATCGGGCATTTGCGGCGCGCATCGTCGCAGCTCCCCGTTTCCTGGTATTGCGACCCCGCGATCTATGAGGTCGAGAAGCGCCTCCTCTTCGCGCGGGCGCCCGGCTACGTCGGGCACGAGCTCATGGTTCCGAATCCCGGCGACTATTGCGCGCTCGAGTCGCGCGACAACGCGCAGGCGCTCGTCCGCAGCACAAATGGCATCGAGCTCATCTCGAACATCTGCCGGCACCGGCAGGCGATCATGCTGAACGGACGGGGCAACGCTCCCAACATCGTCTGCCCGATTCACCGCTGGACCTATAACCTCGAGGGTGAACTCCTTGGTGCGCCGCATTTTGCCGACAAGCCGTGCCTCAACCTCGGCCGGTCTCGGCTGACGAACTGGAACGGCCTGTTGTTCGACGGCAAGCGCGACGTTCACCGCGACCTCGCAACGCTCGGCAGCCGCGATTTCGACTTCTCCGGCCACGTCCTCGACCGCATCGAAGTCCACGAATGCGGCTACAACTGGAAGTCGTTCCTCGAGGTGTACCTCGAGGACTACCACGTGGCGCCGTTTCATCCCGGGCTTGGCCAATTCGTCACCTGTGACAACCTCAAGTGGAATTTCGGCGACTGGTATTCGGTGCAGACGGTCGGCGTGAACAACGGCCTCGCAAAGCCCGGTACGAAGACCTACGAACGCTGGCACAAGGCGGTCGTCGACTTCTATCGCGGCGAGACGCCGCCGCATGGCGCCATCTGGATGGTGTACTACCCGAACATCATGCTCGAGTGGTATCCGCACGTGCTCGTGGTCAGCACGCTGATCCCGCGCGGCGTCGATCGGACGACCAATATCGTCGAGTTCTACTATCCCGAGGAAATCGCGCTGTTCGAGCGGGAGTTCGTCGAAGCCGAGCAGGCCGCGTACATGGAAACGGCGATCGAGGACGACGAGATCGCCGGGCGGATCGACGCGGGACGCAAGGCGCTCTACCGGCAGGGCAGGAGCGAATTCGGCCCGTACCAGTCGCCGATGGAGGACGGAATGCAGCATTTCCACGAGTTCCTCCGGGGTGAACTCGGGCACTCGGTCGCGGATTGACCATCATGTACACGACGCTCATCTCCACGGCCGATCTCGCCGCGCACCTCGCCGATCCATCGTGGGTCATCGTCGATGTACGGCACGACCTCGCGCAACCGGACGCGTGGGGTGAAGCCGAGTATCGGCGGTCCCACGTTCCCGGCGCGCGATTCGTGCACGTCGACCGCGACCTCTCGGGTCCGAAATCGGGCACCAATGGCCGCCATCCGCTCCCCGCACCCGGAGCATGCGCCGCGCTGTTTGGCCGCATCGGCATCGACGCGACCAAGCAGGTCGTCGCCTACGATCAGGGCAGCGCCTCCTATGCCGCCCGACTCTGGTGGATGTTGCGATGGCTCGGCCACGATACGGCGGCAGTCCTCGATGGCGGGTTTGCCGCGTGGACACGCGAGGCGCGGCCCGTGACGACCGACGTGCCGTCGATTCGCGCGGCACGATTCGGCACCCCGCGGGCGGGCCCGATCGTCGACGCGGGCGCGGTGGCGGCGAGCCTTGGCCCGCGCTCGCTGTGTCTGGTCGATGCGCGTGGTCGCGAACGGTTTCGGGGCGACGTCGAACCCCTCGATCCGGTCGCCGGGCACATTCCCGGTGCCATCAATCGCCCGTACCTCGACAACCTCAGGGCCGACGGAACGTTAAAGCCGGTGAACGAATTGCGTGCGGAGTTCTGCGCGCTCGTTGGCGGTCGCCCAACCGCTGCCGTCGTGCATTACTGCGGCTCCGGTGTCACTGCGTGCCTCAACCTGCTCGCGATGGAGCATGTCGGGCTTGGCCGCGCCCAGCTCTACCCGGGGTCGTGGAGCGAGTGGTGCGCCGATCCCGCGCGCCCGATCGCGCGCGGAGACGCCTGACGCCAACGCTCGATGCAGACGGCGGGCACGCGTGGCTGTCGCGGGGACGCGGCGAGAGCCGACGGGCTTAGCTACCCCATGCGCCCGCCGGCTCTCGCCGCGTCCCCGCGACGTCGCGCTCCGCCCACGCGGACGTGAGCAAGCCTCTGCGGAAAACGGCGCGTACCATACGCAGATTCCTTCGCCGAGGGCAGAACCATGTCGTCAATGCCACGCCTTCAGCAGCGCATCGCCATCATCACCGGCGCCGCGCGCGGCATCGGCCTTGCTTGCGCGCAGCGCTTCGCCGCCGAGGGCGCCACGCTGGTGCTTGCCGACCTCGACGAGAAGGCGGGAACGGAAGCCGCCGGGTCCATCTCCGGCGCGGAGTTCGTCCGTAGCGACGTCTCGCGCAAGTCAGAAGTCGACGCGCTGGTCGAGCGCGCGCTCTCCCGGCACGGCCGCGTCGACGTGCTCGTCAACAATGCGGGTATCACCCACGCCTGCGATTTTCTCGATCTTGCCGAACACGATTTCGACCGCGTCATCGCGGTGAACCTCAAATCGATGTTCCTGTGCGGTCAGGCCGTGGCGCGAGCGATGGTCAGGCTCGGCATAAGGGGATCGATCGTCAACATGTCGTCGGCGAACGCCATTGTCGCGATCCCGAACCAGGTCCCCTACGTCGTTTCCAAGGGCGGCATCAACCAGTTGACGAAGGTCATGGCCATTGGACTTGCGCCCCACGGCATCCGCGTCAACGGCATCGGGCCGGGTACGATCCTCACCGAGCTTTCGAAAGCCGCCGTCCTGACCGACGACGCGGCGCGCAACAGGATTCTCTCGCGAACCCCCCTTGGCCGCTGCGGTGAACCGGAAGAGGTCGCCGCCGTCGCGGCGTTCCTTGCGAGCGACGACGCATCGTATCTGACCGGCCAGACCATCTACCCGGACGGAGGTCGCCTCGCGCTCAACTATACGGTGCCGGTCGCGTGACCCTCCAATTATCCAATCGGAGGGTCGGCAATTGTTGGGCGGAGCGCCCAGCTCGCGAGCTCGCGGTACCGGGGGCCGGCAGGTCCCGTTTCCGACGCGTTCAGCACGATGCGCGAAACGATCCACACAATCGGCGCCGCGATTCGGATCTTTGCCAATGGCTTCCCGCAGTGCCGCGCGAGCGTCACGTGTGGCTGGAACGCGCGGCGCTCGATCGCAAACCCATCGGCCTCGAGGGCGTCGCGCAGTCGCCGAACGAGCACGCCAATCTCCCGTGGGGGCGCGGACGCCCCCGCCCATGCGATCCCAGGTCCGCGAAATATCCCCATGCAATCGAGCGTTAGCGGGAACGGGGCCAGCATCGAGGCTGCCGCGGCGCCTATGGCATGAAGCGCGGTGACGCGCGCCACAGCCACCTCTCCGAGAAACGCGAGTGTCAGATGCAGGTTGCCCTGAGGCGGCGCGCGGCCTTGGGCTTCCCGGGCGGTCGCACGCGCCAGCAACGCCAGCGCATCGTTTGCGCTTGCGTCGGGCCACACGGCGAAGAACGCGCGGACCGACTCCTCCGCGTTTCGTGGAGTCGGCGTGCTCCCTCCGGCCACCGGCGACATCGGCTCAGCCTTGGCTCACGGTCGCAAAACAAAGCCGCGCCATCCTCGCGGACGGCGCGGCCGAATCTGCGCTGGAGACTTTCGCGCTACGCGTTGGCAGCCTTCTTCTTGTCGAAGAACTGCTCGTCCTCGGTCGAATGGCTGAGCGCCGTCGTCGAGGATTGGTTGCCCTGCACGGTGGTCGTGACCGCATCGAAGTAGCCGGTGCCGACTTCGCGCTGGTGCCGGACCGCGGTAAAGCCTTTGTCGGCCGCCGCGAATTCCGCCTCCTGCAGTTCAACGAACGCGCTCATGTTGCTGCGCGCGTAGCCGTGCGCCAGGTTGAACATCGAGTAGTTGAGGCTGTGGAAACCGGCGAGCGTGATGAACTGGAACTTGTAGCCCATCGCTCCGAGTTCGCGCTGGAACCTCGCGATCGTCGCATCGTCGAGGTTCTTCTTCCAGTTGAATGACGGCGAGCAGTTGTAAGCAAGCATCTTGCCCGGATACTTCGCCTGGATCGCCTCGGCGAACTGCTTGGCAAAGGCGAGGTCGGGTTTGCCGGTCTCGCACCAGATGAGGTCTGCGTAGGCCGCGTAGGCGATTCCGCGCGAGATCGCCTGATCGAGACCAGCCCGGGTCCTGTAGAAACCTTCGACCGTGCGCTCACCAGTGCAGAAGGGCTTGTCGTTGTCGTCGATATCCGAGGTCACGAGGTCGGCGGCCTCGGCGTCCGTGCGCGCGAGAACAATGGTCGGGACGCCCATGCAGTCGGCCGCGAGTCGCGCCGCCACGAGCTTCTCGACGGCCTCGCGCGTCGGGACGAGCACCTTGCCGCCCATGTGCCCGCACTTCTTCACCGCGGCGAGCTGGTCCTCGAAATGAACACCCGCGGCCCCGGCCTCGATCATCGCCTTCATCAACTCGAACGCGTTCAACACGCCGCCGAAACCCGCTTCGGCGTCGGCGACGATCGGCGCAAAGAAGTCGATATCGCCCTTGCCTTCCATGTGCTGGATCTGGTCGGCGCGCATGAGCGCATTGTTGATCCGGCGCACGACCAGCGGTACCGAATTGACCGGGTAGAGCGACTGATCGGGATACATCTCGCCCGCGATGTTCGCGTCGGCCGCGACCTGCCATCCCGAGAGGTAGATCGCCTTGAGTCCCGCCTTCACCTGCTGCAGCGCCTGGTTGCCGGTCAGCGCACCCAGCGTGTTGACGAACGGCTCATCGTGGATGAGCTTCCACAGTTTCTCGGCGCCCCGGCGCGCGAGCGTGTGCTCGATATGGACCGAGCCGCGCAGCCGCACGACGTCCTCCGCCGTGTACCCGCGTTGGATGCCTTTCCAGCGCGGATTTTCCGCCCAATCCTTCTTCAGTCGTGCCGCTTCGAGATCGTAGTTCATTCACTTCTCCCATCGTCTGCGTCATGGCCAATCCGGAGCGCCCACACGGAACGGTCCGGCACCTTGGTCAGCGGGCCCGCGACGCAAGTGCGTTCGCGCACGGGTTGCCGCAGTGTGAGGCGAGAGGCGAGCCCAGCCGCCTGGCGCTTCACTGCACGGACCGGCGAGGATCGCTCTGCCGGTCGGGCGGGCATGGATGGGGTGAATACACCAAGCCCTTGATGCAGCCGGGGCCGAGGTGGGCCGACAGCTGCTCGTGACATGTTCGGAAGCTAGCAAAAAAAATGCCGGGTGACAAGTAGCTTTCCGCATTGCAATACGAAAATTCAAACATAAAATCATATGGTTAAAAATTCGTTCCGCTCTGTGGAATGATCTGATCGCGTTCTGCCCGATTTCTTGTTGCGTCGCGGGACCCCATGCCGTCACGGACTCGACGCAGAATCTGGATTGGCTACCCAATCCACTGAATTAATTGAATATTTCCGTCGCGCGATCCAGATCGCCGAAAACCAAAGCGCGTATTGGTTTCGGAAAAGCTTTCCGTAAGCGGTTCGATAGTTCGCAGTGCGCTTCCGCAAATCCTCACATTGTTGATCTGCAAGCGTTACGCAATTTTCGGTTGCTTGGCACCCGCGCCCGCTGACGCAATCGTTGCCTCGCTGTACGATGCGCGGGAGGTCTTTCGCGGGTGGCCCACCCGTTCCGCTTGTCGCGGCCACCCCCGACGACAGAAGGAGATTCCCGTGCGTACTTTCGCGTTAGCTCTGGCTGCCGGCGTCGCCGCATTGGGGGCGGCCTACGCGTCGGCGCAAGGAACCGACCCCAACCTCGGTCGCAACCTCGCTGCGACGTGCGCCAACTGCCACGGTACCAACGGGGCGAGCGTCGGAGAGGTCGAATCGCTCGCTGGCAAGCCGAAGGACGAGATCGTGCGCAAGATCCAGGAGTTCAAGTCGGGCGCGCGGCCGGCGAGCATCATGCAGCAGCTCACCAAGGGCTACACGGACGAGCAGATCGATTCGCTTGCCAGCTGGTTCGCAGCGCAGAAACCGGCCAAATGAGGAGACGGAGATGCCCTTCCTGCGACGCGATTTCCTCAAGACCCTCGCTGCGGCGGGAGCTGGAACGGCTGCGGCATCCACGCTGTCCGGCTGCGCGACGATGGGTAGCGGCGCCGGCGGTAAGGTCGTCGTCGTCGGCGCCGGATACGGGGGGGCGACCGCGGCCAAATACATCCGGATGTGGAGCGATGGCAGAGTCGACGTAACGGTCGTCGAGCCGAACGCAGCATTCGTTTCGTGCCCGCTTTCGAACCTCATTCTCGGCGGCAGCAAGGAGATCGCCGATGTCACGGTCAGTTACGACAATCTCGTGCGGCGACACGGCGTGAAGCTCGTCCGCGAAACGGCGACGGCGGTCGATGCGGAAAGGCGAACGGTGAAACTGGCGGGCGGCCAGGAATTGCCGTACGACCGGCTTATCCTGTCGCCGGGCGTCGACATCATGTGGGACAAGGTGCCATCGCTCGACAACGCCGATGCGCAGGCAAGGATCCTGCACGCGTGGAAAGCGGGACCGCAGACAGTCGCGCTGCGCAACCAGCTGACGGCGATGCCCGACGGTGGCGTCTACGCGATCTCGATCCCGGTCGCGCCGTATCGTTGCCCGCCGGGACCCTACGAACGCGCGTGCCAGGTTGCGTGGTATTTCCGGCGCGCAAAGCCCAGATCGAAGGTGCTGATCCTCGACGGAAACGGCGACGTGACGTCGAAGGGGCCGCTGTTCAAGAAGGCGTGGGCCGAGGAGTACAAGGGCATCGTCGAATATCGTCCAAACCACGTGCTCACCGACGTGGACGTCGCGACGCGCACCGCGAAATTCGAAGTGCAGGACGGCGTGAAGGCCGAAGTGCTCAATATCATTCCGCCGCAACGGGCCAGCGCGATCGCGAAGTCGGCGGGTGTGGTCACCGCCAACGACCGCTGGTGCGACGTCGACTTCCTGACGTTCGAGTCGGTGAAGGTGAAGAACATCCACGTTCTGGGCGACGCGATCCAGATCGCCACGGGCATGCCGAAATCCGGCCACATGGCCAACCAGCACGCAAAGACATGCGCAGCGGCGGTCGTCGCGCTGCTCTCCGGCCAGGCGCCGAACCCGATGCCGGTGCTCAACAACACGTGCTACAGCTTCATCACCGACAAGGATGTCGTCCACGTCTGCTCGGTCCATCAGTACGACAAGGAGAAGAAAACCTTGCTGCCGGTTCAGGGCGCGGGCGGCGTCTCCTCGGCGATGAGCGAACTCGAAGGGCGGTACGCATTCAACTGGGCGAAGAATATCTGGGCCGACACGCTCGCCTGAAAAGGTAGGGGCAGACTTGGTATTGTTCCGAATGTCGTGGGGATGCCGCATCCCAGCGACGTCGCGCTTCGCTCTCGCGCTGAGCGCAATCGGACGGTTCCACGCATCGCCCAAGACGAAAACGGCGCCATCGGGCGCCGATTTCGTTTGAACGACACGACGAGTCACGCGACCGGCTCGGGCTCCTTCGCTTCCTCGAACGCGAGCCGCACCTTGCCTTCGTCGTCGACGTCGATCGTCACGTGACCTCCGTTGACGAGCCGGCCAAAGAGCAGTTCGTCGGCGAGCGCCTTCCTGATGGTGTCCTGGATGAGCCGCGCCATCGGCCGCGCGCCCATCTGCGGATCGAAGCCCCGCCTGGCCAGAAACGCCCTGAGCGTCGGCGTGAACGTCGGCTCGACCTTCTTTTCGTGCAGCTGGTTCTCGAGTTCGAGCAGGAACTTGTCGACGACCCTGAGAATGACGTCGTGTCCAAGTTGCGCGAACGAAATCGTGGCATCCAGTCGGTTGCGGAACTCCGGCGTGAACAGCCGCTTGATCTCGGCCATCTCGTCACCGCTCTCCTTCGAGTTGGTGAAGCCCATCGTGCCCTTCGCGAGCTCGCTGGCGCCGGCATTCGTCGTCATGATGATGGTCACGTTGCGGAAATCGGCTTTCCGGCCATTGTTGTCGGTGAGCGTCCCATGGTCCATCACCTGCAGGAGGATGTTGTAGATGTCCGGGTGGGCCTTCTCGATCTCGTCCATCAGCAGCACACTGTACGGGTGCTTCGTGATCTTTTCCGTGAGCTGGCCGCCCTGGTCGAACCCGATGTACCCCGGTGGCGCGCCGATCAAGCGCGACACCGCGTGCCGCTCCATGTATTCGGACATGTCGAACCGGATGAGCTCGATGCCGAGGCAATACGCGAGTTGCCGCGCGACCTCGGTCTTACCGACGCCCGTCGGACCGCTGAACAGGAAATTGCCGATGGGCTTCTGCGGATTGCCGAGTCCCGAGCGTGCCATCCGGATCGCGGTGACCAGCGCGTCGATCGCTTTGTCCTGGCCGAACACGACGTTCTTGAGGTCGCGATCGAGCGTCTTCAACGCATTGCGGTCGTCGGATGTGACGTTCTTCGCCGGGATGCGGGCGATCTTAGCGACGATCTCCTCGATCTCCGTCTTGCTGATCACTTTCTTCTGCTTCGACTTGGGCAGGATCTTCTGCGCGGCGCCCGCCTCGTCGATCACATCGATCGCCTTGTCGGGAAGATGACGGTCGTTGATGAAGCGCGCGGACAATTCCGCCGCGGTCGTGAGCGCCGCCGGCGCGTACTTGACGCCATGATGCTGCTCGAAGCGCGACTTCAGCCCCTTGAGGATCTCGACCGTCTCCGCGATCGACGGCTCCGGCACATCGACTTTCTGGAACCGCCGCGACAACGCATGGTCCTTCTCGAAGATCTGCCGGAATTCGCCGTAGGTCGTCGCGCCGATGCATTTCATCGCGCCCGTGGAAAGCGCGGGCTTGAGCAGGTTCGACGCATCGAGCGTGCCGCCCGACGCCGCGCCGGCACCGATGATCGTGTGGATCTCGTCGATGAAAAGTATCGATTTCGGATTTTCGGCGAGCTGCTTCAACACGGCTTTCAGCCGCTGCTCGAAATCCCCGCGGTACTTCGTACCTGCGAGGAGCGCGCCCATGTCGAGCGAATACACCTGGTAGTCGAACAGCAGCTCCGGCACCGCGCGCTCGTTGATCCGGCGGGCAAGCCCCTCGGCGATCGCGGTCTTACCCACACCCGCCTCGCCGACCAGAAGCGGATTGTTCTTGCGGCGGCGGCAAAGGACCTGGATGACGCGCTCGAGCTCGAGCGCACGGCCGATCAGTGGATCCGTCTTGCCCTGCTTCGCCATCGTGTTGAGGTTGATCGTGTACGAGTCGAGCGCGCCTTGCGCTTCGCTCGCGCCTTCACCTTCTTCCTTGGGTTCCCCTTTTTCCTGCTTCTGCTGCGGATTCTTCGTGATGCCGTGTGCGATGTAATTGACGACATCGAGCCGGGTTACGCCGCGCTGGTTCAGGAAATAAACGGCGTGCGATTCCTTCTCACCGAAGATCGCGACGAGAACGTTGGCGCCCGTGACTTCCTTCTTGCCCGACGACTGGACGTGCAGGATCGCGCGCTGGATCACTCGCTGGAATCCCTGCGTCGGCTGCGTGTCGGCATCCGAATGCGGCGAGAGCCGAGGCGTGTGTTCGCTGATGAAGTCGGCGAGAACGCCGCGCAATTCGTCGAGGTCCACTCCGCAGGCTTTCAGCACTTCGGCCGCCGACGGGTTGTCCAGCATCGCCAGCAGCAGGTGCTCGACGGTGATGAACTCGTGCTGCTTCTGCCGCGCCTCGACAAAAGCCATGTGGAGGGAAACCTCCAATTCCTGCGCAATCATTTCGGTTGCCTTTCACGGACGCGCACGCTACGCCGCGGGTTGCGGCAAGTGCCAAGTGTTGCGCCCTTAACGCTCAAGTCTCCTCCATCGTGCACTGCAACGGGTGCTGGTGTTGCCGCGCGAGGTCGATGACCTGGTCGACTTTCGCCGCCGCGACTTCGCGCACATACGTACCGCACACCCCCATCCCCTCGCGATGCACCTGCAGCATCACCTGCGTCGCCTTTTCCCGGCTCATCGCGAAAACAGTCTGCAACACGACGACCACAAAGTCCATCGGCGTGTAGTCGTCGTTGAGCAGCATTACCTTGTACAGCGGCGGCGGCTTTACCCGGGTCTTCTCGGCCTCGAGTACGCTGCCGTCCTGCTGCTGGTTGGCCATTTCCCGCTGATCGTCGCCAAGCGCTAGATGGGTCTATGTTTGATGATTACAACAGATATTTCAAGGGGAACCGGCGCTTTGGCCACGCCGCCGGGCGGGACGAAAAGCTCGCCGGGACAATTCCCCTTCACTCCCGAGGGCCTTCCAATCGCGGCCTTCGGGACCGATCCGGCGCCTGCCGCAGCCGACTGGCGCCGACCAAAAAAACAACATTCCGCTCTGGGTTCGGGAGGCCGCCGATCCCTCGGGCCGGCGACGCCGGACGCGGGACTCCGCCAGCCGGACTCCGCCGGCACGGGTGCAGGGCATTACATGCGTTCAATCATTGCCTTGCCGAATCCCGAACACGAGACCTGGGTCGCGCCGGGCATCAAGCGCGCGAAGTCGTAGGTCACAACCTTGTCGACAACCGCTTTTTCGAGGCTGGCCGTGATCAGGTCCGCTGCTTCCTTCCAGCCCATGTGGACAAGCATCATCTGGGCCGAAAGGATCTCCGAACCGGGGTTGACGTAGTCCTTTCCGGCGTACTTCGGCGCGGTTCCGTGCGTCGCCTCGAACATCGCGATCGAATCGGACAAGTTGGCGCCGGGAGCGATGCCGATGCCACCCACCTGCGCGGCGAGCGCATCGGAAATGTAGTCGCCGTTGAGATTGAGCGTTGCGATGACGTCGTACTCCTCCGGCCGAAGCAGTATCTGCTGCAGGAACGCATCGGCGATAGCGTCCTTGACCACGATGTCGCGGCCGGTCCGCGGATTCTTGAACTTGCACCACGGTCCACCGTCGATCGGCTGCGCGCCGAATTCCTTTTGCGCGAGCGCGTAGCTCCAGTCGCGGAACCCCCCCTCGGTGAACTTCATGATGTTGCCCTTGTGGACGATCGTCACCGACCGGCGGTCGTTGTCGATCGCGTACTGGATCGCCTTCCGCGTCAGCCGCTGTGTCCCTTCGCGCGACACCGGCTTGATGCCGATGCCCGACGTCGCCGGGAAGCGGATCTTCTTCACGCCCATTTCGTTGATCAGGAATTCGATGAGCTTCTTGGCGGCCGCCGACTCGGACTCCCACTCGATGCCGGCATAGATGTCCTCGGAGTTCTCGCGGAAGATCACCATGTTGGTCTTTTCCGGCGCCTTGACCGGACTCGGCACGCCTGCGAAATACTGAACCGGCCGCAGGCAGACGTAGAGGTCGAGCTGCTGCCGAAGCGCGACGTTGAGCGAACGGATGCCACCGCCCACCGGCGTGGTCAGCGGGCCCTTGATCGATACGACGTAGTCCCTGACGATCTCGAGCGTCTCGTCGGGAAGCCATACGTCGGGACCATAGACCTTGGTCGATTTTTCGCCGGCGTAGATCTCCATCCAATGGATCTTTCGCTTGCCGCCGTAGGCTTTCGCGACCGCTGCGTCGACAACCCGGATCATCACCGGCGTGATGTCGATTCCGGTGCCATCACCCTCGATATACGGGATGATCGGATTCTCGGGAACGTTGAGACTAAAATCCTTGTTGACGGTGATCTTCTGGCCAGCGGCCGGGACCTTGACGTGCTGATACATGGATTCTCCTTGGAGGGTCGCCGCGGGACCCACCGGCCATATTTCGCCGGCGTCGCGGGATCGTGGTGCGAATTCAGCAAGCCCTTAATTGTCCTCGAAATTGGTGAAGACTGCCACGGCACCGCGCCACGCGCCTCGGCACGGTACGAGCGCGATCCGGTCACGCGGCAGCAGCGTCATCCTGCTCAACAAGCCGTACGGTGTCCTCTGCCAATTCACGGCCGACGCCAGCGGCAAGCGTACGCTCGCCGAATTCGTCGACATCCCGGACGTCTATCCCGCGGGCCGGCTGGACGCGGATAGCGAAGGGCTCGTCGTGCTGACGGCGGACGGCAGCCTCCAGGCGCGAATCGCCAATCCGCGCGCCAGGCTCGAAAAAGTCTACTGGGCCGAAGTCGAGGGCACGCCAGAAGCCGCGCAGTTGGAAGCGCTCAGGACCGGCGTCGCTCTCGCCGATTTCGTCACCGCGCCGGCGAGTGCGCACGCGATCTGCGCGCCGCCAGGCCTCTGGTCCCGCGATCCGCCTGTTCGCTTTCGCCGGGCAATCCCTACGTCGTGGCTGCAACTGACGCTGACCGAGGGCAAAAACCGCCAGGTTCGGCGGATGACGGCCGCGGTCGGGCTCCCCACGCTGCGCCTGATCCGGTACGCGATCGGTCCATGGACGATCGAAGGCCTCGCGCCGGGCCGCTGGCGCGAGGATTCGGCAGACGCACGCGTGCTATCATCGAAACGCGCTCGATGACTCCCGCTGCGCCGCGGTTCGCACCCCAAACTGCGCCTCTGTCGCATACGCGAACGACAGCCTCCTACACCCGTTCCAACCGTTGGACTCCTTTCCCGCTACGGCCGGCTGCATGACCTCGACCACGCGATGATCCGCCGTCTGCTCGCCCGTTGGCTACCCGGAAAGCAGAAGGCCGGGGAACCGCGTGTCTATCGGTCCGGGGATCACCCGATCCGCCGCAACCAGCTGTCGCGCGGTGCGCTCGAAGTCACGCGGCGGCTGCAGGAAGCCGGCTTCAAGGCGTTCGTCGTCGGAGGCGCGGTCCGCGATCTCCTGCTCGGCATCGAGCCCAAGGATTTCGACATCGCAACCGACGCGCGGCCCGAGCAGGTGAAACCACTGTTCCGCCGCGCGTTCATCATCGGCCGCCGCTTCCGGCTCGTGCACGTCCACGTTGGCCCGGAACCGATCGAAGTCTCGACATTCCGGGCCGCGCAGACCGGCGATGACGCGACCGACGAACACGGTCGGCTGATCACCGACAACGTCTACGGCTCGCAGGCCGAGGACGCCGCGCGCCGCGATTTCACGATCAATGCCCTCTACTTCGACCCGGTGACCGAGGAAGTCTGGGACTACGTGGGCGGTGTCGCCGACATCCGTGCGCGCCGGTTGAAGCTGATCGGCGCGCCCGCGACGCGCCTGCGCGAGGATCCGGTGCGGATGCTCCGTGCCGTGCGGCTCGCCGCGAAACTCGGCGTCGCGATCGATCCCAAGACCGCCGCGCCAATACCGAAGCTCGCTACGCTGATCCAGAACGTGCCGCCCGCCAGGCTGTTCGACGAAATGCAGAAGCTACTGCTGTCGGGCCACGCGGTCGAGACGTTGCGAAGCCTTCGCGCGCACGGCCTTTCCCACGGGCTCCTGCCGTTGATCGACGTGATCCTCGAACAGCCGCTCGGCCAGCGCTTCATCGAACTGGCGCTGGCCGATACCGACCTCCGCGTCCGCGAAGACCGTGGCGTCTCGCCCGGGTTCCTGTTCGCCACGCTGCTATGGCACGAGGTCCTCGCGACGTGGAAGGCAACGACGGGCGGCGGCGCCAAGCCGATCCCCGCGCTTTTCGAGGCGATGGAGAAGGTCCTGGGCGAGCAGGCGAAGAAGATAGCCGTTCCGCGGCGTTTCGAAGCGACGATCAAGGAAATCTGGTCGTTGCAGCCGCGCTTCGAGCAGCGCGCCGGCCAGCGGCCCTATCGGCTGCTCGAGCATCCGCGCTATCGCGCCGGCTGGGATTTTCTGGACCTGCGCTGCAAGAGCGGTGAACTCACGGGCGACCTCGCCGCCCTCGCCGACTGGTGGGACCGCTTCGCCAACGCCGGGCCCGACGAGCGCGAATCGATGCTGAAGCCCGATGAAGCCCCGAAAAAACGCGGACGTTCGCGCGGCCGCGCGCGCAAGCGCCGCAGCGATGGCGAAATCGCGCCGTCGTCGACCGATCCGACGCCGCATTGAGCGCGACACTCGCCTTTCTCGGGCTGGGCAGCAACCTTGCTCACCCGCGCCGGCAGCTCGCGCGCGCCCTGCGCGCCATCGCCAGGATTCCGCGGGTGCGCGTCGTCGCGGTCTCCTCGAACTACGCGACCGCGCCCATCGGTACCGATGTGCCGCAACCCGATTACGTGAACGGCGTTGTCGCGGTCCGCACGACGCTCGGTCCGCGCGCGCTGCTCTCCGCGCTGCAATCGATCGAGCGCCGCCAACACCGGCGACGCGACGCCGAACCGCGCCGCAACGCACCGCGAACGATGGATCTGGATTTGCTACTATATGGCCGCCGCCGCATACGACTGCCAGGGGTCACGGTTCCCCATCCGCGAATGCATGAGCGCGCATTCGTGTTGCGCCCGCTCGCCGACGTTTGCGCGGTTGCGACCATCCCCGGGCGGGGGCTTGCCCGCCGGTTTCTGGTTGCGGTGCGCGACCAGCGTATCGCGCGCACACGCACCCATTTCCTGCGCTAGCGGTCGCACCCGCTCCCAACTCCCCGATGGAACTCGAAAAGTGCCGATACGTCGTCGTCGAGGGACCGATCGGAGCCGGCAAGACCAGCCTCGCGCGCGTGCTCGCGCATCACGTCGGCGGCGAGGAGCTGTTCGAGCGACCCGACGAGAACCCGTTTCTCGAGCGCTTCTACGACGACATGGCGCGATTCGCGCTCGCGACGCAGCTCACGTTTCTCTTTCAGCGCGCGGACCAGCTTTCGGGCGTCGGTCAATTCGACATGTTCCGCCGCGCGACGGTCGGCGATTTCCTGCTCGACAAGGACCCGTTGTTCGCGCGGCTGAATCTCTCCGACGCCGAGTACCGCCTCTACGAAAAGGTCTACTTGCACCTGAAGCCTCAGACTCCCACGCCGGACCTCGTCATCTATCTGCAGGCGCCGGTCGAAACGCTGATCGAGCGCGTGCACCGGCGCGGTGTCGATTTCGAACGGAAGATTTCCGCGGGTTACCTTGCCCGCGTCGCCGATGCGTACAGCCGGTACTTTTACGGGTACGAGTCGGCGCCGCTCCTGATCGTCAACAGCGAACGGCTCAACTTCGTCGAGAACCACGAGCACACCATGCTCCTGATTTCGCGAATCGCGTCGATGCGCGGTCGCCGCGAATTCTTCAACCTCGCGTCCTGAGATGAACCCTCAATCGCCGCCCACCACGACAGCGGGTCCACAACGCCCCACTGCGCTTACCGTGCCCGCGCTCGCGCGGATGGCGGTCGACAAACAGAAGATCGCGATGCTGACGGCGTACGACGCAAGCCTCGCCGCGGCGGCCGACCGTGCCGGCGTCGACGTCTTGCTCGTCGGCGACTCGCTGGGCATGGTGGTCCAGGGCCATGCGTCGACGATACCTGTCAGCCTCGACGACGTGCTCTATCACACGCGCTGCGTCGCCGCGGCGCGTACCCGTGCGCTCGTGATCGCCGATCTGCCGTTCGGGTCCTATCAGGCGAACGCCGAGACCGCGTACGCGGCGTCAGCCGCGGCACTCAAAGCCGGGGCAAAGATGGTGAAGCTCGAAGGCGGCGCGTGGCTCGCGCCGACCGTGGCTTTCCTGACCGAGCGCGGCGTTCCGGTTTGCGGGCACGTCGGGCTGCAGCCGCAGGCGATCAACATGCTGGGCGGCTACCGCGTGCAGGGCAAGTCGGCGACCGCGGCCGAATCGATGCTGGCGGACGGCGTCGCCCTTGCAGCGGCGGGCGCGTCGATGCTCGTTGTCGAATGCGTACCGGGCGACCTAGGCAAAGCGTTGACGCGCGCCGTCGAAGTTCCCGTCATCGGCATCGGCGCCGGTCCCGACTGCTCGGGTCAGGTGCTGGTAATCTATGATGCGCTCGGCGTTACCGCCGGCCGCAGCCCGCGTTTCGTAAAGAACTTCATGACCGGTCGCGACAGCATCGAAGCCGCACTCGCCGCTTTCGTGGCCGCCGTCAAGGACGGGTCTTTCCCGGCGCCCGAACACAGTTACTGATTCGACGTGAATTCCGGCGGGAGGCTGCGCCGGCCGAAGTTCACAAACACCGCGCCCGAGGAGTCGCATGGAGATTGTCCACACCGCCGCCGAACTCTCGGAGCATCTCGCAAGCGCCAAGCGCGTCGCATTCGTGCCAACGATGGGAAACCTCCACGACGGCCATCTGTCGCTGTGCAGGATCGCGCGCCAGCACGGCGACGTCGTCGTCTCCAGCATCTTCGTCAACCGGCTGCAATTCGGGCCCAACGAGGATTTCGATCGCTACCCGCGCACGCTCGATGCCGACCGGGCGGGCCTCGAGCGCGAGGGCGTCGACGTGCTCTTCAACCCGAACGAGTACGAGATGTACCCGACGCCGCAGGTCTACCGCGTGCAGCCTCCACCGCTTGCCGAGGAACTCGAGGGTGCATCGCGTCCCGGATTCTTCCACGGCGTTTGTACGGTCGTCCTCAAACTCTTCCACCTCGTGCAGCCTGACGTCGCGGTCTTCGGCAAGAAAGATCGCCAGCAACTCAAGATCGTCCGCGGCATGGTCCAGCAATTCAACCTGCCGATCCAGATCGTGCCGGCGGAGACGATCCGCGCCGACGACGGGCTCGCGCTTTCGTCGCGCAACAACTATCTGTCGCCTGCCGAGCGTGCCGAGGCGCCGAGCCTTTATCGGGTGCTGCAAGACATCGCTGATGCAATTGCCGGGGGCCGCACCGACTACGCGAATCTCGAGGCCACCGGCCGCATGGAGCTCGCCCAGCGCGGATGGAAAGTCGACTACGTCGCGATCCGACACGGTCTCGGACTGCGCATTCCCCATCCGGAGGGCTTCGACCACCCGAATCTGCTGATCGTGCTCGGCGCGGCTACGCTCGGCAGCACCCGGCTCATCGACAATGTGGATGTCATAAGGAAAGAGGGAGAGGACTGAAGGTCCGATGACATCCACATTGCGGCGAGAACCCCCCGGCGGGGTTTTCGTTCATGTGCATGGCCGGTCACTCCGGCGCCGGCAAGCCGGCGCGCGCTGCGGCGGCGCTCGTTGTGGTACGCAGCGCGAGTGCATTGCCAAGCACGGCCAGCACCACGCCGAGCACAGCGATCCAGGTCCAGCGATAGCCCTCGAACAGCGTCGACAGCAGAATCGCGATCGGGGTCATGAATACGATCGTCGAGTACACGACAGCGACCAGGCCCGACGTGACGAGTCGCTCGGCCAGATAGATCAGAATGTAGTTGACGCAGATCATCAGCAGACCGACTCCGGCCAGACAGGCGTGATCGCGGGCCGCGAAACGGAGTGATCGACGTGCTGCAACGCATCCGACAGCGAGCACGAGGGACGCTACGGCGAAACGATAGGTGACGCAAACCTGCGGCGCGACCACGCCCAGCCGCCAAGTGATCGCGAGCCACGTCGAACCCCAGATCAGCGCGGGGGTGAGAAAGAGTGCCGTCGTGCCCAAGGTCACAACTTGTACGAATCCAGCTACGCGGCGCGCAGCGCATCGACGATCTTGAGTCGGGCGGCACGGGCCGCCGGCAGGAATCCGCCGACAAATCCCATCGCCAGCGCGAATCCGAGCGATGCTGCAACGATGCCGGGGGTCAGGCGAAACGTGAACGCGAGTTCGGCGAACGTCTGAAAGTTCATCGTCGAAATCGAAATCGCCTGCATGAACGAAGCGGCGACGAGGCCGACGACGCCACCGATGAGACCCAGCATCAGCGCCTCGACCAGGAACGCGACAAGGATAGCCTTGCGCGGAAATCCGAGCGCGCGCAACGTTCCGATCTCGGACGTGCGCGAGGCAACGCTCGCGTACATCGTGATCATCGCGCCGATGATCGCGCCGATCGAGAAGATCACCGAGATCGTCGTACCGAGGTAACTGATGAATTTCGACAGCATCTCCGACTGGTCGGCGTAGAACCGCGTCTCGCGCTTGGCCTCGAGCGTCAACCTCGGATCGGACTCGATCTCCTTCTTCACGGCGTCGAACCGCTCGCTGTCCTCGAGCCTGAAGATCAGCGCCGAGAATCCGAGGCGGCGAAACGCCTGCAGCATCTGCTCGCCGTCGCCCCAGATTTCCGAGTCGAAACCCGTGCGACCCGCGTCGAACACGCCGACGACCGTCCAGTCGCGCGACGCGAAACGCAGCGTCTCGCCGACGCCGGCACCCTGGAATCCGTTGGCGATCGAGCGCCCGGCGATGATCTCCGATGTCCCCGGATGAAACAGCCTTCCTTCAACCAGCGTCACCTGCGGCCGGAGCACGAGCCCGGCCGGCGTGACGCCGCGTATCACCACGTTCGACGGCTTGTTCGAATCGCGCTTCGGAAGATTGATGAGGACGACCGGTTCCTTCGAAATCAGTTTCTGGCCATCCCCTCCTACGGCTATGTCCGAAAGGCTCTCGACGATGCCCGCTTGCGTCCGGTCGACGCCGCTCTGAACCTCGGTCTGCGCGCCGCGACGGATGACGACGACATTGTCGCCCTGACCGGTTGCGACCAGCGTTTGCTCGAGACCTTCCGCGAGCATCAGGACGGTCGCGAACACGTAGACGACCAGCGCCATGCCGCCGGCCGTAAGCGCAGTCGTGAGCCGCCGGGCGGCGACGTTGCGCACGATATAGCTGAACGGAATGGTCACGAAAGCACCAGCGCGATGGCCCTCGCTCGTCGGGGCCAACGCTTCGAGTCGCCATGCCTTGCGCGGCGCGATCGCTTCATCCCACCGCCCGCAAGCCGTCGACGATGCGAATACGCGCTGTGCGCCAGGCGGGCAGGGCCGCTGCGACGATGCCGACCAGCACCGCGGCGCCGGCCTGCATCACGACCGTGGATTCGCTCACGAAGAAGATCGGGAAGAGCGTCCCCATCTGCTCGGCGAATGCGTTCGCCAATGGAACGGTCAGCACGATCGCGACGAGTCCGCCGAGGAGCGCGATGCCGATCGACTCGGCGAAGATCAGCATCGCGACGAACCCGTTGGAAAAGCCGAGCGCCTTGAGCGTCGCATACTCGGCGCCCCGCTCGCGTGCCGTCATCGCCATCGTGTTCGCCATCACCGCCATGATGATCACGATCACGACGAACGACACCGCCTGGATGGCGAGCAGTATCGCTTCCGTCATCGCGACGAACGAAAGCTGGAAGGCCTTTTCGGTCTCGGTCAGGGTCTCCGCGAGCGAATTCTTGAACATCGCGTCTATCGCCGCCGAAACCTCGGCTGCCTGCGCGGGGTCGCGCAACCGAACCATGAAGATGCCGGTCTGGTCGCCGCGCCGCGGATAGATCTTCTTGATCGTCTCGTTCAGCAGCGCCCAGTGAAAATACATCGTCGACTGGTCGGTCCCCTTGTCGGCGCCGTCGTAGATGCCGCGGAGATTGAACGTCCACGTGCCGGAGTAGATCGTGCCGCGCAGCGGGATCTGGTCGCCGATCTTCCAGCCGTACTGCTCGGCGAGCTTGCGGCCCGCGATCGCGCCCCTGCGGTCGGTGAGAAACGCTTTGCGCTCGTCGGAAGCCAGTATGAACTCGGGATACATCTCGAGGTATGTGGGCGCATCGACGGCGAACTGCGGAAAGAAATTGCGCTCGGAGACGTAGACGCCGCCGAACCAGTTCATCCACGACACCGACTGGACGCCCTCAACCTGCCGGATCTTTTCCGCGTAGGTCAGCGGCAGCGAAAAGACGAGCGAAACGGAACTCCGCGTCACGAGTCGCGCGCTGGAACTCGCGTTGGCTCCGGCGTACCATGCCTCGACGATCGTTCGCAGCAGACCGAACGCCGTGATGGCGACGACGATGCCGACCACCGTCAGCGTCGTTCTAAGCTTATGTCGGAACGCGTTCCTCGTGACGAGAAGCGGTATGAACATCGTCAGCCCGTCGGAGTGGCGCGTGGGTCTCGCAGGGTGCGAAATCAGATCGATCAATAGTTTAAACTACGGTCTTTGTCCGGACCGGGGCACGTGGCACAGTTTTCGCGGGGCTCGGTGACGCCGCCTGGATTTCGCGCCCGCAATCGATCCGATCCTCCGACCCCGATGATTCCCGCCGAAACGCGCCGGCGTCCATTCGCCGCCGCGATTCCTCGTGTCCTCCGCCATCCTGCGATGCCGGGTACCCTGCTCGCGTTCACGCTTTCGGCGTTGGGGTCCGAGCATGCAGCGGCCGTCGGTCTGGGTCAGGTCACGCAGCAATCCGCGCTCGGTCAATCGTTTCGCGTCGTCGTACCGGTGCTATTGACGCCCGACGACGATATCTCCGCCGAATGCTTCAAGCTCGCGTCCGTGGACGGTCCCGCCGACGGCATTCCGCAGCTCGCTTTCGGCCGCGTAAGCCTCGAGCGCATGTCGTCCGGCGCCCAACTGGTGGTCACCAATGTGCGACCGGTGAACGATCCGGTGGTTCGCCTGACGTTGCAGGCCGGCTGCAATACCGCCGTTCGGCGCGAGTTCGTGCTGTTCATGGATCCACCGTCTATCGAAGCTCCCCTAGTGGTGGCAGATTCCGTTTCGCGCGGCGAAGCCGCACCGGTGCCGCCTCCGCAGCCGGCGGCCCGGGAAGCCACCCGTGTCGCGGGAGGCGCGGCGCGCGATAACGCGCGCGCTCCTTCGCGCCGCACCGGCACCACCCCGCGAGCAGCGCGTAGTTCCACCACGCCGAGGCCGCGTGCGGTGGCGAAAACCGCGCCGCAACGCCTGCCACCGACCATCATCGAGCAGCCAAGGCTCAAGCTGTCGAGCGCCACGTTACCGGCCATCGCGAGCGCAAACGCCAAGACCGTGGATGAGGCGCAGCAAGCGCAGCAGCAACAGGAGCTCGCGAACGCGATCGAGGCTGAGACCGTCGCGCTGCAACGACGAATCGTCGAACTTTCCGCGATGATCGAAAAGATGCAACAGGAATTGCGGGCAGGCGAAATGGCGCAGCGCGCCTCGGGCGGAGGCCCCAATGCGGCGCCGGTCGCGCCGGCTCCCGGGGAACCCGCCAAAGTGGCGCCTGCGGCGTTGGCTTCCGAGGAAGCAACCAAAGTGCCGCTCGTGCCGTCGGACCCCGGTTGGTGGAAGGCCAATTGGCCGTTGCTTACCGCGATCATCGGCTTGCCGCTCCTGCTCGCGGCGGGATTGCTTTGGCGACGCGGGCGGGGCGTCGTCATTCGCATTCCGGAAGAGCGGGCTCCAGGTACGGCGACAATCCGTCGGGACGCGAAGTCGGTTGCGCCACTGCGCAATCCGCCGGCGGGCGTCGCCAATCCCGAATCGGAAATCGAAATGGCTCCCCCTGCGCCCAAGAGGAGTCCCCGCCGGGCGCCCGCTTCCGGCGACGGCGCCAACGCGCTCGCGGTATCCGAACTGCTCCACGTCACCGAGGAGGCACGCGTCTACGTCGCGCTTGGGCATCCGGAGCGCGCGGTCGAGGTTTTGAACGAGCACATACGGCAGCTGCCGCAGCCCATGCCTGCGGCCTGGTTGATGCTTCTCGACCTGTACCACGCCAACGGGCTGCGGCAGGAATTCCGCCAGCTGGCGGAGGATTTCCACGTGCAATGCAACGTGCAGACGCCATTGTGGGACGAATTCGGCGCGAACGAACTTGAAGACGGCGGGATCGAAACCTTTCCCCACATCCTGCGGCAGATTGTCGAGCTCTGGCGCAAGCCGGATTGTCGCGAATACCTCGAGCGCCTCTTGCACGACAACCGCGAAGGCCGGCGGACGGGATTTCCCCTGGCCGCGTACGGCGACATCCTGCTGCTGATGCAGATCCTCGACACGCCCGACGCCGTCGATATCGATTCCGACCTAGCCGTGGAGGGGAAGCTCGGTCCGTTGCCGCAGCGCGTGGCGATGGCCGCGGCAGCCGCCAAGAAAGGCGACTCGCCGCGATCGTCCAAGGCGGCAGAAGCGCCGGCTCCGTCGCCGGGCGAACGTGCGCCGGCGACGCGTCCTCTCCAACAACCAATCGAATTCGAGCTCGACCTCGACCAGGACGCGCGCAATCGGGGAAAGAAGCCCAGAGCCTAGGAGCCTGTCGATTCGGCTCAGCCGGCCAGAACGCCCTTTTCGAGCTGAATCACGCGGTGCGCCTTTCCGGCGGCCTTCGGGTCGTGTGTCACCATGATGATCGTCTTTTCGATCTCCCGGTTCAGGCGATCGAGCAGCCCGAGAATCTCTTCCGCGGTCGCGCGATCGAGGTCGCCCGTCGGTTCATCCGCGACGACGATCGTCGGATCGGTGATGAGCGCGCGCGCGATGGCGACGCGTTGCTGCTGGCCGCCGGAGAGTTCGTTCGGGTAATGTTCCATGCGGTCGGCGAGGCCAACGAGCGCGAGCGCGGTTTCGACCCGCTCGCGGCGGTCGCGTCGGGCCAGCGACGTCAGCAGTAGAGGCAATTCGACATTGTCGAATGCCGTCAACACCGGCATCAGGTTGTAGAACTGGAAGATGAATCCGACGTTCGCCGCCCGCCACGCGGCGAGGCTCGTGTCCGAAAGCGTTGCGATATCGACGCCGGCGACGCGGATTTCGCCCGAGGTCGGCTTGTCGATTCCGGCCACCAGATTCAGCAGCGTCGACTTGCCAGAGCCCGAAGGTCCCATCAGCGCGACGTAGTCGCCCGCATAGACATCGAGATTGATGCCGACCAGCACCGGGATGACCTGGTCGCCACGCACATAGTATTTCGTGAGGTCGCGGATCGCGACCAGTGGCTGCGGCGCCGACGCTGCGGGCGCAGTTGTGGTCACCACATCGGGATCGCTCATTGGCAGCCTGGAAGTCTGGCAATGCGGTCCGGCGCGCTATTTCTGCGCGACCTTCACGAGCTTGCCCGATTTCAAGTCAGCCGATGGTTTCAGCACGACCTTTTCGCCCGTCCGCACATCGCCCGTGATCGCGACGAGATCCCCGACTCTGTCCCCGCGCACCACCCGCACTTCGTTCACCTTGCCGTCGCGGATGACGAACAGAACCGGACCGGATTCTCCCACCGCGATCGCGTCCGGGTGCACGGCGACAAGCGCCTTCTGCTGTTCCGCCGTCACTTCCTGCGACAGGAACGACACCTTCGCGCTCATTTCGGGAAGGATTCGCGGATCGATTTCATCAAAACGCACCTTGGTCATCACCGTCGCCTTTGCGCGGTCGACCGTGGGCACCATTCGGCTGATTCGGCCGCGAAAGCGCGAATCCGGCAACGCGTCGAGAGTGATCTCGCACGGTTGTCCGACTTTGATCTTGGCGAGGCTCGATTCGGAGACGTCGGCCTCGACCTCGAGCGTGCCGAGGTCGGCCATCGCTACGACTGCGCCCTTGGAGTCGGCCGCCGACGAGAACGGCGTCACCATGTCGCCGACGTTCGCGTTCTTCGAAACGATCACCCCGTCGAACGGCGCCCGGATCAGCGTGTAGTCGACGGCAACCTGCGCATTGCGCGCATTCGCTTCGGCGACCGCGATCGCCGCCTTCGCGTTGGCGACGCCCGCTGCCGCGCGGTCGGCTCGCATCTTCACCGAATCGAGCGCGGATTGCGAGACGAAACCCTGAGCGAGAAGATCCTGATTGCGCTTGAGCGACGCGAGTGCTTCCCACTCCTCGGCCTTCGCCTGGTCGAAGGCCGCACGCACCGCGTTGACATTGGCCTCGGCGCTTTGCGCCTGCGCCGCAACGTCGCGGTTGTCGAGGCGGGCGATGATTTCGCCGGCCTTGACCCGCGAGCCTTCGGCGACGCCAAGCCATTCGAGGCGGCCCGTCGCCTTTGACGCGATCGCGGCCTTGCGCTGCGCGACGACGTAGCCTGTGGCGTTCAGGACCACATATTGCTGCGACGGGAACGAAGTCACGATCGTCGTGGCCTGCACGGCGATGGCGTGCGGCTGTGATGCGTACCAGGCCGCGCCCGCGATCGCGATCGCTGCGATGCCGCCCGGCCACAACCATCTCCGGCGCCGCGAGGACCTGACCGGCGCAAGGTTGCGGTCGATCCTGAGCTTGGCGATGTCGGGTTGCGCGGAGGACGTCAATTCCTGGCTCGGCACTCTGGAGCGGGCGAAAATGCGCCGGCTCATGGATGCCGGCGCGCGCGTATTCTACCTTGGGGCTCCCGTCGATACCCAAGGACCACGCGTTTGATCGCGTCAACCGCCTTCGAGCGGCAGCGGGTCGGGCAGCGGCCGCTCGCCGCGGCGGCTCGCGAGCCACGCTCGCAGCGAGACGATGATGAGGCCGATGCCGATGCAACCGATGCCGACCCATTCACTCGGCGCCAGTCGCTCGCCGAACACGAGCATCGACGAGAGCAACGCGACGACGGGAATTGCCAGTATGTTGAGCGATGCCGTTCCCGCGATGGGATCGGCGCGTTCCAGCGCGAACTTCATCGCGATCCAATTGGTGCCCCAGATCGCGGTGAGCACGACTAGCGCGCCGTACGCACCGCGCGGCGAGCGAACGGCAAGCCGCGCGATCATTCGGACAGGAACGCTTCGATCGCGGCCGCCACTGCCGCCGGCTGATCGTGGTGAAGCATGTGGCCCGCATCGGCGATCGTCACCATCCGTCCGTGCGGGATGTGTGCAAATCGGCGCCGGATTCCGGCAAAGTTGTCGGTCGCGCCCTCTCCCTCGGGATGATCGTCCAGCCACTTCGGGATATTCGAATGCTCGGCGGCGATCCATAGCGTCGGGGCCACGATGTTGCGCCAAACCGCATAAGTCTCCTCGATCCGGTAGATCGTCGGGAACGGCAGTTTGTGTCGCGGATCGGAAGCGAGGCGCACACGGCCGTCGGCGAGCGCTTCGGCCCAATGTCGGGCAAGGAACAGCGCCTTGTCGCGCGACAACCGCCGATTGTTCTTCTGCAGCCGATCGGCGACCGCATCGAAATTCGCGTACGTCGCGAAATCCTGCGGGGCGAGAAGCGCGTCGAGCCATTTGGCGATTTTCGCCGGCGCGAGTCCCGGGTCCTCGACCCGAATGCCGAAGCCGTCGAGCGAAACGACGGTACGTGCGCGCGCCGGACGCACGCCTGCGTAATGAAGGACGATGTTGCCGCCAAGGCTGTGTCCTGCGAGGTTGACGCTCTCGCCAGGGGCGAACACATTGAGCAGGGCCTCGAGATCGGCAATGTAGTCGGCGTACCAGTAGCCCTGCGGCTGCCACGCGGTCTTCCCGTATCCGCGCAGGTCGGGCGCGATCACGTACCACTCGCGCGTGAACGCGTCGACGAGAAACTGGAAAGACGCCGCGACGTCCATCCAGCCGTGAAGGAGAAAGAGCTTCGGCGCCGTCGGCTCGCCCCACGTCAGCACATGGAAATCGAGACCGCGAAGCGCGATTCGGTGCGAGTGAAACGGTTTCACGGGGCGTGACGGCTTCGGCGGTCGCGGCGCGGCTTAAGTCAGCGCGGGCGCGGGCGACGAATCGTCATTTCTTCCGGCAGAGGGCAACTCCGTCCTGCCATCCCGTCCGATAGTTGCCGTCGGCCCCGAAGCGCGCCTTGTCCTTGCGCTCCGCCCCGGTCGCGCTCGCGCAGCCATCCGCGTAACCCTGCCGATACGGGAGCGGAAATCCGGACAGATTGACCGCAGGGGGCGGCGGCTCGACGTTCGGCGCGATCGGCGGCGCCGTCGGCGTCTCGGGAGTTCCGTCCCGACCTCCGGATCCGGCCGGCATCTGCGCGCAGCCTCCGATCGCCAGCGCAACCACGAACACCGACATCGCACGATACTTGCGTGCGTTCGGAACGGACGGATCGCCAATGATCGGATGTCGCACGCCGCAGTCATCGGAGGTTGCACGTTGCGGTCTAGTCTACCAGAGAGGCCGTTGGTCGCCGCGCTCCGCGCCGCGCGCAACGAAGCGGGCGTGATCGATGCGTTCGGTCTCCCAACCTCATCGCGCCGCCGGGATGATCGCCAAGAAAAGTGCATGGTGATCGGAGTAATATTCCGACTCCCCGTCGTCCGAATCCATGGTCGCGCCCCACTTCATCCATCTGCGCCTGCACAGCGAATTCTCGATCGTCGACGGCACTGTCCGCATCGACGACGGAATCGCGGCAGCCGCCGCCGACGCGATGCCCGCGCTCGCGATCACCGACCTCGCCAACGCGTTCGGCCTCATCAAGTTCTACAAGGCGGCGCGCGCAAGCGGCATCAAGCCGATCTTCGGCTGCGACATCTGGCTCACGCACGAAGCGGAGCGCGACCAGCCGCATCGCGCGCTTCTGCTCGCGCAATCGCGCGCGGGCTACCTGCGGCTTGCGGAATGGCTCACACGTGCATACCGGACCAATCAGTACCGCGGCCGCGCGGAACTGAAGCGCGGATGGTTCGGTGAAGGCACCGAAGGCCTGATCGCCCTGTCAGGAGCGCGCAGCGGCGACGTCGGCGGCGCGCTGCTGCAGGGCAACGTCCCTGGCGCCGCGAAGGCGGCCCAAGCCTGGGCGGCGGCGTTCCCGGGGCGCTACTATCTCGAGGTGCAGCGCGCCGGCCATCCGGACGACGATGCCCTCGTCGCCGCCACCGTGCGTCTCGCAGGCGAGCTTGCGCTGCCGGTCGTCGCCACGCACCCGGTGCAGTTTCTCCGGCGCGAGGATTTTCGCTCCCACGAGGCGCGTGTGTGCATCGCGGAGGGCTTTGTTCTCGCCGATCCGCGGCGGCCCAGGCATTTCACGCCCGACCAGTACTTCAAGACGCAATCCGAAATGGCTGCGTCGTTCGCCGACCTTCCCGAGGCACTCGAGAATTCGGTCGCGATCGCCCAACGCTGCAACCTGACGATCGCGCTCGGGCAGAATGCGCTGCCCGACTTTCCGACACCTCCGGGTGTCACGCTCGACGATCACCTGCGCGCTGAAGCTGCCGCCGGCCTCGCGCAGCGGCTCGCGGCGTCGTACCCTGATCCGGCGGCGCGCGACGCGAAGCGCGCCGAGTACATCGCCAGGCTCGAATTCGAAACGAAGACCATCGTGCAGATGGGCTTTGCCGGGTACTTCCTGATCGTCGCCGACTTCATCAATTGGGCGAAGAAGTCCGGCGTTCCCGTAGGCCCCGGCCGCGGCTCCGGCGCCGGCTCGCTCGTCGCGTACGCGCTCGGGATCACCGACCTCGATCCGTTGCGCTACGTCCTGCTGTTCGAACGTTTCCTCAACCCCGAGCGGGTGTCGATGCCCGATTTCGACATCGACTTCTGCCAGAACGGCCGCGATCGCGTCATCGATTACGTGAAGAAGAAATATGGCGCGGAATCGGTGTCGCAGATCGCGACGTTCGGCACGATGGCGGCGAAGGCCGTGGTTCGCGACGTCGGCCGCGTGCTCGACCTGCCGTACCTGTTCTGCGACGGCATCGCGAAGCTCATTCCGTTCCAGCCCGGCAAGCTCATCACGCTGAAGGAAGCGCGCGAAATGGAGCCGCTGCTCGCCGAGCGCGAGCAGAAGGAGGAGGAAGTGCGCGAGTTGCTGGCGCTCGCGGAGTCGCTGGAGGGGCTCACGCGCAACGTCGGCATGCACGCTGGCGGCGTGCTGATCGCGCCGGGCAAGCTCACCGACTTCTGCCCGCTGTACACGCAGCCCGGATCCGACGCGATCGTTTCGCAGTTCGACAAGGACGATGTCGAGGCGGCAGGTCTCGTCAAGTTCGACTTCCTCGGGCTCACCACGCTGACGATTCTCGACTGGACGCTTCGCTACGTGAAGCGCCTCGACCCGGCAAACGAGGTTCGGCTCGAGACGCTGCCGCTCGACGACAAGGCCGCGTACGAAATCTTTCGAGTCGCCAATACCGCGGCGGTGTTCCAGTTCGAATCGCGCGGGATGCGCGACCTCTTGAAACAGGCGCCACCGACGCGGTTCGAGGACATCATCGCCTTGGTCGCGCTCTATCGGCCGGGCCCGATGGAGCTTATCCCAGCGTACACGGCGCGCAGGACGGGGCGCGAGCGCGTCGAGTATCCGGACCCTCGGCTGGAGCCCATTCTGAGCCCTACGTACGGCGTGATGGTCTACCAGGAGCAGGTGATGCAGATCGCGCAGGTGATAGGCGGCTACACGCTCGGCGCCGCCGACCTCCTGCGCCGAGCGATGGGCAAGAAGAACAAGGAGGAGATGGCGACGCATCGTGACATCTTCGTCGCCGGCGCCGAGCAAAAGGGGCTGACGAAGTCCAAGGCGACGGCACTCTTCGACCTGATGGAGAAATTCGCCGGTTACGGATTCAACCGCTCGCACGCGGCCGCCTACGCGCTCATCGCCTACCAGACCGCGTATCTGAAGGCCCACCATCCGGCCGCGTTCATGGCAGCCAACCTGTCTCTGGTGATGGACGACATCGACAAGGTTCGCGCGCTGTACGACGATGCGGTCGCGAACGGCCTCGCGATTCTGCCGCCGGACGTCAACGCCTCGAATTACCGGTTCGAACCGATCGACGACAAGCGCATTCGCTACGGTCTCGGCGGGATCAAGGGTACCGGCCAGCAGGCCATCGAGGCGATAGTTGCGGCGCGCGAAGGGAGTGGACCGTTCACCGACCTCTTCGATTTCTGCCGCCGCGTCGACAAGCGGCACGTCAATCGTCGCGCCGTCGAGGCGTTGATTCGTGGCGGCGCATTCGATGCGATCGACCCGCGCCGCGCAACGGTTTTCGCGTCTGTAGGTGTCGCGTTGAGTGAAGCCGAAAGGGCCGAAGCGTCGGCAGCGCAGGTCTCTCTCTTCGGCGATGCCGTCGAGGCCGCCGGTCGCTCGCTCGTCGCGGCACGCGAGTGGACGGAGGCGGAGCGGCTCACGCACGAGAAAGCCGCGCTCGGCTTCTATCTCTCCGGGCATCCCTACACGGCGTTTGCGGCGGAACTCGCGCCGCTCATCCGGCAGCCACTTTCGGGACTGCAGCCGAAAAAGGAAGCGGTCCTACTGGCCGGCATCGTCACCGCAATGCGCACGCAGACCTCGCGCCGCGGCAAGATGGCGTTCGTCACCCTCGACGACGGCGCGGCGTCGGCGGAGATCGTCGTATTCAACGAGATATTCGACGCGGCGCGCAATCTGCTGCGCGAGGATCAGCTCGTCATCATCGACGCTAGGATCATGCAGCGCAGCGGAGAGGATGGCCAGGGACAGGGCCTTCGCGTCGTCGCCGAAGCCGTCTACGATCTCGCCTCGATCCGCAGGCGCTACGCGAAGGGACTGCGCCTCACATGCAACGGAGGCGCCGACGCGGCGCGGCTCGCCGAATTGCTTCAACCATTCCGCAATGGTCAGTGCCCGATCGTCGTCGAGTATCGCAACCAAGGCATCGCCGGCGAGATCGAGTTGCCCGAGACCTGGAACGTCAACCTCGACGACCCGCTGCTCGCGCGGCTGAACGAATGCCTGACGCCCGCGAACGTGCGGGTCGTCTATTGAACCGCGATTGACTCACGCGCCGGTCACAGGCCGATGGCCCCGGGACCATTCGTTCCGCGTCGGCTAGAATTGCCGTCGGATCCATCTCCTGAGCCTCCATGCCGATCGCCCATCCGCTGCCCACGACCATGCACTACGTCGCCGTCCGCGAACCCGGACCGCCCGACGTGCTGGCAATCGCCGAAGGTCCGTTGCCGCTGCCGAAAGCGGGTGAAGTTCTGATCGAGGTGAGCCATGCAGGCGTGAACCGCCCGGATTGCGCGCAACGCGCGGGAAAATATCCGCCGCCGCCGGACGCCTCGCCGATCCTCGGGCTCGAAGTCGCGGGCGTGATCGCAGCGTGCGGGGAGGGTGTGACTTCGTGGCGCGAAGGTGATGCGGTCTGCGCGCTGACACCGGGCGGCGGCTATGCCGAATATTGCACGACCCCCGCCGCGTTCTGCCTGCCGGTCCCGAAGGGTTTGAGCGCACTGGAGGCGGCGAGCCTTCCGGAGAACTTCTTCACGGTGTGGAACAACGTGTTCGACCGCGGCCGGCTGAAGCCTGGCGAAAAGGTGCTTGTTCATGGCGGGTCGAGCGGGATCGGCCTGACCGCGATCCAGCTCGCGAGGCAGTACGGCGCTACGGTCATCGCGACCGTAGGGAGCGACGAGAAGGCGGCGTATTGCCGCTCGCTCGGTGCCGATGACACGATCAATTACCGTACACAGGATTTTGTCGCCGAAGTCGCGCGGATCACGGGGAAACGCGGCGTCGACATGGTGCTCGACATGGTGGGTGGGGACTACATAGAGAAGAACCTCAAGTGCCTGGCGCTCGAGGGACGGCTCGTCATCATCGCCTTCCTGAAGGGGAGCCGGGTCGAGGTCGATTGGGTGCCGATCATGATCAAGCGCCTCACGGTCACCGGGTCCACGATGCGCGCGAGTCCGACCGGGCGCAAGGCGGAGATTGCGAGGACGCTCGTCGAGCGAGTCTGGCCGCTGATCGAGAGCCGCGCCGTGAAGACCGTCGTTCATCGCGTGTTCCCGATGGCCGACGCGGCCGCCGCGCATGCGTTGATGGAATCCTCGCAGCACGTGGGCAAGATCATGCTCGCGGTACGGCCCTAGTGTGCTGAGTCAGACCTCGGTGCGTTCAGTGCGTTGCGGCCGGTGACCCTGGTTCGATCGTGAAGATCGAGTTCGCTCGAACGGTCACTTTATGATCAGCACGAGGTTGATGAAAAGCAGAAGGACACCGATGACCGCGACGACCGACACGACGGCCGTCAGCGCGTTCTTCGTCTCGCCCTGGAAGACCGCGAACTCGTCCGCGAGCTCCGCGACCTGATCGCTGTTCGATAGCGTTTCCACGAGCGCGTGGTCTTCCTCGATCGCGGGAGTGTCGCGCGCGTCGGCGACGGTGATCGGCAGGATCATCGAAAAGTTCGTCACGGGTAGCATGCGGTACGTCTTGTTGTCCCACAGCTTGACCCTTTCGCCCCCTCGAACCGTGTAGCCCATGCCGCGTGTATCCCGCGCGGAAACGCGGTTCCCCGCGTCCACGTAGAACTTGGACGGCAGCCGCCCGGAGATAGCCACCTTGAGGAGGGCCTCGAACTTCGCGGCGGACATCGAAATGTTGATCTGGAAACTCGCGGGACTGTGGCCCTCGCCATGGCCGGCGGCATCGACGTAGATCATCGATCCGACGGCCTTGTTCTCGGTGCGTCCCCGCTCTTCCTTGCGCTCGCGAATGCGCAGTGATCCGCTGGAGGATTCCAGCCTGCCGCCTCCGACGAGCGCAACGGTCTCACCCTGCGCAACCACGACTTTCATGACCAAGACGCTCTCCCGGCCCTGCTCGATGACGAGCCGCGCCTTGACCGGTCTGAATGCCACGACGGGCATGAGCTAACCTGTCATTCCGCAATGACGACTTCGTCCGCGCGGAATCCCCCACCGCGAACGTCGGGCGCGACGATGCCGAAAGAGAACCGTGCTCACTCCCACACTGTTCTTCGAGTTCGTCGGGTGCAAAAACAAGATGCCCCCCACCCGCGAACTTTGTCTTGGTGCCGGCAGTAGGAATCGAACCCACGACCAACGGTTTACAAAACCGCTGCTCTACCAACTGAGCTATGCCGGCTGTAGCATTGATTTTACTCGCGCCCGCGCCGCCGGAGTGACAATCGAATGCAAAGCGTTGACGTAAACGCTTCAACAAAATTCCGGGCGCCCGGAGCAACGATGCACCTGACAACTGGTGGCCTACACGGGCCGACACGGGTCGCCTCGCGGATGGCACGCCGTGCGCTCTGTCCGACGCATGCGCCGAGAAAGAAAAGAGACGCGTTCAACACGTAGACGACAACTCTTGCGAGTCGCGCCGGCGCCGAAGCGGCGCGCGCAGGCGGCAGCGTGCTACTTGATGACCTGCAGATGAGACGACCGCGGCTTCTTCTTGTCGCGGCCCTTCGGCTGTTTGGCTTCCTTGAGGTCCATATCGAGTGCCGCATCGATGTCGGGTTCAGGAGGCGCGGTGGCGGCGGCGAGCGAGGCCACCGGATTCTGCGAGGCGGTGAACGCAAAGCCGTAGCCCGTCTCCTTGGCAAAGATGCCCGCGACGGCGGGCATCGGCACCGAAACCTCCTGCGACGTACCGGAGAAGCGTGCCGAGAACCGGATGCTGTCGTTGTCGATCGTGAGGTGGCGCGTGGCGGACGCGCCGATGTTGAGCACGATCTCGCCATTCTTCACATAGGCGACCGGCACGCGTGTCGCCTCGTTCACCTTGACCGCCAGGTAGGGGGTCAGGCCGTTGTCGGCGCACCATTCGCAGATGGCCCTGACGAGGTAGGGCTTGGCGGATTGTTCGGACATGGGATCAGGATATTACGCGTGACCGTGCGGCGGTCAAGCTCGACGGGCCCGGCTATTTGCGCATGCCGCGCTCGGCCGACGTCATCGCCTCTGAGAATGCCGGCCGCGCGAACAGGCGTTCCGCGTATTTCATGAGCGGGGCCGCCTGCTTGGGCATCACGACACCGTAGTAGTCGAGCCGCCAGAGAAGCGGAGTGATCGCGACGTCGAGCATCGAGTACTCCTCGCCGAGCATGTGCTTGTGCTTCGCGAACACCGGCGCGATCTGGAGGAGGCTGTCGCGGACGAGGTTGCGCGCCCTTTCGATCTGCTTCTGATTGTTGCCCTCGAGCGCGTCGATGTGGCAGAAGAGCTCCTTCTCGAAGCGGTGCAGGAACAGGCGCGCGCGCGCGCGCATCACCGGATCGGCGGGCATCAGCTGCGGATGCGGAAAGCGCTCGTCGATGTACTCGTTGATGATGTTCGATTCGTGCAGCACGAGGTCGCGTTCGACCAGCACCGGAACCTGGTTGTAGGGATTCATCACCGCGAGGTCCTCCGGCTTGTGATCGAGGTCCACGTCGATGATCTGGAAGTCCATCCCCTTCTCGTGCAAGACGATGCGGCAGCGCTGGCTGAAAGGATCGGTGGTCCCAGAATAGAGCGTCATCATGATTCTTGATTCTCCTCACGCGTGGCGTGGCAGGCCATGCGCTATGGGGGCGTCAGCCCCGGGGCAAGCAATGGGAGCGCGAGAGCGGCTCCTGCCGGAAGCGTCAGTGGACGTCCTTCCAGTATTCGCGCTTCATCCAGTACGCAAATCCGAACAGCAAACAAAGGTACAGAAGGACCGCGAGACCCAGGCTCACACGCTTGTTCTTCATGGGCTCGCCCATGTAGTCGAGGTAGTTGACAAGGTCGGCGACCAATTCGCGATACTGGACCGGGGTGAGCGTACCCGGCGTGTCCACGACAAGCGTTTTCACGACATAAGTGTGGTTCTTGCCGGGGGCGAGCACGACGATCCCTTTGGCGGCAAGCGCCGCCGCCTGGGCCTCCTCGTGATCCTTGAATTCGGTAGTGACGAGCCGGTTCGTGCCCGAGAGTTCCGCGAGCACGTGAGGCATGGCGACGTTGGGAAAGAGGAGATTGTTCCAGCCGGAAGGCGTCGTTTCGTCCTTGTAGAACGCGAGGAAGTAGTTGTACAGCCAGTCGTCGCCGCGAACGCGGGCCTCGACGGTCAGGTCCGGGGGCGGCACGCCAAACCAGGCCTTCGCATCGGCCGGCGTCATCGCGACCGTCATCGTCTCGCCGATCTTGGCCGTGGCAAACATCAGATTGTCGCGAATCTGCGCCTCGGTGAGACCGAGGTCGGTCAACCGGTTGTAGCGCATGTACCTGGCACTGTGGCAATTGAGACAGTAATTGACGAAGGTGCGAACGCCCCGCTGCTGCGATTCGAGGCTCAACCGGTTGATCGGCGAAGGCTCCATCCGGATGTCGGCGCCGCCCGACGCCGCCACGGCACCAGCAGCGCCGAAGAGAAACGCGGCGAAGAACGTCTGGAAGCGGAGCATGCTCGTCATCCCGTCACGCGCTCCGGAACCGGCTTCGTCTTGTCGCGCGCGGTGTACCAGGGCATCAGCAGGAAGAACAGGAAGTACACGACCGTGAGCACGCGCGCGACGACCGTCGCGCGGTCGGCGGACCCCAGCAGCGGCCAACCATCCGGAAACTGGCCCCAGATCGTGATCGGGACGACGCCGAGGTAGCCCAGGATCAGGAAGCTAACGACCAGCGCCGCCAGCCAGTACTTGAACTGCCGGCCGCGGTAGCGGATCGATTTGACCGCACCACGGTCGAGCCAGGGCAACGCGAAGAAGATCATCACCGCCGCGCCCATGACGATGACACCCCAGAACTGGCTCCCCAGGAACGAAGGAACCGCGCGAAGCATCGCGTAGTAAGGCGTGAAGTACCACACGGGCGCGATGTGCTCGGGCGTCTTCAGCGGGTCTGCCGGGATGAAGTTGTTGGCCTCGAGGAAGTAGCCACCCATGTCCGGCATGAAGAACACGACGGACGAAAACACCGCAAGGAAGGCGATGACGCCGACGATGTCCTTGACCGTGTAGTAGGGATGCGAATAGATGCCGTCTTGCGGCAACCCGGTGGCGGGATCCTCGGGTTGCTTCTTGATTTCGATGCCGTCGGGATTGTTCGAACCCGTCTCGTGGAGCGCCATCAGGTGCGTGGCGACGAGTCCCAGCAGCACCAGCGGCACCGCGATCACGTGGAACGCGAAGAACCGGTTCAGCGTGATGTCGGAGATCGTGTAATCGCCGCGAATCCAGATACCGAGGTCCTCGCCGATGATCGGCACCGCCGAAAAGAGGTTCACGATCACCTGCGCGCCCCAGTAGGACATCTGGCCCCACGGGAGCAGGTAACCGAAGAAGGCCTCGGCCATCAGGCAGAGGTAGATGAGGCAGCCGAAGATCCACGTCAGCTCGCGCGGCTTGCGATAGCTGCCGTACATCAATCCGCGGAACATGTGCAGGTACACAACGATGAAGAACATCGATGCGCCGGTCGAGTGCATGTAGCGGATCAGCCACCCCCACGACACGTCGCGCATGATGTATTCGACCGATTCGAAGGCTTTCGCCGCGTCGGGCTTGTAGCTCATCGTCAGGAAGATGCCGGTCACGATCTGAATCACCAGCGCGAACGCGGCGAGGGAGCCGAAGTAGTACCAGAAGTTGAAGTTCTTCGGCGCGACGTACTTGCCCCATTGCGACTCCCACAGCGCCGTCAACGGAAAGCGGTCGTCGATCCAGGTCAGAAGCTTCTGCATGGCCAGGGTCCCTTTAGGCCGGCTGGGCGTCGTCGCCGATGATGATCCGGGTGTCCGTCACGTACCTGTGCGGAGGAACAGGGAGGTTCGTCGGCGCCGGCACACCCTTGTAGACGCGGCCCGCGAGGTCGAATTTGGACTGGTGACACGGGCAGAAGAAGCCGCCGAGCCAGTCGGGTCCGAGGTCCGCAGGCGCAACGTCGGGACGGTAGGTGGGCGAGCAGCCGAGGTGGGTGCAGATCCCGACCATGACCAGCACATTGTCCTTGATCGAGCGGTGCTCGTTCTTCGCGTACGGCGGCTGTTGGGAGTCGTTGGAGTTCGGGTCCACGAGCTTCGGGTCGAGCTTGGGCAGCGACTCGAGCATCGGCTTCGTGCGGTTGATGATCCACACGACCTTGCCGCGCCATTCGACGTCTATTTTCTGCCCCAACTCGAGCTTCGCGATGTCGACGTCGACCGGCGCACCGGCCGCTTTTGCGCGCTCGCTGGGGAACAGCGACATCACGAACGGGGTGGCCACCGCCACGGCGCCGACACCGCCGACAACGCTGGTCGCGCCGATCAGGAAGCGGCGCTTCCCGAGGTCCATCGTGCGTTCCGCCATGACCACCCGTCCCCTTTGCCAACTCAAGCCGTTTCCGGCTTTCGCGCCGGGCGATTCTTGCGCCGGTTTGCAAACCTGTCGATTATAAAGGATTTGCCGCCCCCGCCGAAAGCCTTGCCACACGATGACCTGGAATTCCCGCCGGGAATCAACCAGTTGCCTACGGCCTTCGCAGGTGCCGACGATAGCTCGCCGACACTACGAGCCTAAGTCATCGCCGCTGTCCGCTGCTTTGCGCGGCGCAGCAAAGTCTATAATTGGTGGCTCTCTCTTTCCGGATCCGCCTTGCTCCGCAGAATCTGGCTCCTGTTCGCGCAGGTATGCACACTGTGCCTTGCCGCGCTGTTCGTCGTCACGACGCTGCGGCCGGATCTGCTCGACCGGTTCGACGACAAAGGCGGGCACGTGGTCCTGTTGCAGGAAACGTCGACGCCGGTCACCACGCCGATGGTCGCCACGTTCTCCGACGCCGCGAAGAAGGCGATGCCGGCGGTCGTGAATATCTACACGAGCAAGGAAATGCGGCAACGCGGGCCGCTCTCCGAGGATCCGCTGCTCCGCCGCTACTTCCCGGAATTCGCCGATCGGCTACCGCGCCAGCGCGCGACGAGCCTCGGTTCGGGCGTGATCGTCTCGCCGGACGGTTACGTGCTGACCAACAATCACGTGGTCGAGGGCGCCGACGACATCCAGCTCGTGCTGGCAGACGGACGGAGGATCGGCGCGCGCGTTCGGGGGACGGATCCCGAGTCCGACCTCGCTGTCCTCAAGGCCGATGGCGACAACTTTCCGTCGATCACGTTCGGAGCGCTCGACCGGGTACAGGTGGGGGACTTCGTGCTCGCGATCGGCAACCCGTTCGGCTTCGGCAACACCGTCACGCTCGGCATCGTCAGCGCGCTCGGGCGCAATCATCTCGGCATCAACCGCTTCGAGGACTTCATCCAGACCGATGCCGCGATAAATCCGGGCAACTCCGGCGGCGCGCTCGTCGACGCGGCGGGAAACCTGATCGGCATCAACAGCACGATCTTCTCGCAGTCGGGGGGCTCTCTCGGCATCGGGTTCGCCATCCCGGTCTCGCTCGCGCGGACGGTACTCGAGCAGATCATCAAGGACGGGACGGTGACGCGCGGTTGGCTGGGCATCGAGCCGCAGGACGTGACCGCGGAAATCGCGCGCGCGCTGGCGCTCGAAAGCGCGGGCGGCGTGCTGATCCGAGCTGTCGTGCGCAACGGACCCGCAGAACGCGCCGGAATTCTGGCGCGCGACGTCGTGCTGGAGCTCGACGGCAGGGTGACGCGCGACACAGCGGCACTGCTCGCGCGGATCGCCGACCTCACTCCGGGCAGCGCCGTCAAAGTCAAGGTCTGGCGCGATCGAAAGGCGCAGGACGTCGACGTTACGGTCGGACGCCGGCCGCAGGCGCAATAGCGGACTCCCCGCAGCCTCCCCTGCTTCCCCGACCCGCCGCTATTTGGGCGTATCGGGCTCCGCCGCCGCATCGTCGCCGGCCGGCGGCACGATGAAGCGCGCCATGACCATCCCGAGCTCGTAGAGCAGCCACATCGGGACGGCGAGCAGGAGCTGCGAAACAACGTCCGGTGGCGTGAAGATCGCGCCGACGACGAAGGCCCCGACGATCACATACGGGCGGATCGACCTCAGCTTCTCCAGACTGACGATCCGCATGCGCACCAGCACGATCACGACGACCGGCACTTCGAACGTGACCCCGAATGCGACGAACATCGTGAGCACGAACGACAGGTACTTGTCGATGTCGGTCATCATCGTGACACCCTCCGGCGCGTAGGCGGCAAAGAAGTGGAACGCGATCGGGAACACGAGGAAGTAGGCAAATGCCATCCCGATCAGAAAGAATACGCAACTCGACACGATCACGGGCAGCGCCAGTCGCTTTTCGTGCTGGTACAGGCCCGGCGCGACGAAGGCCCAGACCTGCCAGAGCACATAGGGCAACGCGAGCAGGAACGCCGCCATCAGCGTGACCTTGAGGGGGACGAAGAACGTGCCCGTGACGTCGGTCGCGATCATCGTCGCGCCTTTGGGCAATTCCCGCAGCAGCGGGGCCGCGAGCGCCCCGTAGATGTCCTTCGCCCACGGAACCAGGCAGATGAGCACGATCACTACGGCGACGATCGCCTTCATCAGGCGCGACCGCAACTCGATCAGGTGCGAGATGAATGTTTCCTGCGGACCCTCGGGCGGCGCGGACGGATCGCTAGCCACGGTCGAAGCCCGGCAGCGATCGCTGCCGTGGCGAGTCCGACGCCGTCGGCGTGGCAACCGGCGTCGCCGGCTGAGCAGCCGCCGCTGCCGCGGGCGGCGTGCCCGGCGTGCTGCCTGCAGTCGCGGAATTCAGCTCCGACTCGACGTCGCGCACGGTCGATTCGACGCCCTGCGTGGCCGAAACCATCGACGTCTCGAATTCCTTCGCCGTGGTCTGCACGCTCTGCTGCAGTTTACGCAGCTCCTCGAGGTCGATCTCGCGCTTGATGTCGCTCTTGACGTCGTTCACGTAGCGCTGCAGCCGGCCAAACAGATGGCCGAGCGTCCGCGCGGTCTTCGGCAGCTTCTCGGGACCGAGCACAACCAGCGCCACAACGGCGATGACGACGATTTCGCTGAAGCCGATATCGAACATGACTACGCGCTTGGCGGCGGACGTGCGACCCCTTTCGTCCAATGCCTCGGGGACCCGCGGCAGACCTCCTACGACGTCTTCTCCTTCTTGACTTCGCCCTCGATCGTTGTGCCGCCAAGCTGCTGCGCGGGCGCGTCGGCCTCCTTCGCTGCGCTCGCGGACTCGTCGCCGGTCTTCATTCCCTCCTTGAAACCTTTCACCGCGCCGCCGAGATCCTGGCCGATATTGCGCAACTTCTTGGTGCCGAATATCAGAACGACGACAAGCAGGACGATCAGCCAATGCCAGATGCTCAATCCACCCATACGAATCTCCTCGAGTAATCAGGTCGTGCTGCGCACGATCATGGCGCCGAGCTGGCTCGGCCCGCCGATCACGTGCACGTGCAGGTGCATGACGTCCTGCCGGCCGATGCGGCCCGTATTGACGATCGTCCGATAGCCATCGGGCGAGCCCTGCTCGCGCGCGAGTCGGCCTGTCAGCACCATGATCCGGCCGAGTACGCCGGCGTCCGCCGCCGTCGCATCGGCCAGGGTGGCGATATGCTTCTTCGGGATCAGCATGAAGTGCGTGGGCGCGATCGGATGAATGTCGTGAAAGCCGAGGATCTCTTCATCCTCGTACACCTTTCGCGACGGGATTTCGCCCCGCACGATCTTGCAGAATATGCAGTCCTGCACCGTTTTGCCTCCGTCCTTCGCCCGCCGCCGCTTGTCAACCCGGCGATGGTAGCGATCAGGCCTTCCGGGAGGCCTTCTCGACGATCCCGGAGATTCCCTCGCGGCGCGCGAGTTCCGCGCGCACGTCGTCAGGACCGAGGCCGTGCCGCGCCAGCAGCACAAGGCAATGGAACCACAGATCCGCGACCTCGGCAGTGATGCGAAGTCTATCACCGTCCTTCGCCGCCATGACCGTCTCGGTCGCCTCCTCGCCGATCTTCTTTAGGATGGCGTCGTCGCCCTTGGCGAAAAGCGCGGCGACATAGGAGATGGACGGATCCGCGTCCCGGCGCGACGCGATCTCGGCCGCGAGGCGGTCGAGCACGTCCGCGCGCTTCGATGCCGATTCAGCGGCGGTCATAGATTGCGTTCGGGTCCTTCACCACGGGCTCGATGGTCACCCAGCGGCCGTCTTCGAGCCGCTGGAAGAAGCAGCGCTCGCGTCCCGTGTGGCACGCGATGCCACCGGCCTGCTCGACCTGGAGCAGTATCGCGTCGTCGTCGCAATCGAGCCTGATCTCGCGGACGCGCTGCACGTGTCCCGACGCTTCGCCCTTGCGCCACAGACGGGCGCGCGAGCGCGACCAGTAATGCGCCTCGCCCGTTTCGGCCGTGCGTGCGAGCGCCTCACGATTCATCCAGGCGAGCGTCAGCACCTTGCCCGACACGGCGTCCTGCGCGATCGCCGCCACGAGGCCGTCCCGTGCCCACTTCACTTGGTCGAGCCAATCCATTTGCCGGTCATTGACGTTGAACGCGAGGAGTCGAGTGTTCTCTCGTCCGGCACCGTTCGTCAAGAGAGGAAAGGACGGCACCGCGCAACACCCGACATTCATCGAACTTCGATGCCTGCTGCCGCCATCGCGGCCTTGGCCTCACCGATCGTGAACTCGCCGTAGTGGAATATCGATGCGGCGAGCACCGCGTCGGCGCCGCCGACGACGATTCCCTCGACGAGATCCTGGAGCGTGCCCACACCTCCGGAGGCGATCACGGGGACGTCGACCGCCTCGACCACCGCTCGCGTCAATGCGAGATCGAATCCCGTCCGCGCGCCGTCGCGATCCATGCTGGTGAGAAGGATCTCGCCAGCGCCTCGGGCGACGACTTCGCGTGCCCAGTCCACGACGTCGAGCCCGGTGGGCGTGCGACCTCCATGCGTGTAGACCTGCCACGCCTCGGGCGCCGACTGCTTGGCGTCGATCGCGGCGACGATGCACTGCGCGCCATAGCGTCCGGCCGCCGCTTCGAAGAGTCCAGGGTTTCTGACCCCCGCAGTGTTGATGCTGACCTTGTCGGCGCCCGCGTTCAGGAGCGCCCGGATATCGGCGACCGAGCCGACGCCGCCGCCGACGGTGAGGGGGATGAACACTTCGTCGGCGACCGCCTCGATCATCGCGTAGAGAAGCCCGCGAGTCTCCACGCTTGCGCGGATGTCGAGAAACGCTAGCTCGTCGGCGCCCTGCTCGTCGTAACGCCGCGCCACCTCGACCGGATCGCCGGCGTCGCGCAGGTTGACGAAATTCACACCCTTGACGACGCGACCCTCGGCCACGTCCAGGCAGGGGATGATGCGTTTTGCGAGTCCCATGATGATGACGGTACGCTGGACCGTGGGGTCCGGCTTCAGCCGGAAGCGCAACGCGCGGCGGAACCCGGACGGTCGATCGTCAGCCGCCTTTGGCCGCTTTCATCGCTGCCTTGAAATCGAGCTTCCCCTCGTACAGCGCGCGCCCGGCGATCGCGCCGATGATGCCTTCCTTCTCGAAGGGCGCGAGGTTCAGGATGTCCTGGATCGACCCGATCCCTCCCGACGCGATCACCGGGATCCGGATCTCGCGTGCGACCCTGACCGTCGCATCGACGTTGATCCCGGTGAGCATGCCGTCGCGGCCGATGTCGGTATAGATGATGGCTTCGACTCCATAATCCTCGAACTTCTTCGCCAGGTCGACGACATCGTGGCCGGTCATCTTCGACCAGCCATCGGTCGCGACCTTGCCGTCGCGCGCATCGAGGCCGACGATGATGTGCCCGGGAAACGCGTAACAGGCGTCGTGCAGGAAACCGGGGTTCTTGACCGCCGCCGTGCCGATGATCACGTAGGTGATGCCATCGTCGAGGTAGCGCTCGATGGTGTCGAGATCGCGGATGCCGCCACCCAACTGCACCGGGATCTCCTCGCCGATGACGCTGACGATTTCGCGGATCGCGAGCTCGTTCCTCGGGACGCCGGCGACCGCGCCGTTGAGATCGACGAGATGCAGCCGCTCCGCGCCCTGCTCCAGCCAGTGTTGCGCCATTGCGGCCGGATCTTCGGAAAACACCGTGGCCGAATGCATTTCACCCTGCTTCAGGCGGACGCAGTGACCGTCCTTGATATCGATCGCGGGGATGATCTGCATGGCGGCGGGGGACGACGGAGGGTGAGGAGGAGGGGGCGGCGGAGGGCGCGGCCCGCGTGGTGCGAGGTTAGCTCCGTCCGTCCCAGGCAACGAAATTGGCGAGCAGCTGCAGCCCGGCGCGGTGGCTTTTTTCCGGATGGAATTGCGTTGCGAAGATATTAGCCCGTGCAATGGCGCAAGTAAACGCCGTCCCGTATTCCGTCGTGCCGACAGTCGTCCACGAATCGGCGGGTTTCGGATGATAGCTGTGCGCGAAATAGAAGCGCGTGCCGTCCGGAATCCCGTCCCACATCGGATGCGTCCGAGCCTGGCACACCCGGCTCCAGCCCATGTGCGGGACCTTGAGCCTTTCTCCGTCTGGCAGCGTCATCGCCTGGTCGCGAAACCGGACAACGCCACCCGCGAGGACCGCGAGCCCCTTCGTCGGCCCCTCCTCGCTCGATTCGTAGAGCATTTGCAACCCCAGGCAGATGCCGAGGAACGGCCGTGTCCGCGCGGCCTCCAGCACAACCGAGGCAAGCCCGCTGGCTTCCAACAATCGGATGCAATCGGGCATCGCGCTTTGCCCGGGCAGCACGACCCGTTCGGCGCTGCGGATCACCGCGGGCTCGGCGCTCACGACGATCGTGCGCGACGGCGCCACGTGGGCAAGTGCCTTGGCCACCGACCGGAGGTTGCCCATTCCGTAATCGACGATGGCGATATCGGTCATTGTCTGACGATGAGTGCGAAGGGAGCGCGCTGCAGCGGACTAGAGCTTTCCCTTCGTCGACGGAACGACGCCGCCCGCGCGCGGATCCCGCGCGACAGCCATGCGCAGCGCGCGCGCGAACGCCTTGAACACCGTTTCCGCCTGGTGGTGGGCGTTTTGCCCGCGCAGGTTGTCCACGTGCAGCGTGACGAGCGCATGGTTGACGAAACCCTGGAAGAACTCGTGCGTCAGGTCGACGTCGAACGTGCCGATCATCGCGCGGGTAAACGGCACGTGGAACTCGAGCCCGGGTCGTCCGGAAAGGTCGATGACGACGCGCGACAGCGCCTCGTCGAGCGGCACATAGGCGTGTCCGTAACGGGTCAGCCCGGTCTTGTCGCCAAGCGCCTTCGCGACCGCCTGGCCGAGCGTGATCCCGATGTCCTCCACGGTGTGGTGCGCGTCGATGTGGAGGTCGCCCTTGGCGTCGACGGTGAGGTCGATCATTCCGTGCCGCGCGACCTGGTCGAGCATGTGGTCGAGAAACGGAACCCCGGTCGCGAGCACGGCGCGGCCGTCGCCGTCGAGGTTCACCTCGACCATGATCTCGGTTTCGTTCGTCTTGCGCAGCACCTTCGCGGTGCGTGGCGGTTGGGTGGACATGTCTATCGAATCGTCTCTAGCGCCGCGAGGAGCGCGTCGTTCTCGGCAGGGGTGCCGACGGTGATGCGCAAACAGTGCGCAAGCAGCGGATGCCAGCCATGCAGGTTCTTGACCAGTATGCCAGCTTCCCGCAAGCGATCGAACCATCGCGGCGCGTCCGGGACGCGCGCCAGCACGAAGTTGGTCTGCGTCGGGAACACCGCGACACCCTGGAGCACCGCCAGCGCGGAGTGTAGGCGCGATCGCTCGGCCTTGAGCTTCGCTGCCTGCTCCGCGAGAAGCGCACTCTCCGCCAGGAGCAACGGCGCGACCACCTGCGTCAATGCGTTGAGATTATACGGCTGCCGCACCTTCTCGAGTTCCGAAGTCCATTCGGGTGCCGCAACCGCATATCCCAGCCGAAGCCCCGCCATGCCGATCTTCGAGACGGTCCGAAGCACGACGAGGTTCGCGAATTCGGCGACCCGCGAAAGGAAGGTTGCGTCGGCGAACGCGTAGTACGCTTCGTCGACGACGACGAGCCCCGGCGCCGTGCGCAGGATTGCTTCGATCTCGGTCGCCGCGAAGAGATTGCCCGTCGGATTGTTGGGATACGCGAGAAAGACGAGCGCGGGTCGCTCTTGTTCGACCGCGGCAAGCATTGCGCCGGCATCGAGCGCAAAACCTTCCTTCAATGGAACGCCGATGAAGCGCATTCCCGCGTAGATCGCATTCCGCCGGTACATGACGAACGTCGGCTCGGGGGCCAGCATCGTCGATCCCGGCTTCGCCACCGCGGACGTGATGATCTGGATCAGCTCGTCCGACCCGTTTCCGAGGATGAGACCCAACGAATCGGGAATGGAGAGCGACGTCCGCAGCGCCGCCGCTACCGCAGCCGCACCGCCATCGGGGTAGCGATTGATCGAAACCTCGGCGACGGCAGCGGCGATCCTCGCGCGAATCGCCGCGGGCAGCGGAAATGGATTCTCCATCGCGTCGAGCTTGATCATGCCATCGGCGCGGGCGACGGCGTAGGCCGAAAGCGCGCGAATCTCGGGCCGGACGACCAACGCGGCGACGGCAGCGGGCAGGCGCAACGTCATTTGCCGGGTGCGCGATAGAGCGCGCTCTGCGCGTGCGCATGCAGTCCCTCGCCGAACGCGAGTGTCGCCGCGACCGGGCCAAGTGTGCGCGCGGCCCCGGGTGAAACGTTGAGCACGCTCGACCGCTTCTGGAAATCGTAGACGCCGAGCGGCGATGAGAAGCGCGCCGTCCGCCCGGTCGGCAGCACGTGGTTGGGGCCGGCACAGTAGTCGCCGAGCGCTTCCGACGACGAGTGCCCCATGAAGATCGCGCCCGCGTGGCGGATCTTCGGGAGCAGCGTGGCCGGATCGGCGACGGCAAGCTCCAGATGTTCGGGCGCAACGCGATTGGCGATCGCGCAGGCCTCGTCGAGATCGCGGACCCGGATGAGCGCGCCGCGATTCGCGAACGACGCGGCGATGATCGCCTGCCGCGGCATATCGGAGATCTGTCTTCGCGCGCTCTTTTCGACGGCGCCGAGCATGGCTTCGTCTGGCGTGACGAGGATCGCCTGAGCGAACTCGTCGTGCTCGGCCTGCGCGAAGAGATCCATCGCAACCCAGTCCGGATTGGCGGTCGCATCGGCGATGACGAGGACCTCGGACGCACCAGCGACCATGTCGATGCCCACGGTGCCGAAGACGCGGCGTTTCGCCGCCGCGACGTACCGGTTCCCCGGACCGCAGATCTTGTCCACCGCGGGAACCGATCCGGTACCGTACGCGAGCGCCGCGACCGCTTGCGCGCCGCCGATCGCGAAGGCGCGCGATACGCCGGCGAGGTGCGCGGCGGCGAGCACGAGGGGGTTACGCGCACCACCGGGAGTCGGCACGACCATGATGATTTCGCCGACGCCCGCCACATGTGCCGGAATCACGTTCATCAGCACCGACGACGGGTACGCGGCCCTGCCACCGGGGACGTAGACGCCGACCCGGTCGAGCGAGGTCACCTGCTGTCCGAATTCGCTGCCTTCGGCGTCGCGAAACGACCAGGACACGAGCGTCTGCCGTTGGTGGTAGTCGCGGATGCGCGCCACGGCCGTCTGCAACGCGGCGCGCTGCCCATCCGGGATCGAGTCGAACGCGCGTTGCATCTCCTCGGCCGTGATCTCGAGCGCCGCCATCGACGCCGCATGGACGCCGTCGAACCTCGCCGTGTATTCGAGGAGCGCCGCGTCGCCCCGCGCGCGGACGTCGGCAACGATCCGCGCGACCTCGGCGTCGACAGCGGGATCCTGCGCCGATTCGAACGCGACGAGCGCCCCGAGTGCGGCGTCGAATCCGGGCTCCGTCGTATTGAGGCGACGCAGCGCAAGCGGAGTGGCACTCATGGCGCCGCGTTCCTCCGCGCCGCAACCGCTTTCGCCATCGCGTCGAGCAGCGGCTGCACGACATCGCGCTTCAACTTGAGCGCGGCCGGATTGACGATGAGCCGGGAGCTGATGGGCTGGATGTCCTCGACGACGACCAGGTCGTTCGCCTTGAGCGTGTTGCCCGAGCTCACGAGGTCGACGATCGCATCGGCGAGTCCCGCGAGCGGCGCGAGCTCCATCGAGCCGTACAGCTTGATCAGGTCGACGTGCATTCCCTTTGCGGCGAAATGCTCGCGCGCGGTCTTCACGTATTTGGTCGCGACGCTGATGCGCGCGCCGCGCTGCACGGTGCCGGCCCAGTCGAAGCCGCGCTTGGTCGCGACCACCATCCGGCAGCGCGCGATCTCGAGGTCCAGCGGCTGGTAGAGGCTCTCGCCGCCATGTTCGAGGAGGACGTCCTTGCCGGCGACTCCGACGTCGGCGGCGCCGTGCTGCACGTACGTCGGCACATCGGAAGCACGGACGATCACTACGGAAACACCCGGCCGGTTGGTGCCGATGATCAGCTTGCGCGAAGACTCCGGATCCTCGGCGGGAACGATGCCCGCGGCGGCGAGGAGCGGCAGCGTCTCGTCGAAGATGCGCCCTTTCGAGAGCGCGAGCGTGAGCGTCGGCACAGGCATTGGCAGTCGATCAAAGGTCGCATTCTACCGGACCGATCGAGTCGCTCGGACGCGATCATTGCCGCGCGGTGCGCGCGTTCGAGGGCGGCGTTCCGTCCCCGCTCGTTCGATAGGGATTGATGTCGATGCCCCCGCGCCGCATGAAACGAGCGTAGACCGACAGCGATTCCGGTGCGCAGCGCCGCCAGACATCGGCGAAGATCCGCTCGACGCAATGCTCGTGGAAGCCCGGATGCCGGCGGAACGACACGAGATAGCGCAGAAGCCCGTCGTGTCCGATGCGCGCGCCGCGGTACGTGAGCTGCACGCTGGCGTAATCGGGCTGGCCGGTCACCGGGCACACCGAGCGGAAGAGGTGCGTGTACAGTTGCTCGGCGACGATGGGGCCGTCGGTGAGGAGCGCTTGCGGATCGGGCTCGAACGCGCCGACAGCGATCGGATTGACGTCGAGAGACTCGCCTGCGAGTTCGGCGTGGGGCAGCGCCGGGAATCGCTGTGGCAGCGCCAACGTCACGCGGACCGCGGCGCCGGCCGCACCTGACAAATCGCGTTCGATTGCCGCCACCACTTCGGCTTCCGACGGGAAACGCGTCTGGTTGAACGTAGTGAGGTAGAGCTTCACCGACTTCGATTCGACGAGCCGCGGCGACGACGCCGGCACCGCCAACGTCGCGATGGCGACCTGCGGCCGCCCGGCGGAATCGAGCCAGCTCAATTCGTAGGCGTTCCACAGATCCACGCCGCGGAACGGCAGCGCGGCGCCGAATCCCAGCTCTGCGCGAAGCGGCGCCCGCTCGACCGGGAACAGGAGGGCGGGATCGTAACGTTCCGCGTACGCAGTCGCGCGGCCCAGCGGCGAAGCGTCGAGGTCGGTCATCGGAGTTAGGACACGCGCCGGATCTGCGCGCCCAGCGCCGAGAGCTTCTCCTCGATCCGCTCGTAGCCGCGATCCAGGTGGTAGATGCGGTCGATCGTCGTCGCGCCCTCCGCCATCAGCCCGGCGATGACGAGGCAGGCGGACGCGCGAAGGTCGGTCGCCATCACGTCGGCGCCGGTCAGCTTCGGCACTCCGCGGACGACTGCGGTGGTGCCCTCGACGTCGATGTCGGCGCCGAGGCGCACGAGCTCCTGCACGTGCATCATCCGGTTCTCGAATATCGTTTCCGTCACGAGCGTCGTCCCGGCGGCGCGCGTCGCGAGCGCCATCATCTGCGCCTGCATGTCGGTCGGAAACCCCGGGTACGGCGCCGTACGCAGATTGAACGGCGAGAGCGACCGGCGCCGCGTGACGCGAATCGAATCACCCGACACCGAGATCTCGGCGCCCGCTTCCGAGACCTTGCCGAGGACCGCCTCGAGCGTCGCCGCCTGTGCGCCGACCACCGTCGCGTCGCCACCGGCCGCGGCGATCGCCGCGACGAACGTTCCTGTTTCGATCCGGTCCGGCATGATCGCGTGCGTCGCGCCACGCAACCGGTCGACACCCTCGATCACGATGCGATCGGTCCCCGCGCCGGAGATCCTCGCGCCCATGGCGACGAGGCAGCGCGCAAGATCGACGACTTCCGGCTCCCGTGCTGCGTTCTCGAGTATGGTCGTCCCCTCGGCGAGGGTTGCAGCCATCATCAGGTTCTCGGTGCCGGTCACCGTGACCACATCGAACACGAAACACGTTCCGACGAGTCGCTGCACGCGCGCGTTGATGTAGCCATGCTCCAGATCGATCTCGGCGCCCATGGCGACGAGGCCCTTCACATGCTGATCGACCGGGCGGAGGCCGATCGCGCAGCCGCCCGGCAGCGATACGCGCGCCTCGCCGCACCGCGCGACGAGCGGTCCCAGCGCGAGAATCGACGCCCGCATCGTCTTGACGAGCTCATAGGGAGCAAGCGGCCAGTCGATCCTGCCTGCGTCGAGCGCGATCGTGCCCGGCGTCGGCGTGTCCTGGGCGACGCCCATCTGCGCCAGCAGCGTCTGCATCGTCCGCACGTCCTTCAACCGCGGAACGTTCGTGAGGACCAGCGGCTCCGACGTGAGCAGCGCCGCGCAGAGGATGGGCAACGCCGCGTTCTTTGCCCCGGAAACGTGAACTTCGCCGACGAGCGGCTGGCCGCCGTCGATCAGCAGCTTGTCCACGTCACGCGGTCCGGGCGGCAGCCCATTGCGCCGGCGTGAGGGTGGTCATCGAGAGAGCATGGATCTCCTCGCGCATCCGGTCGCCGAGCGCTGCGTAGACGAGCTGGTGCTGGCGGACCTTGGCCAGTCCCTCGAACGCCGCGCTCACGATCACCGCCTCCCAGTGGTGGCCGTCGCCGCTGACCTCGACGTGCACGCAGGGCAGGCCGGCGACGATCGACATCTTGATGGATTCGGGCGTGACCATGGGCAACCTCGACGCGATAACGGGTCTTCGGGACGGACGGCAACGCGCCACGCACGTGCACGGTCCGAACGTCAATGCCGAAGCTTCCAGCCGCTTCGGAGAATCGCGAGCGTGACGAGCGAAATCACGAGCGCGCATCCAGCGACGATCGCGAGGCTCGTCGACGGCGGCACGTCGGACAGCCCGAAAAACCCGTAGCGGAACCCATCAATCATATAGAAGAACGGATTCGCGTGCGACATCGTTTGCCAGAACGGCGGAAGGGAGTGGATCGAGTAGAACACGCCGGAGAGGAACGTGAGCGGCATGATGAGGAAATTCTGGAAAGCCGATATCTGATCGAACTTCTCGGCCCAGATGGCGGCGATGAGCCCGAGCGAACCGAGGATCGCGCTTCCGAGCAGCGCAAAGGCGAACGCCCAGCCCGGATGCGGCATCTGCACCAGCGACGGCGCGAAGAACAGCGTCACGGCGAAGACTCCGACTCCGACGACGAGGCCGCGCACCATCGCGCCCGCGACGTACGCCACGAAGAGATCGAGCGGAGACAACGGCGGCAGCAGGATGAAGATCAGGTTGCCGTTCATCTTCGACTGCATCAGCGACGACGACGTGTTGGCGAACGAATTCTGGAGCACCGACATCATCACGAGACCGGGAATCAGGAACGCCGTATACGTCACCTTGCCGCCGAACACCGAGACATTCGTCTCCAGCACGTGCGAGAAGATGAGCAGATAGAGCAGCGCGGTCAGCACCGGCGCGAGGATCGTCTGGAGGCTCACCTTCCAGAATCGCAGCAGCTCCTTGTACAGGAGCGTCGGCCACCCGGCTCGCGAGAGGTTCATGCGGGCTGGCCGCCCATGATCCGCAGAAACACCTGCTCGAGGTCGGTCTCCTGAAGCGCGAGCTCGCCTATCGCGATGCCCTCGGTGCGCAGCGCGGCGAGCAGCGTCTCGAGATCGGCGTACCGGTCGATACCGATGAAGAAGATGCCAGCGTCCTGCCGCAGCACGCGCGGCAGCCAGGCGACGGGGACGCGCTCGGCCACGAGCCGCACGGTCAGGCCGGCGAAGCGGGACAGCAGATTCTGCTTGGTGTCCAGCGCGACAACCTTGCCTGCCTTCAGCATGGCGATCCGGCCGCACAGCGCCTCGGCCTCCTCGAGATAATGCGTCGTCAGGATGATCGTGTGGCCGTCGCGATTGAGCTTGCGGATGAACGTCCACAGGCTTTGCCGCAACTCGACGTCGACGCCCGCCGTCGGTTCGTCGAGAACGATCACCGGCGGCTTGTGCACGAGGGCCTGGCCGACGAGCACACGACGCTTCATGCCTCCGGAGAGCGACCGCATGTTCGCGCCGGCTTTCGACACGAGGTCGAGGTGATGGAGGATCTCGTCGATCCAGGCACCGTTGTCGCGAATGCCAAAGTACCCCGATTGGATCTCGAGCGTTTCCCGCACCGTGAAGAACGGGTCGAACACGAGTTCCTGTGGCACGACCCCGAGCGCGCGCCGGGCCGCACGGTAGGAGGTGACGACGTCGTGGCCGAGAATTCGTGCCTTGCCGGCGTCGGTGCGGGTGAGTCCCGCGAGGATGGAGATCAGCGTCGTCTTCCCCGCGCCATTGGGTCCCAGCAACCCGAAAAACTCGCCCTCTTCCACCGTCAGGCTCACTCCGTCGAGCGCTTGCACGCGGCCGAAGCGGCGGGCGACGTTGATCACTTCGACGGCGATTGACACGGGGTCGTGACGGGCAAGGGCAACCCAGGTACGCGGCACAGCGCGACCGCGTCAGGCGACCAGGATTTCCTCGACGCCGTAAAGATCTGCGAGGGCGGTGAGCGCCGCGGGGACATTGATGAAGGTCAGCGCTCTGCCTTCTCCGGCCGCGCGCCGCTTGAGTGCAATCAGCACCGCAACGGCCGTCGAGTCTATCGCGTCTATGTCGGCAAGATCGATCTCGCCCGTCGTCGGCATCGCCAGCGCGACGGTCGCGGCAAGCACGGCGGCCGCATTGGCATTCGTCAGTGCACCCGCGTAGGTCCAGCGCGCGCCGGTTTCGTCCCGGGCAAATCCCGCCCCGACGTCCTCCAGCACCCCGCGCCCGGCCCTCATTTCGCGGCGACGCCCTTATTGCGGTCGGCGAGCGTCTTGATGAGGCCGTCCACGCCGCCATTCTTGATCTGCTCGTTGAACTCGTCGCGATAGTTGGTGACGAGCGAAACGCCGCCCACGACGACGTCATAGCATTTCCACGAGTCCGCCTTCTTCTCCATGCTGTAGTCGATCTGGACCGGGGCACCGCTCGCCCGCACCACGGCCGTGCGCACGGTGACGTCGGCGTCGCCGGGGTTCATCCGCAACGGCTTGAAGTCGATGTTCTCGTTGCGATACTGGCTGAGCGCCCCCGAGTACGTGCGAACGAGGAGCCCGCGGAACTCGTCGGTCAGGCGCTTCTGCTGCTCGGGCGTCGCAGCGCGCCAGTTCTTGCCCATCGCCAGCGCGGTCATCCGCGAGAAGTCGAAGTTGGGCAGAAGCTTGACCTCGATAACCTCGCGAATCCGCGCCTCGTTGCCGGCCTGGATCAACGGATCGGCCTTGACCGACGCGAGGACGTCCTGCGCGACGCGCTTCACCATGGCGTCGGGCATCTCCTGCGCCGATGCCGGCACGACCGCCAACTCCATCGCGCTGAGGAGCAGCAGCAATACGGCGCGGCGGGCGGAGGGATGCAAAGCAGGCATCTATTCTTCGTCGGGTTCCGGCGGTGGCTTGCCGTCGTAGACGAGATAGCGGCGCCGTTGCAGATAGGCGTTTCGAATGAAGAGGTAGCGGTCGATCGCCGCGGTGTCCACGAGCTGCGACGTCCCCGCCGCCTGCGCGCGGAGATCGACGGCGCCCGCGCCGTAGAGGACGTTGCGCACCGGGACATCCGGGATGTACCCGACCGGACCCACAGCGATCCGCGCAATCCAGCCCGCACCGTCGCGAAACGTCGTCGGCCCGAAGATCGGGACGAACAGGTACGGCCCCTGGTCGAACCCCCATGCGCCGAAAGTCTGCCCGAAGTCCTCGTTGCCACGCTCGATGCCCACCATCGACGCGAGGTCGAACATGCCGCCCACCCCCCAGACCGTGTTCAGCATCACGCGGCCCATGTCGTTGCCGAACTTGTCGAACTTGCCCTGGAGAAGATCGTTGACGACCGAGATCATGTCGTCGACGTTGTTGAAGACGTTCGACACCGCTTGGCGGATAGGTTCCGGGACGACGTCGATATACGCCTGGATCGCGGGTTTCACGATGGCGGTATCGACGGCGTCGTGAATCTCGAAGAACGCGCGGTTCATCGGCTCGAGCGGGTCCACGCGCGATGGCGTCGCCGCACAGCCGGACAAGAGCGCCGCCGCGAGCGTCACCGCGGTGGGAAGTCTCGACAGGGCACGCGCGATCATGGGGCGCTCACTTTCCGCCGCCGTTCGCGGCCTTGTCGAAGAGGAACTGTCCGATCAGCTTTTCGAGGATGACGGCCGATTGCGTCTTCGCGAGTTTTCCACCGTCCGGGACCATTTTCGTATCGCCACCGGCGTCGAGCCCGATGTAGACCTCGCCCAAGAGCCCCGACGTGAGAATCGACGCGATCGTATCCGTCGTGAATTGGTAGTCGTTGTCGATCTTGATCGTGACCACGGCCTGATAGGTGCCCGGATCGAGCCTGACTCGTTCGACGCGACCGACGACGACGCCCGCCGCCTTTACCGGCGCGCGCACCTTGAGGCCACCGATGTTGTCGAAACGGGCCTCAAGCCGATAGCCCGGGGCCGACCCGAAGCTCACCAGATTGCCAACCTTGAGCGCGAGAAACAGAATGGCCCCGATGCCGACCGCGACGAAGGCGCCGACCCAGAGATCGAGAGCGGACCGAGAAAGACTCATGTGGCGGCTTCCTCGAGTCTTGGCTTCGCCCTGCTCGCACGGGCGTCCATGGCTATGCCCGTCTCGCTCACGCGGCCTCCGCCTCGCGACCGCAGCAGCATCGCGGCTTCCCGTCGGCCGCCTGCGCTCGCTCGACGACGCGCCCTGCGGGCCTTGGCTATGCCCGTCTCGCTCACGCTATTCCCCGAAACATGAACACGGTGAGGACGAAATCGAGCGCGAGAATCGCGAGGGAGCTCTCGACCACGGTGCGCGTCGTAGCGCTCGATACGCCTTCGGCCGTGGGCTTCGCGTCAAATCCCTCGAACACCGCGATCATGCTGACGGCCATGCCGAAGACAACGCTCTTGATGACTCCGTTGACGATGTCGAAACGAAAGTCGACCGCCGCCTTCATGTTCCCCCAGAACGCACCGGGATCGATGTCGATGAGCCGAACGCCGACGAGGTAAGCACCGAAGACGCCCATCGTCGAGAACAGGGCTGCGAGCAGCGGCATCGAGATGACACCGCCCCAGAACCGCGGCGCGACGACCCGCGCGAGCGGATCGACGGCCATCATCTCCATCGCGGACAGCTGCTCGGTCGCCTTCATCAAACCGATCTCCGCCGTGATCGCGCTGCCAGCGCGGCTCGCGAACAGGAGCCCGGCGACCACCGGCCCCAACTCCCGGACGAGCGACAGCGCAACGAGCACGCCGAGCGACTCGTCGGCACCGTAGCGCTGCAGCACGTCGTAGCCCTGCAATGCGAGCACCATCCCGACGAAAAGGCCGGAGACCAGGATGATGATCAGCGAGAGCACTCCGGAAAAGTAGATTTCGCGCAGGGTCAGATGAAGCCGGGTGAACGCCGCCGGCGTCTCCTGGACGACGGAGACGCCGAACCGCGCCGCGTACCCCAGCCGGCCGATCGCTGCGATCGACGCGGTGCCGAGCCTGCGCAAGGCGTCGGCGATGCCTGTGGCGACCGCGCTAAACACGGGCAAAGAGCTCCGAGCGATATGACGATGCCGGGTAATGGAAAGGCACGGGGCCGTCCGGCTCGCCGTCGACGAATTGCCGGACGAAGGCGTCACCCGAAGCGCGCACGTCGGCGGACGTGCCTTGCGCGATGATCTTACCCTCGGAAACGAAATACATGTAGTCGACGATCTTCAACGATTCGTAAACGTCGTGCGTCACCACGACCGACGTGATCCCCAGCGCATCGTTGAGCCGCCGGATCAGCTGACCGACGACGCCCAGCGAAATCGGATCCAGTCCGGCGAACGGCTCGTCGTACATCACGAGCATCGGGTCAAGCGCGATTGCGCGCGCAAGAGCCACCCGGCGCGCCATGCCGCCGGAAAGCTCCGAGGGCATCAGTTGCGCGGCGCCGCGCAGCCCGACCGCGTGGAGCTTCATCAGGACGAGATCGCGCACGAGTTCTTCGGGCAGGTCGGTGTGTTCGCGCAGCGCAAATGCAATGTTCTCGTAGACGGACATGTCGGTGAACAATGCGCCGAACTGGAACAGCATGCCGAACTTGCGCCGCATCGCGAAGAGCGCCTCTCGGTCGAGATCGGGCACGGATTCGCCGGCAACAGTCACCCGCCCCGACTGTGGCCTCAGCTGCCCGCCGATCAGGCGAAGTATCGTTGTCTTCCCGCAACCAGAGCCACCCATGATCGCGACAACCCGGCCGCGCGGAATCGTCATCGAAATGCCGGCGAGCACCGGGCGCCGGTCGTAGCCGAAAGTCACATCGGCCAGTTCGACGGCGATTTCCGGGTGTGCGGCGTCCGAAGCGGACGCCGGCGCATGGGTGTCGGACACGGGGGCAAGCGCTCGGACACGAGGGAGCGCGATTGTAGCGCCCCGAGTCGTCACTCACAACGTCTAGCGGCGGTCCCGGAATTCGCAACAAAGGACAAACGCCTCGAATCTCCGGTACGCGTCCCACGTGTCAACCGTCCAGGAACCGATGCTCGGCGAGGGCGAGATTTTCCGGGCGCCCGAGCAGGACGACGACGTCGCCGGGCTCGAAGACCCAATCCGGACCCGGGCGCTGCGAGCGAGCGCCCTTGCGGCGCACTCCGGTGACTTCGACGTGGCCGTCGAGTTCCAGCGCCGCGAGCGCCTTCCCGACCGCGTTCGCGCGGTCCGGCAAATGCACCGAGTGCAGTCGCGGCTGCAGGTTCTCCGCGGCGTCGGCCACATCGGTCGCGCCGTGGAAGAACCCGCGGAACAGGCTGTACCTCTCTTCACGGATCGCGCGGATCCGCTTCAGCACCCGATTGAGCGGCACTCCGAGAAGAAGCAGCGAATGGGTCGCCAGCATCAGGCTTCCCTCGAGCACTTCCGGCACGACCTCGGCGGCGCCCGCGTTCAGCAGACGATCGAGCTCGCTGTCGTCGAGCGTGCGGACGACCACCGGCAACTCGGGGCGCTCTTCGTGGACGTAGTGAAGAATCTTGAGTGCGACCGCGGTGTTCGCGAACGTGATCACCACGGCGCGCGCCTTCGCGAGGCCGGCGGCGAAGAGCGCTTCCCTGCGGCCCGCGTCGCCGTAGACGACCGACGAGCCGTCGCCCGCCGCCTCCCGCACGCGTTGCGGATCGGAGTCGAGGGCGATGAACGGAATCTCCTCCGTCGCAAGCAGCCGCGCGAGATTCTGGCCACTCCGTCCGAAGCCGCAGACGATCACGTGGTTCTGCCGCGCCATCGTCGTCGCCGCGATCTGCGTGATCTGCGCGGCGCGAGCGAGCCAGTCGTTCGCGGTGAACTTGCGCACGATCGGGTCGGCAAAATGGATCAGGAACGGAGCGGCCAGCATCGACAGCACCATCGCCGCCAGTACGATCTGCGAGATCATCCCGGGCACGAGCTGGAGGCTCACGGCGACCGCGAGCAGGACGAGCGCGAACTCCCCGGCCTGAGCAAGGTAGAAGCCCGTTCGCAGAGATGTGCCGGGCGGCGCACCGAAGACGCGCGACAGCACGACGATCAATGCGAGCTTGACGACGACGGGGACGACGAGCAGCAGCAGCACCCATCGCAGATTCCGCACGACTATTCCGAGGTCCAGCGCCATCCCGACTGTCACGAAGAAGAGTCCCAGCAGCACATCGCGGAACGGCTTGATGTCCTCCTCGACCTGATAGCGGTATTCGGTTTCGGCGATCAGCATGCCGGCGAGGAACGCGCCCAACGCGAGCGACAATCCCGCGAGCTCGGTCAGCGCGGCGAGCCCGAGCGTGATCAACAGCAGGTTCAGCATGAAGAGTTCGGAGCTTCGCTGCCGCGCGACCAGATGGAACCACGCGCGCATCGGCCCCTGTCCGGCGAACAGGATCAGCACCAGCACGACCAGCGCCTTCACGGTTGCGAACGCGAGATCGATGGCGAGCTCGCCGCCACCTTTGGACAACGACGGAAGGACGATGAGGAAGGCGACGACGGCCAGATCCTGGAATAGCAGGATGGCCATCACGTCGCGGCCGTGCGGCGTCCCGAGCTCCATCCGTTCGGCGAGCATTTTCGATACGATCGCCGTCGAGCTCATCGCCAGCGCACCCCCCAGCGCGAAGCCCGCCGGCCAACCGTAGCCCAGCATATACAGCACCAGCATTGCGCCGATCGTCGTGATCGCCACCTGAGCGAATCCGAGTCCGAATACCGCGCGCCGCATCGATTTCAGCTGCGGCAGGCTGAACTCGAGGCCGATCGAAAACATCAGGAACACGATGCCGAACTCGGCGAGATGACGCGTCTCGGTGGCGGCGGGCACCCACGCGAGCGCGTTGGGGCCGACGACCATGCCGACCAGCAGATAGCCCAGGATCGGCGGCAGCCGGACGAGCCTACAGATGACGACGACGACGACGGCCGCGCCGAGCAGGACGAGAATCAGTTGCAGCGTCTGCGGCATCGGTCGGGCATGGCGATGGCTTGTTCGGCGGCGGATAGGTGTTTCGTCGAATGTAGCATGGCGTCGGACGGTGCGACCCGAGCCCTTGAGGGCCGCGGCGGACGTTCGCGGCCCGGGGTTATACTCTTCCGGATGCGCGTCACTGCCTCCGTCGCTCCTGCCGCGCCCCCCAACCGCGTTGGGGTCGACCGGGAGCGTGTTCTCTCGCTTGCCCGCGATGTGCTGGCAACCGAAGCCAATGCCATCGCGGCGCTGGCCGCGAGACTGGGCGACGCATTCGTCGCCGCCGTCATCCTCATACTTCGCTGCAGGGGCCGCGTTGTCGTGTCGGGCATCGGCAAGTCGGGTCACGTCGCAAGGAAGCTTGCGGCGACGCTTGCCTCCACCGGCACGCCGGCGTTTTTCGTCCATCCGGCGGAAGCTTCGCACGGCGATCTCGGAATGATCACGCCGGACGACGTCGTCGTGATGCTGTCGAACTCGGGCGAGACCGATGAGCTCGTGCTGCTGACGCCGCATATCAAACGCCAGGGCGCGAAGATCGTCGCGCTGACCGGCAATGAACTGTCGTCGCTCGCGCAGGCGGCCGACGTGCACCTCGACGCCGCGGTCGATGCGGAAGCGTGTCCGCTGGGTCTCGCACCGACGGCCAGCACGAGCGCAACGCTGGCGCTCGGCGACGCACTCGCTCTCGCGCTGCTCGACGCGCGCGGCTTCTCGGTCGAGGACTTCGCCCGCTCGCATCCGGGCGGCCCGCTCGGGCGACGCTTGCTCACGCATGTCCGCGATGTGATGGTGAGCGGGGAGGCCCTGCCGATCGTCGGTATTGACGCGACGCTGTCGCAGGCGATCGTCACGATGAGCGGCAAGGGAATGGGGATGACGGCGGTCGTCGACGGCGCCGGCCGGGTCGCCGGCATCTTCACCGACGGCGACCTCCGCCGCTGCCTCGACCGGACTCGCGACATCGCCAGCGTGAACGTTGTCGACGTCATGACGCGGACGCCGCGTACGATCGGACCCGACCGGCTGGCGATCGACTGCGTCGAACTGATGGAGGCCGTGCCCAAGGTCACGGCGCTGCTCGTCGTCGACGGCGACGGCAGGCTCGTCGGTGCCTTGCATCTCCACGACCTCTTCCGCGCGCGAGTCGTGTGATGGGGGACGCCCTCATGCAGCAGGCGCGCGGCATCCGGCTCGTGACCTGCGACGTGGACGGGGTCCTGACGGACGGCAGGATCTACGTCGGCGAAGACGGCGGCGAATCGAAAGCGTTCAACGCGCTCGACGGCGTCGGGCTGAAGATGCTGATGCGCGCGGGCCTCACCGTCGCCTGGATAACGGGCAGCAGAGCGCCGGCGGTCATGCATCGCGCTCGCTCGCTCGGGGTCACGCGTATCGTGCTGGGTGCCGAAGACAAGCTGACGCCATGGGAAGCGCTGCGCTCGGAGCTCGGACTGCCGGCGGCCGCCTGCGCGCATGTGGGCGACGATCTCCCCGACGTCCCGGTGTTCGTTCGGTGCGGACTCGCGATCGCCGTCCCGCACGCACCGCCCAGCGTTCGCGCACGCGCGCACTTCGTGACCGAGCGCGACGGCGGGATGGGCGCCGTGCGCGAGATCTGCGAACTGATCCTTGCCGCGCAGGGGGTTCTCGATCCCCAGCACGCGGCGTTCGGAGCCTGACCGAACCGTGGCCACGCGACGCATCCGCACCGACCGGCTGGTCGCCTGGTCGCCGGTCCTGTTGCTCGGCGGCCTCGCCGCGCTCACGTACTGGCTGGACGCGCAGGTGGCACCGTCCGCGGCGCGCAACAATGGAGCGTCGCGGCACGACCCGGATCTCTACATCGAGAATTTCAGCGCGGTGAGCTATGACGCGGCAGGGCGCGTTCTGCAATCCCTCACGGCGAAGCGCGCACAGCATTATCCCGACGACGACAGCGTCGACCTCGTCCTCCCGTCGCTGACGCTGACGGACCCCGGCAAGCCGCGTCTCGCGGTAAATGCCGACGCGGGCACGGTCTCGGGGAACCGCGAAATCGTGACGCTTCGTGGCAATGTCCGCGCGATGCGCGATGCGGCCCCGCAGAAGGTGCCCCCTGATGGTTTGCCTGCCGGTCCCGCGACCTTCGCGACCGACATGCTGCGAGTCATCCCGAAACGCTCGCGCGCCGAAACCGACCGGCCGGTGACGATCGAGGAGCCGCGTGGAATAATCCGCAGCGTCGGGATGATCCTCGACAACGAAGCCCACACGATCAAGCTCAAGTCCGCGGTGAGCGGAACGCTGCAGCCCGCCAGGCTTCCGAAGTGACCACCACGCGCCGTCCACTTCGCTTTCCCGTTCTGGCTGCCCGGATCGCAGTACAGGCATTCGTCGCCGTGGCCACGGCGCTGGGTATTGTATCGGTGGCGTTCGGGGAAGCTGCCGATCGCGACAAGCCCATCAATTTTTCCGGCGACAGCGGCGATGCCAACATGCAGGCGCGCGGCGGGACGCTCACCGGCCACGTGATCATCACGCAGGGCACCCTCGAAATCCGCGCCGATCGCATCGTGTTCAAACAGAACTCCGACAACTCGCTGTCGGCTACCGCGTACGGCAATCCGGTCGCCTTCCGCCAGAAGCGGGACGGCATCGACGAGTATTACGAAGCCTATGCGCAGCGCATCGAGTACGACGGCTCGAAGGAGTTCCTCGAGCTCTTCGACCGCGCGCTCCTGAAGCGGGGGAAGGACGAGATCCGCAGCAACTATGTTTCCTACAACGCGGCGACCGAGCTGTTCAAGGCCGAAGGGCGTGCCGGAACCGAACCCGACCCGGAGGGACCTGGCACACGTGTGCGCGGCATGTTCCAACCCAAGTCCGAACTCGGTCTTCCGGGCAAGGGCAAGGACAATCCGAAGGATGCGGGCAAGTCAGCCGCGAAAGCCGCGCCGCCTCCGGTCACCGAGCCACCCGTAACGCTGAAGCCGGCCGGCGAGCTCACGCCGCCCGCCGTCAAGTGAACCTCAGTCCGCAGGCAGGCGACGCGCGCCCCGCCAGTCACCTTTCGGTCGCGAAGCTCGAAAAGCGGTATAAGGCCCGGACGGTCGTGCACGACGTATCGCTCGACGTCGCGAGCGGCGAGGTCGTGGGGCTCCTCGGACCAAACGGCGCGGGCAAGACGACATGCTTCTACATGATCGTGGGGCTCGTCGCCGCCGACGGGGGACGCATCGAACTCGACGGCGCCAACCTGTCCCGGATGCCGATCCACACCCGCGCGCGGCTCGGGCTTTCGTACCTCCCCCAGGAAGCGTCGATCTTCCGCAAGCTGACCGTTGCCGAGAATGTGCGCGCGATTCTGGAGCTGCAGGATCTCGATTCCGACGCGCTCGCCAACCGACTGAGCGCGCTTCTGGACGACCTTTCCATTTCACATCTCGCCGACGCCGCGGCGCTGTCGCTTTCCGGCGGCGAGCGACGCCGGGTGGAGATCGCCCGCGCGCTCGCGACCCGGCCGCGGTTCATCCTTCTCGACGAGCCTTTCGCAGGCGTCGACCCGATCGCCGTCCTCGATATCCAGAAGATCATCGGGTTCCTCAAGGAACGCGGAATAGGCGTCCTCATCACCGACCACAACGTGCGCGAAACGCTGGGCATCTGCGACCGGGCCTACATCATCAACGAGGGCCGGGTCCTGGCTTCCGGCGCACCCGGGGAGATTGTTTATAATGAGGCTGTAAGGAAGGTCTATCTCGGCGAGCATTTCCAGCTCTGAGACCAAGTACATCGCGTAACGGATGAAACAGACCCTCCAGCTCAAGCTCTCCCAGCACCTCACGCTGACGCCGCAATTGCAGCAGTCGATCCGGCTGCTGCAGCTGTCCACCGTCGAGTTGAACGCCGAGGTCGAGCGGATGCTGCAGGAGAACCCGCTCCTCGAAAAGGCCGAGGGCGACGACGATCCGGCGCCGACCGCGGCCCAGCTTGCGGGCGTCACCACGACGACGGCCGCCGACACGCCCGCGAAGGACGACGACCACGTCCGGGGCGACGAAGGCGATGGCGAATCGCGCGAGCGATCCGAGACGGTCGAGCGAACCGACTTCGAGGACTATTCCGGCGGCGACTCCGACTGGGGGGGTTCCGGCTCGTCCGACGACGACGAGGAGGGCTTCTACCCGCAGCAGGTCGCCACGAGCACGCTGCGCGATCACCTGCTTTCCCAGCTCGCCGTGCTCAAGCTTTCTCTGCGCGATCGCCAGCTGGTCGGCGCGCTGATCGACGCGCTGGATGAAGACGGCTACCTGCACACGTCGCTCGAGGAAGTGGCGGAGATGTTCCCGGAAGAGCTCGCAATCGATCCGGACGAGCTATCCCTCGCGCTTTGTTACCTGCAGAGCTTCGAGCCTGCCGGCATCGGAGCGCGCGATGCTTCCGAATGCCTGGCGCTGCAATTGAAGGCGCTGCCGGAGACCACACCCTACCGTGCCGAGGCGCTCACCGTCGTCACCGAGCACCTGCCGCTGCTCCGCAGCCCGCGATTTCACCAAGCTGAAGCGCGTGCTGCATACCGACGACGCCGGCGTGCGCGCGATGCGCGCGCTGGTGATGAGCTTGAATCCCAGGCCCGGCGCCTCGTTTGCCAAGTCGGAAGACGAACTTCGTCATTCCCGACGTTGTCGTGAAGAAAGTCCGCGGGAAATGGGTAGCCGCACTCAACGAAGCCGCGATGCCGAAGCTCCGCCTGAATCGCATCTACGCCGACATCCTCACCCGGAACCGCGACTCGTCGAATCAGCAGCTCTCAGCTCAGCTGCAGGAAGCCAAATGGCTGATCCGCAACGTCCAGCAGCGCTTCGAAACCATCCTGCGCGTGTCGCAGGCCATCGTCGAACGGCAGCGTCGCTTCTTCGAGCACGGAGACGTCGCGATGCGGCCGATGGTCCTCCGCGAGATCGCCACGATGCTGAACCTGCACCAGTCGACGATATCGCGGGTGACGACCCAGAAGTACATGCTCACGACGCGCGGGACGTACGAGCTCAAATACTTCTTCGGCAGCACGTGGCCACCGACACCGGCGGCGCCGCCTCCGCCACCGCGATCTCGGCGCTCATCAACCAGTTGATCGGCGCCGAGGATGCGAAGGCGCCGATGACCGACAGCCGGATCGCGGATCTCCTGAGTGAGCAGGGCATCATCGTCGCCCGCGTACCGTCGCCATACCGGGAAGCGCTGCAGATACCCCCGGTCAACCTGCGCAAGGCGCGTGACGACGCGTTGTCGCATATCGAGGAGAGCTCTGATGAATCTGAACCTCACCGGCAATCACCTGGAGAACACGCCCGCGATCCGCGACTACGTCGTCGCGAAGACTCGATCGCGTGACGCGTCACTTCGACCACGTGATCGACGTCAACGTCGTGATGTCGGTGGCAAAGCTGCGGCACAAGGTCGAAGTCAACCTGCACGCGCGCGGCAAGGACATCCATGTCGAAGCCGTCGAGCCCGACATGTATGCGGCGATCGATGCCCTGGTCGACAAGCTCGACCGCCAGGTCCTGAAGCACAAGGAAAAGCTCGCCCGGAACCGCCACGGAGGCGCCGCGGTCAAGCGCGACGTCGCAGCCACCGAGGCCGCTCCGGTGGCCGTTCCGGGGGTCCCCGGCGCCGCTTCGGGATAGGAACCTGGCGTATGATCGTGGTGGCGTGCGTGCCGGCGGGCCGGAAGGTCCGCCGGTTTGCTTTTGCGGCCCCGTAGCATTCGGGGTCAACCTTCGTACCACCCGATCCGTTCTTCGCTGCCGATGAGCCAGATCGCCGAGTTGCTGCCGGCCGGGAATGTCCTGCTCGACCTCGACGCGGGTTCGAAGGCGCGCCTGTTCGAGGCCGTTGGTGCCCTTTTCGAGGCGAAGCGCGGCGTGCAGAAGAAAGTTGTCGTCGACAGCCTCCTTGCCCGCGAGAAGCTGGGATCCACCGGTCTGGGTCAGGGGATCGCCATTCCCCACGGGCGAATCCGGGGTCTCAAGGAAGCCCAGGGCGCGTTCGTCCGGCTAAAGTCCCCGATACCGTTCGACGCTCCCGACGGCAAACCCGTTGCGCAGGTCTTCGTGCTTCTGGTGCCCGAGCAAGCGACGGAACAGCACCTGCAACTCCTGTCCGAGCTCGCACAGATGTTTTCCGAAACTCGCTTTCGCGAGCAGCTTGCGGCGGCGAGCGTGTGCTTCCGACCTCCACGCGGTGTTCGAGCGGTGGGAGCCCTCCGAGTGAAACCGCCGGGCGAAGCAGCCGAGGCCATGAAGCACGTCCTCGCGAGCGGAGCGATGGCACGTCCCGAAGAGCGTGTCCGCGAGCGAGGATGGCGCCCGTCGCGTGCGTAGCGACGAAACAGCGTTTGCCGCTGCGGAGGCCGCATGACGGGCGAGACCGGCGTGACCCGCAGGTGAGCGTCGAGCGGATCTTTGCCGACAATCAGGTGCGGTTGGGCCTTCACTGGGTTGCGGGGCACCAGGGGGGCAACCGGGTCCTCACCGGTGAGGACAGCGCTCAAGCCGACCATCGGCCAAGTCGGCCACATGAACTTCATCCACCCGTTCCGGATCCAGATCCTGGGAGCGGCGGAGGTCGCATACCTGCGCGCCCTGCCCGCCAGCGAGGTCGAGACGTCGATCGACCGGCTGTTCACCGTCGAGCTCGTCGCAATCGTGGTTGCCAATGGCGAGGAGGCGCCGCCACATCTCGCCGCGAAATGCAGCAAACACCACGTCGCGATGTTCACGTCGCTCCAGCCGTCGCCGCACCTCGTCGAAGTCATCCGGTTGTACCTCGCGCGCGTGCTCGCCGAATCGACGACGCTGCACGGCGTGTTCCTCGACGTCCTCGAGATGGGCGTCCTCGTCACCGGCGCGTCGGCGATCGGCAAGAGCGAGCTCGCGCTCGAGCTGATCTCACGCGGCAACGGGCTCATCGCCGACGACATCGTCGAGCTCTACCGCATCTCGCCCGACACCCTCGAAGGCCGTTGCCCCACCGTGCTGAGAGATTTTCTCGAGGTTCGCGGCATCGGCATCCTCAACATCCGGGCGATCTTCGGCGAAACGGCCGTGCGGCCGCGCAAGCTGCTCAAACTGATGGTCCACCTCGAGGACCACAGCAACGAAGCGTTCTCCGAGCTCGACCGCCTCCAGGTGAACGCCACGTACCAGGAGATCCTCGGCGTTCCGGTGCGCAAGGTGACGATTCCGGTCGCCGCCGGGCGCAACCTCGCGGTGCTTGTCGAAGCGGCGGTCCGCAATTTCGTGCTGAATCAGCGCGGCATCGACAGCACACAGGAATTCATCGAGCGGCAGACGAAGTTCATGGAGGACGGCGGATAACCGCCCGCGCGACTCGGGCTGCACCCATCGATATGGACCTCCTCCTGATCGGCGGCGTTTCGGGCTCCGGCAAAAGCGTCGCGCTTGGAGCGCTCGAAGATTCCGGCTACTACGCCGTCAACAACCTGCCGCTGCCGCTGGTCGCCGAGACTGTTCGCTATCTCGCGGCCGCGGGGCGCGACCGCATCGCGATCGCACTCGACGCGAAGACCGCCCCGGGCCTCGCCGCCATTTCCGACACGCTGGCACAACTGCGCGCTGCCGGCTGGATCGCGCGCTTTCTCTATCTCGACACGAAGACCGAGACGCTCGTCAAACGCTTCTCCGAAACGCGCCGCCGACATCCTTTCTCGAGTAACGACCGGACGCTGACCGAGGCGATCGACTACGAGCGAGCGCTGCTCGCCGAAGTGCGCCCGCTGGGCTTCGCGTTCGACACGAGCGAGCTGTCGTCGGCGGCACTGCGCTCATGGATCAAGGACTTCGTCAGCGTCGATGCATCGCGGCTCACACTGTTGCTGGAATCGTTCGGCTTCAAGCACGGCGTCCCTCTCGATGCCGACCTCGTCTTCGACGTCCGCTGCCTGCCAAACCCGCATTACGAGCCCGCGCTGCAGGCGCTCACGGGACGCGATGCGCCCGTGGTCCGGTTCCTCGAGATGCTGCCCGAAGTCGAGCGGATGTACGGAGACATCCACCATTTCGTCTCAAGCTGGCTCCCCGACTATGCACGCGACAATCGGAACTACCTGACGGTCGCGATCGGCTGCACGGGCGGTCGCCATCGGTCGGTGTACCTGGTCGAGCGGCTCGCCCACGCGTTCACCCAGAGCTACCAGGTTCTGACCCGTCACCGGGAGCTCGGTTGACCGCGCCTCGCATCGTTACGCTCGCCTTCACGGGCGCATCCGGAATGCCGTACGGCCTGCGGTTGCTCGAATGCCTGCTCGCCGCAGAGTGCCGCGTCTACCTGCTCTACTCGTCCGCAGCGCAGGTCGTCGCCAAGCAGGAATGCGGCTTGACGATCCCCGCGCAGCCGCGCGAAGCCGCGCGCTTCTTCGCCGAGCGCCTCGGCGCGCGCGACGGACAAATCACGGTGTTCGGCCGCGACGACTGGATGGCGCCGGTTGCGTCCGGCTCCAATCCCGCCGACGCGATGGCGATCTGTCCCTGCACGGTGGGAACGCTCGGTGCGATCGCCGGCGGGCTAGCCGACAACCTGATCGAGCGCGCGGCCGATGTCATGCTGAAGGAACGGCGGCCACTGGTGCTCGTCCCGCGCGAGACGCCGCTCTCCGCCATCCATCTCGAGAACATGCTGAAGCTCGCTCGCGCCGGGGCAGTGATCCTGCCACCTGTGCCAGGATTCTACGACCGCCCGCAATCGGTCGCTGATCTCGTCGACTTCGTCGTTGCCCGCGTGCTCGATCAACTCGCGGTTCCGCACACGCTCGGCCCGCGCTGGGGAGAGGACCGCGTCGCCGATCCCGCCCCAGGAACACGTCGGGCCTGATGTTCTCGAGCGTGCGCGGCGCGGATCGCCGGCAGCTGCGGCTGCCGCTGTTTCCGCTGAAGACCGTGCTGTTCCCGGGTGGCCGTCTCTCGCTCAAGATCTTCGAGCAGCGCTACATCGCAATGGCAAAGACATGCCTCTCCGGCGACCAAGCTTTTGGTGTCTGCCTCATCACGCGGGGCGACGAGGTCTCGAGGGCCGGTGCCGACGCGCCCGACATCGCGGCGGTCGGCACGCTCGCCAGCATTTGCGCGTGGGACATGCCGCAGCTCGGGATTCTGCACGTGACGGCCGTGGGCGGAACGCGCTTCCAGGTCCGGTCGCGCGCGGTCGAGCCCGACGGACTCGTCATCGGCGATGTGTCGACGATCGCAACGGAACCGACGGTCACCCTCGGCGATGCGCATCGCCCGCTCGCGCAACTGCTCGAACTCCTCGCTGCCCGCGTGGGACCGCAACACTTTCCCGAGAATCGGGCATTCGACGACGCGTCGTGGGTGGGCTATCGCCTGGCCGAACTTCTGCCCTTGCCGCTGTCGATCAAGCAAGACATGCTCGAGATCAACGATGCCGCAATCCGACTCGAAGTGCTGCGGAGGTTCACGGCGCAACACGGCCTCCTGTAACGCGCTGCGAGGCGCACGGCTATAATCGCGGGTCGACGAACCTCCGAGCAAGCCCCTCGGAGAGCGTTTGCGCGCGATACGGATTGCAGAGATTTCCTTGCTGTCGAACGGACCGGAGCGACCATGGCTGGCCACAGCAAATGGGCGAATATCAAGCACAAGAAGGCGGCCACCGACGCAAAGCGGGGCAAGATCTTCACGCGCCTCATCAGGGAAATCACCGTCGCCGCGCGGCTTGCCGGCGGCGACCCGTCGATGAACCCGCGCCTGCGTCTCGCTATCGACAAGGCGATGGATCAGAACATGCCAAAGGACACGATCGAACGCGCGACGAAGCGCGGATCTGGGGACCTCGAGGGCGTCGACTACGAGGAGATCCGCTACGAGGGCTACGGGATCAACGGCGCCGCGGTGATCGTCGATTGCATGACCGACAATCGGACACGAACTGTCGCCGACGTGCGCCACGCGTTCTCGAAGCACGGCGGCAATCTCGGCACTGATGGCTCGGTCGCGTTCCTTTTCAAGCACTGCGGCCAGGTCGTATTCGCCCCGGGGACCGATGAGAACAGGGTGATGGAGGCGGCGATCGATGCGGGGGCCGACGACGTCGTCACCAACGATGACGGCAGCATCGAGGTGATCACCGGGCCCTACGATTTCATCGCGGTGAAGGACGCGCTGGCGAAGGCGGGATTGAAGCCCGAGCTCGCCGAAGTGACGATGAAGCCGTCCACCGAAGTCGAGATGACGGGCGACGATGCGGCGAAGATGCAGAAGCTCCTCGATGCGATCGAATCGCTCGACGACGTCCAGAGCGTCTACACCAACGCCGTCCTCGAAGAGTAAGGCGGAATTGCCGGTTCGACGCATCCTCGGAATCGATCCCGGATTGAGGTCGACCGGGTTTGGCGTCATCACCGTCGCCGGCAGTTCGCTCACCTACGTGACCTGCGGCTGCATCAAGAGCGGCGGCGGCGAACTTCCCGACCGGCTCAAGGTGATCCTGCGCGACCTTGGCGACGTGATCGCCTTGCATCGTCCCGGCGAGGTCGCGGTCGAAAAGGTGTTCGTCAATGCCAATCCGCAGTCGACGCTGCTGTTGGGCCAGGCGCGGGGCGCGGCCATTTCCGCCGCCGTGATCGCCGAATTGCCGGTGAGCGAATACACGGCACTGCAGGTGAAGCAGGCGGTCGTCGGCCACGGCAAGGCAGCCAAGGAACAGGTGCAGGACATGGTGCGCCGTCTGCTCAACCTTCCAGGAACGCCGTCTCCCGACGCAGCCGACGCACTCGCGTGCGCGATCACGCACGCGCACAGCGCGATGGGACTCGATGGCCACCGGACGATGGGCCAGCGTGTTCGCCGCGGCCGGCTCGTCTAGGAGCCTGATGATGTTCGCTCCGCGTCCATTACGTCGCCCGATGGCGATGATTTTCGACATGGACGGACTGATGCTCGACACGGAGCCGCTCGCCGCGCGCGCCTGGGGCAATGCGGCGGCGGCGCTCGGCGTCGAATTCGACATGACGCTGGCGCTCGCCATGGTCGGCCGCAACTTTGCCGACTGTGCGACCATGGTCCGGGCGCACTACGGCGCCGGGTATCCGGTCGACGCGCTACTCGAAAGATGGCATGCGGCGTACGACGAGCTCGTCGAACGCGAAGGTCTGGCCATGAAGCCAGGCGTCCGCGAACTGCTCGCCTGGCTGGAGACCCGGTCGATTCCGCGCGCCGTCGCGACGTCGACGCGCCGCGAGCGGGCGCGAGCGAAGCTCGTCCGGACCGCGCTGCTTCCGCGTTTCCACGACATCGTCGGCGGCGACGAGGTCGCCCGCGGCAAGCCCGCGCCGGACATCTACGTCGAAGCCGCTCGCCGTCTGGGCGTGAACGCATCCGATTGCGTGGTTCTCGAAGACTCGGAGCCCGGAGTTCGCGCCGCGCTCGCCGCGCGAATGACGCCGATCATGGTGCCCGACATGCACGCGCCGTCGGCGGATCTCGTCGCGATCGATCTGTTGATACTGCCATCGCTTTCCGACGTGCTGGCACACCTGATCGAACTTCCGGTGTGATGTCGCGGCACAGCGACGCGTGCGATAATCGCGCGAATCCCATGTACCCCCCATGATCGGCCGCCTCACCGGAATTCTCGTCGAGAAGAACCCGCCGCAGCTCCTGCTCGACGTGCAGGGCGTTGCCTACGAGGTCGACGTGCCGATGAGCACGTTCTACAACCTTCCCGCGACCGGCGAGCGCATTGCACTGTTCACGCATTTGGTGGTCCGCGAAGACGCGCATCTGCTCTTCGGCTTCGCCACCGAGAACGAACGCCGGGCGTTCCGGCAACTCGTCAAGATCAGCGGCATCGGCGCGCGGACTGCGCTGTCCGTGCTCTCCGGGCTCTCGGTCGCCGAGCTCGCTCAATCGGTGACGATGCAGGACGCCGGCCGGCTCACCAAGATTCCCGGCATCGGCAAGAAGACGGCCGAGAGGCTCCTTCTCGAACTGAAGGACAAGCTCGGCGTCGACCTCACGGCGACCATCGGCGTCCATCGCCCCGCGCCGGTGATGTCCGACGTCCTCAATGCGCTGCTCTCGCTCGGCTACAGCGACAAGGAGGCGGTCGCGGTGGTGAAGAAACTGCCGGAAGGCCTGGCCGTCGGCGACGCGATCCGGCAGGCGCTCAAGCTCCTCGCCAAAGTCTAGAATTCTCCAATGTCCATCGAAAACGACCAACTCGACCGCCTCGTCACCGGCAAAGTGGCCGGCGTGCAGGAAGAAGTCGTCGAGCGCGCATTGCGGCCGCGCATGCTCGACGAATATGTCGGGCAGGAGAAGATCCGCGGCCAGCTTTCGATCTTCATCGAGGCAGCGCGCAAGCGCAAGGAATCGCTCGATCACGTGCTGCTGTTCGGTCCCCCCGGCTTGGGGAAGACGACGCTGTCGCACATCATCGCGCACGAGCTCGGCGTCAACCTTCGCCAGACCTCGGGCCCCGTGCTTGAGCGCGCCGGCGACCTGGCGGCCTTGCTGACGAATCTCGAGCCGCACGACGTGCTGTTTATCGACGAGATCCATCGGCTTTCGCCGGTCGTCGAGGAGATCCTCTACCCGGCGCTCGAGGAGTTCCAGATCGACATCATGATCGGCGAGGGCCCGGCCGCGCGCAGCGTGAAGCTCGACCTGCCGCCGTTTACGCTCGTCGGCGCGACGACGCGCGCCGGAATGCTCACGAATCCGCTGCGCGACCGCTTCGGCATCGTCGCCCGGCTCGAGTTCTACAGCCCCGCGGAGCTGACCAGGATCGTGACGCGGTCCGCGGGGCTGCTCAAGATCGCGATCGACCCTCACGGGGCGCTCGAGATCGCTCGTCGTTCGCGTGGAACGCCGAGGATCGTCAACCGCCTGCTGCGGCGGGTGCGCGACTACGCGGAAGTGCGCGCCGACGGGTCGATCACACGCGCCGTCGCCGATGCCGCGCTCGCGATGCTCGACGTCGACGCTTCCGGGCTCGACGTCATGGATCGCAAGCTGTTGCGCACCGTGCTCGACAAGTTCGCGGGCGGCCCGGTTGGCGTGGAGAACCTCGCCGCGGCGATCGGCGAGGAGCGCGACACGATCGAGGACGTGCTCGAGCCGTTCCTGATCCAGCAGGGATTCATGCAGCGCACCTCGCGCGGCCGGGTCGCCACGGCCCTCGCGTATCGCCACTTCGGACTGGCGCTGCCGACCCCCGGAGTTCCCGCCGATCTCTTTCCCGACGGAAGCGCCGATTGAGTTCCGCGCAGAAGGCACGCGAGACCTTTCGCTTCTCCGTCCGCGTCTACTACGAGGACACCGACGCCGCCGGCGTCGTCTACTACGCGAACTACCTCAAGTTCATGGAGCGCGCGCGCACCGAGTGGCTGTCGTCGCTGGGCTTCGAGGTCGCCGAGCTCGAGCGGGTCTTCGGCATCGTGTTCGTCGTTCAACGCGTCGATATCGAGTACCGGCGCCCCGCGCGGCTCGGCGAAGCGCTCGAAGCCACGTTGACGCTGATCGAACTTCACCGCGCGCGCATGGTCGCAATGCAGGACGTATCGCGCGGCGACGTCGTATACACGACGGCGCGCGTGACGCTCGCCTGCCTCGACCGCTCGACCTGGCGACCGATGCGGATTCCCGCCACCGTTCACGGCCGACTGGAGAGCCTCCTGTGAACCTGCATGCCGATTTGTCCTTTGTCACACTGGTCTCGCAGGCATCGATCGTCGTCCAGGCGGTGTTGCTGCTGCTGGTCGCCCTGTCGATGTGGTCGTGGTGGCAGATCTTCCTCAAGATGTTCCAGTTGAAGCGCGCTGTGCAGGATACCGACGCGTTCGAAAGCGAGTTCTGGAAGGGTGGCGACCTCAACACCCTCTACCAGAGCTCCAGCGCATCGCGCACCGGCAGCGGGCTCGAGCACATCTTCACCGCGGGTTTCCGCGAATACGCGAAGCACAGGAAGCAGGGCAGCAACGCCGCGGTGACGATGGACAGCGCTCGCCGCGCCATGCGCGCCACCTTCCAGCGGGAGATCGACGCGATCGACGCCCATCTCGCGGGGCTTGCCACCGTCGGCTCGGTCTCGCCCTATATCGGTCTGTTCGGCACCGTGTGGGGAATCATGAACGCGTTTCGCAGTCTCGCCAATGTGAGCCAGGCCACGCTGGCGCAGGTCGCGCCCGGCATCGCCGAAGCGCTCATCGCCACCGCGATCGGCCTCTTCGCGGCCATTCCCGCCGTCGTCGCGTACAACCGCTACACCCACGACGTCGACCGGCTGGCCGTGCGCTACGAGACGTTCATCGAGGAGTTCTCGAACATCCTCCAGCGGCAAGGCTGAGATGCGCCGCACTCGCAAATCGATCAACCAGATCAACGTCGTCCCCTATATCGACGTGATGCTGGTGCTGCTCGTGATCTTCATGGTCACGGCGCCACTCGTCAGTCCAGGTGAGATCGAGCTGCCTTCGGTCGGCAGCAAGCTGACCGTGCCGACCGCACCGCTCGAAGTGACGTTGCGTACCGATCAAACGCTGTGGCTCGCGGACAAGCAGGCGGCGACGCCGGCGGTCAAGGTGACGCGCGAAGAACTCGTCCAGCGCATACGCGCCAAGCAAGCCCGCTTCCCCGACCAGCCGGTGGTCATCGCCGCCGACCGGAACGCGCGCTACGACGACGTGCTGGGCGTGCTTGATCTGCTTCAGCGCAACGGTGCGCAAAAGGTCGGACTGCTCGCGCGGCCGCCTTCCAACTGACGCGCCTCGATGGCCAGAGACCGCCCGCGAAAGCCCGCGCGCATGTCGGGTCAATGGCTCGCAATGGCGCTCGCGATCGCGGTGCATGTCGCTTTCATCGCGGTCCTCGTCTTCTCGCTGCGCTGGCAGAACCGCAAGCCCGAGCCGGTGATGGCCGAGCTTTACGCGCCGCCGCCGAAAGTCGCGACCGTCGCGCCAGTGGAACCGGAGCCTCCACCTTCCGCCCCACCGAGGGTTGAGCCCACCCCCAAACCCGAACCCCAACCGCCGGCCCCGAAGGCCGTACCGAAACCCGAGCCCAAGGTCGAAAAGCCCGACACGCGTGCAGCGGACATTGCGCTCAAGGCCAAGGCCGAAGAGGAACGCAAGAAGCGCGAACAGGCCGCACGGGAGCAGAAGGAACGCGAAAAAAAGGAAGCCGAGAAGAAGAAGCTGGACGAACAGAAGCGCATCGCCGAGGTGCGCGAGCGGCAGGCCCGCGAGGCCGAGGCGCTCAGGGCGCAGGCGGAACGCGAGCAGGCGGTCCGCACCGCACAACAGAAGACGGAAGCCGAGTCGGCGGCGAGGACGCGCGCCGAGGCCGACTACATTCGCCGTATCCAGTCGAAGGTGAAGGGCAACGTGATCCTGCCGCCCGACATGTCAGGGAACCCGGAAGCGATCTTCGAGGTGGTTCAGCTTCCGACCGGCGAGATCATCGACGCGGTGTTGCGAAAGTCGAGCGGCGTTCGCGCGTACGACGACGCCGTGCAGCGGGCGATCGTGAAGTCGTCGCCGCTACCCCGGCCCGACCGCCCGGACCTCTTCCAGCGGACGCTGACCCTGAAGTTCCGGCCGCAGGACTAGCGGTGTGAGCGGCGACGAGGGGCCCCGCACGCGAAGTGAGCAGGAGATCGGAGCAATCGCGATCACCGCTCGCGGCCGACACTCGAACCTCAGCATTGCACGAACCGCGCAAGGAGGCCCGCGGTGTGAGCGGCGACGAGGGGCCCCGCACGCGAAGCGAGCGGGATCGGAGCAATCGCGAATCACCGCTCGCGGCCGACACTCGAACCTCAGCTTTGCACGAACCGCGCAAGGAGCCTCGCGGTGTGAGCTTGGGTCCGGCTCAGAAATCCATCGGCTTCTTGTCGATGATCTGGAACGCCGACCAGCTCCATTCGGCGCGCTGCTCGACCAGATGGCGGAGCGCGATCGTGTAGACGGAGCGCCCGGTCGTCAAGATGACATTGCGCCCGTCGGCGTACTCGGAGGTCGGGACTATCAGCGTCTTCACCGTCAGCGGCTTTTCCGGACGCGACGGCGGCGGCAGGTAGAGCGCCCCGAAACGCGCCCCCATCGTAGAAACGTCGACGCCGTTGACCACGATGCCCATATCCTCCTTCGCCACGCGTTTCGCATGCAGCGTGACGGGAACGATCCGTTCGGCGATGATCGACACGCCCGCCTCGACTTCGTCGTTGGAGACCTTGTTCAGGCGGCGCACGGCGCCCAGCACCCAATCGGATGCGTCGGACTGCCGCACGGCGACCAGGGCGCCCAGCACCAGGCTCTGGCCGATGCCGCCCGACGCTGCGATACGAAGACCCGCGACACTGCGGTCCTTGACCTGCCAGGCGGGATCGCTGAACGACGCGATCGATGCCATCAGCGTGTCAGGCTCGTCCGGATAACGGCGTCGGGCGCGCGGGCTGTCGGCCACCGAAACACTTCGATCTGCTCGTTGGCGCCATCGGCATCGTTGGCCGGGTCGCTGATTTCTCTGGGCGTGAGTTCGCCACAGATTCGCGCGAGCCCGACGCGCACCTTCGCCGCAACCGTCGCCGGCGTGCGTGGAGAACGGCGGAGGTCTCCATGGAGATTCGGCGCAACGACCGGCCGGCACTTCTCGAGGATCGTGATGCGGTGCTGATTAACCGAGGGGGCGGTGCCCGGTTCACCGTTCTCGGTCTGGCGAAGGGCATGAATCGCACGTTCGAGCTGGTCGGACAGCGGCGTGGTATCGAGAAAGCGCATCATCGGTCCTGATTCGCCACCGGTGCGCCGCATGAGCCCGCGTTTGCTCGCGAGGTCGACGAAGAAACCTTCGGGCGACCGGGGCATCGTCTCGAACTGGAGTTCGCGGCCCCACGCGCGAATCTGTGCGCTCGCCCAATCGATATCGCCGGGAGACAGGTTACCAGTGTTGAGCTGCTGGACCAGGAGCACGTAGGCGTATTCCTGCTCGGCGCTCCAATGCATGGCCCCCGGACCCGCGCTGGGCAGAGCCACCGCCACCCGTTCGACGCCGAGTTCCGATGCGCGCGCATAGAGCTGGTGCAGGCCCGTCCATTTGGCAGGGATCCAGCGCTCGTGCCGGAACACGCGCAGCTTGGCATCGGTGCCGTGAAAGTGAAGCAGACGGGCGAAAAGCTGCGGGATCGCGACCTTCCAGCGAGGATTCGCCGCGTCCGCCAGCGCGCGTTCCAGGCCGGTCTGGTATGCATAGACGAAGCCCTGGCTCAACTCCTGTGCTGCCTGCCACGCACGATCGGCGAGGCGCGCGTTTCCGTTCGATGTTCTCGACGCACTGCTTGATCAGTTGGCGGCGATCGGCGCCAAGCGCCGTATCAAGGAACTGTATGGCGGCCACACGGTTCAGATCGACCGGATGACGCGACTGCCGCATGCCATCGAAGACGCGCATGACGTGGTGCTGTCGCGCGATGACGTCCAGCGTCGGCAAGTGACGCAGCCATGCCGACACCGTTTTCGATGTCAGCAGGGGGTCGGGATCATCCTTTGTTTGCGAGGTCAGGAATCCGAACATGATCTAACTCGGTCCCCTTGACTGACCTCGGTGGCGGGCGGTGACGACGCCCCGTCCATGCAAACTCATGGCGTGATGGCGATACACCTCCGACTGAGTCGCGGATGCCCGGAACTCTCCTGAAGTGTACGTGTACATATATAGCCCAATTCACCAGGCTTCGCAAAAATTCCGTCGAATTCAGCTACAATTCACGGCTTGGCGCGCGGTTTGGGGAGGAAACGTTCCCCGCCGTGCGCTGCCCTTTGCCCAATCAATTCCTGCCTCTTGTTGCTCGAGGATCCGCCATGTCGTTCCCGCTACGCGGCACACGGGCATTCGTGGCCTCACCGTCGGGCTTATGCCGCATTCTCTTCGTTGCAGCAATAACCATCATGGCCGGTGGCGCATTCGCACAAAATCCGGCCACGACACCCGCGGACGGCTCCAAAGCTTCGTTCACTACAGCCAGCAAATTCGGTGCCAAAGTGACAGAACTCCAAATCGTCGATCAGAAGCAGGGCTCCGGGACCGAAGCCGTCGCCGGCAAGGCCGTGGTCGTACACTACACGGGTTGGCTCTACAACCCGGATGCCGCAGACGGTCACGGCGCGAAGTTCGACAGTTCGCTCGACCGGAACGTCCCGTTCGGCTTCTTCCTCGGCTCGGGAAAGGTCATCAAGGGCTGGGATGAAGGCGTCGTCGGCATGAAGATCGGTGGCAAGCGCACCCTCGTGATCCCGCCGAACAAGGCCTACGGCGAGCGCGGTGCCGGAGGTGTCATTCCACCCAACGCGACGCTCGTTTTTGACGTCGAACTGATCGACGTCAAGGGCTGGACGAGCTCCCCCCGCCGCGGAACGCCGCGCACGACGCTCACCGACGGATCGCGATCGCGGGAGGACATCCTCGCCGATGGCCGACGGGGCGCTCCTGCAATCGTTGTTGAGGCCCGCTCCTTCGAGGCAGCAAGTTCGACCGGCTCGCAGAATCGCGATCATGCCTACCCGATCCACGGGCCTCGCGGCACAGACGCGGCGCCGGGGCTCCCGCGTTTATCTCCGCGCGCCACGGCTCTCGGACGCTCCCGCCTTTCTGGCCGCAGCGAAGGCGAGCGGGAGGCTCCATGGCGCCTGGGTGCAGGCGCCGAAGACGCTGGCGCAATATGACGCGTTCGTGCGCCGTTACGGCCGGTTCGCGAGGCGCAATCCGCTGGACCTGACGCACGTGAGCCTGCTGGTGTGCCGATGCGACGACGAAGCGATCGTCGGCGTGTTCATCTTCGGCGAAATTGTCCGTGGTCTATTTCAGAGCGCGTACATGGGCTACTACGCATTCGTGCCGCACGCGGGCTCGGGATACATGTCCGAGGGCCTCGATCTCGCGCTGCGTTTCGCGTTCGAAGCGCTGAAGCTCCACCGCGTCGAGGCCAATGTTCAGCCGACGAACCTGCGATCGCTTGCGCTCGTTCGCGGCGCCGGATTCGTCCGCGAAGGGTTTTCGCGCCGCTACGTCAGGATCGCCGGCCGTTGGCGCGACCATGTGCGGATGGCGCTCCTGGCCGAGGACTGGCGCGCGCACCGGAAGCGTCGGCCGTGAGGCGCGGCGCCCGACGGCATTGCCTCGCCCTGGTCGCCGCACTTCCGCTTTGCGCCTGCACGACCGCGCCCATCACCGCCGACGCGCCGAAATCGGTGCGCGGCCACCCCATTCGCCCGTACGAGTGGCTCGAGGAATGCTTGGATCTCAAGCCCGGAGATCGGATCGAGTTCACGTTCGAGAGCACCGAACCCGTCGATTTCAACATTCACTACCATGAAGGTTCGGCGGTCGTCATGCCCGTCGTACGCGAGAAGACGCGCGCGGACGCGGACGTGTACGCGCCGTCGATCGCGCAGGGCTACTGCCTGATGTGGGAAGCCGGCGCGGCGGGCGCCTTGATCGACTACACGATTCGCCTCAAGCCGGGCCGGTCATAGCTACCGGTCGAGTTAGATATCGGTGTGGGTGTAGGTACGCCCGTTCTCCACGGGCCCCTGCACCAGCTTGTCCACGATCCGCTCTGCGACATCCCCCGGATCCTTGAGAAGCCCGTTCTCCTTGAACCCGCGAAACAGGCCGACGCTCGGAAACTCGGCCGGATCGCGATTGCGCATGTAAGCCTGCATCGCCGTTTCGAATATCCCCGGCCGCAACGAAATGCAGCGGAACCTTGGCGCAGTGCATTCGGCCGCGATGGATCGCGTCAGCATTTCCAGCGCCGCCTTCGACATGCTGTAGACCGCGCTGCCGGCGATGGCCGTCTGCGCGGCGCCCGATGAGATGTTGATGATCCTGCGCTGGATCGCGTCGTCGGAAAAGCTGCGGCAGAAGAGATCGGCCATCACAACGGGCGCCGCCGTGTTGGTCACGAGCGCCATCTCGATCTCGGCGGCGTCCAGGTGTCCGACGAGGCCAGTGGGTGTCGCGACGGCCGCGTTGTTGATGAGGGTCACCGATTCGGGCTTGCGCGCCGCCAGCTGCCGCAATGCCGGCGCAACCGATGCGGCGATGAGCGCGGGCCGCGAGAGATCGCATGCGGCGTGATGGTAGAGCCTTCCCTTGAGTTTCGCGCTCGCCGTTCTGCCCACGCCGAGAACGGCAAAGCCGCGCGCCAGCATCGTGGCCGCAAGCGCTTCCCCGAGGCCGCGCGAGACACCGGTGACAATCGCCGCGTGCATGCAATTCTCCTATCGTGTGTTCGATGCGATTCCCAATGCGGCCGCGGATGCCCGGCGCCGGATCGGACGCGCGTCAGCGTAACACGCGAGGTCGGAACACCGCGGTGTTGTCGAAGAGCCGGTCTCCGAGGTCCTCCGCATCCCGGCCGGGAATCGCCGCGACCGGCAGCGGCAGGAGATCGCCGGGGCGAACGCGGCGCCGCGGGTGGTGACGGCGGCAGCGGCGGCGGCATCGGGTAAAGCGGCGGAGTGCGAATCGGGTCGGACGGCCCGCGAGCGCCGTCAATGCCTGCCGCCGAGCGAAAGCGCGAACACGACGACGATGACGATCGCGAGCACGAGCAACGCGATCTTCCAGGGGCTCTTCGGGTACTCGCCGCGGATCGCACCGTTGACGCCGTTCATCGCGCACTGGAATCCGCGGGCGCCGTACGTGTACGAGAGCAGCCACACCGGCGCGAGGATATGCTTGAACGTCTGCGTCGAATAGTCGGCACGAACGTTGAGATTGCGGAACGTATCGCCCGGAACCTGCTGCGCGGCAAACGCCCGCACTTTCGCGTCCATGGCGTCGCGCGCGCGTTGCGCGGCTGCAATGAGGTCGATCTGGTAGCGCTCGACGATCCATCCGGCAACGAAACCAGGATCGTAGGGCTTGACCTCGCCAGTCGGAAACGGCTCGATGCCACGCAAGAGCGCCGGATGGATGCCCACCGATGCGCACACGAGGTCGTCGTCGAAAAAGTGCTGGAACCGCCCGGCAGCGGGCTCCCAGCGCACGTGCTGCACCTGGCGCGTCTCGCTGCGCCCGTTGGCCTCGTACGTTTCGGTCGTGTAGTAGTAATGGCCCGCCTCCGCCGTCCATTCGGCGTCCACGCGTGCATCGAATGTCCAGTACGGCAGGTAGATGCCGCGGACGGTGTCGGTCAACGCTTTCTTCGCGAGCGCGGACGGCGCGAGCCACAGCCTGCCGTACCACTCGCGGATGCGGTCGCGCGCCTGCGATTCGCTCACCTTGAACGGCAACACGCTTTCCGGGCGGAACGCCGGTTTGGTTTCCTCGTACGGCACGAGCTGCGCCGAGCCGCAGAACTCGCAATTCTGTGCCTGCCGCGAAGGATCGAGCACCGAGATTGCGTTGCAACTGCGGCACTTGACCTGCCGCCTGTCGGCCAGCCAGCCACGCGCTTCGTCACCGATGCCGCGGAGCGCGCCGACCAAATCGTGCTCGACAACTGCGCCGGCTGCGTCTTCTTTCGCCGGTGACTCGGTGCCGCAGAACGGGCAAACGAGCTTCTGCTTCGTGGGGTTCCACGTGGCTTCCCCGCCGCACGCGGGGCACGCGAACTTCGACAGCGCGACGGTCTCGGCCAAGCCGATCTGCTCGTCAGATGATCACGTAGCCGATCACACGCCAGATGCTGTCGGCCCCGCGTTCCAGCGTGACGTGCTCGCCGCCACCCACCTTCTGCGCAAACGATGTACGAAACTGCACGAAGGCGTAATCGCCACCCGGCGGCAGCCCTTTGAACGAAGACCCGAACGTCGTGGCCGCAACCGCGCGCTGCACGACCGCACCGCGCCACCCGCGCTGGCGCTTGAGGCCTTCGGACCAGGCGGCGACCGTGATCGCATTCTGGAATCGCGGACCGGCTGCCTTCCACGTCGCGGCGCCATCGAGATTGTCGGCCAGCAGCAGCCACTCGCGCGCCGCTCGCTGAACCATCGCCGCGCGCGGATCCTGCGCGAGCGCCGATGCTGGTGCCAGCAGCACCGATGTCAGCAGCACGACCGCAGCGCGACGCGCGCGGTCGACACTCATGCCTGGTCTCTTTGAACGGTCTCGTTCATTCTCGCGTCCACGCGTCGGCCAGAGCAATCGCGCGGCGACGAGCCCTTCGGGCCTAGGCTTCGCCCGCCGACGCTCATGCTTTCAAAAACGCATCGACCGCGGCGCGAGTGACCCGCCATAGCGTGCCGATCTTCTTGCCCTTGAGGTCGCCGGATTCGAGGCTCGCCAGGACGTCCGTTTCGCCGACGCCAAGCATCTGCGCCACCTGCGCCGGCGAGTAGAGCTCGGGCGGACCTGCAGCCGGTGACGCCGTGCCGGCTACACCCGGTGTCGATTGCGCCATCAGTCCGCCGGTCTGTTGCAGCATCTGCTGCGCCATCGCCATGCCCACCGCCATCTCCGCCGCCATCCCTCCGGGGCCGCCACCGCCCTTTTCCAGCCCTTGCGCCATCTGGAATTTCACGTAGTCGTTGAGGTTCCCGACCGCCGCCATGCTCGAGCGCTTGTCGATCGCCTGCTCGACTTCGGGCGGAACCGACACGTTCTCGACGATGAACGTCGTCATTTCCAGTCCGTACTTCGCGCCGATCGCCGGATTGATGAGCGGCAGCAGCGCCCCGCCCAGCTCGGCGTAGCGCGAGGCGACGTCCAGCGCCGGAATCCTCGAACCCGCAAGCGCGTCGGAGAAAACACTGACGATGCGCGAGCGCATCGTGTCGGCGAACTCGTCCAGGCGAAAATGGTCATCCGTTCCCGCGACCTCCTTCAGGAATTTCTTCGGGTCGACGACGCGGAAATCGTACGTGCCGTAAGCGCGAAGGCGGACAACGCCGAAATCCGCGTCGCGCATCATCACCGGGTTCGCCGTGCCCCATTTGTTGCCAGTGAACACCCGCGAAACCACGTAGTAGACGTCGGCCTTGAACGGGCTTTCGAGCGCGTACTTCCAGTTCTTGAGGTTGGTGAGGATCGGAATGTTGTCGGTCGTCAGCGTGTGCTTGCCCGGACCGAACGTGTCACCGAATTCACCCAGATAGACGAATTGCGCGATCTGCGACTCGCGCACGATGAGCTGCGCGCCATTCTTGATTTCCTTGTCCTCGTCGGGGAACCGGAAAGACAGCGTGTCGCGCGAGTCGTCGGTCCACTCGATGACGTCGATGAACTGTTTCTTGAGAAAATCGATGATCGCCATCCCGAGCTTCTCCGGAGGTTGTGGGGAGCGCGGCGCGGTCCGCCTTACTTCTTCGCCGCGAGCCTGGCGGCCTCGAGTTCGCCCTGTCTGATCTCGGCCTCGAGCTGCTCCGCCGGCAGGGCGCCGGCGACGACCGATCCGTCGGCGAACACCAGCGTCGGCGTCGCGTTCACCTTCATCTTCTGCCCGAGGACGCTCGTCGCTGCGACAGGGTTGTCGCAGTCGCCGTTGTTGGCCGGGAGCGCGCCCGATTCGAAGAACGTATCCCATGCCTTGGTCTTGTCGGGGGCGCACCAGATCTTCTTGGCCTTGCGCGCCGCATCGGGATGCAGCTGGTCGATCGGATACAGAAACGTGTAGATGGTCACGTTGTCGATACCCTTCAACTCCTGCTCCAGCCTTGCGCAGTACGGGCAATCGGGATCCGAGAAGACGGCAAGTTTGCGCTGACCGTTTCCCTTCACCTTCTTGAACGCGAGATCGAGCGGCAGGCTGTCGAACGCGACACGGGAGAGCGAGCGCAGTTTCGCCTCGGTCAGGTTCTTCTTGGTGGCAGCGTCGTAGACGTTGCCCACGAGCACGTACGTGACCTTTGCATCGGTGTAGATGAGCGACTCGTCGAAGAGAACCTCGTATAGGCCGAAATACGGACTCTTGGTGATGCTGCTGACCTTCGCTCCCTTGAACTTCTCTTCGAGGAGTCTCTTGACGGTCGCAGCCTCGGCGGTGAGCGGCGCTGCGCCTGTCGATGTCTGCGCAAACGCTGCGGCGGCAATAAGGATGCCGGCAGCCACGGCAAGCATCGTCGCAAGCCCGAAAACCCTGGGCGCGCAAACTTGAGTCATCGCGTTCTCCTCGGAATATCGCGCAAGTCTAGCAGCACGGAAGGCCGCACCTAACGCAGCGCGGACTGTGCCAACAGCCGCTTGGCGGTTGGAAGCCGGTCAACGGCCGCCATCCCGATGTTTCGCGCCGATCGGATCCACGGCGTTGCGGCACCGAACAGGCGAGCGAGCGTGTCTGTGGCCGCCTGCATCGCGAGTACCGGTTCCGCCCGGCGGCGCGCGTATCGCTCGAGCAGCATCGACGCTCCGGGATCCGCAAGCGCGCCCCGCTCGCGAAGCACGGTGGAAAGAGCCTCGGCGTCGCCGAAACCGAGGTTCACGCCCTGACCGGCGAGTGGATGCACGCCGTGCGCGGCGTCACCGACCAGGACCAACCGATGTGCGATCGCCGTCGGCAGCCTAACCCGGTACAGCGGGAACCCCGCGCTCGGCGTGATGCACTCGAACGCGCCGAGCGTATGCCGGCCTTCGGCCGCGACGCGCGCGGCGAGCGCGTCCACCGGGAGCGTGAGCAGTTCCTGCGCGAGGCTCTCCGGCGCCGACCATACGATCGAAACGCGGCGGCCGGGCAGCGGCAGCCACGCAAGGACGCCGCCATCATCGCAAAACCACTGGTGCGCTCGCCCGTGGTGCGCGCCCTCGCATGCGAAATTCGCGACCACCGCCGTCTGGCCGTAAGACTTCGACACCGCGGCCATTCCCGCGGCCTCGCGCACCCACGACCGCGCACCGTCGGCGCCCACGATGACGCGCGCACCCAGTAGGCATCCGTCGCCAAGTCGCAACGTGGCCGAGTCCCGCGAAAACGACAGCGACTCGAACGTGCATGGGGCATGGACCGCGATTCCCGCCGCGCGCACGAGCGGGACCAGTGCCGCGCGCAGCGCGCGCTCTTCGACAATCCACGCGAGCGCGCGCTCGCCGAGCTCGTAGGCCGAGAAGTTGAGAAGCGCGCCGGCGTCGCCCTCGATCCGCATCGATTCGACGGGTGCGAGGCGATCCGGCGGCAGCGCCTGCCACGCCCCCTGTGCCCGCAGGAACGTGGCGCTTCCGGGGCTTATCGCGTAGACCCGCGCGTCCCAATCGTCGTCCGCCGCGGGCGATTCGTGTGCCGTCACGGCCGCGCGATCGGCGAGCACGACCGAGAGCCCTGCGTTCGCGAGCGCGCGCGCAAGCGCAAGGCCGACCAGCCCGGCGCCCGCGATCAGCACATCACAGTCAGCGCGGGCGTCCTGGCATTCGCCCACTGCGCTCACGGTTCCCGTTCCAGGGATTCGATCACGTGATTCTGGTTGGTGTAGATGCAAAGGTCGCCCGCGATGGTCAGGCTCTGTTTGACGATCTCGGTCGCGGAAAGTGCCGTGTGCTCGAGGAGCGCCCGCGCCGCAGCCTGCGCATAAGGTCCCCCGGAGCCGATGGCGACGATGCCGTGCTCCGGCTCGAGCACGTCTCCCGTGCCCGTGATGATGAGCGACGCGCCACGGTCGGCGACCGCGAGCATCGCTTCCAGGCGACGAAGTATGCGGTCGGAGCGCCAGTCCTTCGCAAGCTCCACGGCAGCGCGCACCAGTTGGCCCTGATGCTTGTCGAGCTTCGCCTCGAACCGCTCGAACAGCGTGAACGCGTCCGCCGTCGCACCGGCGAATCCGGCGAGCACACGGTCGTTGTACAGACGGCGCACTTTGCGCGCCGTCGCCTTGACGACAACGGTGCCCAGCGTAACTTGGCCATCGCCGCCGAGCGCAACCCCGCCATCGCGGCGGACCGAGAGAATCGTGGTGCCGTGAAAGGTTTCCATGTCCAACAAGCTCCGGAGTGCAGAAGCGGCGCGGGCGCGACCCGTCCCACCGCACGCCGTCGGGAGGCTGCACGGCAGACGGATTGGTCGCGGGGACCCGCGTGCCCGAAGGCTCCGACGTGCCGCAGGGGCAGCGTAACCCCTATTGCGACTTCTTGACGAAATTCCGCGGCGGGATCCCCAGAAGCAGCATGAGCGCCCGGACGATCGGCGACGCGCCGACGATCTGGAACGCTTTGCGCTGCGACTCTATCCGGGTGATCACGTTGAGAAGCGCGCCGGCGCAGACAAAATCGATGCGCTCGACCTCGCTCATGTCCACGACCACGACCGCCTTGTCGTGCGCGGAATCGGCGAGCTTGCTGAGCAGTGGCGCAATCGAACCTGCCAACACACCCGACCACTTCAATACCTCGGGGTCGCCCGATTCGATGCCGGGAGCATGTGCACTTTGCGGCGTTTCGGAGGGCGCCGTGGACACTACCGGCGGCTCCCAAGATGGCGGCGACAGTTCGAAGGTGACGGCAAAATCGACGGCTCGGTCCTCGAATCTCGCAAGATCGTTTGTCCACTGCAGCAATTCGAGCGAAAGGAGCCACACGCCCTCGCCCGCTTCACGGCCCTTCTTGAGCGTTTCGTCAATCTCGGGGAGCAGCTGATCTCCAATCTGCAGCTGCAGTCCGAGCCTGGTCCGGCGCGTTTCGGCCAGTGCGTCGGCAAGAAGACGCGCACCGGCAGCATCGAAGCCGTGCACCGACGTCAGATCGAGCTTCGTCGACTCCGCGCGTCTCGCAATCGCGCGTTTGAGTCCTTCGAGCTGCTTCGCCGACGACTCGGTCAACCGCCCGGTGAGCGCAATGTATCCGCCCAGGGTCCGCGGTTCGGCCTGCGCATTCGTCTTGGTTTCCCATGCCGGCGCCGAACTCTCGAACTGGGCGAGGTATTGCATCGACAGCCGTTCGAATGCCGCCTTGTCGCCGTCCCGTTGCATCAGATCGAACAGCGCGAGCCAGGCAAGCGACGAGATCTTGGTGTCGGCGTCGCTTTCGATCCCCTGTTCGAGCAGGGTGCGCGCCTCCGCCGCCTGCCCGCTCGCAAAGTGCAATGCGGCATTTTCGAGCACCGCACACAATCCGGGATTGGCCTGCGCAACCTCGAAGAACGTCTGCCCGGGCGCCCACGGCATCACGCTCGCTCCGGCAAGCGTGTCGCCGCCGCCCCCGAGCCCCGTCTGTGGCCGTCGCTGTCCGGGTGCAGCCTGCGCCGGGAGCCCACGCACCGCGGGGCTTTGCCCGCCCGCGGTCGGCGACCCGGCGCGGCGCAACGCGTCGGATTTCACGAGCTCCGGCTTTTTCTTTGCGGGCGGTTTCGAAAAGAACGCCATTTTGGTTTCTGATTGATCGGTTGCGTGCGGCGGCCCAAATCAAGCCGCTCGTCATCTAGGGGTCGGCAACTCGTACAGGATCTCCGTTGTCAATTATGTTCCCGGCATAGCCGTCCGACAAGCGTGGCACGGCGCACTTCGCCACAGCGCGTCAGGGCGACCTTCGCCCGGCGCGAACCCCGTCGGCCGACGCCGCCGAATTCGAATGACCCCCGACGTGCCATACGCCGGTGGTCCGATCGGTGCGCAATTGCTAGAATGGCGCGCGGCATCAACCGCAAAACGAGGAGGATGACGATGAAGAACCCGCTTGATTCCATTTGGGGCACGATCATCTCCGGCCTGATCCTGACGGTGATCCTGTATCTCGCCGCCAAGAACATTCTGATGTAAGGGAGGCAACGGACATGGATCTCGTACCCGCACTTGCAAGGTGGCTGCACTTCCTGGCCGGTGTCATGTGGATCGGCCTGCTCTACTATTTCAATTTCGTCCAGGTCCCGGCGCTCAAGGCCGCGGCCGCCGACGGCACAGCTGCCGGGATCACCAAGCATGTCGCCCCGCGCGCTCTGCTCTACTTTCGTTGGTCCGCGGTCGTGACCTGGCTCGCAGGCGCCGCGCTCTTGGGAGGCAACTTCGTCGGCGCCTTCACGCTTTCGAAAGGACTCGCCGGGATCGGCATCGGCGCGTGGCTCGGCACGATCATGCTGATCAACGTGTGGGCGCTGATCTGGCCGAACCAGCAGAAGATCCTCGGGATGAAACCGGCATCCGACGAAGAGAAGAACAAGGCGCGGCGTGTCGCACTGCTCGCATCGAGGACCAACATGGCACTGTCGATCCCGATGCTGTTCTTCATGGCCGGTGGGTGGTCGCACCGCGCTCTCTTTGGCTTGTAGCTGCTGACGCCGCGCGGGCGTCCGTCAGTCAGTCACCGTAGAGTTTTTGCACGCGCTCGCGGCGCTCCTGCGCCTCGAGCGAAAGCGTCGCGGTCGGTCGCGCGAGGAGCCGCGGGATGCCTATGGGCTCGCCCGTCTCCTCGCAATAGCCGTAGTTGCCGTCGTCGATCAGCTTGATCGACTTCTCGACCTTCTTCAGCAGCTTGCGTTCGCGATCGCGAGTCCGCAGTTCGAGCGTGTACTCCTCTTCGAGAGTCGCACGGTCCGACGGATCGGTCGTGGTTTCGTTCTCGCGCAGATGCTCGCCGGTATTGTCGGCGTTCTGGAGTAGCTGATCCCGCAGCTCCACCAGACGCCGCCTGAAGAAGGCGAGTTGCGCCTCGTTCATGTAGTCCTTTTCGGGCGCCTTGAGCAGGTCCTCCTCGGTGAGGACTTTGACTTTCTTGGCGACCGTCGCGCTTGCGGTTGCTTGCTTCGCTGCCATGCTGACCTCTAGCCCCTTCGTCCGCCTGCGCGGTACGGCGATTGCCGCGGAACCGGTGCGCCGCGCATCTCCCAATGCCGTCCGCTCCCGACCTCGCCCGCGCTAAACCAATCATTATATCCCGTGCGCCACGTACCCCGCCACTCATCGCAGCGCCACGAAGCGACCGGCCCACCCGTTCGGATGCCCGAACGTATAATCGTGAAGAAACAAGGCCTTCCTATGCCCAACCTTTCAATAACGCTCGCCCGCCCGGATGACTGGCACCTGCATCTGCGCGATGGTCGAGCCATGGCCGCGGTCATCGCCGCTACTGCCGACGTCTTCCGGCGAGCAATCATCATGCCCAACCTCGCTCCGCCGGTGACGACGACGGAGGCCGCGCTCCGCTACCGGGAGCGGATATGCGGTGCGCTCCCGAGTGGCTCCCGCTTCGAGCCTCTGATGACCCTGTATCTCACCGACAACACGGAGCCTGCCGAAATCGCGAAGGCGAAGGGGAGCGGCGTCGTCCACGCCGTCAAATACTATCCGGCAGGAGCCACCACGAATTCCGCCTCGGGCGTCACGGCGCTCGAGCGCGCATATCCGGCGCTAGCAGCAATGGAAAGGAATGGGCTGGTGCTGTCGCTGCACGGCGAAACCACGGACCGCGCGGTCGACATCTTCGATCGCGAGCGCGTGTTCGTCGAGCGCTCGCTTGCTGCGATCGTGCGCGACTTCCCGGGGCTCAAGATCGTGCTCGAGCACGTCACGACGGAGGAGGCGGTCGCGTTCGTCGCGGCGGCCCCGCCCAACGTCGCCGCGACCATCACGCCGCAGCACCTCCTGTACTCGCGCAATGCGCTTTTCGCGGGCGGCGTTCGGCCACATTACTACTGCCTACCCATTCTCAAACGCGAGGCACATCGCCAGGCACTGGTGAAGGCCGCGACTTCCGGCAGTCCGAAATTCTTCCTTGGCACCGACTCGGCGCCACACGCAAGGCACACGAAGGAAAACGCTTGCGGCTGCGCGGGCTGCTATTCGGCGCCTGTGGCGCTCCCCCTCTACGCCGAGGTCTTCGACGCGGCCGCGGCGCTCCCGAGGCTCGAAGCCTTCGCCAGCCATTTCGGCGCCGATTTCTACGGCCTGCCACGGAATGCCGATAAAGTGACGTTGCAGCGCGAATCGTGGACGGTGCCTGACGTGTACCCCTATGGCGAGCATGGTGTCGTGCCGCTGCGCGCGGGCGAAACCGTGCATTGGCGAGTCAGTTGATCGTCCGACCCCGCCGACCCCAATTGCGCTATCCTTGCCGTCCGAAGCCAGCCAGACCGTCGCCGCCCGGCTAACCGGGGGGAGGAAAGTCCGGGCTCCGCAGAGCGGGATGCCGGGTAACGCCCGGCCGCGATAAGTCGCCGTTAGCACGGTTGACGAAGGCGAGGAACAGGGCCACAGAGACGAGTCGCCGCGGGTCAAACCGCGACGGGTGAAACGCGGCAACCTCCATCCGGAGCAACACCAAGTAGGCGGACGATGACGCTGCTCGCCGAGTCCGCGGGTAGGTGGCTCGAGCACACCGGCAACGGTGTGCCTAGAGGAATGACGGCCATAGCGCGCAAGCGCCGTAACAGAACCCGGCTTATCGGCTGACTTCGGATTTTTTCGGTTCTTGGCAATTGGCCGGAAGGCGGGCGATGGCGGACCTTAAGCCCACCGCGTATCGCCGCGTCCCCACGACATACGCACCCGCGACTGCGGACTTTAGGCCCGGTGGATGTCCCGCGGCTCCACGATCTCTTCATTAGGACCGCCGCCGCACGTCCTTCAGGATTTCGCGCGCCGCGTTGTGGCCGGGAGCGCCGGTGACGCCGCCGCCCGGATGCGCACCCGCACCGCAAATGTAGAGGCCCCGAAGCGGTGTCCGGTAGTTTCCGTGGCCAAGGACCGGCCGCGCCGAGAATAGCTGGTCGAGCGCAAGTGCGCCGTGGAAGATGTCGCCGCCGACGAGGCCGAATTCGCGCTCGAGATCGAGCGGCGTCAATGCGCGGCGGCCCACCACGCTCGCCTTGAAATTGGGGGCGACGCGGTCGACCGTATCGATCACCAGGTCCGCCACCTCGTCGCGTACGTCATCCCACGTGCGTCCCGGCGCGACCTTGGGCAGGTCCGGATGTACGTGCTGGCAGAAGAGGCTCGCGACGTGCATTCCAGGAGGCGCGAGCAAGTCGTCGACAACCGACGGAATCAGCATCTCCACGATCGGCGCGGCCGACCAGCCCATGGTCTTGGCGTCGAAATACGCGCGCTCCATGTACGCGAGCGACGGCGCGATGACGATGCCACTGGCGTGGTGCGGTTGCGCAGCTTTCCCCGGCAACACGGTGAAGTCGGGAAGCTCCGACAGGGCGACGTTCATCCGGAGGGTTCCGGATCCGCATCGGTAGCCGGCGATGCGCGCGCGGAAGTCGGCAGGCAGGTGTTCGGGCGCGACCAGGCGCTCGAACAGGAGCCTGGGATTGACGTTGGCGACCACGCGCTTGGCCGAAACGACTTCGCCGCTCTCGAGTTCGACACCTGCGGCGCGTCCGTCCTCGACGATCACGCGCCGGACCGCGGCATCCGTGCACAGCGTGACACCTCGCGCCGCGCATTCCCGCGCCATTGCGCCGGTGATCGAGCCCATGCCGCCGCGCGCATGGCCCCACTGGCCACGCTTTCCGTTCACTTCGCCGAAAACGTGGTGGAGCAGCACGTAGGCGGACCCCGGCGAATACGGACTCGCGAAATTGCCGACCACCGCATCGAATCCAAGCGCCGCCTTGATCGGACCGGACTCGAACCGGCGATCGAGCACCTCACCCGCGCTCTTCGTGAAGAGATCGAGGACATCGCGCTGCCCCGCGAGACCCAGGGAACGGAAGCGCTTCGCGACTTTCCACGCGTCGAGCATCGCGGCGACGCCTCCGCCGACGTTTGGCGGGGTCGCAAGGACGAGTTCGCGCAACACGTCGGCGACGCGATCGAGCATCGCGTAGTATTCGGGCAGGCGCAGTGCGTCGTCGCGCGAATACTTCGCGACCTCCGCCTGCGTCGCTTCGAGCCCGCCGCCGACCTTCAGAAAGCCGCCATCCGGCAACGGCAGGAAATTCGCGAACGGCCGCTCGATGATCGAGAGTCCGTTCTGCGCAAGCTTGAGATCGCGAATCACCTTCGGGTTGAGCAGGCTCACCGTGTAGCTGGCGGTCGAGTTGCGGAACCCTGGGTGAAATTCCTCGGTCACTGCGGCACCCCCGAGTACCGCGCGGCGCTCGAGCACGCAGACGGTGAGCCCGGCGCCGGCGAGATAGGCGGCGCACGTCAGGCCATTGTGGCCTCCGCCGATGATGACGGCATCGTAACGCTTGGGTCCTGCGGTCATCGCATCGGGCCGGGAGCGCCTCGGGTGGCGCGTTTCCGGCGAAAGTCAGTCGTCGTTCATTCCCGCGGCGACGATCGAGAACCCGCAGTCGACATACGTGATCTCGCCAGTGATTCCGCTCGCGAGATCCGACAGCAGGAAAGCCGCGACGTTGCCGACCTCGTCGACCGTGACGTTGCGGCGCAGCGGCGCGTTTTTCTCCACGAAGCGCTGGATCTTCGAGAAGCCGCCGATCCCTGCGGCAGCAAGCGTCTTGATCGGGCCCGCGGAGATGCCGTTGACACGGATTCCCTCGGGGCCGAGGCACGACGCGAGGTAACGGACGTTGGCCTCGAGGCTCGCCTTCGCGAGTCCCATCACGTTGTAATTGGGCAGCGCGCGCAGCGCGCCGAGATAGGTGAGCGTCACGAGCGCGGCACGGCGCCCCTGAAGGAGCGGACGCGCCCCCTTCGCCAGCGCTGCAAGGCTGTACGAGCTGACGTCGTGCGCCGTCGCGAAGGCCGCGCGCGACATCCCGTTCAGAAAATCCCCGGCGAGTGCCTCGCGCGGCGCGAACGCGATCGCGTGCAGCAGTCCGTCGATCGTGCCCCACTCGGCCGCGAGCGACGCGAACAGCGTGTCCACATCCTCGTCCTTCGTTACATCGCAGGGCAGCACCGGCACTGTGCCGAACTCGGACGCGATGCGGACGACACGGTCCTTGAGATCGTCGTTGACGTAGGTGAATGCGAGGGTCGCCCCTTCGCGGTGGCACGCGCGCGCAACGCCGTATGCGATCGAGCGGTTGGAGAGGACGCCTGTGATCAGGATCTTCTTGCCGGCGAGAAAGCCCATCGTGACTCCGAAGATAGCATTGAACTGCGTCGCAGCAGGGGCGGCACGCGATCAGAAAATGGGGTCAGACGTTACGATGACGCCGCAGGCTACGCGATTGTTCGGGACGCCGGGCTGCGCATCGAGCGGGCCGAACGCTCCTGCATGGAGCACGATCGATTTGCCGACGATGCCGGCGGGGCCGTCGAGCGCGAGGCCGACGACGCGCAGCACGGTTGCGCCCCCAATTCGGCGGTCGTCATGAGCGGGACCTCTATCGGCGCCGAAAACCCTGCGAGCACCATCGGCGGCCCCGCGGAAAATCCGTTCATCGAGTTACAGATCCCGGTGGTGTGAATCACTGCCCGCCACTGACCGGATGTCCCGGTCATCGCTTCGACCATGACAAAGGCACCCCCCTCGACCGCGTGAAATCGCACCGTGCCGGTGATGGCGCTGCCGCCCGTGGACCGAAGACGAGCGACGAGATCAGGCTTCGGCTTCGGCGAAGGGGCTTCATCGGTCGTCTTGCACGCCGCGAGGCCGCCGGCAAGCGCAACGCCAACGCCAGGCGGAAGTCACCCCGACAGAACCGAAGGGGCGTCGTTCCGACGCGTGCGCAAGGGCACATCGACGCGTCCCGTTGGGCAGACGAGCCCGATCAGGACTTGCGAACGACGCCACAGGCAACCCGCGCGCCGGAGTTGCCGGTCGGCTGCGTCTTGAAATCGTCCGCGTCCTTGTGAACGATCACGCCCTTGCCGATCACATCCGCGACACCACCGCCGACCGTGATCACGTCGAGTTCGGCGAGTGAGCGAGGCGTTACCGGACGAATCCGCGACCAGCATCGGCATGTCGCCGGCATGCCGGTCCGACGTCGACGGATGCGCGTGCGGCCTGCCGAGCGGATTGAAATGCCCGCCAGCGCTCATCCCGTCACCGGAACTGCAATCACCCTTCTCGTGAATGTGAAAGCCGTGGCTGCCTGGCGCGAGCCCGGTCACCTTGGCGACGACGACGACCTTGTCGCCCTTTTGCGTGAACGTCACGTTGCCGGTGACGGCGTTGCCCGTCGTCGCCGCGAGATCGGCGACTGCCGAAGGACCCGAGGGTGCCATCGTTGCGCATCCCGCGACCAACGCACCGATCGCCATGAACCGGAGTGCGTGTTTCATATTGCCTCCTCCCGAAGGTTCGCGCATCCGCCGGCCCCGCGCCGCGCGCGGGATCTCGTTTTCGTGGCGAGACGCACGGCATGATAAGCGATGCCCGACGCAGTGGCCAGATCGCGCGGGGAAATGAATCGACTCGGCCGCAGGCTCGGCGTCGCGGCATCGCGAATGCAAGGAGCTTCGCCGCCGGTAGCGAACGCTGGCTGCAAGGTAGAATGCAGCGGTCCCCGGTTGTCGGCGGCCGTCGCTTTGCTCGCGTGCAGGACATCGATGTCGCACATGACTCCCTCCGAAATTGTTTCCGAACTCGACAAGCACATCGTCGGGCAGGATGCGGCGAAGCGCGCAGTCGCCATCGCGTTGCGCAACCGGTGGAGGCGCCAGCAGGTGCCGGAACCCCTGCGGCAGGAGATCACCCCGAAGAATATCCTGATGATCGGACCGACCGGCGTGGGCAAGACGGAAATCGCGCGACGGCTGGCGCGGCTCGCCGACGCGCCGTTCATCAAGGTCGAGGCGACGAAGTTCACCGAGGTGGGGTACGTCGGCCGCGACGTCGACACGATCATCCGCGATCTCGTCGAGGCCGCGATCAAGCAGACGCGCGAATCGGAATCGCGCAAGGTTCGCGACCGCGCCGCCGACGGCGCCGAGGAGCGGCTGCTCGACGTCCTGCTGCCCCCGGCACGCGAGGTCAACATCAAGGACATGCAGCCGACGGATTCGACGACGCGGCAGAAGTTCCGGAAGCTGCTGCGCGAAGGCAAGCTCGACGACAGGGAAGTCGAGATCGAGATTTCGCTGCTGGCGCCGTCGATGGAGATGCTGGCTCCGCCGGGGATGGAAGACCTCACGAGCCAGATCCAGGGCATGTTCCAGCAGATGGGCGGCGCGCGGCGCAAGCTCAAGCGGATGACCGTCGCGGAAGCGCTGAAGACGCTGACCGACGAGGAGGCGGCGAAGCTCGTCAACGACGACGAAATCAAGGCGAAGGCGCTCGCCGCCGTCGAGCAGAACGGCATCGTATTCCTGGACGAGATCGACAAGATCGCGAGCCGGCAGGAGACCCACGGTGCCGACGTCTCGCGCCAGGGCGTCCAGCGCGACCTCTTGCCGCTCGTCGAGGGTACGACGGTGACGACGAAGTACGGAATGGTGCGCACCGACCACATCCTGTTCATCGCGTCCGGCGCATTCCATTTTTCGAAGCCGTCGGATCTGATCCCCGAGCTGCAGGGGCGCTTTCCGATTCGCGTCGAACTCGCTTCGCTCTCGGTCGCCGATTTCGAGAAGATACTGACGGCGACCGACGCCTGCCTCGTCCGCCAGTACGAGGCGCTCCTCTCCACCGAAAACGTGCATCTCGACTTCCGGTCCGACGGCATCCGGCGACTCGCGGAGATAGCATTCGCGGTCAACGAGAAGCAGGAGAACATCGGCGCCCGCCGGCTCTACACGGTGATGGAGCGCCTGCTCGACGACCTCTCGTTCCACGCGACGCGGCACACCGGAGAATCGTTCGCGATCGACGCGGCGTATGTCGACGAAAGGCTGAAGAACATCGCCGGCGACGAAAACCTCGCCCGCTTCATCCTCTGACATCCGATGCTGGTCCGCATCCTCGGCATCATCCTGCCGGTGTTTTCAGTGATCGCGCTCGGGTGGATCTACGCGCTCCGGATGAAGCCGGATCTCACGTGGGTGAACCGGATGAACATGACGGTGCTGGGACCGGCGCTTGTCTTTTCCGCGCTGTCGAGCAAGGACTTCGACGTCGCCGCCAACGTGCCGCTGATCGCGGGCAGCCTCGGCGTGGTCGTGGGCTCGGGGCTTCTCGCGTGGCCGTTCGCGAAGCTCCTGCATCAGGACTATCGGACGTGGGTACCGCCGATGATGTTCAACAATTGCGGCAACATGGGACTACCGCTTGCGTACCTGGGCTTCGGTCAGCCCGGGCTTTCGGCGATGGTCACGCTCTTCACGGTCTCGAACCTCGTGCATTTCACGCTCGGCGTCCACATCGTCAACCGGCACGCATCCTTCTGGCCGGTGCTGCGGAACCCGATGGTGGTCGCGACGTTCGTCGGCCTTCTGTTCGCCGTCGCCCACCCGCCGATGCCCGATTGGCTGATGCTCGCGATCAAGATGGTCGGCGATGCGGCGATTCCGCTGATGCTGATATCGCTCGGTGTTAGGCTCGCCGAAGCGCGCTGGGACGAATGGCACATCGGCGTCATCGGCGCTCTCGTGTGCCCGCTCACTGGAATAGCGCTGGCGGGCCTGCTCGCGCCCATCCTTCGCCTGGACCCGACGCAACAGGGGCTTCTCATCATCTTCGGTTGCCTGCCGCCCGCGGTGCTCAACTTCATGGTCGCCGAGCAATACGGGCAGGAGCCGGCGAAGGTCGCTTCCATCGTTCTGATCGGCAACATGATGGCGGTCCTGTTCGTGCCGCTCGGGCTCGCACTGGCACTGCGCTGAGCGCCGCGTGAATCTACACCGCATGCTCGTCGCCCGCGGCGCCGAAGGTCGTCCGCTCCGGGTCGGTCTTATCGGCGCCGGCAAGTTCGGCTCGATGTACGTTGCGCAGGCGAAGCACACCGCGGGCATACACGTCGTCGGGATCGCCGATCTCGCGCCGGACCGCGCCAGGGCTTCGCTCGCCCGCACCGGCTGGGTGCCGCAGCGCTTCGCCGCGCAATCGTTTGCGGCCGCCGCGAAAACTGGTGCTACGCACATCACCGCCGACGCGCAGGCGCTGATCGCCGCGCCGGAAGTCGAGATCGTCATCGACGCGACCGGCAATCCGGCCGCGGGCATCCGCCACGTTCTTGCGTGCTGCAACGAGGGCAAGCACGTGATCATGGTCAACGTCGAGGCCGACGCGCTCGCGGGCCCGCTGCTCGCGCGGCGCGCGCGGGAGGCGGGCATCGTCTACTCGCTCGCGTACGGCGACCAGCCGGCGCTGATCTGCGAGATGGTCGACTGGTGCCGCACCGCCGGGTTCGAGGTGGTCGCCGCGGGCAAGGGCACGAAATACCTGCCCGAATACCACGAGTCGACACCGGACACCGTGTGGCCGTATTACGGTTTTACGCCGGAAAGGGTGGCGGCCGGCGATTTCAACGCGCAGATGTTCAACTCGTTCCTCGACGGCACGAAGAGCGCGATCGAAATGGCTGCCGTTGCCAACGCAACCGGACTCACTCCCGCGCCCGGCGGTCTCGCGTTTCCCCCGTGCGGCGTCGACGATCTGCCGCGCGTGCTGCGACCGCGCGACGAGGGCGGGCAGTTGCACCACGCGGGCCAGGTGGAGGTGATTTCGAGCCTGGAGCGCGACGGCCGTCCGGTGTTTCGCGACCTTCGCTGGGGCGTCTATGTCACCTTTCGCGCGGGCGTCGCGGAAGGAGAGGACTACGTGCGCCGCTGTTTCGCCGAATACGGCTTCTCGACCGACCCCTTGGGCCGGTATTCGGCGATGTACAAGCCCTTTCACGCCATCGGGCTCGAACTCGGCATCAGTGTCGCTTCGGTGGGGCTGCGCCGCGAGGCCACAGGCGTGCCGATCGCGTGGCACGGCGACGTCGTTGCCACCGCAAAACGCGCTCTCAAGGCCGGCGAGGTCCTCGACGGCGAGGGTGGCTACACGGTGTTCGGCAGGTTGATGCCGGCGGTTGACTCGCTGCGTTTGGGTGGTCTTCCGCTCGGCCTCGCGCACGGCGTGACGCTCGCGCGCGATATTGCCGCGCATGAAGCGGTGCGCTGGGAGGACGTCGACGTCGATGCCGCCGGTGACGCGGTCAGATTTCGGCGGGAGATGGAAGCCGCGTTCGGCGGTTGAACTGTCGCACCCGCTCCTTGATAGTCGGCCTAATCCAACGTACTGCGGAACGACCTCAGCCCGATGGCGATCACCACAGCCATGAACAGCACGATCGGCCACGCTTCGGCGCCGATCTCGGACAGGCCGTTGCCCTTGAGCAGAACCCCCCGAACGATGCGCAGAAAATGCGTGATCGGCAGCACTTCGCCGATCGCCTGCGCCCAGCCCGGCATCCCACGGAACGGAAACATGAACCCGGACAGCAGGATCGACGGCAGGAAGAAGAAGAACGTCATCTGCATCGCCTGCAGCTGATTGCGCGCGAGCGACGAGAACGTGAGGCCGAGCGTCAGATTCGCGGCGATGAAGAGCAGCACCGCCAGATAGAGCGTGGCGAGACTGCCCAGGATCGGCACGTGGAAGACGGACCAGGAGATCACCAGGATCAGCGTCACCTGGATGAGGCCGATCAGCACGTACGGGACGATCTTGCCGGTCATCACCTCGAGCGCGGTCGCCGGCGTCGCGAGCAGGTTTTCCATCGTCCCGCGCTCGGTCTCGCGGGTGATCGCGAGCCCGGTCATCAGCACCATCGTCATCGTGAGGATGACGCCCATCAGTCCCGGAACGATGTTGAATTGCGTGATCGCCTCGGGATTGTACCGAGGGTGGATGCGCACCTCGAAAGCACCGGGCGTCGCGTTAAGCGGCGACAGAGGGCCCGTCAGATCGCGGGCGAGGACGGTCTGCACCAGCTGATTCATCGCGGCGATCGCATTGCCCGTCGCCGCAGGGTCGGTGGCATCGGCCTCGATCAGCAATGCCGGCCGCTCGCCCCGCACCAGCGACCTCGAAAAGCCTTCGGGGATGGTCACGACAAATTGAGCCGCGCCGGTCGTGAGCAGGCGGTCGGCATCGGCCTCGTCGACGGCTTCGCGGACGAAATCGAGATAGTCCGTATTCTTGATCCCGGCGAGAATGCTGCGCGAGAACTCGCTGCGGTCGGCATCGAGCACGGCCGCCGGCAGGTGCTTCGGATCGGAATTGATCGCGAACCCGAACAGAATGAGCTGGATCACCGGAATGCCGACGATCATGCCGAAAGTCAGCCGGTCGCGCTTCAGCTGAATGAATTCCTTGCCGACGATCCCGAACCATCGCGACCACGAGAAGTAGCGGTTCACGGCGAAACCTCGGTCGCACGGTTGTTGTTCCCGGCAGTGGACATCAGGTGGATGAAGACATCCTCGAGGCCGGGCTCGATCCTTCCCCAGCGAAAGGCGGAGTCCGCGATGAACGGCGCTAGCGCCGCGTCGAGTCGCGCCGCGTCGCGCCCGACGACGTGCAGCAGGTCGCCGAACGCGGCAACCTGCTCGACCTCCGGCAAGCTGCGCAGGCGCAGCGCCAGCGCAGGCAGATCCGGCCCCTCGACCGACCAGCCGACGAGCGCCTGGCTCGCGACGACCTCGGCGGTCGTGCCCTGCGCAAGAAGGCGGCCTTCGAGGATATAGGCGAGCTTGTGGCAGCGCTCGGCCTCGTCCATGTAATGCGTGCTGACGAGCACCGTGATGCCCGTCGCGGCCAGCGTGTGCAGCTCTTCCCAGAACTCGCGCCGCGCCTTGGGATCGACGCCGGCCGTCGGTTCGTCGAGCAGCAGGAGGTCGGGCTCGTGCAGCAGGCACGCAGCGAGGGCAAGGCGCTGCTTCCAGCCGCCGGAGAGCGTCCCTGCGAGCTGGTCGCCGCGCGCGGTGAGACCGAGTGACGCGAGCGTTGCTTCCGTGCGCTGCCGGCCGTCCTTCAGCGAATACATCCGCGCGATGAAGCGCAGATTCTCGCGAATCGTGAGGTCTTCCCAGAACGAAAAGCGCTGTGTCATGTAGCCGACGTGGCGCTTGATTTCGAAAGCCTCGTGCCGGATGTCGTAACCGAGGCACGTCCCCTCGCCGCTGTCCGGCGTCAGCAGGCCGCAGATCATCCGTATCGACGTCGTTTTTCCGCTGCCGTTCGGACCGAGGAAGCCGAAGATCTCGCCGCGACCGACCGTCAGCGCGAGATCGCGGACGACGTGCCGCTGCCCAAAGTGCTTGTTGAGGCCGCGGACGTCGATCGCGTAGCCGCCCGCCGGAGTCGCGGCCATGGGCGGGTTACCGAATGCTCACGTCGACCGGCTGACCGGGCTTCAACCCCGCGGCCGCAGCTGTTGCGGGACGGGCTTCGACGAGGTAGACGAGCTTCGCCCGATTTTCCTTCGAATAGAGCACCGGCGGCGTGAATTCGGCGCGATTGGAGACGTAGTCGACGGTAGCGCCTATCGGACCGGGGCAACCATCGCAGGCGACCGCGATTTCGCCACCCGGCTTCACCCGGACGAGCTGTAGCTCGGGAACATAGAAGCGCACTTTGACATTGGCCGGCGGCAGGATGCTCACCACAGGGCTGCCTGCGGGCACCCAGTCACCCGCGTTGTAATACGTATCGTGCACGAGTCCCGCGACGGGCGCCGCCACGGCGCGTTGCGCGAGTCGCCACTCGCTCTGCGCCAGCACCTCGCGCGCAGCCCGCGCGTCAGCCTCGGCCGCGCGTATCTCGTCGGCGCGCGCCGGCATCTTCGTTGTCGCGACCGCCGCCGCAAGCTCGCCGACATGCGCCTCGTCGCGCTTCAATTGCGTCCGCGCATCGTCGAGCGCCGCGCTGCTGACGAAACCGCTGGCATAGAGTTCCTGCTGGCGCTTGAGATTGGCGGCCGACAGATCGCGCGCGGCGCGCGCCTGCTGCAATTGCTCGGCGACCGTTTCGATCTCCGGCGCGCGTTTGCCTGTCCTGAGGTTCGCAAGCCGAGCGTCCGCCGCGCGCAGACGCTCCTCGGCCTCGCGGCGGGCGGCGGTCTCGTTCTCGCGCTCGAGCGCGAACAACGGCGCGCCGAGCGGCACTTCGGAGCCGCGGCGCACGGCGAGCTTCTGCAGCGTGCCCGCGAACGGTGCGGCGACCCGCACGTACTCACCTTCGATGTAACCCTGCAGCGGTCGTTCTTCCGAAGATCCGCATCCGGCCGACAGCATTCCCGCTGCGGCAACTGCGGGAAGCAACGCAGATGCGCGAATGCTGGCGGGCCAGGACTCCGCGAAGCGTTGCGCCGGCATCGCGGACAAGATCTTAGGGCCTGTTCACGCTATGGCTACAAGCGCGAACGGGTGGCATGGGGCGCCAATCAAGGCGCTTGACGAAGCCGAGACGGGGCGTCTCGGCGAGGAAAGCAACGTAGAGTGGCGCCCCAGGGCGCCCGTTCCCTTCGGGTTGCGGCGAAAACGGCCCTGTGCTTCGTTGCAAAGCCTCGCCGGGCTCCCGGCCCGCCTGCGCTTTGCGCCTCGCGCAGGGCCGCTTTCACTCGCAACGCGTCTTGCAGACATAGCGTGAACGGGCCCTAGTACTTCAGCGTGCAACCATAGGGCGTCGTGCTCGCAACGGTCACCGGCTTGCCCGCCGTCGCCTCGGTGAGTGCGGCACGCACATAGTTGTTGGCAACCTTGACGTCGGCTGGGTTGGCCGAGCGCTTGTCGTCGATGGCCCCGTTGTAGATCAGTTTGCCCGAGGGGTCGACCACGAACATGTGTGGCGTGTTCTTCGCGCCATAGGCTCGAGCAGTCGCACTCGTGCCGTCGATCAGCGTGGCTTTGGACGCCGCGCCCTGCGCGCGCATCCAGCTCGCCATCTCGTCGGGATTCTTGTACTCGCTGTGGCTCGCATTGGTCGAGTTGATCGTCAGCCACACGACATCCTTCGCGCCCCACTCCTTCTGCAGCTCCTGCATGTTCCTGCTGTTGTAGTGCTTTCGGACGAACGGGCATTCGGGATTGGTCCACTCGAGCACGACGAACTTGCCGCGATAGTCGGCAAGGTTGACCGGCTTGCCGGCGGTGTCGGCGATCGTGAAGTCGGGCGCGGCAGCGCCGGGCGCCGCAGCCATGGCCGGCAACGCGGATACGACGCCTAGACAGGCGGCCAGGGACATCGAACGAAGAAAGCGCATGGAATCCTCCTAAGGCTCAGGGTGTTTCGCGGTGTTGTCGACGCGCATCACAGCGACGCGATCGCCTCGAGCACCGTTTGCTGCTGCAAGACCTCGGGCAAGAGGAGGGGCCCCCTGCCGGGCCGGTACAGAACGTACACCGGTACGCCGGTGCGGCCAAGTGCGGTCAGCGCGCGGGTGATGTCGGGATCGCGTCGCGTCCAGTCGGCGCGCACCAGCGCGACGTTCTTTCGTGCAAACGCCGAGCGGACGTCCGCAGTGTTGAGGACGAGTCGCTTGTTGACCTGGCAGGTCACGCACCATGCCGCAGTGAAATCGACGAATACGGGCCGGCCCGACGCCGCAAGATTCGCAACCCGTGCCGGAGTGTACGGCTGCCAATCCGGGTCGGCCGCCGCCAAGCGTGATCCGGACGCCCCGGACGCCGTCGCGTCGGCATCGGCCGAGAGAAGCGGCCACGCGAGCGCCACCGCGCCCGCAAGCGCGGCGACACCGGCGATTCCCCAGGGCCGTGCTCCGCCGGTGCGGACGATGCGCCACGTCCAGAGCGCGAAGCCGAGACAGAGCAACGCCAGCAGCAGGCGCATGACAGCGTCATTATCGCGCTGGGCTCCCAGCACCCAGGCGAGCCAGATCACCGTCGCGTACAGCGGAAACGCGAGCACCTGCTTGAAGCGCAGGAGCCACGGCCCCGAGCGCGGCAGCCGTCGGCGCCAACCCGGTAGCAGCGCCAACGTTACGTACGGGGCCGCCATTCCGATCCCCAGCGCGACGAAAACGACGAGCGTGACGGCCGTCGACCCGGCGAGGGCAAAGCCCAGTGCGGCGCCCATGAACGGCGCCGTGCATGGCGACGCGATGACCACGGCCAGGACACCCGAGGCGAAGGCGTCGACCGTCCGGTTTCTGGCCGTGAAGCTCGCGATGCCCGAAGGCACGATCTGCCCGAACTCGAAGACACCCGACAGATTGAGGGCGAGCACAAAAAACAGCGCGGCCAGCGTGGCGACCACCGCCGGCGATTGCAGCTGGAAGCCCCAGCCCAGTTGCTCGCCGGCCGTCCGCAGCGCCGCGAGCACCAGTCCGAGCGCGACGAACGTCAGCACGACGCCCCCCGCGAACGCGAACGCCTCCCTGTGCAGCGTGGCCCTGCTGTCGTGGTGAGTGGCAAAGCCCAGCACCTTGAGCGAAAGGACCGGGAACACGCAAGGCATGAGGTTGAGGACAATCCCGCCGACGAAGGCGAACGCCATGGCAACGGCGAGCGACAACCCGTCACCCACCGGCGAAGACCCGAGATTCAGTTGTGGCGCGGCGTCCTGCGCCGGCCTTGCTCCGGCGCCGACGGCACCGATCAGTGCCACGTCGACGGTGGCGGCGTGCGCGCCACGGGAGAATCCATTGGCGGCGGTCAGCACCCCTGCGAGGCGCCGGAAGTCGCCGGACAGGTTGAACGAGACGGGCAGCGTCAGCACATACGCGGCGCCGTCGCGTCTCACTGTCTGCGCACCGGATGGCTCGATCCGGGATTCGGCACGCGAGAAGAAATAGAGTGCTCCCGGATCCGTCGCATCGGCCGCCGGCACGAGCCTCATTTCGATTGTCTGCCCCTTGCCTTCCGCAGATGCCTGCCAGCCCGCGAGCGGACGCGGCAGCGCGGCGCGCGCGGCGGCAATCGGCGCGCCCCAGCGAGGGTCCGCCACCGACGTCTTGTCGACAGGCAACACGAGTTGGAGGTCGGCCCCCTCCGGAATGCACACCTCCTTGCAGACGAGCCAATCGGCACGTGCGCGAAGGACCGCCGATTCGCCGGCCGCCAGTGCGCGTCGAGGCCGCAGTTCCACCAGATGCAGCACCTCGCCATCGTAGCCGTAGTTGACGAGCGGACCGGCCGGTAATACGTGCGGCGCTGGCCACTCGATCGGTCCGGCATCGATACCGGCAGGCAGCTTCCAATCGAGCGTTGTCGGAAGGCCGGAATCGCCCGGGTTCTGCCAGTACGTGTGCCAGCCTTTTTGCATCGAGAGCCGCAGCGCGACGGTAAGCGACTCGCCCGGAACGAGCGCGGTCTTCGCAGCGACGAGCTCGGCCTCGACGTGCTCGGTCTTCACCGGCGCGGCAATTGCGCACGAGGCCAACGCGAACCAAGCCGCCGCAAAGAGCGTCAGGCGGGGAGAGACCGGCAGTTGACAGCTAGGATGGATCATCAGAATGTTATTGACCGATACGCCCCCGTTTGGGCGCGCTGCGGGGTGGAAAGGTTCCCGGCCCGTATAATTCTACGCGTGGGTCGTAGCGGCACACGTTGCCCGTGGTCGGGTGCGACTCGAGCGCAGCGTGGGAACGCATACCTCCCGCCGCCGACCCCCTCCCTCCAGTCGCAAACAGGCGCCTCGCCTCACCATTCCATGGAAGCCTTTCTCGTTTCGACGGGGGTCGTCGCGCTGGGCGAAATCGGCGACAAGACGCAACTCCTTGCGCTGATGCTCGCCGCGCGTTTCCGCAAGCCGTGGCCGATCATCGCCGGCATCCTCGCGGCGACGCTCGCGAACCACACACTGGCCGGGTTGCTCGGAAACTGGGTGCGGACGATCATCGCACCGGAGACGCTCCGGTGGTTTGTCGCGACGTCGTTCTTCGCCGTCGCCATCTGGGCGCTCGTTCCCGACGCGCTCGACGACGACCAACCGCAACCCGCAACGCGGTGGGGCGTCTTCGGCGTGACCGTCGTGGCATTTTTTCTCGCGGAGATGGGCGACAAGACGCAGGTTGCGACGGTCGTGCTCGCGGCGAAGTTTCCCTCGCTCGTCGCGGTCGTCGTCGGCACCACGCTTGGCATGCTCTTGGCCAACATTCCGGTGGTGCTGATCGGCAAGGCCGCTTCGACGAAGATCCCGTTCAAGGCCGCGCGGATCGTGGCCGCATTGCTGTTCGCGGCATTGGGCGTCTACGCGCTGGTCGCGCCGGTATAATCGCCCGTTCGAACGCGTTGCCGCCGCCGACTGCCCCTGCCGGGCAGTTCTCCCCAATCCATGAAACCGTACGTCCACGCCGAAATCGAATCCGCCGCGCAGGCCCGATGGCAAGCGGCGGACGCCTATCGCGCTGTCGAAAACGCCGACCGGAAGAAGTTCTATTGCGTGTCGATGCTGCCGTACCCCTCCGGCAACCTGCACATGGGGCACGTGCGCAACTACACGATCAACGACATGATGTACCGGTACCTGCGGATGAACGGGTACAACGTGCTGATGCCGATGGGCTGGGACGCGTTCGGGTTGCCCGCCGAGAACGCCGCGATGAAGAGAGGCGTCGCCCCCGCGAAGTGGACCTACGAGAACATCGACTACATGAAGCGGCAGTGCCAGGCGATGGGATGGGCAATCGACTGGTCGCGCGAGTTCGCGACCTGCGACCCTGCGTACTACAAGTGGAACCAGTGGTTCTTCCTGAAGATGCTCGAGAAGGGCATCGCGTACAGGAAGACCAGCGCGGTCAACTGGGACCCGGTCGACCAGACCGTGCTCGCCAACGAGCAGGTGATCGACGGCCGCGGCTGGCGCTCGGGCGCGCCGGTCGAGAAGCGCGAGATCCCGATGTACTACCTGCGAATTACCGACTACGCCGAGGAGCTCCTGTCGTACCTCGACCGGATGCCCGGCTGGCCCGAGCGCGTGAAGACGATGCAGGCAAACTGGATCGGCAAGAGCGTCGGCGTGCGCTTCGCCTTCACGCACGACATTCGCGGCGACGACGGCAAGCTGATCGGCGACGGCAGGATGTACGTATTCACGACGCGCGCGGACACGATCATGGGCGTCACGTTTTGCGCGGTCGCTCCCGAACATCCGCTCGCGACGCACGCAGCGAAGTCCGATCCGAAGCTTGCCGCGTTCATCACGGAATGCCAGCGCGGCAGCGTCATGGAAGCCGATGTCGCGACGATGGAAAAGAAGGGGGTGCCGACGGCGCTCTCCGTCACCCACCCGCTGACCGGTGAAAGCGTTCCCGTCTGGGTCGCCAACTACGTGCTGATGAGCTACGGCGACGGCGCGGTGATGGGCGTGCCGGCGCACGACCAGCGCGACTTCGAATTCGCGCACAAAGTGGCATTGCCGATCAAACAGGTGCTGGACCACAAATTGGTGTTCACCGACGAGCTGCGCTCGAAGCGGTCGCGCAACGAGCATCCGGATCTCTACTTCGACAAGCAATCGTGGAAGGCGTGGTACGAATCGAAGTCCGACGTCCTCGTCGTCAACTCGGGGAAATACGACGGCTTGTCTTACGACGAAGCGGTCGCTGCGATCGCCGCCGATCTCGCGGCCAAGGGGCTCGGCGAGAAGAAGACCACGTTCCGCCTGCGCGACTGGGGCATCTCGCGCCAGCGCTATTGGGGCACGCCGATCCCGATCGTCCATTGCACGACCTGCGGCAACGTCCCTGTGCCGGAAGAGGACCTCCCCGTCGTCCTGCCCGAGGATTGCGTTCCCGACGGCAGCGGCAATCCACTCGCGAAGCGCCCGGACTTCGTCGACACCGAATGTCCGAAGTGCGGCGAGCCCGCCAAACGCGAGACGGACACGATGGACACGTTCGTCGATTCGTCGTGGTATTACATGCGCTATGCGTGCCCCGATGCGCCGGCGATGGTCGATCGCCGCAACGACTACTGGAATCCGATGGACCAGTACATCGGCGGCATCACCCACGCGATCCTCCATCTTCTCTACGCGCGCTTCTGGACGAAGGTGATGCGCGACATGCACCTCGTGCGCATGGACGAGCCGTTCACCCGGCTCTTGACGCAGGGGATGGTGCTCAACCACATCTATTTCCGCCGCACCGAGAAGGGCGGCATCGACTACTTCGCTCCCGAGGCCGTCGAAGTGCAGCACGACGATGCCGGTCATGTCGTCGGTGCCCGGTCGATCGCCGACGGCAATCCTGTCGACTACGGCGGCGTGGGAACGATGTCGAAGTCCAAGCTGAACGGCGTCGACCCGCAGGACATGGTCGATCGCTACGGCGCCGACGCCGCGCGGCTCTACGTGATGTTCGCCGCGCCCCCCGACGTGACGTTCGTCTGGTCCGACGCCGGCGTCGAGGGCACGCAGCGCTTCCTGAAGCGGATATGGTCGTTCGCGCAATCGCACGCCGACCTCGTCAACTCGGCTTCGGGCGCTTTCGACTGGCGTGATGCCGCGGCGTTGGTGAAGGCGGCGCGGCGCGAGATCCATCTCGCATTGAAGCAGGCCAACTACGACTACGAGCGGATCCAATACAACACTGTCGTCTCGGCCGGAATGAAAATGCTGAATGCACTGGAGGACGTGCCTGTCGGCGATGAGGGCGGCGCCGCCCTCGTCCGCGAAGGCCTGTCGATCCTGATTCGCGTCCTGTACCCGGTGGTCCCCCATATCGGTTGTGCACTGTGGGAGGACCTCGGGTTCTCGCACGAGCACGGCCCGCTGCTCGACGCGCGCTGGCCGCAGGTCGATCCCCATGCGCTCGCGCAGGATGAAATCGAGCTCGTGCTGCAAGTCAACGGCAAGTTGCGCGGCAAGGTCGTGGTGCCATCGACCGCCGACAAGGCCGCGATCGAGGCTGCCGTGCGCGCGAGCCCGGAAGTCGCCAAACACACGGCGGGAACACCGATCAGGCGGCTGGTCATCGTGCCCGGAAAGCTCGTCAATGTTGTGGCGTGAATGGATCGGATGCGCGACCGACACCCGCCCGTATCGCGCAGGCGGAGAGGCGCCTTACCGCGGCTGCCGGCTCGCCTCGCGATCGGGCGTCGCCGGACTCGTGCTCGGTTTCGTCCTCGCAGTCGGCCTCGCGGGCTGCGGATTCCACCTGCGCGGCGACGTCGACTACGCATTCTCCACGCTGTACGTCAACGCTCCCGCCGCAGCACCGTTTGCCGTCGAACTGAAGCGCGCGCTCGAAGGCGGCGGCACGACGCTTGTGGACACGGCCGCTGCCGGCCAGGCGATCCTCGACCTCTCAGGCGTCGTCGACGACAAGCAGGTGCTCTCGCTCTCAGGCGGCGGTCGCGTGCGCGAGTACCAGCTGACGAAGCGGGTGACGTTTTCGCTCCACGACTCGACCGGACACGATTGGCTGCCGGCCGCGGAGATCCTGATCCGCCGCTCGTATTCATTCAATGAATCCGAAGTCCTGGCGCGCGAGGCGCAGGAGGCGCGACTGTACAAGGAAATGCAGACCGACGCCGTCCAGCAGGTCGTGAGGCGGCTGCAGGCTGCGAAGAAGCCCGGTTAGGCCTGAAGAACGACGCCCGCGCGGTCTTGAGAGACCTGAAACATGGAACTCCGCCTGAGCCAGCTCCCCGCCCACCTCGAGCGTACGCTTGCGCCGCTGTACGTCGTGCACGGCGACGAGCCCCTGCTCACGAGCGAGGCTGGCGACGCGATCCGCGCCGCTGCGCGGAAGGCGGGGTGCGACGAGCGCGAACTTCTCGTCGTCGAGTCCGGTTTCAAGTGGGATGCGGTCACCGCGGCAAGCGCGAACCTCACCCTTTTCGGCGCGCGCAAGCTCATCGATCTGCGCATTCCGTCCGGCAAGCCGGGCATCGAGGGAGCCAGGGTGCTCGAAGCCTGCAGCGCCCGTTTGAATCCGGACCACACGATGCTCGTCACGCTGCCGAAGCTCGATCGCACGACGCAGTCGTCGGCATGGTTTTCCGCACTCAAGACCGCCGGCGTGTCGATCGCCGTCTATCCGCTGGAACGCGACGAGCTCCCGCAATGGATTTCGACACGTCTCGCGCGGCAAGGTCAGCGGGTAGCGCGCGAGACGCTCGAATTCCTTGCCGACCGCTGCGAAGGAAACCTGCTGGCGGCGCGGCAGGAGATCGAGAAGCTCGGCCTGCTGTTGCCCGAGGGCGAGATCGAAGCCGACGCGGTGGAGCGCGCGGTCACCGACGTCGCCCGTTACGACGTCTTCCAGCTCTCCGAAGCGTGGCTGTCGAGCGACGCGGCGCGCGCGCTGCGCATCATCGCCGCGCTCGAAGCGGAAGGCGAAGGCATTCAACTGCTGTTGTGGCAGCTCGGTGAAGACATCCACGCACTGGCGTCCGTGCAGGAGGCGGTGGCTTCCGGCACGCCGGTCGCCGCGGCGGTCCCCAATGCCCGCGCCTGGGGGAAGCGGCAGGCGGCGATGGAGCGCGCGGCGCGGAGCGTCAAGGCCGAGGCAATCCCGCCCCTTCTCGCCGCACTTGCGCGACTCGACGCGCTGTCGAAGGGCATCGGTCGCGGCAACGTCTGGGACGAACTGCGGACGATGGCGCTGGCAGTCGCCGGCAAGGCCGCGTTGCCCCTGCCGCGGCTCTGAAATGCAGGGACAGACTGCCCAAACCCGACTTCTTTGCGACCTGTCATCATCTGTCCTTACCGCGATTTGATGTTACAGACAGCGTCGGATAGGTTCGAACTGCGCTCTGCAAAATGATCGAGAACGACCCGCAGCCGCCTCTGGCGATTTGCTGGCCTAGTGACCGATGTACTTTGCACGCCGCCGTTCGCTGAATTCGTCGGGACAAGCGGAAATCGGTGCAAGCGGTGATTGTCGGAAATATGCCGGCGATGTGGAAGAACCGCAGCCGAGTGGCAGTAAGTCCGAACCGGGACGGCGCGCTGTCGAGCTGAAGTAGACACGTGGACCACTCCAGGCTGCCGTTCAAACGATCAAGTTGATCGAGATCGCTTCGCGCCGCGGTCGACAAAGCGAGCAAGGCATGCCCGTCCGCTCGGCGCTGAATATAAAGGGCAGCCGCAACGGTGTGTGGGGACAGGTCGACGACCAGTACGTCGACAACACGCGCTACGACAAGGATAAGGCGGCGAACGCCGGCCGCAAGGGCGATCCGGGCAGCCCCGACTACAAGAGCTTCAGTCTCGTCAACGGCAAGCCCGAATTCATGAACAAGGACGGAAAAGCGGGCAACGCCGGCGGCACGTATTACATCAAGGACGGCGACCAGGTCGCCTTCGACGACAGCAAGTTCAAGGCGGGCTCATCATGCCGCGAAGGAGCCGATCTACGGACTTGAGATGATCGCCGAGCTGAAGAGAGCGAGCGTCGCGGGCTCCGCGTCAACCTTGACTACTTGAGATAATTCTTGCTGAGTCGTTAACGTGAAGCCCAACGAGTAAGTCGCCGACCTTGGGGTCTGGATCAACTCCCGACGAGCGGCGGTAGACTCTTCCCACGAGACACCACGCGCGAGAGCCAACCCGCGAGCACGGCACCGACGATCGGTGCCACCCAGAAGAGCCACAGCTGCTGGAGCGCCCAGCCGCCTACGAAGAGCGCCGGTCCGGTGCTCCGCGCCGGATTCACGGACGTGTTCGTCACCGGGATGCTGACGAGGTGAATGAGCGTGAGACACAGGCCGATCGCGAGCCCCGCGAAGTCGGTCGGTGCCCGCCCGTTTGTCGCACCAAGGATGACAACGAGAAACATGAACGTCATCACGACCTCGCAGACAAGCGCGGAACCGAGGCCGTACTTTCCCGGCGAGTGTTCGCCGTAGCCGTTCGAGGCGAAGCCGGCTTGCAGATCGAAGCCAGCCTTTCCGCTCGCGATGAGATAGAGCACGCCAGCAGCGAGGACCGCACCCAGCACTTGCGAGACGACGTAGGGCAGTAGCCGCGACCCAGGAAAGCGCCCGCCGGCCCAGAGCCCGAATGACACCGCCGGATTGAAGTGACCGCCCGAGATCGGTCCGAGCGCGTAGGCTCCGGTCAGCACCGTGAGGCCGAACGCGAGCGAGACGCCCGTGAAACCAATGCCCAACTCGGGAAACGCTGCGGCAATTACCGCGCTTCCGCAACCGCCGAGAACGAGCCAGAAAGTACCGAGAAGTTCCGCTGCTAGTGCTGTCATAGCTGATCCTCCCGTAGTTTGGGACGCAGGATATGTTGCTCGCGAGGGACGCTGGGGACTACGGCTTACTGGACCTCCGCCGCCTTCCGCCACCGCCACGCGGCCAGCCAATTAATAGGCGCACAGCGCGATTGATTCCCCTTGGCAAGGGTTGTATATCACAACGTTACCACATTCCACCCAGCTGCAAGTTCATTAAGGGCCGTTCGTGATTTGCCCCTTGAGTTAAGACGAGAGTTCGATCGACTCGATGACGGAAGGAGGACGACACGAATGCGTCTGGAACAACCTTTCAAGGAAAGCATACGGTGGAAGCGAGCGAGCTCTACTTGGTCTCCGAACTGAGTGAGAAGGATTGGAAGCTGTCGCTGAGCGACGGGGAGCGCAGCCCGAGCCACTATACGGTGGCGGCGGGGGGCAGCGCGGCGCTGCTCGAGTGTATCGCCAAGGCCAAGGCGCGCTGCGGGCTTGCGCCGGAGGCGAGCGCGCATAGCTGTTATGAAGCCGGACGCGACGGCTTCTGGCTGCAGCGCTGGCTCATCGAGCACGGTATCGACAACCTTGTGGTCGTGGATTCGGCGAGCATTGAAGTGAACCGCCGAGCGCGGTGCGCCAAGACTGACCGGCTGGACGCTGACAAGTTGCTCTCGATGTTGATTCGCTACCACGCGGGCGAGCGCCGAGTGTGGTCGGTGGTGCGGGTGCCCGCGCCGGAGCAGGAAGACGCGCGGCGAGCGCACCGGGAACTGGGGCGACTGGGGCACGCGCGCACCGAGCACATCAATCGGATACGAGCGCTGCTGGTCTCAAACAATCGGCGGGTGAAGTACGTCGGCGGGCGCCTGTGGCAGCGCTGGTGGACGGGCCATGCGCAGGAACTTGCGCCGCGTGTGCGTGTCGAGATCGTCAGCCCGAGTCAGCCCGCCACGGGTCAATTGAGGCCCTTTCCCAGTACGGGGCGGTCGCCCTGCTATGGTCGTCTCTCGCCGGCAGCCGCGCGCTCGTCCCTGGGGCTACTGCACCGCGAAGGTGACGTCGGTGCTCCAGGTGATGTCGACCTTGTCGCCCACCTTGACCTGATCGAACACCTTCGGATCGACGATCCGTCGGCTGTATTTCCACCCGTTCGGCCCGACAAAAGTCATCGACGACGCGCTCTTGTCGATGTCGGCGATAGTTGCCGTCATCGTCCGCATTGTCGACGCCGTGCCCCCGGGCCGCGCTTCCTTTCCCATGGTGGAGGCCGTGTCGGCGGTATCGACCGCCGCCTCGCCCGCCGGCTTCAGGCGCACCATGACGTTGTTGTTATACGTGACCCCCACCTTGTCCCCCACCTTGAGCTCGTCGAAGCGCTTGGCGCTCGCGGGCACGTCGAGGGCGACGAACTTGCCATCGGCCGTCTTGATGTTCACGGCGCGTCTGCTCTTATCGATCGTCTCTACGGTGCCGGTAACGGTGACGGTCTGTTTCGGGAGCTCTTTGACCTGCGCCCAACTGGGCAGGGCGAGGGCCCAGACCACTGCGAATGCGCTCAACATCGTCGTTCCTCGCTTCATGTTCTCTTCTCCGTTTGGTTGTCCATCGCTGGTGATGTGTGTCCCATATCTCACTGCACGGCAAAGGTGCGCGCCTGAGACATGCCATCGTCATACTTAGGCGGGGCCTTGTCAAGTACACGCCGCGCGCGGTCCGTACCCATCCCAATGCGTCACGAGCGTCCGCTTCAGATCGTCATTTCAGTCTGGCCGGGTGCCTACTTCTTGAGCGGTCGCTTTGTAGATTTCTTCGCTGCGGCTGCGACGACGAGCTACGTCTGCTCCACCTTGACTCCGGTCATTCGGGACTTGAGTGATTTTGCGCATGAACGGCGGGAGTTGGCCCGATTGCCGACGTATGTTCAGCGGCGGAGAATAGCCCGTCCGGTGACTGTAGAGGAACGCACGAATGTTCTGCGCCCGCTTCGTCACCTATGGTACGCGCGGCGCCGCCGCTTTGCAGCGACGCACTGCGCGCAGCGCTGTTCGAAACTCGACGATCGTCGTCTTGGAGATTGCGATGCTCTCACGCATGAGCCTTTGGCTTTGCATGGTGATCGTACCAATATCCGCTCATGCGGACTGGCAATACGCGACATGGGGCATGTCCCCGGAGCACGTTATTTCCGCGTCGAAGGGCGTTGCCGTGCGCGCGGAGAGTCCCGCCGTTGCACGGAACGGCGAACGAGGATTGCTCACTGCCCCCTATGCGACGAATAACATCCCGTTCGTCGTTCATTTCTGGTTCGCCGTGGGCGAGCCGAAGCTGGCCCGGGTCAGTCTTGGCACGCAGTACGCCTCAGACTGTCCGAATGTGCGTTCCCTCTTGTCCAGTATCTACGGCGCGCCGCAGGTCTCCGATCTCGGGCCGCCCTCGTCCTTGCGGTGGCGCAGCGACGCGACCGGCAATTTCATCGCGTTTTCGCAGTACAGCGACACGCGTTGTGTCCTCGATTACTACCCGATACCCATTCCCGGGCCGCCCGGCCTTTAGGAACGCCGAAGGCAGATAGCGTCCCACGTTTGCCAAGACCGGCAGTGCGCGTGCGCATGTTCCTGCGCCGGTACGTCACTTGGCGCACACGTCGTCGGAAGGACGTGTGGCGCAGATGCGCTGACTCGACCTGCCTTACCTGGTTCCACGATCGACGCTAAGGTTATCCAGCGTCCGCTGCCGGGCAACTGGCCGCATGACGGCTCGTGGCCGAACTGAGACCGTGAAGCGCCGAAATGCCTGACACCGCCTCCCAGATCAAGGCTCAATTGAGACACATCATCGAGCGCGCATGACGCTCTAGCGTCACCTATCCTTCGCTCACCTCACAGGAATCGAGGGGTCGCAGGTCGCCCGCCGCTCGAGCAGCGCGCACGAGATCATCGGTACCCCGCTTGCATCGTGCGCGACCATCCGCCAGCGAACGCCGTCGCGCTTCATCGACATGAAACCGAATCGATTGGCCGCCACCAGGTTCACCATCACTGCGCCGGGGGCGGGTGACGACCCGGAAGGCAAAGGCAACGGCAAGGGTTCGTCGATCCAATCGCCGGCGTTGCCGGTGACGAACTGCGCCGGCTGCGGCGTCGAAAAGCTGACGACCTCGAACAGGTGCACGTGGCCGGCAAGTACGGCCTGCACGTTGGGCGGGAACAGCACCGTGGGATGCATGGCGCTCAGCACCGATTGCAACGCGCCGTTGCCCGGATACGGGACGTCGGGCGTTGCGGGGTTCGGCGCAAAAGCGAGGATCGGGTGGTGGTTCATGAAGAACGTGTTGGGCCGCCTCGCGCCGAGCGCAAACGCGCGCGCGAGCTGCGCCCGATACTTGACGTGCATCGGGTCGCTCGCGGGGAGCGGTTGAACACCCACCAGCGACGAATCGAACACGATGAATTGAGTGTCTGCCTCCGCGCCAGACCCGAGCGGCACCGTGTAGGGCTCGCTGTAGTCGCCGATCGAATCGTTCGCGGCATCGTTGCAGTCCTGCCTCGGCGCGAGCGGGCGAGGATCGAGCAGGCGCCACCAGCCCTGGCCCGCGCGGTTGCACGACTCGTGGTTGCCGCGGACGACGATCCACGGCGCCGCGGCGAATAGCGCCTTCGCCGGAGCGAAGAGATCGGCCTCCCACGCGTCCCAGCCGTAGCCCCACGGGCTGCCTGCGCATCCGACGTTGCCGGCCGGGCATGGGTTCTCGCGATAGTGATAGTCGCCGACGTGAATGACGAGGTCCGGTGCGGCGCGCGCCGCCGCATCCGCGACTGCGGCAAACGGCCACAGCGCGGCATCGTTGCACCCCTGGAAGATCGGGTCGGACGACTTGATACGGCAGCCGGTATCGCCGATAACGACGATCCGGTCCGGGTTCGCCTTCGGCAGCGGCAGCCTGCGACCCTCGACTGCCGCGCTTCGGGCACCTGCTGGAACCGCCTTCTCGCAGACGAGTACCGGGAACGCGGACGGCTTCGACTCGGATGGAGCGTTGCGCGTCGGTCGCAGCGGTTCGGTTGCGGGCCGGGCACGCACATCCATCGGCCGGCTGGTTCCATCGATTTCGATCGCCGGACACTTCGCCGCCGATGTGATGATCCGGGCGACTGCACGGCCCTCCTCACCCATGACAACGTACGCATATTGCCGCGTACCCGATTCGTCCGAAACGGGCGCCGGCGTCGCACAGGCGCCAACAAGCGCCGCGGTCACCAGTCCCACTCGCATCAACGCCAATCCCCCCACAACGCTTGCAGCACCGAAAGTCCGGCGACCGCGGCGGTCTCGGCCCGCAACACGCGCGGCCCCAGGCGCACCAAATTAAATTTTTTCGCCCGCGCTGCCGCCACTTCGCGCGCGTCGAGCCCGCCCTCCGGACCGATCAGAAGCGCCAGCGGTCCTGGTGGCTGGACAAGCGCCACCGCGGATCGATCCGCATCCGGCACGAGCGCGATTACGCTGCCGCTCCACGCGGCGAGCCATTCGGTGAACGTTCGCGATGGAAAGACTTCCGGAACCCGATTGCGGCCGCACTGCTCGCATGCCGCGATCACCACCTGCCGCCAGTGGGCGATGCGTTTGTCGCCTCGTTCGCCCGGTGGAAACGGGGCGCTCCGCGCGGTGACGAGCGGCTGTATCGACGTCACGCCGAGCTCCGTCGCCTTGCGGACCGCGTAGTCCATCGCGTCGTTCGCCACGATGCCCTGCGCAAGCGTGACGGCGAGTGGCGACTCGCGTTCCACCGCCAGAAATCGCTCGATTCGCACCGAAGCCCCGCGCCTGTCGATGCGGACGAGCGTCGCCGCGTACTCGCCGCCCGTGCCGTCGAAGAGCGTCAGCGCGTCGCCGACGGCCAGTCGAAGGACGCGAACCGCATGATGCGCCGCTGATTCGTGCAATTCGATCACCTGTCCGGCAAGTTCCGGCGCAAGCGGGAGGGGGCTCAAGAACCGCGGTGGCATCATCGGGCTACGGCGGCAGTGCAACGAAATCGAGGCCGCAGTCGTCGTTCTCCGCACGATACCCGATCCGCGCGTAGATCGCGTTCGATATCGGGTTTGCAGCGTCGGTCGTCAGGAAGAGCTTGCGCTTGCCGCGCGCGAGAAGTTCGCGCGACAGTTCGGCCACAAGCGCGGTTGCATACCCGCGTCCACGGCAATCGGGCAGCGTGTAGACGGGCGCGACGCGTGCAAACTCGGGAGCCGCGTCGTTGAACCCCGCGAAGGCGACGCGCCCGCCGTCGTCCCAGATCCGGAAATCGCCGCGCGCGACGCGCTTCGGCAGGAACTCGCGCGTGCGCGCCGGCGAGTCGGGCATGCCGACCTCCGCGATGAACGCGATCTGACGCTCGATCAGCCATTCGGTGTCGGCCTTGGTGGCAACCCGCGGCGCACCGGGCGGTGCCGGCACGTGGTTTACCTCTGTCAGCGCATGCTGGCGCAGGCGAACGCGCAGCACGTGGGCGCGGCCGGTCAGCTCGCGCCACCTGCGCGCAAACGCGTCGCATCCTGCCGGAGCACCCACCACGCCTTGAAGCTCCGGCCAGTCTCGCGCGAGATCGACCGCGAAGGCGACGGCCGCCGCGGCGTCGCTCTCGCCGATGATTACCGGACCGTCATCGCGTTGCACCGCGACGCCGAACGACTCGCCGTCATCCCAGGTCGCGAGATAAACGTGCTCGGCTGCGGGCGGCGGGGCACGCTTCATCGCATGCGCCGATCCCGAGAAAAAGCTGGCGGATGCTTCACCGCGGCAGGACATCGGCGCGGCCGCCGCAAGAAACGCGTCGAGGTCGGAATGGCGGATGACGTGCATCGCGGCGCGGCCCGGGAATGTTCTAGTGTACCGAGACGCAAGCCTCGCGTCGCAACGGGCCACGAGCCACGGAGCGGGAGGGCTGGTTGCGGCCCGTTAAGCCCGAAGACTTTCGCCGCAGGCCCGCGACAATAGAGCGTTCCATCCCTCCGCAAGTAAGATATCGTGTTGCCTACCGAAAACCCATTCATTCACCACGCACGGAGGTGCCATGACTGAACAGTCAGTTCTCGCCGGCCAACCCGGTTGGCCGGCCGCAACCTTCGATCTCTGTGGCACCGACGGGCGCCGGTACACGCTCGAATCCGTTCGCGGCGCCAACGGGACGGTGGTGATGTTCATCTGCAACCACTGCCCTTACGTCAAGGCGGTGGTCGCGAAGATCGTCCGCGACATGACGGACCTGCGCCAACGCGGCGTCGGCGCGATCGCCATCATGAGCAACGACGTCGCCGCGTACCCTGCCGATTCGTTCGACAACATGAAGCAATTCGCCGCGCAGCACGCGTTCACGTTTCCGTACGTGATCGATGAGACGCAGGACGTCGCGCGCGCCTACGGCGCCGTCTGCACACCTGATTTCTTCGGCTTCGATCGCGATCTGCGACTCGCCTACCGCGGCCGTCTCGATGCCTCGGGGCGCTCGGACGACCCGACGGCCTCCCGCGAACTCTTCGATGCAATGGTCGGGGTCGCGCGCAGCGGAGCCGCGCCAGCGGTCCAGAACGCATCGGTCGGCTGTTCGATCAAGTGGAAGCGGGAATGACCGCCGACCGCTCGGTCCGGCGGAGGACCATTCCCGGTGCGGTCACTCCACGAGTGCGCGGTACGCATGCCAAGTCGCATGTCCGATCACCGGGACGGCGACGACAAGTCCGACGAAGAGGAGCGCGAAGCCGATCGCGGTGAGCACGACGATCATTGCTCCCCACACGACCATCGCGGGGACGTTCGCGCCGAACGCCTTGAGGCTCGTCAGCGCGGCGACCACGCCATCCGTGTTCCGGTCGAGCATCATCGGCACCGAAACGACACTCAGCGCGAACACCAGGATGGCGAAGAACCCGCCGACCCATATGTAGGCGAGCAGAAACTCGAGGTTGTCGGGCGAGAGCATCTGCCGTACGAAAGTGGTGGCCGTCGGCATTTCCCCGCTGTAGAACAGCGCGAACACGATGAGCGACGCGCGCGCCCATACGAGCAGGATGACGACAAGCACCAGCGTGAATACCCCGATCGCCCCGACATTCGCCGACCACGCATTGAGCGTGGGGGCGAGCCGCGTGGGCAGGCCCCGCTCGCGGCGGCGAGAAAGATCGTAGAGGCCGATGGCGAGAAACGGTCCGACCAGGAAGAAACCGGTCACGAGCGCCGAAACATATTCGTACGCATGCTGGAACGTGTATGCGATGCACCAGCCCATGACGGCGAAACAAATGCCGTAGAACAGGCTCGGCAGCCGGTGCGCGCGGTAGTCCGCGAAGCCGCGCGCGAGCCAGCCGAACGGCGCCACGGCGGCGACCTTGCGTACGGCGGGAACCGCTGATGCTTGGGGCAATGGCTCGGGTGTCATCGTAGAGATGTTCGCGTTAAAGGAAAGCGCGCAGCGCATCGAGCACGGCATCCGGCTCTTCGGCCATCAGCGCGTGCCCGCAATCGGGCAGTTGGACGACGCGGGCATTGGAAAGAGCCGCGATGAGGTCCGTTGCGTTCTTCGGCGGAGCCATGATGTCGCGCGCGCCGACAACCGCGAGCGTGGGACATCGAACCTTTCTTGCCGCGTCGAGCCCCGTCGCGTACACATGGCAGGCCAGGAGGTCGGCATGGAGCACGCCGGGCTTGTTGCGCTCGAGGAGCCGCATCGCATTGCCCGTCAGCCAGACGCCGGGGACCGCATTGCCTCCGAGCTGCTTGCGGGCGCTGTAGGACCACCCGTTGATGAGTTCATAGGCGACGTGGTCGTTCCGCCCCGCCGCGTCGAGCAGGTCGTCGGACACCGTCATCGGCGCGGCGGGGCCCAGCAGCGCGAGCTTGGTGACAATACGATCGTGGCGCGCCGCGCATTCGAGCGCTGCGAGCGATCCCATCGAATGGCCGACAAGCGCGGCGGCGGCGACGCCGACGGCATCGAGCAGGTCCGGTATGAAGTCTGCGATCGCAGCGATGGATGGCAACGCGTCGCCGGCAGAGCGTCCGTGACCCGGCAGATCGACTGCCAGAACGTTCCAGCCATGGTGCGCGAAGTAGCGCGACTGCAGTGTCCAGACGCTGTGGTCGTGCGCAGCTCCATGAATGAAAACGACGGTGGGCAGCGCGGCGGCGAACGGGCGCGCGCCCGTGTACGCATAGACGTCGTTGCCGGCGATGGCACAGCGCATCAGATCTTTCCCGCCGCGTGCAGCGCGCGGCTCAGGTCCTCGATGAGGTCGTCGGGATTCTCGAGGCCCACCGACAGCCGGATCGTTCCCTCCGCGATCCCACTCTTCACAAGGTCGTCCGCCGACATGCGAAAGTGCGTCGTGCTCGCCGGATGGATGACCAGAGATTTCGCGTCGCCGACGTTCGCGAGGTGTGAAAAGATCGCCAGGGTCTCGATGAATTTCCGGCCCTGGGCACGCGTCCCCCTGAGGTTGAAGCTGAACACCGCGCCGCAGCCCTTCGGCAGCAGCTGCCTTGCGAGTTCGTGGTCCGGGTGCTCCGGCAACTCCGGGTAGCCGACCGATTCCACGAGCGGATGGGGGACGAGGAACGCGACGACCTTGCGCGTGTTCTCGACGTGGCGCGCCATCCGCAGCGGCAGCGTTTCGATTCCCTGCAGGATCTGAAATGCCGTGAACGGCGACATGCACGCGCCGAAGTCGCGGATACCCTCGCGCCGCGCCCGGAACAGGAACGCCGCTGTCGTGGACTCCTCGGCAAACACCATGTCGTGGAACCCGGAGTACGGCTCGGTAAGCGTCGGAAACTTGCCGCGCGCCACGGGCGCGTCCCAATCGAATTGTCCGGAATCGACGAGCAATCCGCCGATCACGACACCGTGGCCCGACAGGAACTTCGTCGCCGAATGGAACACGAGGTCGGCCCCATGCGCGAACGGCTGCATCAGGTAAGGCGTCGTGAACGTCGAATCCACGAGGAGCGGCAGGCCGGAATCGTGCGCCACATCGGCGACGCGCGGGATGTCGAGGACATCGAGCCCGGGATTGCCGAGCGTTTCGCCGAAGAAAAGCCTCGTATTGGGGCGGATCGCCTCGCGCCAGCCGTCGACGTTACGTGGATCGACGAACGTCGTTTCGATGCCGAAACGCGGCAGCGTGTAGTCGAGCAGATTGTGCGAGCCGCCATAGAGTGCACGCGACGCGACGATGTGGGAACCGGCGGAGAGCAGCGTGGCGATCGCGAGATGCATCGCCGCCTGTCCGCTTGCAGCCGCGATGGCGCCGACGCCGCCCTCGAGCGCGGCAATGCGCTCCTCCAATACCGCGCATGTCGGATTGGAGATGCGCGAGTAGACGTGCCCGGCACGCTCCATGTTGAAGAGCGCGGCCGCATGGTCGCTGTCCGGGAAGACGAACGAAGCCGACTGGTAGATCGGTGTCGCCCGCGCGCCGGTGGCGGGATCGGGCTTCGCCCCGGCGTGCACCGACAGCGTATCGAAGTGCGTGGTCTTCGGTCTGGTCATCGCGGGCGTGGTGGGGGTCGCGTACGGGCGGGCACGACGCGGTATGGTAGCGCATGCACCGGTGGGCCCACGTTGATGGCTGCCAGACTCGTCCGCTCTGGACTAAAATGGCGGTCCCGCAACAAAACGAGGATACGACCATGCAACGCAAGGCATCCGCCCGCTGGCAGGGCTCCACGCAAGAGGGCAGCGGTACGCTTTCGGTCCAGAGCGGCACGCTCCGCGACACGCCGTACTCGTTCAAGGCCCGCTTCGGCGACGGCAAGGGGACGAATCCGGAGGAACTTGTCGCCGCCGCGCACGCGGGCTGCTTCACGATGGCGCTCTCGTTCACGTTGAACAATTCGGGCTTCACCGCGACGGCGATCGAGACCGAGGCGCAGCTCACGATGGACACGGTCGACGGCAAACCCACCGTGACGGCCGTCCACCTGGTGACCCGCGCGCAGGTGCCTGGACTTGCCAACGCGCAGTTCGCCGAGATCGCGTCCAATGCCAAAGTCAATTGCGTGATCTCGCGAGCGCTCTCCCCGTCGATCGTCGTCACGCTGGACGCCGTGCTCGCATCCTGAGCCCGGAAAGGTGTCCGTGGCTGCTCCCGCCACACCGGTGAAGGGTCGGGGTGCGACCTTCAACCCGGCCAATCGCTTCCGTCGCGAGCAGCGCGAGGCGGTCGACGACGGCTGGGTCGCGCCCGATCAAGGCGACGGGGTCGACACCCTCCCGCCGCTCAAGACCGTCGTGCGAATCCAACCGGCTCGCACAATCATCAGCCGCAACCAGTCGCCGGACATCCCGTTCACCCAGTCGATCAACCCGTACCAGGGCTGCGAGCACGGCTGCGTCTATTGCTACGCGCGGCCGACGCATGCGTATCTCGATCTCTCGCCGGGGCTCGATTTCGAAACCAAGCTCTTCGCGAAGCCCAATGCCGCCGCGCTGTTGCGCGCCGAGCTCGCGAAACCCGGGTACCGCTGCGAACCCATCGCGCTGGGCGCCAACACCGATCCCTATCAGCCGATCGAGCGCGAATGGAAGATCACGAGGTCCGTGATCGAGGTGCTCGCCGAATGCGGTCATCCGCTGACGATCACCACCAAGGGCGCCCTCATCGAACGCGACCTCGACCTTCTTGCGCCGATGGCGGAAAGGGGGCTCGTGCGCGTGTTCATCTCGATCGCGATGCTCGATCGGGAGCTCGCCCGCAAGCTCGACCCGCGGGCCGCCGCGCCGCACCGCCGACTGCAGATCGTCAAGGCGTTGAGCGACGCGGGCGTGCCGGTGGGCGTCAACGTCGCGCCGGTGATTCCACAACTCACCGACCACGAGCTCGAGTCGATCCTCGAGGCGGCGGCCGCCTGCGGCGCGCGTCACGCCGCGTGGACGATGTTGCGGCTGCCGCTCGAGGTCGCCCCGATCTTCCGCGATTGGCTTGCGTTGCATTACCCGCTGCGCGCGACACACGTGATGAGCATCGTGCGGCAGATCCGCGGCGGGCGCGACAACGAGCCGCGGTTCGGCGTTCGCATGGGCGGCCAGGGCGAGTTCGCGGATCTCGTCCGAAGGCGTTTCGCGCTCGCGTGCAAGCGGCTCGACCTCAACACGGATCGCGACGCGCCGCTCGACACGTCCGGCTTTCGCCCTCCCGGCGCAAACGCAGCGGGCCAGCTCGACCTGTTCCGTTGATCGGAGAGCATCCGTGGGATCGCTGACCGAACGGCTCGCACGATGCTACACCGGCGCCGTGCACGACGTGCTGCGGATGATGGGACACGAGAACATCGTTCTCCCGCCGGAGATCAAGGCCATCTCGCCCGGGACGAGGCTCGCCGGCCCGGTATGGACGGTCTCGGGCCACATCGACCGCACGAAGACGCGGCACGAGACGCTGCTCGGCTGGTGCACGCTGCTCGCGAAGGCGCCGCCCGGCCACGTGATCGTGTGCCAGCCCAACAATCACGAGGTGGCGCTGATGGGCGAACTGTCCGCACAGACGCTGAAGGCGCGCGACGTACCGGGCTACGTCGTCGACGGCGGTTCGCGCGACACCGACCTGGTCCTGGCACAGGGCTTCCCCGTGTTCTGCTCGTTTCTCACACCCTCCGACATCGTCGAGCGGTGGATTCCGGACCGGTACGGCGAGCCTGTCACGATCGGCACTGTCACCATCGTGACCGGCGACTATCTGCTGGGCGACCGCGACGGCGTCGTGATCATCCCGCGCGCGCTCGCCGAAGAGGTCGTCACCAGGACCGAGGAAGTCGTCGCGACGGAGACCGACATGCGCCGCGCGCTCATCGGCGGCATGGATCCCGTCGAGGCGTACAACAGGTATGGGAAGTTCTGACCCGCGCGCCACGCGTGCGGCGATGCGGATGTCGCCGCCGGACAACGTCGGTGTCGCGCTGCGGCCGCTCAAAGCCGGCGAAACGGTCACGCTCGACGGTGCCGCGATCACCATCGCGCGCAATATCGCCGTCGGCCACAAGTTCGCCGCCCGGGCCATCGCGAAAGGCGAGGTCGTCGTCAAGTACGGCTGCCCGATCGGCATCGCGATCTTGGCGATTGCACCAGGCGAGTACCTCCACGCGCACAATGTGGAGACCAACTATCTCCCAGTACAAGTGTTGTCTAGGTAGCCGAACGTGAAGCTATCGATGATTCTGCCGCTGTTCGATCGCCGCAACGCCGGGTGGAAATCGCTGGAGTCCGCGGTCGGGCAGGCGTATCCCCGGGACCAATACGAGGTTGTCGCAGTTGCGGGAAGAGGGATCGACGGCGGAATGGACGATCCGGCAGTCACTGCTCTGCTGGCCCGGTGCGATACCGTCGTCCGCACCGATTTCGACACGGACGATGTCGCAAACGAGATACAGCTTTTCCGGGCGGGGTACGAACGGTCCACGGGAGACGTGCTCTTCTTCATGGAGGGGCACACGGTGCTCGCGAACAATTGCTGCGCGACCATCGCCGCGCATTTTCAACTGCACCCCGGGACGGAGATTGCCTGGGCGCCGAGGATCAACCGCGGCGAGTCCCCGCTGGGCAGCCTCATTTCCTTGCACAACCTGCGTCACGAACGGCGGGCGGACACCAATGGCGTCTTCTCGCTGGGCGCGACCAATGTCATCACGCGGAGTCTGTTCGAGCGTCTGGGCGGATTCGATGCGCGCCACCTTCGCTTCAGCGAGACGGCGCTGTTCCATCGCGCGCTCGACGAAGGCATCGCGATCGGCAGGTTCCACGAACCCTTGGCGACGCACTACAACGACATGTCTGTCGCCCTGTGGCGGCAACTTGTCATGACCGCCGGTGCGGCGAAGTTCAGCTATTACAACACCCTGCTCTCCAATGGCCAAGACATCCGTGCGCGGGTTCGGCACAAGGTGTATCTGTTCGCGAACAGGCTCTGGACCGCGCGGCTGCTATTCCCGCTGTTCCGGATGGCAGGCCGCGTGTTTCTCATCCTCGCGACGCAAGTGTCGCGATTCAGCATGGCGCTGGCCTACCGCCTTTACGTGTTCGCGCTCGGATTCACCGATTTGTCCGGCTATTGTCTGGCGCGTATTCGCGCAGCACAATCCGCGATGAGTGGAGCGTAAGGAGCCGCCGAAAGCACTGACCGATGTTGTCGTTGTCCCGTCGTTCAACCAAAAAGGAGGAACTGTTATGGGCACCAACCTCGTCTTCTTTGCGTGGAACCGTTCGATCCCCGGTCGCGAACGCATCAGCGCCGAACACTTCCAGCAATTCGTTCAGTACCTCGCGGGCCTGCAGCAAAAGGGTGCGATCCAGTCCTCCGAAGCGGTTTTCCTCGATGCTCACGGCGGCGACTTAAACGGATTTTTCCTGATCCGCGCCGACAACGCAAAGCTCGATGCACTGCTGTCGAGCCCCGAGTGGGTGACGCACATGACCCGCGCCGCATTGCATCTGGAGGGTTCAGGTCACGTCCGCGGGGTTACGGGCGCGGGAATCATGGAGCGCATGGAGCTCTGGACAAAGACGATTCCGGCGTGAGGCTGGTCCGGAAACTCGGTGGCTGAGGGGCCGCGCAACTCGGGCGCGCAGGCGTTGCGCGCCCGGGCGGTTATTGCGTGGCGGCCAAAGCGCGCTCCAGCACGCGAATCGCGTGGACGGCCTCGCGCCTCCCCGTGCCGCGCGAGAGGTCCTCGATCTGGTGCCGGCAGCTCGTGCCGTCGGCGATGATGAGCGTGTCCGCCGCCGCCGCCCGCACCGCCGGCATCAGCGCGAGTTCGGCCATCCTGACCGACACGTCGTAGTGCGCCGCGTCGTAGCCGAAACTCCCCGCCATCCCGCAGCAGCTCGATTCGACGAGATCGACGGCGAGATTCGGGATCAGCGCCAGCACCTGTTGAATGGGCGCGACGGCGTCGAACGCCTTCTGATGGCAGTGCGCGTGAAGCAGCGCGCGCTTTTGCGGGAGCGGGGCGAGCGGCAGATCGAGACGTCCGGCGCGGTGCTCGCGTGCCAGGAACTCTTCGATGAGGAAGGCGTTTTCCGATAGACGGTGCGCAGCTTCACCCAACCCCATCACCAGGAACTCGTCGCGCAGCGACAACAGGCACGACGGCTCGAGGCCGACGATCGCGCCGCCGCGCTCGGCATGTGGCGCCAGCGCGGCGACGACGCGGCGCGCCTCGCTCCGCGCCTCGTCGACGAGGCCGGCCGCGAGGTAGGTCCGACCGCAGCAGAGCGGCCGTGACGGAGTCGCATCCGTTTCCACGGCACGCGCGATGCGCACGCGATAGCCGGCCGCGCGCAACACCTTGACGGCTGCATGCGCATTCTCCGGCTCGAAGTAGTTGGTGAACGTATCGGCGAAAAACACGACGTCTGCATTCGCAACTGCATCGTCGCGTGCCGGCGTGCCGCGCAGATACGTATCACTCCGCCATTGCGGCAGCGTGCGCTGCGCCGCGAAGCCCATCCACGATTCGCCCAGCCCCGCCGCGCCGGGTAGCGTGTTGCGCAGATTGGCGACCCATGGCATCCGCGCCGCCCACGGGGCCCATCGCGGCAGATTCGCGACGAGACGATCCCTGGATGAGAGTCCATGCGCGCGCTGCCGGTGATACAGGACCTCGATCTTCATCTTCGCCATGTCGACGCCGGTCGGGCATTCGCGGCGGCAGCCCTTGCAGCTCACGCAGAGATCCAGCGCCGCGCGCACGGGCTCGGAAGTGAGCGCGTCGGCGCCCAGCTGTCCGGACAGCGCGAGGCGCAGCGTATTCGCGCGGCCGCGGGTCAGATGCTCCTCGTCGCGCGTCACGCGGTAGCTCGGGCACATCGTTCCCGCGTCGAACTTGCGGCAGTGGCCGTTGTTGTTGCACATCTCGACGGCCTTGGCGAAGCCGCCGGCGGGATCGCCGCCGGTACCGGGCCGCGTCAACGTGCCGGCCACGGGGTCGCTCTGCACGTCCCAGGCCGACCAGTCGAGGGCCGTCGCCAGCGCCTGCGTCCGATGCCCCGGAGGAAAGCGGAACAGCGACGCATCGTCCATTCGCGTCGAGTGGACGATCTTGCCGGGGTTCATCAGCCCCGCGGGATCGAAACGGTCCTTGATCTCCTCGAACGCGCGCGTCAGGCGCGGGCCGAATTGCCACCCTACCCATTCGCTGCGCACGAGGCCATCGCCGTGCTCACCCGAGAACGCGCCCTTGTATTCGCGCACCAGCGCGCTCGCTTCCTCCGCGATAGCGCGCATCTTGGTTCCACCGTCGCGGCGCATGTCGAGGATTGGCCGCACGTGCAGCGTGCCGACCGACGCGTGCGCGTACCAGGTGCCGCGAGTGCCATGCCTTTCGAATACCCGGGTCAGCCGGTCGACGTATTCGGCCAGATGCTCGAGCGGCACCGCGCAATCTTCGATGAACGATACCGGCTTGCCGTCGCCCCTCAGGCTCATCATGATGTTGAGCCCGGCCTTGCGCACCTCCCACAATGCCTTTTGCGTGCCAGCGTCGGTCATCTCGACCACGCTTCCCGGCAGGCCCAGGTCGCCCATCAACGCGACGAGATCGGCGAGGCGGCCTACGGGATCGTCACGTGTCTCGCCGATGAATTCCACGAGCAGGATCGCGTCGGGCTCGCCGATCAGCGCACGATCGATGACGGGACGAAACGCCGGATTGCCGCGTGCGAGCCCGATCATCGTCCGATCGACGAGCTCGACGGCCGAGGGCCTCAGCCCTACCAGGTGGCGCGCGGACTCCATCGCCTTGTGCAGCGTCGGAAAGTTGACGACGCCCAGCACGCGGTGCGCAGGCAGTGGCGCGAGCTTCAACGTGAGTTCGCGCATCCACGCGAGCGTCCCTTCGCTGCCGACCAGCAAATGCGCGTAGTTGATGGCGCGATCGGTGGTGTATGGCCGCTCGCTCTGCGGATGGAAGACGTCGACGTTGTAGCCGCCGACGCGGCGCATCACCCTCGGCACCCTGCGTTCGATCTCGTCATGCTCGCGTTCGCCGATCGCATCGACGTCGCGCAAGAGTTCCCCGATTCGTGGCGGCACTGCGCCCATCTCCTGGGCGGGACCGAACCGCGCCTCGGTGCCGTCCGACAGGATCGCGTCGATCGCGACCACGTTGTGCACCATGTTGCCGTAGGCGATCGAGCGGGAACCGCAGGAGTTGTTGCCGGCCATGCCGCCCAGCGTCGCCTGCGCCGACGTGCTGACGTCGACCGGAAACCAGAGTCCGTGCGGCTTGAGAAACGCGTTGAGCTGGTCCAGGACAGCCCCGGGCTCGACGTCGACGGTCATCGCTGCGCGGTCGAAGGCACCAATACGGGACAGATGCTTGCTGTGGTCGATGACCAGTGCGGCGCCGACGGTCTGGCCGCACTGCGAACTCCCGGCTCCGCGCGGCAGCACGGGGATCTTCTGCTCGCGGCAGAGGGCGATCGCCGTACGCACATCGTCGACGGTCTTCGGCACCAGCACGCCGATGGGTTCGACCTGGTAGATCGACGCATCCGTCGAGTACCGGCCACGTGACGCGCGATCGAAGAGCACGTCGCCTGCAACGGCGTCGCGAAGCCGCCGTGCAAGCTCGCTGTCGGCTCGAGGCGGATGGAATCGCTGCGGTTGCATAGCGGCGTCGTTTGCGGGACGCTCGGATTCTTCGTTGAATTCAAGGGATTCTGTACGAAAATCCCAAATGCAACAATTTTCGCAGACACACGGGCTCGGCACCGATGACGGAATGCCTATAAAATGAGCCTCGCATACGAAGAACGGGGGCCGATGCAGTCGCCGCTCATCGAAGGGGGCAACTCATGTTCCAGCTCGATTCGCATCCGTCCGGCCGCCATTTCCTGCAGATTCCCGGACCGACGAACGTGCCCGACCGCGTGCTGCGCGCGATCGACCAACCGACGATCGACCACCGCGGCCCGGAGTTCGGCCGACTGACCCTCGAGATCCTTGATGGCCTGAAGGACATCTTTCAGACCGCGAGCCCCGTCATCATCTACCCCGCATCCGGGACCGGCGCCTGGGAGGCGGCCCTGGTCAACACGCTGTCGCCGGGCGACCGCGTGTTGATGTTCGAGACGGGACATTTTGCAACGCTGTGGCGGCGCATGGCCGAGAAGCTCGGCCTCGCGGTCGAATTCGTACCGGGCGATTGGCGCAGCGGCGTCGACCCGGCGGTGGTCGAGGCCAAGCTCGCCGAAGACCGCGCGCACAGCTACAAGGCGGTGCTGGCCGTCCACAACGAAACGTCGACCGGCGTCACCAGCCGGATCGCGGCGGTACGGCAGGCGATCGATCGCAGCAGCCATCCGGCGCTGTTCATGGTCGATACGATTTCGTCGCTGGGCTCGATCGACTATCGCCACGATGAGTGGGGCGTGGACGTGACCGTCGCAGGATCGCAAAAAGGGCTGATGTTGCCGCCGGGTCTTTCGTTCAACGCGGTCAGCGAAAAGGCGCTCGCCGCCAGCAAGGAAGCGCGGCTGCCGCGCGCGTATTGGCGGTGGGACGAGACCATCGCGATGAACCGTCAAGGCTATTTCCCGTCCACGCCGGCGACCAACCTCCTCTACGGCTTGCACGAGGCGATCGCGATGCTGCGCGAAGAAGGCCTGCCGGCGGTGTTTGCGCGTCACCAGCGTCACGCGGAGGCGACGCGACGCGCAGTCCGGGCCTGGGGTCTCGAGGTGTTGTGCCGCAACCCGGCCGAGTACAGCGGCACGTTGACGGCGGTGATGATGCCCGAAGGTCATGACGCCGATGCCTTCCGGAGCGAAGTCCTCGCGCGTTACGACCTATCGCTCGGTACCGGGCTGGGCCGCCTCGCCGGTGGCGTATTCCGCATCGGGCATCTGGGGTTCTTCAATGACCTCATGCTCTGCGGAACGCTTTGCGGGATCGAGATGGGACTTGCCGCGTGCGAAGTTCCGCACAGGAAGAATGGCGTGGGGGCGGCGCTGTCTTATCTGCAGGAAAACGGCAACCAGACGACGGCGGCGCAACGACGCGCCGCATGATCGCCTGATTGGAAGAGGGGAACATTCCGAACGCAACAGGTGTTGATGACCAAGGCAGGAATGCCCGGGACCACGCGAGTCAGGACCTTGAAGCGCCGACCCGCACGCCATGAGGAGGATCATAAAATGAACAATTTCTGCAAGAGGGCGGCCGCATTGGCGATCATGCTGGCGAGCGCACCCGCCATCGCGTGGGAGCCCACCAAGCCCGTCGAGATCGTGGTCGCCGCCGGTGCCGGTGGAGCCTCCGACCAGATGGCGCGAATGATGCAGGCGGCCATCCAGAAGAACAACCTGATGAAGCAGCCGATGGTCGTCTCGCTCAAAGGCGGTGCGTCCGGCGCGGAGGCGCTGATGTACATGAAATCGAGTGAAGGGGACCCCAACAAGGTCCTCATCGCCTATTCGCTCATCTACATGCTGCCGCTCGCCGCCAAGATTCCGTTCAACTGGCGCGACCTGACCCCGGTCTCGGTCATTGCGATGGACGAATTCGTGTTGTGGGACAACACGACGCTACCGTACAAATCGGTGAAGGAGTTCATGGCAGCGGCCAAAGCTGCCGACCCGCCTTTCAAGATGGGTGGCACCGGCTCGAAGCGCGAGGACCACGTTCTCACTGTGTTCATGGAAAAGAAGACCGGGGCGAAATTCGCCTACTTGCCCTACAAGTCGGGTGGCGAGGCGGCAACCCAGCTCGTTGGCAATCACACCGCGGCCAACGTCAACAACCCTTCGGAGAATCTCGAAGTGTGGCGCGCCGGACAGGTCCGTGCGCTCTGCGTATTCGACAAGGAACGGATCGCCTACAAGACGAAGGTCACCGACACGATGTCGTGGAACGACATTCCCACGTGCAAGGAAGAAGGGCTCGACATGCAGTACCTCATGCTGCGTGCCATGTTCCTTCCGGGCAAGGCCACTCCCGATCAGGTTGCCTTCTACGTCGACCTGTTCAAGAAGCTTACGCAGACGCCGGAGTACAAGGACTACATGGAAAAGCAGGCGCTCAAGCCTGTCTTCCTTACGGGCAAGGACATGCTGACCTTCCTCGAGGAGGACGACACGCTGAACAAGGGCCTGATGGTCGAAGCCGGCTTCGTCGCTCCATAGCGCGCAGGAACCGGCATTGCCGCAGCCGGACTCTCCTCACTCTGCGTCGGGAGAGGGGGCCCGGCGACGCCACAGCCTGTGAAAGGCACAATGCCGTCAACCGAAGCAGAGATCGTCGTCGGTGATCCGACCGCGCCCGCGGACAACCCTCCGGCGGTGACCACCACTCGCACCGTCGAGGTGGTCGCGTACCTGTTGCTCCTCGCGCTGGCGTTTCTCCTGGGCTTCGACAATTGGCGCAGCGGCATGGGCTGGGCGAAGGACGGCCCGCAGAGCGGATACCTTCCGTTCTATCTGTGCGTCATCCTCGCCGGCGCCTCGCTGTATGGCCTTGGTATCTCATTCCTGAGGCGAACGGAGGCTGCCAGGACTTTCGTCAATCGCGACCAGCTTCGGCGCGTCGTGCAGGTCTTTGTTCCGACGTTTCTCTTCTGCCTGCTGATGCAATGGTTCGGCCTCTATGTCGCGAGCTTCCTTCTGGTCGCAGGGTTCATGTCGATCATCGGGCGGATCGGGGTATGGAAGTCATTGCTCACGAGCGTCCTGTTTGCGTTGGTCATGTTCCTCACGTTCGAAGTCGCGTTCGACGTCATGATGCCGAAGGGCCCGATCGAAGGAGCGTTCGGCTTCTAGGATCCAGCGCATGGAAGCATTGACACTCCTGCTTCATGGCTTCGCCGTCCTGCTGACCTGGAAGACGCTGGCGCTGATGCTGGTCGGCCTTCTGCTCGGCATATTCGTCGGCGTGCTGCCGGGGTTGGGCGGACCGAATGGCGTGGCGATTCTGTTGCCACTCACCTTCACGATGGACCCGACGTCTGCGATCGTGATGCTTTCGTGCATCTATTGGGGCGCCCTGTTCGGCGGAGCGATCACCTCGATCCTGTTCAACATTCCCGGCGAAGCCTGGTCGGTGGCGACCACGTTCGACGGCTATCCGATGGCCCAGCAAGGCAAGGCTGCGGAAGCGCTCACCGCAGCGTTCACATCTTCGTTCATCGGGTCCCTCGTTGCGGTGCTCCTGATCACATTTCTTGCGCCGCGGATCGCGAGCTTTGCATTGCGATTCGGGCCGCCGGAATTCTTTGCGGTCTACCTCCTTACGTTCTGCTCGTTTGTCGGCCTGGGGCGTGAGGACAAGCACAAGACCATCATCTCCATGGCGCTCGGCCTGCTGCTGGCCGCGATCGGCATGGATACGGTTTCCGGTCAGTTGCGCATGACCTTCGGCTGGGACCCGCTGTTGCGAGGTGTGAACTTTCTGGTCGCGGTTATCGGTCTCTTCGGCATCAGCGAGATATTGCTGACCATGGAGGAGCGGCTCGCGTTGCGCGGTCATTCCGCCTCGATCAGTCTCTCAGTCGTCCTGAAAGTATGGAAGGAAATGCCACGCTATTGGCTGACGCTGTTGCGTTCCTCGGCGATCGGTTGCTGGCTTGGCATTACACCCGGTGGAGCGATCGCGGCGTCGTTCATGGGCTACAACCTGGCCAAACGCTTCTCGAAGCATCCGGCGAGCTTCGGCAAGGGACGCATCGAGGGCGTGTTCGCACCCGAGACGGCGGCGCACGCGTCCGGAACCGCCGCGTTGCTTCCGATGCTGGCCTTGGGCATTCCCGGGTCAGGCACCGCGGCGATCCTGCTTGGCGGCCTGATGGTCTGGGGGCTCAATCCGGGCCCGTTGCTGTTCGTCGAGCACAAGGACTTCGTGTGGGGCCTCATCGCCTCCATGTATCTCGGAAACGTCGTCGGGCTCGTGATCGTGCTGACCACCGTGCCGATCTTCGCCTCGATCCTGCGCATTCCGTTCGCCGCCGTCGCGCCGATGATCCTTGTGTCCTGTGCCATCGGCGCCTATGCCATCCAGAACGCCATGTTCGATGTCTGGCTCATGTTGCTGTTCGGCGTCGTCGGTTACGTGTTCAAGAAGATCGGCGTACCCCTTGCTCCATTCACGCTCGCACTCGTGCTCGGCAACCGCACCGAAGACGCGTTCCGGCTGTCGATGATCGGGGCAGGCGGCGATTTGCGCGTGTTTTGGTCAAACGGACTCGTCGGTTCGATCACCACTCTGGCATTCACCCTGCTGTTCTGGCCGTTGATTGGCAAGATACTCGAAAGCGCAGGGCGTTTCCTGCGCCCGGCCCGGATCTGATGCGGTTGACCTTGACCCGCTGATCGCCGGTAGCGCGGTCGTCACGGCAGGGTCTTAGTCGGAATCGGTCGGGCGCTCAGTCTGCTCACGCTGCCGCAAGACGCGTACGGCCCCTAGTCCGCTCGCACAATCCCACGCATGAATTCACGGCGTTCGAGGCCCGTTACGGACGGCACCTCGAAGTGATAGTGGACCGCGTTGAGGTACCGCGCGACTTCGACGATGTCGTCATCGCCCCAGCTGAGCCCGGCGTTGCCGGCCCAGCGGCGCACTTGCTGGTTGAGACTGGTCCAGTCCACCGCCAGCTTCTTCTGCCGCCAGTGCACCTCTGTCGTGTGACAGGCAACGCAGTGAGTCGCGTAAAGCAGTTCGCCGCGGGTTGCCCGAACCGCGCTCTGCGCCGACGCAGTTGCGCTGATGACTGCGAAGACGGCCGCAGTGACAACCTTGCTTCTCGTGGGCATTCAAGCCGCCAGCCGCTGCCCCGTCGCCCTGTCGAACACGTGGACATTCGCCGGGTCGATCGCGAGCCCCACCTTGTCGCCGGGGTTTGCGAGCGGTCGCCCGTGGATGCGAAGGTTGACGTTCGCCTCGCCGACCTGGATCACGAGTTCCGTCTCCGCCCCCGTCGGCTCGACGACGATGATCTCGCCCGGCACCCCGCTCGCTCCGAGGGTCAGATGTTCGGGGCGGATTCCGTAGGCAACCGCCTGCCCGTCGGCGCCGGGTCCACTTGCGAGTGGCCAGCGCACGCCACCCGCGGCCTCCACGTGCGCGGCGCCGCTGGCGCGCCGCACGGTGCCGTCGACGACGTTCATCGCCGGCGAGCCGATGAACTGGGCGACAAACAGATTGTTCGGGTGGTCGTAGAGTTCGAGCGGTGTACCGATCTGCTCGATCCGGCCATCGTGCATCACGACGATGCGGTCGGCCATCGTCATCGCCTCCACCTGATCGTGCGTAACATAGACCGTCGTCGTCTTCAGCCGCTGGTGCAGCGCCTTGATCTCGGCGCGCATTGCCACGCGCAGCTTGGCATCGAGGTTGGAGAGCGGCTCGTCGAACAGGAATACCTTGGGGTCGCGGACGATCGCGCGGCCCATCGCGACGCGCTGCCGCTGGCCGCCGGAAAGCTCCCTCGGAAACCGGTGCAGGTAGGGATCGAGGTTCAGGATCTTCGACGCGCTGGCGACACGCTCCGCGATGACCTTGGGGTCGGCCTTGCGGAGCTTCAGGCTGAACGCCATGTTGTCCGCCACCGTCATGTGCGGGTACAGCGCGTAGCTCTGGAACACCATCGCGATGTCGCGGTCCTTTGACTCCACGTCGTTGACTTCCTTGCCGTCGATCGCGATCGTGCCGCCGGAAATCTCCTCGAGGCCGGCGAGCATACGCAGCAGCGTCGATTTGCCGCACCCCGAGGGGCCGACCAGCACCATGAATTCTCCGTCGGCGATGTCGAAGCCGATGCCATGGATGACTTTCGTGCTGCCGAAGGACTTTTCGATGTTGGCGAACGAAACCGATGCCATGCTTCGCTCCAGGATTTCAGCTCTTCACGGCGCCGGCGGTGAGCCCGCCGACCATGTAGCGCTTGAACGTGTAATAGATCGCCGCCGGCGGCAGCGCGTAGAGAAGGCCCGTGGTCATCAGCAGCTCCCACGGCGAATCGTCGGCGGCAAGGAAGTTGCCGAGCGCAACGCCGAGCGTGATGTCCCTTTCGCTCGACAGCAGAAGAAACGCGTACAGGTACTCGTTCCACGCGAGCAGCAGCGCATAGGTGCCGACCGCCACCAGCGACGGCGTCATCAGCGGCAGGTACACCAGACGGAAAAGCTGCAGCGGCGACGCGCCGTCGATCTTCGCTGCTTCGTCCAGCTCGTACGGCAGCTTGTCGGACGCCTGTTTCAGCACCCAGATTGAATAGGGCGTGGCGATCGTCACCATCGCCAGGATCAGCGCCCACTGGTTGTTGAGGAGGCCGTACACGCCCATGGTCTTGTACATTGGCACGGCGAGAAACGCGGCCGGGATGAAGTAGGTGAACAGCGCAAGGTTCATCACCATGCGGCCGCCCCTGACCTTGAGCCGGCTGATCGCAAAGGCCGCGCCCGTCGCGACGATGAGCGTGATCAAGCCGGCCGCCACCGCGATGACCAGCGAGTTCCACATCTGCAACCAGAAGAAGTTGAGGTAATGGTGCTGCTGCTTGAACACGACCTCAAAATTGTGGAGGGTCGGGTGGTCCGGCCACACCAATCCGCCCATCGCCTGCTCTTTCGGCGAGATCGCGAACAGGAACAGGTGATAGATGGGCAGCATCGTCCAGATCAGCACGGGAATGCCGATCAACAGGAGCTTGGCCTCCGTCGTGACCTGGCGCAGCTTCATTTGGACAGCCGCTTCATCATGAAGTACACGAGCGGCAGCACGGCCGGCAGCGCGATGACGATCGCCGCCATCGACATGTCGACCTCATCGAGGCGCAGGTACCGGATGCCGAGCGTCGCCAGCACGTGCGTGAGGTCGGCAGGGCCGCCGCCGGTCAGCAGGTAGACGCTGTTGAAATCGCCCATCGTGAAGATCATCGACAGGATCGTGCACGTCAGATACAACGTGCGCATCGACGGCCACGTGATGAACCGGAATTTCTGCCAGCTCGTGGCCCCGTCGACCGATGCGGCCTCGTAGTGTTCGGCAGGAATCGCGAGCCGGCCCGCGATCAGGATCAGCGTCCAGAACGGCAATGACTTCCAGATGTGAACAAGCATCGCGATCCCCAGCGCGAGGATCGGATCGTTGAGCCAGTTCGGTCCGTCGGCTCCGGTGAACCGGAAGATCAGCGAATTGATGAGCCCCCACTCGGGATTCAGCATGAACCGGATCGAGAGGATCGTCGGTATCGACGGCACGGCCCACGGCAGGATGAACAGCAGCGACAGCCACTTGATCCACGTTCGTGCCTCGACGAAGAAGCCGGACAGGACCAGCGCGATCATCATCTTGACGTTGATGCCGATGATGAGGAACGCCAGGGTGTTGAACACCGAGCGCAGGAACACCGGGTCGTCGAACAGCTTGGCGTAGCTCGCCGGGTGCCGCGCGAGCCAGAGCCCATACCCGACCGGATACAGCACGAACACCACGAATACGAGAGCGTACGGCGCAAGGAGGATCAGCCCCCACCGCTGCCACGGGGACAGACCCTTCCTCGCCGGACCGGTCGGGCCGACCGGCCGCTCGTCGGGAAGCGCGAGTGTCGCCATCCTGTCGCTAACCGGCGCCTGCCGGCGCCGCCTCAGGTCAGGCGGCTCCGGCGGCTCCGCGTTCCCTTGTCAGCCCGCGACCTGCTTGATACGGGCGATCATCTCGTCGGTCGCCTTTTCCACCGAGACGTTGTCGTTGACCACGCGGCTCATGGCCTTCGCCCAGACATTCTCGTTGTTGAGGATCGTGAACTTGTAGTTCTTCGTGAACTCGAAGGTGACGGTGCCCGCGCCGAACTGGTTGAACACCGCCTTGCGATGCGGATCGGCCTGCCAGAACGCGCTTTGCGTGCCGGACTTGGTGACCGGGAACCAGCGGCCGAGCGAGCCCTCGACGTACGGCTGCAGGTTCTCGTCCTGCATCATAAACGTGACGAATTCCTTAGCGCGCTTCTTGTTCTTCGACCCCTCGAAGATCACCCCGACCTTCACGGCCGCACGGTAGACAAACTTCGACCCATCCGGCTTGTTCGGGAAGCCGGCGGTCGCGATCAGCTCGTCGTAGTTCTTCTTCGCCTGCGCGCGCTGCTCGGTGGTGAGGGTTTCGTTCTTCGAATCGTCGAGCCACTTGGCCGCGATCGAGATCGTCGCGTTGTGCGTCAGCAGGATCGTCTTGTTGTGGAACGACACGTTGTTGTCCGGGTCCTTCCAGGAGGTCGACGAGGGTGGTGTGCAGCCTCGCGCGCGTATGCTCGTGTAATCGCGCAGCGCATTGATCAGGCCGGCGCGGACCTTCGGATCGTCGACGAGCAGCTTGCCGTCGTCGTCGACAAGCTTGACGTTGTAGGCGTCCATGAACGTCAGGAACGAGTAGAACGAGTCGCTCGAATCCACGCCCATCGGCTGGCCGATCGCGTAGGTGCGCTTGCCGGTCTTGGAACGGTGCGCCGGTTGCACCTTGTCGCACCAGAAGTCCCAGTACGCTTTCCAGGCGGTCGGGATGTCGGATTCCTTGAAGCCCGCCTCGGCCAGCATGTCCTTCCAGTACTGGATGTGCATCGTCTGCTGCTTAAGAGGAAACGCGTAGTACGCCTTCTTCTTGGTCTTGTCGTTGTAGAGGTATGTCGTTTCGATCGTGTTCTTGAGGAACTTGTCCTTGATTGGCACGATGATGTCGGAGATGTCCTCGAGCTTGCCGTCGAACGCCCACTTGCCGGCCACCTGGAAGTCGTAGACGTCGGCGTAGGCGACATCCGGCGGGGTGCCAGCGTCGAGCGCGGCAACCGTCTTCGGGATCATGTCCTGCACCGGGTACTGCGACAGCTCGACCTTGACACCCGTCTTCGTCTCGAATTTCTTGATCGCCTCGAACAGAGCCTCGTCCTCAGATTTGTAGAAACCCCTGACCCACCAGACGGTGAGCTTCTCCTGGGCGACCGCCTGGGTCGACATGACGAACGCAGTCGCGGCAACGAGCGCGACGCCCAGTTTTGCAATCATCTTCATCAAACTCCTCCTGTGGATCGTGTTGCCTTCGCAGGCGTCGCCGCTCGGGTCGTCCGGCCTGCCCGCAGCGTAAGGGCGGGCCGTAAAGGTGTCAACTCACATCACCGCACCCAGATACCACGGCACGAACTCGCTCTGCCCATACCCATGCCGCTCGCTCTTGGTCTTCGCACCGGAGGCGGTGTCGAGCATCAGCTGGAACAGCCTCTCGCCGATCTCGTCAACACCGGTCGTCCCGTCAGCGATTTCGCCGCAGTTGAGGTCGATGTCCTCCTGCTGCTTCGTCCACAATGGGGTGTTCGTGGAAAGCTTGAGCGACGGCGATGGTGCGCAGCCGTACGCCGACCCGCGCCCCGTCGTGAACACGATCATGTTCGCGCCGCCGGCGACCTGGCCCGTCGCGGACACCGGGTCGTAGCCCGGCGTATCCATGTAGACGAATCCTTTCGCCGTCACCGTCTCGGCGTACTCGTAGACGTCGACGAGGTTCGTCGTTCCGCCCTTGGCGACTGCACCCAGCGATTTCTCGAGGATCGTCGTGAGCCCGCCCGCCTTGTTGCCGGGTGACGGATTGTTGTTCATCTCGCCTTTCTCGCGCGCCGTGTATTCTTCCCACCATTTGATCCGCGCGATGAGCTTCTCGCCGACGGCACGCGAGACGGCGCGACGGGTCAGCAGGTGCTCGGCACCGTAGATCTCGGGCGTCTCGGAAAGGATGGCGGTCCCACCGTGACGGACCAACAGGTCGACCGCGGCGCCCAGCGCAGGATTGGCGGTGATGCCGGAATAGCCGTCGGATCCGCCGCACTGAAGGCCAACGGTGATGTTCGACGCCGGCACCGGCCGGCGCGCGACGACGTTCGCATGCGGCAGCATCTCCCGGACGATGCCGACGCCGTGCGCGATCGTCTTCGCCGTGCCGCCGGTATCCTGGATGCTGAACGTGCGCAGCAGCGGTCCCTCCGTGAGATTCTCGGCACCGAACAGTGAGCTGATCTGGTTCGCCTCGCATCCCAGCCCGACGACGAGCACGCCGGCAAAGTTCGCATGCCGTGCATAGCCACCCAAAGTGCGCCGCAGGAGCGCCATCCCGTCGCCATGCGTATCCATCCCGCAACCTGAGCCGTGAGTCAGTGCGACCACGCCATCGACGTTGGGGAACGCCGCGAGCGCGTCGCCGCGGAACGCGTCCGCGATGCCACGCACGACGGTCGCCGAGCAGTTGACCGTGGACAGAAGGCCAATGTAATTGCGTGTCGCCACGCGGCCGTCGGCGCGTACGATGCCCATGAACGCCGCTGGCGGTTCGACGTAGCGGGTGGGCTTCGCGTCCGCACCGAATGCGTAGTCGCGATCGAACGCGCCCATCGCGAGGCTGTTGAGGTGCACGTGCTCGCCGGGCTTGATGTCGCGGGACGCGAATCCGATGATCTGGTTGTAGCGCTTGACGGGCTCGCCGGCGCGGATGGCCCGGGTGGCGACCTTGTGCCCCGGCGGCACGAGCCCCGCGACGGTCACGTTTTCCTCGGCGAGCAGCGTGCCGCCGACAAGCTGCGTCCGCGCGATCACCACGTCGTCGTTCGGATGCAGACGAATCGTCAGCGAAGTGGGTGTCAGCATTTTGGTGACTCCTTTCTCAAGCAGGTACTCGGCCGCGTGCGACGGCGCGCCGGTCGATCGAACCGAAGTCCCAATCGATGCCGAGGCCGGGTGCCGACGGCGGGCAAGCGTACCCGTCGGCGATCGCAAGCCGGGACGTCGTGACATCGTCGAGCTGCGGGATATATTCGACCCACGCCGCATTCGGCACGGCGGCGGTCAACGACACGTGGAGTTCCATCAGGAAGTGCGGACAGACGCGCACGTTGAACGCTTCCGCGAGATGCGCGACCTTGAGCCAGGGCGTGATCCCGCCGATGCGCGCGACGTCCGCCTGGACGATCGAACAGGCGTCACGTTCGAGGTACTCGCGAAAATGCGACAGGTGATAGATCGATTCTCCCACCGCAATCGGGATCTCGGTGTGCGCGGCAAGCTCGACGTGGCCTGCGAGGTCCTCAGCCGGCAGCGGCTCCTCAAGCCAGGCGAGACCGAACGGTTCGAAGGCACGCGCGCGGCGGATCGCCTCGGACACGTTGAAGCACTGGTTCGCGTCGACCATGATCTCGAACGCGTCGCCGACGGCCTCGCGCACCGCGGCGAGCCGCGCGACATCTTCGGACAAATGCGGCTTCCCGACCTTGAGCTTCGCTCCGCGGAAACCCTTCGTTTTCGTCTCCCGCGTCTGCGCGACCAGCGCTTCGACCGGCAGATGCAGCCAGCCGCCCTCGGTCGTGTAGACAGGCACTTGCGGTTGCGCGCCACCCGCGGCCTTCCATAGTGGCAAACCCATCCGCTTGCAGCGCAAATCCCACAATGCCGTGTCGATCGCGGCCAACGCGAGACTGGTGATCGCGCCGACCGCCGTCGCGTGCGTGTGGAAGAACAGGTCTTTCCAGATCGCTTCGACACAATCGGGGTCGCGGCCGATCAATTTCGGCGCGAGATGATCGCGCAGCAGCGCGACCACCGACGAGCCGCCGGTACCGATCGTGTACGTGTAACCGACCCCCTCCGCGCCATCGTTGCAGCGGATGCGGACGAAGGGAGTCTCCTGCGTGACGAACGCCTGTATCGCGTCCGTACGCACCACCTTGGGCGCGAGGTCGACCTGCAGGATTTCGACGGAACGGATGGCGGGCATCGCTACTTGCCGTAAATGATCCCGGGCAGCCATAGCACGAGCGACGGCACGTAGGTGATGAGCGCAAGGGTCGCGAGCAGTGGCCACAGCCACGGCAATACCGCCTTCACCGTCTGCTCGAACGAGATCTTCGCCACCTTCTGCAGGATGAAAAGCACCATCCCGACCGGCGGCGTCAGCAGTCCGATCATCAGGTTCAGCACCATGACGAGCCCGAAATGCACCGGGTCGATGCCGAGCTTCGCGATGATCGGCATGAACACGGGCACCAGGATCGTGATCGCGGCGATCGTCTCCATGAAGCAGCCGACGAAGAGCAGGAAGATGTTCGCGAGCAGCAGAAACACCGCAGGCGAGTCCGAGATCGACAGTACCCACTGCGCGATCGCATCGGTGATCTGGGTCGTTGTCAGCACCCACGCAAAAATCGACGCGCTGGCGACGATGAAGAGCACGGTGGCGGTGGTCTCGATCGTCTCCATCGAGACCTTGATCAGCATCCGCCAGTTGAGCGTCCGGTACCACGCGAAGCCGAGGAAGAGCGCCCATGCCACCGCGGCAACCGCGGCCTCGGTCGGCGTGAACAGGCCGCTCGCCATGCCACCGATCAGAATCACCGGCGTCAGCAGCGCCATGAATGCCTCGAACTTGAACAGCTTGTCGGCGACCATCACCGCGATCAGCGGAATGCCGAAGCGTACGAAGCCACCGAGCGTCTCGTTCGACCAAAGGACGTAGAGCACGGTCGCAGTGATCGCGATCGCCCCCGATTCCAGGAACGCACGGCCCATCCGCGGCCACGAGAACGCGATGTCGGCACCGTACTTCCGTACGTGCGCGTAATAGCCGACCATGATCATCATGAAGATCGCCATCACCGCACCGGGGAGGAAGCCGCCTGCAAACAGCTTGCCGATCGAAGTATTGGCCTGGACGCCGTAGATCACCATCGGCAGCGACGGCGGGATGATCGGGCCGAGCGTCGCCGACGCCGCAGTGATGCCCACCGCGAACTCGGTCGGATAGCCGTGATCCTGCATGGCCTTGATCTCGATCGTGCCGAGGCCGCCGGCATCGGCGACCGCCGTGCCCGACATCCCGGCGAAGATCACGCTGCCGATGACGTTGACGTGGCCGAGGCCGCCCTTCAGCCAACCGACCAGGGCGAGGGCGAAGTTGTAAATCCGGTTGGTGATGCCGGCCGAGTTCATCAGGTTACCGGCGTAGATGAAGAACGGCACGGCGAGCAGCGGAAAGCTGTCGACGCCGCCAACCATCCGGTGCACGACGGTGAGCGGCGGGATCGTGCCGGAGATCCAGATGTACAGCAACGAAGCGATGCACATCGCGATGGCGATCGGCACGCCGCTCGCCATGATTGCCACGAACCCGCCGAGGAGGAGGCTGTTCATGCGCTCAAGCCTCCTGCTCGCCCGGTCGCTCGAGCACGCTCCAGCCTTGCCGCCAGTGCCGGATCGTGACCTCGATTGCGCGAAACGTCATCATCGCGAAGCCAAGGCCCACGAAGCCGTAGATGTAGCTCATCGGGAAATCGACGACCGTCATCTTGAGGTTCTGCATCCTTGGAATCAGCAGGATCGTAAGCCACGTTGCGTAGCTGAGGAATGCGACGCGCACGATGTCGACGAACGTGGAGAGAGCACGCGCGACAGGCCGCGCCAGCCATCGGTAGAGGAATTCGACGTGGATCTGCGTGTTCTTGCGTACCGCCATGGACGCGCCGACAAAACAGACGACGATCAGCAGGTAGCGCGCGATCTCCTCGGTCCACGCGGCCGAGTCCTGCAGCACGTAACGTGTGAAGAACTGGTAGAAGACGTCGAGCGCCAGCAGCCAGAAGACGCCGAGCGTCAGCCAGTCCTCCCAGCCGTAGCCGGAAAGGTCGACTGGCTCGTCGCTGGCGTGAAAGTGGCCCTCGGCGTCGAGGACGTGCTCTTCGGCATTCGTTGTCATGGTCTCGACCTTGCACGCGGCCCCTGGGTCTCCGCCGGAGTATGTTGCCCGGACCGTACGGGGATTTGCGGGGGTCCCATCACAGTAAGCCCGAGCGGGCTGCGATTGGACCGCTAGGTCATTTGATCGCCTGTATCTTGTCCCAGTCGGCCTTCGCGTAGCCCATCGATTCCAGCGGCACGGTCTTCATGATCGCGTCCTGGAACGGTTTCTTGTCGACTGCGTGCACGTTGAGGCCCTTCTTCCTGAATTCATCGGAGAGTTCGGCCTCACGCTTCTTGATATCCGCGGTCGCGCCGGCGGCGGCTTCCTGCATCACATCGGTGAAGATCTTCTTGTCGGCTTCGGAAAGCTTGCCCCAGACATGCGGCGCGACCTGGGTGGCCAGCGAATCGACGATGTGCCCGGTCAGGATGACGTTCTTCTGCACCTCGTAGAACTTCTTCGCTTCGATCGTCGTCAGCGGATTCTCCTGCGCCTCCACGGTGCCGTTCTGCAGCGCTAGGTAGACCTCGGCGAACGCGATGGGGGTGGGATTGGCGGCACAGCTCTTCGGCAGCGCCATGTAGGCCGGAACGTCCGGCACCCTGATCTTGAGACCCTTCATGCCAGCGCAGTCATTGAAGTCCCGGTTCGACGTGGTGTGACGCGCGCCGTAGTAGGTCATCGCGGTAATCTGGATGCCGGTTTTCTGCCGGTATTCGTCGGTCAACTCCTTGAACGCCGGGCTCTGCGCCCACTTGACCAAGTGGTCACCATCGCGAAACGTGTAGGGATAGTAGCCGACGCCAATCCGGGGCATCGTCCGCGCCGCAAAGGAAAGCCCGGAGATGATGATGTCCACGGTGCCGAGCTGCAGCCCCTGATTGATGTCCGTTTCCTTGCCGAGCTGCGAGGCCGGGAACACGGCGACCTCGTACCTGCCGTTACGTGCGCTTCTTGATCTCGTCGGCAGCCCATACCGACCACTTGTGATACGGCTCGCTGGTCTCGTAGACGTGTGCCCATTTGAGCTTGGTCTGCGCGGCCGCAGGGCCCACAGCAACCACCGCGACGACCGCGATGGCGGCGACGGTCAGTATCAGTTTCTTGACGCTACGCATGGTTCCTCCGTGAATGTACGGTGGTGGCGAAATCGTTAGGCGCAGACGACCTGCACCTTCGTGCTCCTGTTCTTGTCCTTGGCGAGCTCGAACGCCCTGACGGCATCCTTCAGCGGAAACTGTTCGGTCAGCAGCGGGCGGACATCGACGCGCCGGGTGGACAGGTACTGGACCGCCCAGTCGAACTCGATCCCCCAGCGGAACGCGCCGCAAAGGTCGAGCTCCTTCGCCATCAGCTCGTTGACGACGAACGGCAGCGGCTCGTGCGGGAGCGTGCCGACTTGCACGATTCGCGCGCCCTTCTTGGCGCTGGCGACGCACGACTTGAGCGCCGCGAAATTGCCCGACACTTCGAAGGCGACGTCGAACTGCGGCGACGCAAGCGCGCCAGCATCGAGGTCGGCGCGCACGACACGATCGGCACCGACTTCGCGCGCTTTTGCGAGCGGACGTTCGAGCACGTCGCTGATGGCCACCTGCGCCGCGCCGGCAAGCCGCGCCGCCATCACGGTGAGACAGCCGATCGTGCCCGCGCCCGTGATCAGCACGGACTTGCCGAGAAGATCGCCTCCGCGGTTCACTGCGTGCAGGCCGACGGCGAGCGGCTCGGCAAACGCGAGCTCACCCAGCGAGACGTCGCCGGCGACGGCGTAACACTGGCGCTCGCCCATCACGAAATATTCCTGGAACATCCCCTGCACATGGGGAAAGAGGCTCGCGCTGCCGAGGAACTTCATGTTCGAACAGAGCTGTTCGCGCCCCTGACGGCAGGCCTCGCAGCGGCCGCAGGCGTGCGACGGACTGACCGCGACCTTGTCGCCCACCTTGACGCGCGTGACGCCGGCACCGACAGCGGCGATGACACCCGACGCTTCATGTCCAGGAATCAGCGGTTCGCGGATCACGAAGCTGCCGTTGCGACCCTCGAAATAGTAGTGGAGGTCGGAGCCGCAGATGCCGCCGGCGCCCAACCGCACGAGCACCTCGCCGGGGCCGATTTCGGGCGTGGTCGCGGACTCGATCCGCAGATCTTCCTTCGCATGGATAGTGCAGGCCAGCATGGGTGTCTCCTCGTGTCGGCGACAATTCAGCGCAGGCTGTCCCAGCCCGTCGAAAAGCGCTTGTAAGCCTGGTTCAGGTGGCGCTGCATCGCGGTGCGCGCGCCGGTTGCATTGTGCGACGTTATCGCGTTCAACACCGCGCGGTGCTCCGCCATCGCGGCGGTCCACAGCGCCGGCGAATCGTAGTGGTGCTCGAGTTGCTTGTAAAGCGCGCCCGTGCGCTCCTCCCACAGCATCTTGATGACCGCGACGAGTGCACCGTTGCCCGTTGCTTCGGCGATTCGGACGTGGAACAACCGGTCGCCCGCGAGCGGCTGCGTGTCGGCGTCGAACTCGTCCTGCATCTGGGTCGCCGCATCCTCGATCGCAGCGATCTGCGCCTTTTTCGCCGACTTCGCGGCAAGCGCAGCACATTCGCTTTCGATCACGTAGCGGGCACGCAGGAGCTCGAAAGGCCCTGCGACCGCGTGCACCGCGGTCGGATCCTCGTCGCTGTCCCTGGCCGGCCCCTTCACGTAGATGCCGGACCCGATTCGCACTTCGACCAGGCCTTCGACCTCGAGCGCGATCAGCGCCTCGCGAACTGAGGGCCTCGACACACCGAGCTGCTTGGCAAGATCGCGCTCCGGCGGCAAGCGCGCGCCAGCGGGATATTCGCCAGAACGGATCAAGCCACGGATCTGCTCAGCGATCTGCCGGTAGAGCCGGCGAGGTTCGATGCTCTGGAAAGGCATGGACGGAAACGAGGCTCGTGTCGGGTACGTGGGCCTCGGGTAAGGCGGTGACAGCAGGTCGTTCGACGGGCCGCCGCGGCCGGGAGGTCAGGGACGAAGGCTAGTCCCCGGGCCGCAACTGGTCAAGTGGTATTACCAATTTCAGCCGTCACGGCCGACTCCGGCGGCGTACAATGCGCCCGGGCCGTCGCGGCGCGTTTCATACTCGCGACGCCCCGCGCTCCGCTCCGTCCGATGCCCGCCACGACGATCTCCGCAATTCGCGCCACGCCGGTTACCGTGCCATTGGAGGCGCCGATCCTGCACAGCAACGGCGCGCATTGGGGTCGGTTCGTGCGCACCGTCGTCGAAGTCGAAACCGCCGATGGATTTGTCGGGCTGGGCGAGATGGGCGGCGGCGGCGAGGACTCCGCGCGCGCGTTCGCCGCGCTCGCCGGCTATCTGCGGGGCCATGACGTCTTCCGGCTCGAGGCGTTGCGCTTCGCAATCTGCAATCCGACGGCGAGCCTCTACAACAACCGTACACAGCTCCACGCCGCGATCGAGTTCGCGTGCCTCGACATCATCGGGCAGAAGCTCGGCGTTCCCGTTCACGCGTTGCTCGGAGGCAAGCTCCGCGACACCGTCGAGTTCGCGAGCTATCTCTTTTTCCGGTACAGCAACCCCGAAACGAAACGCGGTGAAGTACGCACAGCCGACCAACTCGTCGCGCACGCCGCCGCGCTCCGGAAAAAGAACGGGTTTCGGGTGCACAAGCTCAAGGGCGGCGTCTATCCGCCCGAATACGAACTTGCGTGCTACCGGGCGCTGGCCGCGGCGTTTCCCGATGACCGCTTCCGCTACGACCCGAACAGCGCGCTGTCACTCGCCGACGCGATCGATTTCGGCCGCGGGATCGAGGACCTCCGCAACGACTACTTCGAGGACCCAGTCTGGGGTATGCCGCAACTCGCGCGGCTCAAGGATTTCGTGTCGATACCGATCGCGACCAACACCGTCGTCGTCAACTTCGAGCAGCTCGCAGCGAACGTCGAGATGCGGGCCGTCGACGTGATACTGCTCGACACGACGTTCTGGGGCGGCATTCGGCCATGCATCAAGGCCGCGGGCGTTTGCGAAACGATGGGCCTCGGCGTCGCCGTGCACAGCTCGGGCGAACTCGGCATCCAGCTGGCGACAATGCTGCACCTTGGCGCGGTGCTGCCAAACCTCGGGTACGCGGCAGACGCGCACTACCATCATCTGACCGATGATGTGATCGACGGCGGCAAGATGAAATACCGGAATGGCGCGATCAGCGTCCCCGACGGCCGCGGGCTTGGAATCTCTCTCGACCGCGACAAGCTCAAGCGCTATCACGAGCTCTATCGCGAATGGGGGAGCTACCCTTACGATCGCGATCCCGGACGCCCCGGCTGGTACCCGACCGTCCCCAATCGCGACTGGGCCGATCCCAGGAAATCGGTAACGCCGCGCCTGCACCCTTGACGCGGCGGCACCGAACTCGATTGTCTACAGGAAAGGGACTCGCATCATGACGGGACGACTCGCAGGCAAGACCGCGCTGATCACGGCCGCGGGACAGGGCATCGGGCACGCGACCGCGGTGGCAATGGCGGGCGAAGGCGCACAGGTCTACGCGACCGACCTCAACCCGAAGCTGCTCGAGAAGTACTCCGGCGTCGCCGGCGTGTCGCCGCGTGTCCTCGACGTGCTGGATGACGCCGGCATCGCGAAGCTGGCCGGCGAACTTCCACCGCTGGACATCCTGTTCAACTGCGCCGGCTATGTCCACCACGGGACGATCCTCGAATGCGCGCCGAAGGACTGGGAATTCAGCTTCAACCTCAATGTCCGGGCGATGTACATGACGATCCGGTGCGCGCTGCCGAAGATGCTGGCCAAGTTCGACGAGACCGGCCGCGGCTCCAGCATCATCAACATGAGTTCGATCGCGTCCAGCGTGAAAGGGCTGCCCAACCGCTTTGCCTACGGCGCATCAAAAGCCGCAGTGATCGGTCTTACGAAGGCCATCGCCGCCGATTTCGTGACCAAGGGCATCCGCTGCAATGCAATCGGTCCGGGAACCGTCGACACGCCTTCGCTCGCCGATCGCATCAGCGCGTTTCCGGATCCGACGGAAGCGCGCAAGATGTTCGTCGCACGTCAGCCGATGGGTCGGCTCGCGAAGGCCGAGGAGATCGCGCCGCTGGTGGTCTTTCTGGCATCCGACGAAAGCGCATTCGTCACAGGAAACATGTACTCATGCGACGGCGGCATGACCATCTGAAGCCGGTGGAAAACTTCCCACTCTTCTCAACCGACAAGACTGGAGAACTTCATGAAACTCGTACGTTACGGCCCCGCAGGCAAGGAAAAACCCGGCCTCGTCGACGCCGACGGCAGGCTGCGTGACCTTTCGAGGAAGGTGAAGGATATCGATGGTGCCGCGCTCGCGCCGGGGGAACTCGCCAAACTCAGGAAGCTCGACCCGAAGAAGCTCCCGCTGGTCAAGGGCCGGCCGCGGCTCGGCCCCTGCGTCGCGACACCGTCGAAATTCGTCGCCATCGGCCTCAACTACACCGATCACGCCAAGGAAACCGGCTCACCGATTCCTGAATATCCGGTCGTCTTCTTCAAGTCGACGACGTGCATCGTCGGCGCCAACGACAACGTGATGGTCCCGAAGGACTCGACACAGCTCGACTGGGAGGTCGAGCTCGGCGTGGTCATCGGCCGCACGGCACGCTACGTCGCCGAAAAGGACGCTCTCAGGTACGTCGCCGGCTATTGCGTCGTCAACGACGTTTCCGAGCGCGACTTTCAGCTGAAGAAGAGCGCGAGCCAGTGGAACAAGGGCAAGGGTTGCGACACGTTCGGGCCGCTGGGGCCATGGCTCGTCACCGCCGACGCGGTCAAGGACCCGCAGAACCTCGGGTTGTGGCTCGATGTCAACGGCCAGCGCAGGCAAACCGGAAATACGAAGACGATGATCTTCAGCGTCGCGGCTGTCGTCGCCGACGTCTCGCGCTACATGACGCTGCTTCCCGGTGACGTGATCACCACCGGCACGCCGCCGGGTGTGGGCATGGGGATGAAGCCGCAACAGTGGCTCAACGCCGGCGACGTCGTCACGCTCGGGATAGATGGCCTCGGCGAGCAGAAGCAGCAGGTCGTGGCGTTCAAGCGCGGGCGCTGATCTCGGGTCTGTCGACAGGGTGTGAACCGACCCCAGCGCTTCGCGACGCGCAGATGAGCTTCGACAACGCAAATCGCATCGACGTCCTCTTCCCGGAGATCGACCCGTACGCCACGGGCCGGCTGGCGGTCGACGGCCGACACACGCTCTACTGGGAGGCGTGCGGCAACGCCGGCGGTGTTCCGGTCGTGTTCCTGCACGGCGGACCGGGCGGTGCTTCGCTGCCGCACCATCGCCGCTATTTCGATCCGGCGTTCTGGCGCATCGTGCTTTTCGACCAGCGCGGCGCGGGCCGTTCGACGCCAGTGGCGGAACTGACGGACAACACGACGCAGCATCTCGTCGACGATCTCGAGAGGCTGCGCGCCTATCTCGGGATTCCCAAGTGGATGCTGTTCGGCGGCTCGTGGGGGTCGACGCTGGCGCTCGCGTACGCCGAAGCCCATCCGGAGCGCTGCCTCGGGCTCGTGCTGCGCGGCATATTTCTCGCGCGGCCATCCGAGCTCGACTGGTTCATGTACGGAATGCGTACGATCTTTCCCGAAGCTTGGCGTGCGTTCGCCGAATTTCTGCCGACTGCCGAAAGGGGAGACCTGCTCGGCAGCTATTATCGCCGCCTCACCGATCCTGATCCTGCAGTCCACCTGCCTGCAGCGCACGCGTGGGACCGCTACGAAGGCGCCTGCTCGAAGCTGCTGCCTCCGCCGGACGCTTCAACGGCCTTCGACAGCGACGCCTCGGCGCTCTCGATCGCGCGGATCGAGGCGCATTACTTCGTCCACCGCGCGTTTCTCGACGAGGACGAGCTCCTCGCGAACATCGGTGGGATCCGACACCTGCCCTGCACGATCGTGCAGGGACGGTACGACGTCATCTGTCCGCCGGTGACCGCCGACCTTCTCACCCGCGCGTGGCCGGAAGCCGAGTACATCGTCGTTCCCGATGCCGGTCACTCGGTACGCGAGCCGGGGATCGCTCGCCAACTGGTCGCCGCAGTAAAGCGGATGCAGGAGAAGGTCGTGCGGCACCCGCAACGCGCGCCGGCTCGGCGTTCCGGTGGCGCATGACATCGCGCGTGTCCTGGTCGGCGCCGCAATCGCCGTGGCGATGGCTGTCGTTCCGAACACGGCGTTCGCGCAATCCGCCAAGGGAAGCACCGACGACGCGTCCGCCCACACCCAGCCGGCATCCACGCCCGCAAAGCGCCCGAAGATCGGACTTGTCCTTTCCGGAGGCGGCGCCCGAGGTCTCACGCACATCGGCGTTCTGAAGGTGCTGGAGGAACTGCACGTGCCGGTCGACTACCTCACCGCGACCAGCATGGGCGCGATCGTCGGCGGCCTCTACGCGTCGGGCATGTCGGCGCGCGAGATGGAGCAACTGATCACTTCACTCGACTGGCCGTCATTGTTCTCGGACCAGCCGCCGCGGCGCGAACTCTCGGTGCGGCGCAAACGCGAGGATGCGCAGTACACGATTCCGCTCGAGCTCGGCTTCCGCGACTTCTCGTTTCGGCTTTCGACGGGCGCGCTGTCGGGGCAGAACCTCGAGCTGCTGCTGCACGGACTCACCTGGCGCGACGACGACATCGGGAGTTTCGACAAGCTGCCGATTCCATTCCGCGCCGTCGCGACCGACCTCGTCGACGGCAAGGAGGTCGTCTTCGACCACAGCCCGCTTTACATCGCGATGCGCGGAAGCATGTCGGTGCCGGGCATCTTTGCCCCGCTCGACGTGCACGGACGGATGCTGGGCGATGGCGGACTGGTGAAGAACCTTCCCGTCGACGTCGTGAAATCGATGGGCGCCGAGGTCGTGATCGCGATCAACATCGGGACCCCGCTGATGACGCGCGAGCAGCTCTCTTCGTTCCTGGGTATCGCCGAACAGTCGATCAACATCCTGACCGAGCAGAACGTGCGCGCGCAGCGCGCGCTGCTCGTTCCCCCGCGGGACGTGCTGATCGAACCCGACCTTGGCGTCCTTTCGGCATCCGACTTCGAAAAAGGCGCGGCCTTCATCGAACTGGGCGAGAAGGCCGCGCGCGCGGCGTCCGATGCGCTGCGCCGTTACGCATTGCCGGCCGACGCTTACGCTGCCTATCGCGAGATGGTCCGCCGCCCGCAGGGGGCGGCCGACCCCGAACTCACGTTCGTCGGCGTCCGCGGCACCGAAATCACGAATCCCGAGGTGCTGCAGGCGCAAGTCGGCCTCGCGCCCGGCGCGAAGCTTGATCTCAAAGAGGCGCAGCGCGACATCGCGACGCTCTACGGTCGCGGCGACTTCGAACGCATCGAGTACCGGCTGATCGATGCGCCGGGACAGCGAGGAGTCGAGTTCGACGTTGCCGAGAAGCCATGGGGTCCCAATTTTCTGCTCTTCGGCGTCGGTTTTTCGTCGGACATGGAAGGTGAGAACGTCTTCGGCCTGCGCGCGCGGCACAAGCGCATCTGGCTCGACTCGCTGGGCGCGGAATGGATCAACGACGTCGAGGTCGGCACGACGAACCGCTTCTCCTCCGCGTACTACCAGCCGATCAACCTCGCACAGACCGTGTTCCTCTCGGCCTATGGCTCAATCAGCGGCGTTCCCGAGAACGTCTTCGTCCAGGGCGTCAAGTTGGCGGAGTACGACGTCCTCGACGAGCGTGTCGGCCTCGACCTCGGCTATGTGATGGGCGCGTGGGGCGAGATTCGGATCGGTCCGCAATACGCGCACCGGCGCGCGGATCCTACGGTGGCGGGTCCCGCATTTCCGGTGACCAAGCTGGACGAATGGGGCGTTGCGTTCCTCGGGCGCATCGACACCCAGGACAACGCGTTCTTCCCCCGCCATGGCCTGCGCGCGACCGCTACGGCATTCTCCGGAACGCAGCGCCAACAAGGCGCGGACCGCAGCGTGACGCGCGCCGAGGTCGACATCCACCAGTCGATTCCCATCGGCGGTCGCGATGCGCTCAATCTGGGGGTTCGCGTGGCTGGGACCAGCCGTTTCGACCCGACCCTTATCGGCAACTTCCATCTCGGCGGTTTTCTCGACATCTCGGGGCTGCGCACCCGCGAGCTCGAGGGTTCGTATCTCGCCATCGGCCGCGTCGTGTACTTGCACCGGATGGGCAACCTGCCCGTGTTCGGCAACACGTATTACGTGGGTGGCTCGCTCGAGATCGGCAACGTGTGGCAGCAGAAGAGTGCGATGTCGCTGGACGACACCTACAAGGCGGGCAGCGTCTTCTTCGCCGCCGACAGTCCGCTCGGCCCCTTCTACGTCGCATGGGGCCACACGTCGCGCGGCGAATCGACGTGGTATCTGCTCCTTGGCCGGCCATGAGCGTCAATTCCGAGTGGCTGGCCCGAAGCCGGCGCGCGGTCTGGCATCCGTGCACGCAGATGAAAGCGCACGAGACCCTGCCGCTCGTTCCCATCGCCCGCGGCGAGGGCGCGTGGCTCCACGACTTCGACGGACACCGCTACCTCGACGCTGTCAGTTCGTGGTGGGTCAACCTGTTCGGGCACGCGAACCCGCGCATCAACGCGGCACTCACGGCGCAGCTAGACGAACTCGAGCACGTGATGCTCGCCGGATTCACGCATGGGCCGGTCGTCCTGCTGTCGGAACGTCTCGCAGCCCTGGCCCCGTCCGGGTTGGGTCACGCATTCTTCGGTTCCGATGGCGCTTCGGCAACGGAGATCGCGCTGAAGATGGCGTTCCACTACTGGACGAACCGCGGGCATCCACGCAAGACGGGTTTCGTCTCGATTGCCGGCGGCTACCACGGCGAGACGCTGGGCGCGCTCGCGGTCACCGACGTGCCGATCTTCCGCGACACCTACGCGCCGCTGCTCAACCGAAATGCGGTCGTTCCCTCGCCGGACACACGAGGCGCGGCGGCCGGTGAATCCGCGCGCGACCTCGCCGAGCGCGCGGCGCGCGCACTGGAAGCGCACCTCGCCGCGCATCACGCGACGATCGCCGCGCTCATCGTCGAGCCGCTGGTCCAAGGGGCGTCTGGAATGGCGATGCACGACCCGCACTACCTCGTACGCGCGCGCGAGCTTTGCACGCGGCATGGCGTGCTGCTGATCGCCGACGAGATCATGACCGGATTCGGCCGCACGGGGACGTTTTTTGCGTGCGAGGAGGCCGGGATCGTGCCCGACCTGATCTGCCTGTCGAAAGGCATCACCGGCGGCTACCTGCCGCTGTCGTGCGTGCTGGTGACGGACGCAGTTTTCGACGCTTTCTATGCCGACGACGTCGCGCGGGGATTCCTGCACTCGCATTCCTACACGGGCAACGCCCTTGCCTGCCGGGCGGCGCTCGCCGTGCTCGACATCTTTCGCGACGACGACGTTCTGGCCGCGAACCGGGTAAAGGCGGCGCGGTGGACGGAGCTCGCCGCGCGGCTCGCCGCCCATCCAGCCGTCCGCAATTTCCGCCACCGTGGAATGATCTGGGCCTTCGAGGTCGACACGGATCGCGACGACTTCGCACGTTGGTGCTTCGCCGAAGGACTCGCGCGCGAGCTCATGCTCCGGCCCATCGGCCGCACCGTCTACTTCATGCCTCCTTACGTCGTGACCGACGACGAGTTTGCGATGCTCGCAGCGCGGACGTTGGACATAATCGCCGCGGCATGAAGCGCCTCGCCCTTTTCGCGATGCTGGCATTCGCCTGGGTCGCAATCGCCGAGGCGGCACTGCCGCGCCCCGTCGCGCGGGCGTTCCTCGACGTGGGCATACCGCTCAACGCGATCGGCATCGTCGTCCAGGAAGTGACCAAGCGCCGGCCGCTCTTCGCACAGTCGGCCGACCGGCCGTTCAACGCCGCGTCGGTGATGAAGCTCGTGACGACGTTCGCGGCGCTCGAGCTTCTCGGGCCGAATTACCGGTGGAAAACCGAGGCCTACCTCGGCGGCCCGCTCGAGCGGGGCGTGCTCAAGGGCGACCTGATCCTCAGGGGCAGCGGAGACCCCAAGATCACCGTCGAGCAGTGGCAGGCGTTCATGGCGACGCTGCGCGCCCAAGGGCTCGACGCCATCGAGGGCGATCTCGTACTCGACCGCTCGTACTTCGCGCCGATCGCGCACGACCCCGCAGCGTTCGATGGCGAACCACTGAAGCCGTATAACGTCGGACCCGATGCATTGCTCGTCAATTTCAAATCCGTGAAATTCGGGTTCGCGCCTTCGGCGACCGGCGACGCGGCGATCGTCGTGGCCGAGCCTGCGCTGACCCGCGTCGGAGTCGGGATGCCGCCAAAGCTCTCCGGTGGCGACTGCGGCGACTGGCGAGCAAGTCTGGGGGCTTCACTCGTCGATCGCGGTGCACGCGCCGATGTCGCGTTCACCGGGCGGTATCCCGCTTCCTGCGGCGAACGCGAATGGTGGGTATCTCTGCTCGATCACCCGACTTACGTGCACGGGATGTTCGAAACATACTTTCGCGCCGCAGGCGGACGCTTTGCCGGCGGTTGGAGAAACGGCGGCGTGCCGGCGGGCGCGACTCCGTTCGCGACGCTGGAATCGCCGCCGCTGTGGGACATCGTCCGCGATGTCAACAAGCTCTCCAACAACCTGATGGCGCGGCAGGTGTTCCTGACGCTGGCCACCGTGAACGCGCCGCCGCCGGCGACGACTGCGCGCGCGACGGACACGGTGCAGCGCTGGCTCGCGCGGCGCAATCTGAAGATGCCGGAACTCGTACTCGACAACGGCTCGGGACTGTCGCGGCGCGAGCGGATCAGCGCGGAAAGCCTCGCGCGGCTGCTCATTGCGGCCGATGCGAGTGCTAGCCGCGAGGAGTTCGCGAGCTCGCTCGCGGTCGCGGCGACGGACGGCACCGTCGAGCGCCGCTTCCAGAACGGCAGCGTCGCCGGGCAGGCTCTGCTCAAGACCGGAACGCTCGATGGCGTGCGCGCGCTCGCTGGCTACGTGATCGACAGCGAAGGTCGGCGTTTCGCCGTGGTCGCGATTGTCAACCACGCGAATGCGGCACGGGCGCAGAGCGCGCTCGATTACCTCGTCCAGTGGGTCTATCGCAACGGCGGCCCATGGAAGCCACCGTCGCGCTGAATCGGCGGCCCCGCCGTCGGACGCTCCCGCCGATCAGCGACAGATCACGGACACCAAACCGGGCCGGTACCGGAAGATCAGAGACCCGCAATCGGCTTGCTGTCCTTGAACAGTAGGTAGCCGCGAATCACCCGGTAGATCACCCAGATCGACGCCACCGCCCAGATGAGGAGCGCGATCGGAATTCCGATGAGGACGAGCCCGAGGACGAGCAGCACGACCAATCCGACGACGCCCCACAGGAACGAGAACCAGAACGTCCGGATGAGCCAGCGGAGGTGCGATGCGACCCACGTCCCCTGTGCCTCGTCGCGCTTCACATACGCAACGATGAGGCCTGCGATGCCGATCACTCCCAGCAGGGGTGCGACGACGGGGAGGCCGGACGAGACCAACGCCACCACGGCGGCGGTGCCGAACAGCGCATAGGCCAGCAGCCCCGCCGAGATAGGCGGCGTGTTGGCAGCGGCAGCGCCGGATTCCGGTGCAGGAAAATCGGCCATGACTTCACCTCATCGAGATGCGACCAAGAGGATCGCCGGTTCCCATATTGTGTCGGTCGCTACGATTATCAACGTGCCGGGACCGACAGGCTCCTGGCCTGAGGATTCAAGGACATAGCCGGAATTATCCGCCAAGCCGTCGCGCACGCGCAGCCGTCGGGGCCTATAATCGACGTTGGGTTTCCGGCGCGTCCTGGTGGAGGGCGCGCGTTTGGCAAGGAGTTCACCATGTCCGAGGACACTGAAGTTTCCCGCGCAAAGCTTGTCGACGAATTCGCGGCCGTGCTTGCCGAAGCGGAAGAAATGTTGAAGCGTGCCGCAACCGAATCCGGCGACAAGGCGCGCGATCTGCGCTCGCAAGTCGAAACCAAATTGCTGCGCGCGAAGCTCAGCTTGCAGGAGCTCGAAGGCCAGGCTGTGGACCGCGCGAAGGCCGCGGCCCGCGCGACCGACGACTACGTCCACGACAACCCGTGGCGGGCGATCGGCATCGCCGCCGCGATCGGAGTCGTCGTCGGCCTGCTGATGAACCGCCGCACCTGACGCGCGCCCGGTGAGCGAGGGCACGCCCGGCGGGTCTGGGCGCGGTCTGCGCCGCGCGCTGGGAGATCTCGGCGCGTCCCTGCTTGGGCTCGTCAACACGCGGCTCGAGCTCGTCTCCGTCGAGTTCGACGAGGTGCGTGAACGGACTGTCGCGCAGCTCATCTTCCTGCTCGTCGCGCTCCTGGCCTTCGCGTTCGCGCTGCTCGCGGCCACGATACTTCTCGTCGTCATCTTCTGGGACACCAACCGGATTGCCGCGCTCTGCGTGGTTGCGCTCGTGTACCTGCTGATCGGCTTCGTCACGCTTTGGCGCTCTTCGGCGCGCAGGCAGGCCGATTCGCCGCCGTTCGCCGCGACGTTGGCCGAGCTCGAGCGCGATCGCGCCTGGCTGAAGGACAGGTTCGGAGGCGGCAAGTGAGCGGTTCACGGGGCGCCAATTTCGCCGACCGGAAAGCGCTGCTCGCGACGCGGGCCGATCTCGACCGCGCGCGAGTCATGTTCGGCGTTTACGAGATCAAGGCGATCATTGCGCCCGCGACCGGTGACGATCACACCGCGCGCTTGCGGCCGGTCGCGGCGCTCCTCGTGGCCTTCGCCGGTCCCGTTGCCGGCAGAGCGCGCGTCGCTCGCTGGCTGCGCATCGTGTCGCTCGCGCTCGCCGCCGTCCGCATCGCACGCGAGTGGAAGGCTCGCCCCCGCTGAGTGGAAACAAGGAGCAACGCCACCGTGCCGGGGCGACGCTCAAAGACCCATCTCTCCCCATAGCGCGTCGACGCGCGCCTTCACTGCCGGATCCATCACGATCGGCTTGCCCCACGCGCGCGTCGTCTCGCCCGCCCACTTGCTCGTCGCGTCGATTCCCATCTTGCTGCCGAGACCCGACACCGGAGACGCGAAGTCGAGATAGTCGATCGGCGTGTGCTCGACTATGAGCGTGTCGCGCGCGGGATCGACGCGCGTGGTGATCGCCCAGATCACTTCCTTCCAGTCGCGGATGTCGATGTCGTCGTCGGTGACGACGATGATCTTCGTGTACATGAACTGGCGCAGGAAACTCCAAACGCCGAACATCACGCGCTTGGCGTGGCCGGGGTACTGCTTCTTCAGCGACACGACCGCGATCCGGTAGGAGCAGCCCTCGGGCGGCAGGTAGAAGTCGGCAATTTCCGGAAACTGCTTCTGCAGAAGCGGCACGAACACTTCGTTCAACGCGACGCCGAGCACCGCCGGTTCGTCGGGTGGCTTCCCCGTATACGTCGAGTGGAAGATCGGATCGCGGCGCATCGTGATCCGCTCGATCGAAAAGACAGGGAAGCGCTCTACTTCGTTGTAGTAGCCCGTGTGGTCACCGAAGGGGCCCTCGACCGCGGTCTCGTATCCGGTCGCGTCGTCGGCATCCGGAACGATGTGGCCTTCGAGGACGATCTCTGCCGACGCCGGAACGTGAAGGCCGTGCGTCACGCACTTGACGATCTCCGTGCGCGAGCCGCGGAGCAAACCGGCGAACTGGTATTCAGACAGATTGTCCGGCACCGGTGTTACCGCGCCGAGGATGGTTGCCGGGTCGGCGCCGAGCGCGACCGCGATCGGGAACGGCTCTCCCGGTGACTTTCGCGCGTGGTCGCGGAAGTCCAGCGCACCGCCACGGTGGGCAAGCCACCGCATGATCACCTTGTTGCGCGCGATCACCTGCTGCCGATAGATGCCGAGGTTCTGCCGGATCTTGTGGGGTCCGCGCGTGACCGTGAGGCCCCAGGTGATCAACGGACCCGCGTCGCCGGGCCAGCAAGTCTGCACCGGCAGGCGCGCGAGATCGACGTCGGCACCTTCCCACACGATCTGCTGGCAAGGCGCGGAGCTGCGTTCTTTCGGCGCCATGTGCATCACCTGCATGAACACAGGCCGGGTGTTCTTCCATGCATCCACAAAGCCCTTTGGCGGCTCCGGCTCCTTGAGGAACGCCAGCAGCTTGCCTACTTCGCGCAACGCCGAAACCGAATCCTCGCCCATTCCCATCGCGACGCGCCGCGGCGTGCCGAACAGGTTGCCGAGCACCGGAATCGAATGGCCCTTCGGATTCTCGAAGAGCAATGCGGGTCCGCCGGCTTTCAGCACACGGTCGCAGATCTCGGTCATCTCGAGCCGCGCGTCGACCGCGGCACGGACGCGCTTCAGCTCGCCGCGCTGCTCGAGTTGCGCGAGAAAATCGCGGAGATCGACGTATTTCATCGGGAAGCGCCGATGGCGGGATATTGGACAAAGGCCGCCTTCGCCCGGCCGAAGGCGACGGTCGCGACGGGGTCACGCAAAGGCATCATCTCTCCCCCAAGTCTCGCCCGCGGTGCTCATGGTACCAAACCGCTTGCACCGGCTCCTCGCTCGTACAATGCGGCGCGCACTCCGCTCCGTCCACCGCATTGCCCGACGCGCGTTTCGTCCGCACCCGGCGCATCGTATTCACAATCGTGCTCGCGAGCTTCGTGCTGTCGTTCTTCCACCGCACCGCGCCCGCGGCGAGCGCGGGCGAGTTGACACGCGCGTTCGCAATCAACAGCGCCGTGCTGGGTACGCTCGCGGCAACGTATTTCTACGTCTACACGGTGCTGCAGATCCCGGTCGGTGTGCTCGCCGATACGCTGGGACCACGGCGGATCCTGTCGGCGGGGTCGATCGTAGCGGGCCTGGGTTCGCTCACGTTCGCCGTCGCGCCGACATGGGAGATCGCGGCGCCGGGCGGACGCTCGTCGGCATCGGCGTCTCGGTCGCTTTCATCGCGATCCTGAAAATCAGCGCAGTATGGTTCCCCGCGAATCGCTTCGCGACGCTCAACGGATTCACGATGTTCGCTGGCAATCTGGGCGCCGTGATCGCCGGCGCGCCGCTCGCGTGGATCGTGACTCAGGCATCGTGGCGCACGGTATTCGTGGGCCTGGCGGCATTGTCCACCGCGCGCGGCATCGCGACATGGATCAAGCCTTGAGGCCCATCGCAGTCGAGCCGACGACGCTTGTCCGGTAGCGAAATCGCCATGCCACGGCGAAATGGAGGCCTGTCGGTCAGAACAGCCCGACCACCTTGCCTTCCGGAGTGAGATCGATCTTCGCGGCCGATGGCTCCTTCGGCAATCCTGGCATCGTCATCACGTCGCCACAGACCATCACGACGAACTCCGCGCCAGCCGCGAGCCGCACCTCGCGGATATTGACGACATGACCTGACGGCGCGCCGCGCAACAGCGGATCGGTTGAGAACGAATACTGCGTCTTCGCGATGCACACCGGGTAGTGCCCATAGCCCTCGGTCTGCAGTTTCCTGATCTGCGCGCGCACCTTGCTGTCGGCGGTGACTTCGGAGGCGCCGTAGATCGTCTTTGCGACCTTGTTCATCTTCTCCCACAGCGTGTCGGCATCGTCGTAGACGAGCCGGAAATCCGCCGGAACGCGGTCGATCACGTCGACGGAGATACGGGCGAGCGCCTCGGCGCCCACGCCACCGTCGGCCCAGTGTGTCGCCACGACGACGGGCGCATCGTGGTGCGCGATCTTCTTCTTGAGGAGCGCGACCTCCGCATCGGTGTCAGACGTGAAGTGGTTGATGGCGACCACGCAGGGCAGCCCGTAGTGATTGCGGACGTTGTTGATGTGCCGCTCCAGGTTCGCGACACCCTTCTCCACCGCCGGCAGGTTTTCGCGCGTGAGCTCGTTCAAGTCGGCGCCTCCGTGAAACTTGAGCGCACGGATCGTCGCGACCAGCACGACGAGGTCGGGCCGCAGCCCGGATTTGCGGCACTTGATGTCGATGAACTTCTCCGCGCCGAGGTCGGCGCCGAAGCCGGCCTCGGTGACGACGTAGTCCGCGAGCTTCAGCGCGGCCTTCGTCGCGATCACCGAGTTGCAGCCGTGGGCGATGTTGCCGAACGGGCCGCCGTGGATGAACGCGGGGTTGTTCTCCAGCGTCTGCACGAGATTCGGCATCAGCGCGTCCTTCAGCAACACCGTCATTGCGCCGTGTGCCTCGAGATCGCGCGCATGGACGGGCTTCTGGTCGCGCGTGTAGCCGACGACGACGTTTCCCAGCCGCTCCTTCAGGTCGGCGAAGGATTCCGCGAGACAGAATATCGCCATCACCTCCGAAGCGACTACGATGTCGAAGCCGTCCTGCCGCGGGTAGCCGTTGGCTGGACCGCCCAGCGCCACGCTGATGTCGCGCAGCGCGCGATCGTTCATGTCGACCACGCGCTTCCACGTGATGCGCCGCACGTCGATCCCCAGCGCGTTGCCGTGGTGGATGTGGTTGTCGATCAGCGCGGCGAGCAGGTTGTTGGCGACGCCGATCGCGTGGAAGTCGCCGGTGAAATGGAGGTTGATGTCGGCCATCGGCACGACCTGTGCGTAGCCGCCGCCGGCGGCGCCGCCTTTCATCCCGAACACTGGGCCGAGCGATGGCTCGCGCAGGCACACCGCCGCCTTCTTGCCGATGCGGTTCAATGCGTCACCGAGGCCGACCGTCGTCGTCGTCTTGCCCTCGCCGGCCGGCGTCGGGCTGATCGCCGACACCAGGATCAGCTTGGCGCCCGGGCGATCGGGGTGGCCCGCCAGCCAATCGAGCGAGACCTTGGCCTTGGTGCGGCCGTAGGGTTCCAGCGCTTCGCCGGGAATCCCGAGGCGGGCGGCGATTTCCTCGATGGGAAGCAGCTTCCCTTCCTGCGCGATCTCGATATCGGTCAGCATTGCAGATACTCCGAGTGGGGATGACTGCGCCATTTTTGGACCGCACGCCGATCGCGTCACCTGGCGATCGATCCCGGTCTGCGGCCTGGAGAACGGGGCTGATCAGATGACCGGATTCGATCCGCCGTCCATCGGGATGATCGCACCGGTCACGTAACTCGCCTCGGCCGACGCAAGGAAAAGTGCCACGCGGGCGACCTCCTCCGGCGTGCCGAGCCGGCCGAGCGGAATCCTGGCCTGCGTCCGCTTCAGCAATTCGTCTTCGGCAAGGCCCGTCATCTTCGCCTCGACGCGCAAGCCTTCCTGCACGCGCCCGGTGAGCGTAGCTCCGGGGTTGATCCCGTTGATCCGGATGCCTTTCGGCGCGAACGCGACGGCAAGACCCGCCGTGGCGAGCATCAGCGCGGCGTTAGCGGCGCCGCCCGGCAAATGCACGGGGTTGGCGACCTTGCCTCCCGAGCCGATGACGTTGACGATCGCGCCCCGCCCTCGCGCGGCCATGCGCTTCAGCACCGCGTCGATTGGGTGGATGTAACTGAAATACTTCGCGTCCATCGCCGCATGCCACGCCGCGGCATCGAGATCCTGCGGTGCATAGCGGCGGGCGGCGCCCGCCGAGTTGACGAGGATGTCGATTGGGCCGACGTCACGCTCGACCCCGTCGGCCATGCGCGCAGCCTGTTCGGCGTGGACGAGGTCGGCGACAACCGTGTGCGGCGAGTGCCGCGTCGAGGGAAATGTCGCGAGCGCCACGTCGAGATTGGCGGCGCTGCGCGACACCAGAACGACTCGCGCCCCTTCGCGCGCGAATGCCTCGGCGCATGCCTGTCCGATGCCCTTGCTGGCGCCCGTGACGACGACGATGTTGTCGGCCAGACCAAGGTCCATGTGCGCATCGTAGCAAATCGTCGGCCGGTCGGGCGCAACCCGGGGTTCAGATCAGCGGCGCAGAAGCCCCGTGATCTGCCGCCATGCTGCGAGCTTTTCCGAGAACGGCCGCGTATAGGCGGGCGATGATGACGGCAGCGCGAGCGTCGCATATCCGGCATCGCGCCAGGCGGGCAGCGCACGCGCGGCGGTTTTGCCATTGAAGCACACGAGCGCGACTGCCGGCGCGGCGCGGCGCACGCGTCCGATATCGCCGTGTTCGGCCATGCGGATCGCTCCATCGAGGCTACCGCGACGATTGCAGGCAACGATCACGTCCCACAACCCGATGCCGTTCGCGCGCAGCTGGTCGATTCGTTCGCGGTAAGGCAGCGTGGTGAGCGGCGCGTCGATCAACGCTGCGACGAGCGGCCAGAAGTGATTGCGCGGATGTGCGTAATACTGCTGCGCAGCGAGCGACGCTTCACCGGGAAAGCTGCCCAGGATCAGGACGCGTGTGGTGCGCGCGAGTACAGGCGAAAGCCCGTGTTTGCGGACGTCGGGATCGGTACGGGCCTTCGTCGCAGCCATGAGGGATGTTCCGTCGCAATCTTGCAGCAAGATCGTAGTGGGAGGGTTGGCACGTTGCAATGAAGCGAGATGATCGGCACATCGCGGCGGAGTGGGAGGGAGGCCTCGGGCTTCGGTGCCGCGACTCCTGTCCACCTGCGGGTCCCCGACGCGGCTATCAGGCGGCCACCCACGGCCGCCGTGACGCCGCGTCACCCGCGACGGTGGACCGCGGCACAGGCGCCCGAGGCCTCCCTCCCACTCCGCCGCGAAGTGTCGCGCCTTATCGAGCGCGTATCAGTCCTCTGTCACGTCCGATGCAGCACAACGCACGAATTCATCAATGCTCGCGCTGTGGACGGCAGCGCCACCGTCGTAGGGTTGCGGTGAGAACCATTGGGCGCCTGGGCTGCGCCCTCCGTCGCGGGTGGTGCGGCGAGGGAGTCGTGGGTTGACGACCGAAGCCGCACCGGGTCCCCGCAGGAGGGTGGTTGCAGCCCTCGAAGCCCAATGGTTCTCACCGCGACCCCACGACATTCGTACCATTCGTACCTTTACCGTCCGCGAAAGCCGACAGCTTTCGTCGCAGAACCACGACCGTCGCAGCGCTTCACAACGCCCTCGGCCAGGCCGCAAGGCGCACGGCGTAATCGAGCGCGACGCCGGCGAAAACCGCAAGTCCGAACCAGTGGTTGTGCAGGAATGCCTTGAAGCAACCATCGCGCTGACGTTGCCGGATCAGCGTCCAGTGAAAGACGGCACACGCGAGTGCCGCCACGAGCCCGGCGTAATAGACGGGCCCCATGCCCTGCCAGATTCCCGCATAGGTCATTCCGACGAGATACACCGCGTAGCAAAGCATCACGGCGAGTACGTCGTATCGGCCGAACACTATCGCCGACGTGCGCAAGCCGAGCCGCAGGTCGTCGTCCCGGTCGACCATCGCGTATTCGGTATCGTAGGCGACGACCCAGAACAGGTTGAGCGCCAGGAGCCCCCAGGCAAAGGGCGGCACGACGTCGTACACCGCCGCATAGGCCATCGGCATCCCGAACGAGAACGCGATCCCGAGAAATGCCTGTGGCAGGAAGAAGAAGCGCTTGAAAAATGGATACGCGACCGTGATGACGACTGCAGGGAATGAAAGCAGGATCGTCGTCCGGTTGGTCGCCACCACGAGCAGGAACGCAAAGAACGCGAACACCGCCGCGACCACAAGCGCTTCCCACGCATTGATCTCGCCCGTGGCGAGCGGCCGGCGGGCGGTCCGTGCAACATAGGGGTCGAATCGGCGATCCGCCCAATCGTTGACCGCGCATCCGGCCGAACGCATCAGGATCGTTCCCATCGTGAAGATCAGCACGAGCGACAATCTGGGGGTCCCGTGCGCGGCGAGCCAGAGCGCCGACAGCGTCGGCCAGAGCAGGAGCAGGATGCCGATCGGCTTGTCGAGGCGGACAAGCCGTTCATAGGCGTCGAGCCGCGACGCGACCGCCGCCCGAAGCGAGCGCGGGGCGTCGTGCGGCGGCGCCAGATCGCTCACAACGGCAGCGCCAGCTGCTTCTTCAAGTCGCGCGGCGCGATCTCATCGAGCAGTTGCTGCGGCACGGAGTACCGGAGGCGCACCCGCAACTCGCGTTTCATTCGCGCATTCGACAGCCGCCGCGACTCGCTCATGAATGACACCAACAACGGCGCGATCCGCCGCTCGGCTTCCTCCCAAGTCACCCGCGGCGGGCGAGGCAGCTGGAATGCATCGGCGACCGCATCGAACCAGCCGCCCATCTTCATCTCGGCGTCGTCGGTCACGTTGTATGCCCGGTTGGGTTTAGCGCGAAAAAGCGCCGCGACCGTCGCGCGCGCCAGGTCCTCGGCGTGGATGTGGTTCGTGAACACATCGTCGTCCGGCGCGAGCACCGGGGTTCCGTGGCGAATCCGGTCGAGCGGCAACCGGGTCTCCGCGTAGATGCCGGGCACACGGAGGATCGACAACGCGACACCATAGCGCTTCGCCCAGTCTCGCAGACGATCCTCGGCCGCGACACGACGCCGCGACCGGGGCGTGCCGGCGCGTCGCGGCCTGGTTTCGGCGACGCGCGCGCCTGCGCAATCGCCGTAAACGCCCGACGTCGAAACGTAGACGAAGCGCTGTGGTATGCTTCGCGCCCGCGTCAGCGTTGCGATCAGTTTCCGCGTTCGGGAATCGTCACGGCCATCGGATGGCGGCGGAGCAAAATGCAGCACGGCGAACGGCGACGCTCGGAGCCGATCGAGACTTCTCAAGCGGTCGAGGTCGCCGATGATGGGAACGATGCCGTGCGCGCGCAATTTCGCGACATCCTCGACGCGGCGCGTGAGCCCGTACAATCGTACCTTGGGATGGAGCAGGCGGGCGGTGCGTAGCGCCACGTCGCCGCAGCCGATCAACAATACCCGGATCACCTTCTTGCCACCCGCATCCGCCGCGTCCGCGCAGGGTGCGGGACCGGTCCAACCAGTGTCATCGCCATGCCGCACCAGATTACCATAAACCCCAGCGGCCATTCGTTCGCGTGCGCCGAGGGCGACACCGTCCTCGCGTCGGCGATGGCCGCCGATCTGATGCTCCCCTACGGCTGTCGCAACGGCGCCTGCGGCACGTGCAAGGGAAAGGTCATCGAGGGTCAGTTGGACTATGGCCCGCATCAGGCGTCGACGCTGACCGACGACGAAAAGCGCCAGGGCCTGGCGCTCTTCTGCTGCGCGAAGCCGTTGACCGATCTCGTCATCGAAGTCAGGGAAGTTCGCCGGGCCGGTGACATCCGGATCCGCAAGCTCCCGTGCCGGGTCGAAACGATCGATAAGGCTGCGCCAGACGTCGCCATCGTGAAGATCAAGCTGCCCGCGAACGAGCGCCTGCAGTTCCTCGCCGGACAGTACATCGACCTCCTGCTGAGGGACGGCCGGCGGCGCAGCTACTCGCTCGCGACGCCGCCGCACGACGATGCGTTGCTCGAATTGCATGTGCGTCATCTGCCCGGCGGCCATTTTTCGAACCAGCTGTTCAACGAGTTCAAGGGCCGCGAGATCCTGCGTTTCGAGGGGCCGTTGGGCACGTTCTTTCTGCGCGAGGATTCGGACAAGCCGATTATTTTCGTCGCCGGCGGCACGGGCTTCGCGCCGATCAAGGGCGTCATCGAGCATGCGTTGCACCACCGGATCGACGCGGCGCGGCCAATGGTGCTGTATTGGGGCGTCCGGGCGCTGCGCGACCTCTACCTGCCGGACCTGCCGGGGAAGTGGCAGCAGTCGAGCCCGAATTTCACATTCATCCCGGTGCTGTCCGATCCCGCGCCCGGAGACCGTTGGCCCGGCCGCACCGGCTTCGTCCACCAGGCGGTACTGGACGATTTCCCCGATCTTTCGGGCTACCAGGTGTATGTATGCGGCGGTCCACCGATGGTCGACGCCGCGCGCAAGAGCTTTGTCGAAACACGCGGGTTGCCGACCGAGGAGTTCTACGCCGACAGCTTCACCGACGCGCGCGATACCCGCTCGGAAAAGTAGGTCGGACGCGATCTTTCAGCAACGTGACGACTGCTCTTCCGTTGTTCGAATGCGGAAACCTACTTTTCGAGTTCCGCCAACGCGAGCTTCAGTGCCGCCGCAAGGTGCGTGTTGGCCTCGTTGTCGCGGCCCAGCCGCCCGAAGAGCTCACCCAGCGCGACATGTGTGCGATAGGTGGCGCCCAGCGCGAGGCTCGCCTCCAGGTACGATTGCGCCTTGCCCCACAGCTGCGCCCGCTCGCACAGCACACCCAGTGCGTAGAGTAGCGTCGCATCCTGGCTGTGCTGGGGCAGCCAGCGCTCGGTCCGCTCGAGCTGCGGAATCGGGTCCGCCGGCCGGCATTCGGCATAGAGCAGGACGAGATCCGGATTCCATTCGTGCTCGAGGCTTTCGGCCAGAATTTCGGCAGCCTCGCGGTCGCCTCCCAGCGCAATGAGACTCCGCGCAGCCGCGCGGGCGATCTTCGGCATCCGCTGCTCGGCGACGGACAGTTTCGCCCAGTAGGCTCGAAGCCCTGCCGTGTCGTGAACGCGCGCGACGAGCTCCTGCGCATGCGCCGCCGCGCGCACGTACTCGCCCTCCGTCCCGCCGTATACCTTGCGCTTGATCAGCTGATCGACGAGCGGTGGAATCTCGGCGTAGCGTCCCGCGCCCTGCAGAGCGCGCAGTTCGAGGCGCAGCGCGGCAGTGTGCGACCCGGCTTCCTTCTTCAGCGACTGCAGAATTCCGAGCGCTTCGAGCGGTTGTCCCTGCTCGAGTTTCATGTCGGCCTCGAGCATCATTCGCGGAACGGCGAGGCTCGGCACCTGTGCATCCGGGCGGGCCAGCAACGTTTCGGCGGCAGGGAACTCACGCGCATCGATCGCCGCGCGGGCGCCGACCAAGGCGGGAAGGCCGGACGACCCTGGTACCGCGAGCGCTTCCTCGGCGTACTGCCGCGCCTTGCCGTATCGGCCTTCGAGCAGCGCCACGACCGCCGCGTCCTGTCTTGCGCGCGCGCGCTCCTGTTGTTGCCGCCGCCGGAACTCGCGCACTTCCTGCGGCAATCCGAGTGCACGCTTCAGGACGCGCAGCAGCGCATAGCCGGCGACAAAACCGGAGATGGCGAGCACCAGCAGAAGATTGAGCGAGAGTTCGACGCGGTACGGAGGCGCGACGAACAGGACGTAACCCGTGGTGAGCTTGGCCGCAAGCGCGACGGCCACCGCTGCGCAGGCTAGCAGGAGGAACCAGAAGAGGATGCGCACGTCCGGTCTAACGCGCCGGCAAAGCCGCAGCGTTCCCCCGTCCGGGCCCGCGGTCCTGCGCAAGCCGCAGTACGCGCAGGGCTTCAAGGCTTCGCGTGAGGTCGGGCGTCTCACCCGCTGTCGGCGATGCCGCGAGCTGCTTTATCGTGGCCTGCAGCGCCTGCACCGGCTTCGCTCGTGTGTCGAAATACTGTTTGAGCCAGGCGTCGGACGCCGCGAGGTCGGCCTGGAAGCTCGCGTCGTCGCGCGCGAGCAGCGCGATCCTCGCGGTCAGCAGTCGAAGCTTGAGGTTCTCACGCAGGAAGTACTGCTGCGACATCGGCACCAGCGGCGCTGCTGGCCGATCCGCGACCTCGATCCGGACCAGCTGCTTCACATCGTTCCAGAGTTCCCGGAGAAACCTGCGCCACGGCGGTTCATTCTCGGGACGTCCCGCGGTGTCGGGCGGCGGCGGCGGCAGACGCTCGTCCATCGCGAGCGGCAGCGCGTTGACAACAGCGAGCGCCTGGTCGAGCTTCAGGCTCATGCCGGCAACGTCGACGAACGGAACGGCCTTCAGTCGATCCACGTCGCGCGACAACGCGCGTCTCAGCGCAATGAATTGTGGCCGATCGAGGCGCTGCAATTTTGCGTCGGCGAGCTGCAGCGCCGTCAGCGCCGACGTGACATTGCCGGCAAGTTGCAGCTGCTGATTCGCCACCAGCAGCACCTGCTCGATTTCCGAGAGGGCGATTTCATCGCGCGACGGCGCGAGATCGCGGTAGAGGGCTTCGAGCGCCGCCTGCTGCGCCTGGGACTCGGCAAGCCGTGCTTCGAGCAGTGTGATCTTCGCCTGCGCGTCACGCAGGTCCGTGGCGAGCTGCGTCTGCGCCTTGCCGGCCGCCTGGGTCGATGACTCCACTCCGGCGAGCCGCTGCGCAACTTCCATCCGAAGGTCCTGCCGATTGTGCCGGGCGTCGAACCACACGGCGAGCGCGGCGAGGAAGGCAAGAGCGACGACGCCGGCGAACATCCGGAGCGAAACGGGCCCCGAGCGGCCAGCGGCGCTAGCCGGCGGCGCGTCCGCGCCGGCGGCGGGAGGAAGATCCGGGTCGGCCCGGCTCGCCTCCGGAGGGGCCGAGTCATCGCCGGCGGCGGGAGGTGGGCGGTCGAGCGGGTCGGACATGGGCATCAACGCAGCATATGGGCTCGATTCTAGCAGGCGAATGCGGATCGTTCGCGCGGCGTTTCCCCCGGCACCCTGCGCTCGACTACAATTCCCAACCTGCGCCGCTCCTTCGGCAAACCGCCTGCAGGGCAGTCGTCGCACACTTGCTGGATCGCACGTAACCGTCCTCAGAATCGCTCGTGTCGATCATTCTCGTTCTTGCTATCGCGGCCGCCGCCTTCGCAATCGGTTACGCCATCGGTCGCTCGCGCCGCGGCGACTCCACTCCGTCAGTTGAAATCCACGAAGGACCAGAGCCGCCACCTGCCGCTCCGTCAACCCGAAAAGCGGCGCTTGTCGATGCCCGAAGTGCCTCCGAGAGGCCTACGACATCGTCGCCGGCATCCGTCGAATCGGCGGTTGACGGGATGATCGCCGAGCGTGCGCGAATCATCAGGAGCTCGGAGGCGGAGACCGCGTCACTTGGCCGCGCACTCGTAGCGCGCGACGCCGACGTCACGCAGCTTGCCGCGTTCGCCGCCGAACGCACGCTGCTTTTCAGCGATCTCGCAGCCTCACGCACCGAGACCGCGCGCTACCGGCAGCTCGTCATCGATCTCGAGAGCGATGCGCCACCACCGTTTTTCGGCACCGGCGCGCCGGACGATCTCAAGCTGATTGTGGGCATCGGCCCGGTGCTGGAACGCATGCTCCAACAGCTTGGCGTGGCGACCTATCGGCAGATCGCGCGCTGGAGCGAGCGCGACATCGACGAGTTCGACGCGAAACTGCACGAATTCCCCGGCCGCATTCGCCGCGACGCCTGGGTGACACAGGCCCGCGCGCTGCACCAGAGCAAGTACGGTGGGGCTCTGCCGCTACGGGAGCGCGGGTGATACGCGCCTCGGCCCGGCGACGCATTCGCGCGCGTCGCAGCGGTGTCGTATGAGTACGCCGCCGCGCGCCGAAGCGCCCGTCACCCAGCACATTACTGCCGCGTCGCTGATCCCTGTCGCGGTGCTCACGCTCGTGTGGGGCTGCAACTGGCCCATCATGAAGGTTGGGGTCGCCGAAATTCCGCCGCTGACGTTTCGCGCGTTGACGCTGCCCTTCGCCGGGTTGGGGCTCCTCACCCTTTCCAAATTGTCAGGCGAATCGATCCGGATCCCGCGTCCAATGTGGGGCAAGGTCGTGTTGCTGGCGATGTTCAATATCGCCGGCTGGAACAGTCTGGTGCTGTTCGGCGTCCAGCAGCTGCCGGCAGGGCGCAGCGCGATTCTCGCCTTCACGATGCCGATCTGGAGCGTGCTGTTCTCGCTCGCGCTGCTGCACGAGCCGCTGTCGACGCGAAAGGTCGCCGGCATGGTGCTTGGGATGCTCGGCATGGGAGTGCTCCTCGGCGACGACATTCGGCATCTCGAGCGCGCACCGACGGCCGCCCTCCTCATCCTGGGCGCTGCCGTATCCTGGGCGCTTGGCACCGTGCTTCTGCGCAAATGGAAGTTGCAGGTGCCGCAGAACACGCTGACGGGCTGGATGATGCTGGTCGGTTGGGTCCCGATTGCGATCCTGGCGCCGTTCTTCGCGCCGGGGCCGCTGCATCCGCCGTCGGCCACCGGATGGTTCGCGATCTTCTACAACATTTTTCTCGCCGGTACGATCGCGCACTCGGCGTGGTACACCTTGGCGCGCACGCTGCCGGTGGCGGTCTCGTCGATGTCGTCGCTACCCGTGCCGATCGTCGGCGTCTTCTCGGGGATGGTCCTGCTGGGCGAGCGGCCCGGGCCGAACGAGTGGATCGCGCTGGCGCTCGTCGTCGCGGCGATGATCGCGGTGCTTCGGGCGCCGAAGCCTGGCGTCGCCCCCGTGGCGCCGGACAGCTGACTTCGGCGCGCGGGGGCCGTCGACGATGCGCCGCGAATTCAGCCGAGTTCCGGGATCAGCGTCGGCAACGGCTTCCCGGCGAACCACGCGTCGAGGTTCGCCTTGCAGAGGTCACCCATCGCCTGCCGCGTTTCCCGTGTCGCGCTTCCGACGTGCGGCAGCAGCACCACGTTTTCCATCGCGTACAGCGGCTGCGGGATATTGGGCTCGTCGGCGAACACGTCGAGCCCTGCGGCCTTGATCGTCCCGGCCTGCAACGCGGCGACGAGCGCGGGCTCGTCTATGATCGAACCGCGAGCGATGTTGACGATCGTGCCCTTCTTGCCGAGTGCCGCGAGCACCTTGGCGTTGACGATGTTTTTCGTCGCCGCGCCGCCGGGACATGCGACGACGAGGAAATCCGACGCCGCCGCGAGCCCTTCCAGATCGGGAATGAATCGATAGGGCACGTCCTGCGGCTTCCTGCCGGTGTAGGCGACCTTCATCTCCATCGCCGCAAGGCGCTTCGCGATCGCCTTGCCGATGCGGCCGAGGCCGAGGATGCCGACCGTCTTGCCGCCGAGCCTCGTCGTGAGTTCCGGTCCGCGCTTCTGCCATTCGCCCGCCTGCACGAAGCGATTGAGCCGGACGAACCCGCGACCGGTCATCATCACGAGCGCCACCGCAACGTCGGCGACGTCGTCGGTCAGGACGTCCGGCGTGTTCGTGACCTTGAGGCCGCGCCGCCGGCAGTAGTCGACCGGCACGCCGTCATAGCCGACGCCGAACACCGAGATGATCTCGAGCGCCGGCAGCGCGTCGAGCAGCGAGGTCGGCGTCACGGTTCCGCCGCCCTGCACGAGGCCGCGAATCGTCGCCGCGCCGGACGCGAGCAGCCCGGGCTTGTCTGCCGCCTGCACATAGTCGTGGCAGCGGTAGGCTGCCTTCAGCGGGTCGTAGAGGAACGGCGGGAGTGGCGCGGTGACGATGATGTCCGTTGGCATGGTCTCAGCTCGTTGTCGTAGGGGGTGTGGCGGCCCATTCTAGCAACCCCGCGATAAGGCCGGCGTCCCCGGCTCCCGTCTCGACGACCGCGAGTCCGATTTCCCGTGCGCGCGCCGCGATTCGCGGATGCGGGACGAAGGTGGGACACGCGCGCCACGCAGCACGCGTCGCGTCGTCGACGAGCGCCCAAAGGTTGTCGAGTCCTTCGCTCGACGTGATCGTCACCGCATGAATCCGCTGTTCGCGGAACGCCTCGCTCAATCCGGCGGAACCGCTTTCCGGCCTCGCACGGCGGTAGCACGCAACATAGTCGATCAGCGCGCCGCGCGCCGCGAGCGCATCCCCCAATTGCCCGCGTCCTCCGTCGCCGCGGAAGATCAGAACCCGCTTGTCGCGCACATTCGCAAGCTCGTCCATGGCCAGCAATCCGTCGCTGTCGTACGTCGTCGCCGGTATGCGGGCGCCCGCGATGCCGACCGCGGCGAGTGCCTCGGCAGTTCCCGGGCCTGTTGCAAACGCTAGGAGCGTACCAGGCCATCGCCGTGAATCCGGCGCGCCGTACTCGACGGCGTTCGCCGAAACGAAGATCGCGAAGTCGTACCTCGAAAGTGCCGCGTGCGCACGCGCCAGAGGTCCCGAATCGGCCGGCGGCAGGATCGCGATGGCGGGGAAGACCACGGGCGCGCCGCCGAGCGCGGCGATCTTCGCCGCGAAACCACCCGCCTGCCGGGCGGGACGCGTGACGAGAACGCCGAAACCCGCGAGCGGCGCGGCCGGTTGCACCGATGACGCGGACATTGCCACCCTAATAACCTGTAACAGCCGATCGGCGGCGGGCAGTGGAGTCAGGCCGCCGCGAGACGCGCCGCGCCGCGCTCGAGGAAATCGTCGGCAAGCGCGCGCCCCAATCGGTCGGCGCCCGTGGCATCGTCGACCGTCGCCGATCGCTCGCCGCGCATCACATCGCTGCCCTCGCGACTGGCGAGCAGGCCGCGAAGCCAGAACTGACCGTCGCGCGAACGTTGCGTAGCCCGCGATCGGCGCGTGGCAGCTGCCTGCGAGCGCACGCGAGAACGCGCGCTCCGCCGTCGTGCGCGAGCGTCGTGTCGTGATCGCGCGAGCGGCGCCAGCGCCGCGATCACGTCGGCGCGATCCGAGCAGCATTCGAGTCCCAGCGCACCCTGTCCGACGGCGGGCAGAAACTCCTCGGGGTCGAGCGCCGCCGAGATCCGGTGACCGAGCTCGAGCCGGTTGCAGGCCCGCGACAGCGAGAATCATCGCATCGTAGAGCCCTTCGTCGAGCTTGCGCACGCGCGTGTTGACGTTGCCGCGCAGCAGCTTGATCTTGAGCGACGGATTGCGCTCCCGCAGCTGCGCTTCGCGACGCAGGCTCGAAGTGCCGACCACTGCGCCCGCGGGCAGCGCGTCGAGCGTCGTGTATTCGTTGCGAGACGAGCGCGTCGCGCGGATCCTCGCGCTCGGGGATCGCCGCGAGCGCGAAGCCCGCCGGCATGTCCATCGGCATGTCCTTCAGCGAATGCACGGCGAAATCGGCGCGCCCCTCGACCATCGCGTTCTCGATCTCCTTGATGAAGAGCCCCTTGCCGCCGAGATCCGCGAGCGGCTGGTCGAGGATCCGGTCGCCTTGCGTGGTGATTCCGCGCAGCACGATCTCGCACTCCGGATAGACCGAAGCAGCCGTGCGCGAATGTACTGGGCGTGACACAGCGACAGCGCGGATTTGCGCAGCGCGACGAGGAGTCTGCTGTGGGGCTGCGAGGAGGTGGTCACTGTGCGCGGTTGGCGTCGAGCGGCGCGGGCCGCGCACCGCCGGCGCGTTGGCGGGTCGGGCGAACCGTTATCATACACCGCTGTCCACCGTCATCGCCACGGGTCTCCTCCCATGCGCATCGTGATCACCGGCGGCGCCGGCTTTCTCGGCTCCCGCCTCGCCCGAACGCTCCTCGAGCGCGGCGCGCTCACGGACGCACGCGGCACGATCGCCGACCGGTGCGCGAACTGGTGCTGCTCGACGTGGTCGCGCCGCAGGATCTCGGCGACACGCGGGTTCGCGGCGTGGCGGCGATCTCGCCGATCCGACGGTGATCGAGCGCGACGGTGACCGAGGAGACCGACACGATCTTTCATCTCGCGGCAGTCGTCAGCGGGCAGGCGGAAGGCGACTTCGACATCGGGATGCGCGTCAACCTCGACGCGACGCGACTCCTTCTCGAACGCTGCCGCCGACTCGCCGCGCCGCCGAAATTCGTATTCACAAGCTCGCTCGCGGTGTTCGGCGGGACGCTGCCAGACCCAGTGCCCGACGATGCGCCGGTGACGCCGCAGGCATCGTACGGCGTGCAAAAGGCGATCGGCGAGCAGCTGGTCTACGACATGACGCGCAAAGGCTTCATCGACGGCCGTCGCTGCGGCTGCCGACCGTCACCGTGCGCCCCGGCAAGCCCAACAAGGCCGCGTCGTCGTTCGCGAGCGGCATCATCCGCGAGCCGCTGGCAGGCGTCGACGCGACGTGCCCGGTCGCGCCGCAGACGCGGATGTGGGTGACATCGCCGCGCACGGTCGTCGAGAATCTCGATCATCGGCCACGAGGCGCCGGCGTCGGCGTTCGGCGACGACGCGGTCGATCAACGTGCCGGGGATCTCCGTCGCGGTCGGCGACATGGTGGCAGCGCTGCGCCGCGTCGCCGGCGACGTGGTCGCCGAACGCGTCAAGTGGCAATTCGATCCGGCGATCGACCGGATCGTCTCGACGTGGCCGGCGAATTTCGCGCCGAAGCTCGGTCCCGCGCTCGGCATGCAAGCCGACGCAGATTTCGAGAGGATCGTCCGCGCCTACATCGCCGACGACATGCCGCGCACGTAGTTCTACCCAACGACGCGATCAGACCGGAAGCGCATCGGCACTCTCATCCACCGGCTCCACCGCCGCGAGCGCCTCGAGAAAAAGATCCGGACCGGCATCGCGCAACCGCGCCGCATCGGAGAGAATCTGCCGGAAACGCCGGCCGCCGGATCGGCCGTGATAGAGCCCGAGCACGTGGCGTGCGATCGCGCGGAGCGGAACGCCACGGGCACATTGTGCCGCCGCGTACGGGATCAGCGCGCGCAGCACGTCGGCGCGTGATGCGGCCGGCCTGCCGTCGCCAAACACTCGCCAATCCGCCTGCGCCAGAAAGTACGGGTCGTGGTAGGCCACGCGTCCGAGCATGACGCCATTCACATGCTTCAGCTCACTCTCGATCGCATCCCAATCGGAGAGCCCGCCGTTCAGCACGATCGTCAGTCCGGCAAAGTCGCGTTTCAACCGGCGCACCACCTCGTAGCGTAGAGGGGGCACCTCCCGATTCTCCTTCGGCGACAAGCCTTTCAGCACCGCGTTGCGCGCGTGGATGATGAAGACATCGCAACCTGCGGACGAAACCGTTCCGACGAAATCGCGGACAAACCCGTACTCGTCGCCATCGTCGAGCCCGATCCGGTGCTTGACGGTCACTGGGATCGAAACAGCGTCGCACATCGCCTTCACGCAATCGGCGACGATCGCCGGCTCCGCCATCAGACACGCGCCGAAACTCCCGGTCCGCACGCGTTCGGACGGACAGCCGCAGTTGAGGTTGATCTCGTCGTAGCCCCAGCGTTCGCCAAGCTTCGCGCACGCCGCAAGCAATCCCGGGTCGCTGCCACCGAGCTGCAGGCCGACCGGGTGCTCGGCGGGATCGAAGTCGAGATGGTGCGGAACATCGCCGTGCGTCAGGGCACCACTCGTTATCATCTCGGTGTAGAGCCGCGCCCGCCCCGAGATGAGACGGAGGAAGTACCGGCAATGACGGTCCGTCCAGTCCATCATCGGCGCGACGCAGAGTTCATGTCCGTTACTGCTCTGATTATTAGGCGATTTATCCATCATGCTGAAGCACGAAAAATACCATGGGCAGTATGCAGTGCAGCCCCAAGGAATATCCGCTGGCACCGTCGTGTTTGCGATAGCGTGAACTCCGCACTCGCCCCGCGCGACGCCCGTGGCGGAGGAGATCCTGCAGGAGGAACCCCATGGTGAGCAAGTCTCTTTGGATCGTCATCTTGACCCTGGCCATGATTTCCCCCGCCATGGCGGCGGGCTCGAGCAGCACGTCCCGGCCACCGGATCGACCGCGAGCCCAACCGTCCGACTACGACGTCGGCGTGAAGGCCGTGCAGGCCGGCGACTACCAGCGCGCGTTGGCGTCTCTCCAGAAGGTGGTCCAAGCCGACCCGCGTAACGCCGACGCCTGGAACTACATCGGCTTCAGTCAGCGCAACCTGCAGCACTTCGACGACTCACTGGCCGCGTACCAGAAGGCGCTGGCAATCAATCCTGATCATCGAGGAGCCAATGAGTATCTGGGCGAGCTGTATCTCAAGACTGGAGACTTGGAAAAGGCCCGCGAGCGGCTCGCGAAGCTCCAGAGCCTCTGCCCGGGGGGCTGCGAGGAGTACGACGACCTGAAGAAGGCTGTCGGCGCATACCAGTCGGCGCAGAAGAAGATTTGAGCGGCGACCCTTGCTGCCGCGCCTTCCGTGACCGTGGTCTCGCTCCTGACGGACTACGCGCCTTCGCTCGTCGCCTTCAGCCTGTTCGCACTTCTCCATTCCGTCGGGGCGCGGGAACCGTTCAAGCATGCGCTTACCCGCTGGACGAGTCCTTTTTTCGTCGAGCACTTCTGGCGCCTCGTCTATTGCGTGCTGAGCCTCGCGGCCCTCTATTACGGCGTGGCGACACTGCACTGGACCCGACATCCTGACAACGACGTCTGGCTGATCGTATATCCCGACTGGCTCTGGCAAGCGATCATCGTAGTTCATCTTGGCTCGGTCGCCCTTCTCTATATCGCGTTTATCCAGAGCGATTACCTGGAGTTCCTGGGCCTGAAGCAGGCGTGGCGGTGCCGTCGTCGCGCTCTTTGGAGTGCCCACGGGCTCGACGAACAGCGACCTGTTCGGTACGCACCGATTGGTCGTGAAGGGGGTCTATGCGGTGGGTTCGCCACCCAATGCTGGTGGGCGGACTCGTCTTCCTGCTGACCAGCGGGCCATCGCTGAACAACATGATCTACACGAGCATGTACGCGGCCTATATGCTGATCGGCGGCTACTACGAGGAGCGGCGCCTGCGTCAGAATTTTCGGAGAAGACTATCTGCGCTATCAGGCGCGGGTCGGGGCATTCTTCCCGCGCCTCCGGCGTTTGGCGGCGACGTAATTGCGCGGGATGCTGGAGCGGCTTTCCGAGTACTTTTACGACCCCCTCGTATTTTGGGGAGTTCCACTCGCGCTTTCCGTGATGTGGACTGGCGTCTGCCGCGCGCGCGCCTGGCTTCGCCGCTACCAGTCGTGATCGCCAACGGCGCCGCGACCGGTCGGCGTTCACATGGGCCGCCAATCGACGTTGATCTTTCCGTCGACAAGGCCGATGCGCCGGTCGGCGGCGGAGGCGAAGTTGCCGTCGTGCGTGACGGCCACGACGGTCTTGCCGCTCTCGTGCGCGAGATTGCGCAGGATCTGCTGCACGTTGGCGCTCGACGCCGAGTCGAGATTTCCGGTCGGCTCGTCGGCAAGGATGATCAGCGGATCGTTGGCGAGCGCGCGTGCGATGGCGACGCGCTGGCGCTGGCCGCCGGAGAGCTGGTGCGGACGCTTGGCGCTCTGCTCGGCGACGCCGAGGCGTCCGAGCAGCTCCATGCCGCGCGCATTCGCGGCGGCGTCGTCGAGTTCGCCGAGCCGGCGCATCGGCAGCGTGACGTTGTCGAGCACCGAGAACTCGGCGAGCAGGAAATGGAACTGGAACACGAAGCCGAGCTTGCGCAGCCGGCGGTTGGCGAGCTCGTCCTCGCCGTAGGCCGACGGTGTCCTCGCCGTCGAGCCAGACGCGCCCTTCGGTCGGCACGTCGAGCAGACCGAGCAGGTAGAGCAGCGAGGACTTGCCCGAGCCGGACGGTCCCATGATCGCGATGAACTGGCCGCGCTCGATCTCGAGGCTGACGCCGTCGACCAGCGTCACCGGCACCTCGCCTTCGAGCCTGCGCACGACGTTCTCGGCGCGCAGCACGGTGCTCACGTCATCCCCCGCAGGATGTCGACCGGGTGCACGCGACCGGCGCGCCGCGCCGGCAGATAGGCCGCCGCGATGCACGAGGCGAGCGCGAACGCAGCGGCGAGCGCGTATTGCTCCGCGCCCCACCACACCGGCAGATTGATCGACTTCCGTCCCGCCCGGCGGCTTCAGCGAAACCTCGGACGAGAATCTTCATCAGTCCCACGCCAAGCGCGAGGCCGAACACGCTGCCGACCGCTCCGACGATGAGCCCCTCGAGCAGGAAGATCGACCGCACGTCGCGCGCGTGGAAGCCCATCGACTTCATGATCGCGATGTCGCGCGTCTTCTCCATCACGATGGTCGACAGCGTGTTGTAGATGCCGAACGACGCCACCACGAGGATCGCCGACACCACGCTGTACATGATGATGTTGCGGATGATCAGCACGCTCAGGATGTCCTCGGACGCCTCGACCCAGGACACCGACTTGTAGCCGATCGTGTCCTCGATGCTGGCGGGCGACGTCGCGCGCCGCATAGGCGTCGTCGAGCTGGATGATGAAGCGATTGACGCGATTGGGGCGGTCGAGCATCACCTGCGCGCGCTTGAGCAGCACGAAGGTCTGCGTCTCGTCGTAGTTCGCGTTGCCGGTGCGAAAGACGCCGACGACCTTCATCGGCCGGCTCGGTGCCGTTCGGCGCCGACGACGCTCAGCGTGCTGCCGATGCCGAGGTTGAACTTGTCGGCGAGGCCCTTGCCGATCACGATGCCGTTCGGATTGGCGGCAAGCGCGTCGAGCGAGCCGTCGATGATCTTTTCGTCGATCGTCGATACGTTCTTGATCGTCGCCGGAACGACGCCCGAGAGCGTCACGCCTTCCTCGCGGCCGGCGAACGTCAGCACCGCCGAGCCGACCAGCACCGGCGCGACGCGCACCCCGGGCAGCGACTCGACGAACTCGAGCTTCTGCCGATAGCCGCGGATGCCGCGCGTCTCGGTCTGCGGCTTCACGTTGCTGATCCGCACCGCGCCGTCGCTCCAGCGCAGCGCCGCCGGCTGCGCGCGCGGCAGCCGGTACTCGTCGGAGACGGTGATGTGCGGGCTGTTGTCGACCAGGCGCTTGATGAAGTCCTTCTCGGAGCCGCGCATCAGCGACGACACCGCGAGGAAGAACGCGACGCCGAGCACCACGCCGGAAAGCGACACGAGCGTCTGGCGCTTGCGGCTGGTCAGATGCGCGAGCGCGACGTCGAGGCGCGAGCATCACTTCTTCGCGGCGTCGGATGGCGGGCCAATCCGGACCGCGCGGCCCTCGCGCAAGTCCGGAGCGGGCGAGTCGACGATGCGCGCGTCCGGCGCCAGTCCCTCGACGATCTCGGTGCGCCCGGCGCCGTCACGCCGATGCGCACCGGCTGCCGATGCAGCCGGCCTTCGTTGATCGATCCACACCGCGTCGTTCTGGACGGCCGTGGCGGGCACCAGCAGCGCATTCGCGCGCTCGGCGACGATCAGATTCGCATCGACGGTCATGCCCACCTTCAACCGGCTCGGGTCGGCGAGCTTGACGCGCACGCGATAGCTGCGCGCGATCGGGTCGCCCTTCGGCGTGATCTCGCTGACCTCGCCGTCCAGAATCTCGCCCGGCAATGCATCGGCGCGCAGCACGACCTTCTGCCCGACACGCACGCGCGCGATGTCTTCCTCGTCGACCTCCGCCGTCACGCGAAGCGGCGCGCAGCACGACAAGTGGAACACGGCCTGGCCTGCCGGAATGAACTGGCCGATCTCGCCGTCGCGCCGAATGATCAGGCCGTCGGCCGGCGCGTAGCGAGCGCCATGTAGTCGCGCTGCGATCGGGCGCGCTTGACCGCGGCTGTCGCCGCGTCGAGATCGGCGCGCGTCCGGTCGATCTCTGCCTTCGCCATGAACCCCTGGCGCACCAGATTCTCGGCGCGCTCGTACTGCGTTTGCGCGTACCGGGCACGCGCCTCGAGCTCCTCGACCGTGCTGGTGAGATCGGCGTCGTCCAGGCGGGCGAGGACCTGTCCCTTGCGGACCCTGCTCCCCTCGTCGACGTTGAGCTCGACCAGGCGGCCGGCTACGCGCGGCGCGATCGGCAGCATCACCGTCGGCTCGACCGTGCCGGTCGCGTAGATCGCATCGATCGCCGGCCCGCGGGTCGGGGCGATCGCGCCAACGGCAACGGGCCCTTCGCGCCACCACACGACGCCTGCAATCGCACCGAATAGGACAACCCCGAGGATCCAGACCCAGCCTTTTCGCATCATTCACCACGTGCAATGCCAAACCTCATTAGAGCACGGCGCGACAGCGGGCGCGGCTGTCAGGCAGGATGCCATTGGTGGTCTGTGCGACGATACACACCCGCCGACCGATTCCGTGAAGCCCCGCACACCGTGACCGCGTCGCATGTAAGGCGTCTGCTGTACGCCCGTGGTTTGAGGGCCTTTGGCGACGGCTACGTGAGTCTCCTGCTTCCGGTCTATCTCCTGGCGCTGGGGCTTTCCCCGTTCCAGATAGGCGTCATCGCCACGGGTACATTGCTCGGATCGGGCGTACTGACGTTGCTCGTCGGCCTCAATGCGTACCGGTTCCGCTATCGCACGCTGCTGCTGGCAGCCACCGCCCTGATGATGGCGACCGGCCTGGGCTTTGCCGTCATCTCGGATTTCTGGCCGCTGCTGATCATCGCGGTGGTCGGAACGCTCAATCCGTCGAGCGGCGACGTCAGCGTATTTCTCCCGCTCGAGCAGGCCGTGCTGTCTCACGTCGTCGCGGACCGGCAGCGCACGCAGGTTTTCGCTCGATACAGTCTGGTTGGCGCGCTGGTCGCCGCGGTCGGGGCATTGTTCGCGGGTTTTCCCCAGTTCGTTGCCGGGGCAACCGGCATCGGTACCAAGTCCGCATTGCAGGCCATGTTCTTGCTCTACGGGCTGCTCGGGCTCGCGTCCGGCCTGATCTATGCCAAGCTGCCCGCCACGCTCGCGGCCGGCACGGCGACGGCCGCGGGACCGCTGCGCCAATCCAGGCGCATCGTCTATACGCTGGCAGCGCTCTTCAGCCTCGATGCCTTCGGCGGCGGATTCATCGTGCAGTCGCTGCTGGCTCTTTGGCTGTTCCAAAGGTTCCAGTTCTCGATTGCCGTGGCGGGAACGATCTTCTTCTGGACCGGAGTGTTGTCGGCGTTTTCCTACCTGGTCGCGGTGCGCATCGCCAATCGGATCGGTCTCGTCAATACGATGGTGTTCACGCATCTGCCGGCAAACATGCTTTTGGTGGCCATTCCGTTCATCTCCGAGCCGACCTGGGCCATCGTCCTTCTGCTCGCACGCGCCGCGTTGTCGCAGATGGACGTCCCCACGCGAACCTCGTACGTGATGGCCGTCGTGTCACCGGGCGAACGCGCCGCCGCGGCGAGCATCACGTCGGTGCCTCGGAGCCTCGCTTCGGCGGTGAGTCCGCTGGTTGCGGGCTATCTGCTCGGCCTGTCGAGTTTCGGCTGGCCGCTCGTCATCGCGGGTGGATTGAAGATTGTCTACGATCTGTTGCTGCTGGCAACCTTCCGCAAGGTCCGGCCTCCGGAGGAGTCGGCCCTTCGCGAATGAGGACAGACATGCATCGGGTCGAATCGCGACCCTCAGGCCGATACCCTTGCGATCGAAGCGTGGTGAATCGCTGCATATTTTGCGGGTTCCTGCCGGAACGTCGTCCAGCACCCGTCACAGCAGAAGTAATAATCCGTTCCTTCATACGATTCGACGTGCAGTGGTGCAGCGATGTCCACCGCCACACCGCACACCGGGTTGACGAACTTGCCTTCGGTCACACCCGCACCCTCCGCCGGTACGAAATTCGCCGACCGCGCCCCGTGCGCAGGCCCTCCGGGCGTCTTCTCTTGGATCTTCGAAGGCGCAAGCGAACGACCCCGCAGGAACGCCAAGACGCCCACCATCGACACCAGCGCGATTTCGCCCGGCGTCTTCGCACCCGCGTCGGGACCCGCTGGCGCCGAGAACCGGGCGAGCCGTGATTCGTCGATGCCGCGCATCCGCATCGCCTCGCGCAACCTTTCCGCCTTGCGCCTGCTTGCGATCATCAGCACTTGCAGTGCGGGGCTCAACAGCGCGCGTTCGAGTGCCTCTTCGTCGCCCTGCCCTTGCGTCGCGACCAGGACGACGGGAGCCTGATCAGGCGCATCGGCGAGCCGGATGTGAAATCTCTCCGCCAGGTACCGTGCCTCGTCGGCCGCCGGCGTACTCCCGAGCACACAGAGCGCGCTGCGCGCGCTGTGCGGCTGAATGAAGAGCTCGATCGTGCCGTTGCTCGCACAGGACATCGTGTGCCGCTCGATGTCGTCGTCCGACTGGATCCGGTCGTTGCTGATGCGCACGAGCTTCGGCTCGTCCGCGTCGATCGCGCTTTGCGCCGCGCCGATGACCACGCCCGTCGCGCATCCGCCCCCGATCCAGCCATGCAATGTCCCGTCGGCGAGCACGATCGCCTGCGCGCCGAGGAAGGCCGACGTGGGCGCGATTGCCCTCACTACGGTGACGAGTGCGTACGGCTCGCCGCGCGCGTTGAGGTCGCGCGCCATGTCCAGGAGTTCGTTGTTGGTCATCGGTGGTCGGTCAGCGCAGTGTGTCGATGATTTGCGGCAGTATATGCGCGATGCTCGCGAGATCGGCGCCCGGCGCGAGCAGGTCGAGGTGAGGCAACGCCGCCTGCATCCCCCGGCTTTCCGGCGTGAAGCCCGGCTGGCGCAGGAGCGGGTTGAGCCAGACGATGCGCCGTGCCCGCCGCCGCAGCGTCACGAGCGCCTCCGCGAGGAGCGCTGGTTCGCCCGTATCGTAACCGTCGCTGACGATGATCACGCCGGTGCGCGAATGCACGAGGCGCGGACCGTGATCGCGATTGAAATCGCGCAGGCATTCGCCGATGCGCGTCCCGCCCGCCCAGCCGGCGGCAAGGAGGTGCAGCCGCTCCTGCGATCGCCACGGATCCGGGTCGCGCAGCGCCTCTGACACGCCGGTGATCCGTGTGTGGAAGATGAAACAATGCACATCCGCCAACTCGCCGCACAAGGCGCGAGCGAGTCGCAGGTAGAAGAAGCTGTACTGACTCATCGACCGGCTGACATCCAGCAGCAGGATGAGGCGCGGGCGTACGCGGCGGCGGTCCTTCCAGGCAAGCCGGAACGGCGTCCCGCCGCTTGCCACGCTCTGCCGTATCGTGCCCTGAAGGTCGAGACGGCGGCCGTGATGGAAGCGCGCTTCGCGGCGCAACCGGAGGTGCTTCAATCGTCTGGCGAAGCGGCGCATCAACGCCTCGATGGCACGCGCGTGGTCGGCCCGGTCGAGATCGCGGAAGTCGGCGGAAGCAAGGGATTCCTCGCGACTCGCACCGTGCCTCGCTGCGATCCCGTCGTCCTCGCCGCTCGCCGAAGCGTCGGTCGCCGCTGCGACGGGCGGGCCCTCGATACCGTCGCGCAACCCGCCTGCCGCCTCCGTCGCTCCGTGGGTCGCGACGCGGTGTTCCGTGAACGCTTGCCTGTTCGGCGGCAGGAAATAGGCGTCGAACAACGCGTCGAAGCGCCGCCATTCGTCGCCACGGCCGCACAGAAGTGCCTTGAGGCTCCAGCGCAGGATCTGCGGATCGAGCACCCCCACATACTCCGCCGTCTCGAGAACACGGGCCGAATCGCCACCACCGACGCCGTAGCCATTCGCGCGCAGGAATCCCGCGAAGCCTGTCAGGCGCACCCGCACGGCCGCGGCCGGATCTGCCGCCGGGGACGGCGCGACGATCAGCATGCGGCCGCAATGCGGGCAACGACCTCGCGAGTGAATCCGGCACGGTCGTCACGGGTCTTGATGAGAGCGCTCAGGGTTTCGACGATGCGCTCCGCCGCGCCGTCGTCGATCGCGGAAATTCCAAGTCGCAGCAGCGCTGCCGTCCAGTCGAGCGTCTCCGCGATGCCCGGCTTCTTCTGGAGATCCATCCGGCGCACGCTCTGCACGAACTCGACCAGCTGGCGCGCGAGCTGCCCGGCCGCATCCGGCACCCTGATCTCGACGATCGCCAACTCCTTCTCGAACGCGGGATAGTCGATGTACTGATAGAGGCAACGGCGGCGCAGCGCGTCGGAGAGCTCGCGCGTGCCGTTCGAGGTGATGACGACCAGTGGGCGGGAAACGGCGCGCAACGTGCCCAATTCGGGGATCGACACCTGGAAATCTGACAGCAACTCGAGCAGGTAGGCCTCGAACGCTTCGTCGGCGCGGTCGACTTCGTCGATCAGCAGCACGGGCGGCGTCGCGCAGCTGATCGCCTCGAGCAACGGGCGCTTCAGCAGATAGCGCTCGGAGAAGATGTCCTGCTCTTTCACCGTCACCGCGCGGTCGTCGTGTTCCAGCAGCTTGATCGCCAGCAGCTGACGCTGGTAGTTCCATTCGTACATCGCGGCGTGGACATCGAGCCCTTCATAGCACTGCAAACGGATGAGCTTCACGTTGCGCACGGTCGCGAGGGCCTTCGCCACTTCGGTCTTCCCGACGCCGGCGTCTCCCTCGAGCAACAACGGACGGCCGAGGTCGAGCATCAGCAAGAGCGCGGCGGCGAGCGGCCGCTCGGCGATGTATCCAGCGCCCTGCAACTGGACCTGCAGCGCCGCGACTTCGTTCATCCGTTGCGTGGAGGGACTCATGCGGCCCTCTTGAAGAAGCTGCGCAACCAGTCCTTGAACACCGCCCACACCAGCGCGAGTCCGTTGAGTTCGTTGCTGGCGGGCGCAATCGGCAGCGGATTCGTTGGCTTCTCGCCGGAAGCCCCTTCACCCGGGATTGCGGGTGCCGCGGTCGCCGCATATGCGGTATCACGAGCCACGGTGGCAGCCGGCGCAATGGCAGCCCCGCGCTGGGTGGAGAGCGCAGCGACCTGAACCGCGAAATTGGCAGCGAACTGCTTCAGGATCTGGTCGGCGACCGAATTCATCATGCGTCCGCCGAAGGCCGCCGCCTTGCCGCTCATCGACACGTCGCTCTTGCCCACCAGATTGGACGCTCCGTCTCCGGCGGATTCGATGCGGGCATCGAGATCCATCGCGGCGCCGGAAGTGCCGGTGCTATCGGTCCCCTTGCCCAGAAGGCGCAGCGACTTCGATGCCGGATCGATATCACGGACCTCGACCTCGCCCCGGAAGGACATGGTCGCCGGACCGACTTTTACGGTCACGGTTCCCTTGAATCGTCCGTCGTCCAAACGTTCCGTGATCTTCGCTCCGGGCATGCATCCGGCCACGGCTTCGATGTTCTGCAAGAACGCCCAAGCAACCTCGGCCGAGCCCGGCATCGGGAATGATTTCTCGAGCTCGACCTTCATGCCGATGCGTTTGCGACGCGCGCTAGCGTTTGTTGACGCCCAGCGCTTTGCATTGCTGCCACACTCGGAATGCCGTATGCGGCATATCCATGTGCGTTACTCCCAAGTGCGCGAAAGCGTCGACCACCGCATTCGTGAAGCAGGGGATCCCGCCGACATGCGGCGATTCGGCCACGCCCTTGGCGCCGATCGGATGATGCGGCGACGGCGTCACTGTGTGATCGGTCTCCCAATGCGGCGTTTCCACAGCCGTCGGCAGGAAATAATCCATCAGACTGTTGCCGAGATGATTGCCATTCTCGTCGAAGGGAATGGCCTGGCCGAAAGCGACGGCGAAGGCTTCGGTCAATCCGCCGTGGATCTGGCCCTCGATGATCATCGGGTTGATCCGCGTCCCGCAATCGTCCAGCGCATAGAAACGCCGGACTTGGGTCTCGCCGGTGAAACGGTCGACGTCGACGACGCAGACATACGCGCCGAACGGAAACGTCATGTTGGGCGGGTCGTAGTATTCCGTTGCGTCGAGTCCCTTTTCCATTCCGTCCGGCAGGTTGCTCGTGTGTGCTGCCATCGCGATCTCCTTCATCGTCTTGGCGGCGCTCGGATTGCCCTTGACCTTGAACCGGTCCACTTCCCATTCCAGATCGCCTTCGCCGACCTCGAGGAGGTGCGCGGCGATCTTCTGCGCCTTTGCGCGGATCTTGCGCGCCGCCACCGCCGCAGCCGCGCCACCGACCGGCGTCGAGCGCGATCCCCATGTGCCCGCGCCGTAGGGCGCCTTGTCGGTGTCGCCTTCCTCGATCTGGATCTCATCCGAGGACAGGCCAAGCTCGGTGGCGATGATCTGCGCATACGTCGTCGCGTGGCCCTGCCCTTGACTCATCGTGCCGAGGCGCGCGATCGCGCTGCCGGTGGGATTGACGCGGATGTCGCAACTGTCGAAGAGGCCGATGCCCAGGATGTCGCAGACCTTGGTGGGCCCCGCGCCCACGATCTCGGTGAACGTCGAGATGCCGATTCCCATCAGTTCGCCTTTGGCTCGTTTTTCGGCCTGTTCCTTGCGCAGTCCCTCGTAGTCGACCGCTTTCAACACTTTTTCGAGCGCGGCATGGTAGTTGCCGCTGTCGAGCGTCCACCCCAACGCAGTGGTGTATGGAAACTGCTCCGCTTTCACGAAGTTGCGCCGCCGGATCTCCGCCTTGTCCAGCCCGAGCTTCTGCGCCAGCACGTCGATCATCCGCTCGATCAGATAGACAGCCTCGGTGACGCGCAACGAACACCGATACGCGACGCCGCCTGGCGCCTTGTTCGTGTAGACAGCGTCGACGCGGGCATAGGCCTTGGGAATGGCGTACGAGCCCGTGCAGATGCTGAACAGGCCCGCCGGCAGCTTGGTGGCGGACACATGCGAATTGAATGCGCCGTGATCCGCGAGCGCCGTGAAGCGCAGCGCCTTGATGCGGCCATCCTTGTCGGCGGCGAGCTCGCCGACGCCGTGATAGTCGCGGGCGAAGCCGGTCGTGGAAATATTGTCGATCCGCGACTCGATCCACTTGATCGGCACGCCCGTGACGATCGACGCGACAATGGCGACCACATAGCCCGGATAGACCGGCACCTTGTTGCCGAAGCCGCCACCGATGTCGCCGCCGATGATCCGGATCTTGCTTTCGGGAATGCCGGAGAGCATCGCCACCACGGTGCGGACGAGGTGCGGGGCCTGCGAGGTCATGTAGACCGTCAACTGCCCGGTGACCTTGTCGAACGACGCCACACAGCCGCAGGTCTCCAGCGGACACGGGTGCACGCGCGGATTCAGGATTTCTTCCTTGACCGTCACCGCGGCCCCGGCAAACGCCGCATCGGTGGCGGCCTTGTCGCCCGCCTCCCACGTGAAGATATGGTTGGGATGCGTGCGCGGGCCGTGACCGACGTTGTCTTTGTCGGCGATGTCCTCGCGGATGATCGGCGCGCCGGGCGCCATCGACTTGTGCGGATCGACGATCGCGGGCAGCTCCTCGTAGTCGACCTCGACCAACTCCGCACCATCCGCTGCGCTGTAGCGATCGCTCCCGATCACCATCGCCACTTCCTGCATCTGGAAGCAGACTTTCTTGTCGGCCAGCACGGCCTGCACGTCCCCGCCCAACGTCGGCATCCAATGCAGCTTGACCGGCTTGAGATCGTCCGCGGTCAGCACCGCGACCACACCCGGCACCGCCAGCGCCTTGGTCTTGTCGATCGCCTTGATCCGCGCATGGGCGTAGGGGCTGCGCACCATCGCCCCGAACAGCATGCCGGGGAGCTTGATGTCGTCGACGTAGGTTCCTTTGCCGCGGATGAACCGTGCGTCCTCCTTGCGCAACCTGGAACTGCCCAACCCTTGAAGCTTGGTCTCGCGCTCGAGCGTGTCCGTTGTGGGAGCCATGTCGATTTCTCCGTTGGGGTCGGGTTGATCAGGCGGGCGTCGACGCCATCTTCTTCGCCGCGTGCTGCACCGCCTTGACGATGTTCTGGTAGCCCGTGCAGCGGCAAAGATTGCCCGCCATCCAGTAGCGAATCTCTTCTTCCGATGGGTTGGGGTTTTCCTTGAGCAGCCGATAGGCGCGGGTGATCATGCCCGGCGTACAGTAGCCGCATTGCAGTCCGTGCTGCTCGTGGAAGCCTTCCTGCAGCGCATGCAGCGCCCCGCCCTGATCGAAACCTTCGATCGTCAGAAGCTCCGAATCGTGGCATTGCACCGTCAACACCGTGCAGGACTTGACCGACATGCCGTCGAGATCGACCGTACATGCCCCGCAGTGCGAGGTTTCGCAGCCGATGTGCGGACCGGTGTGCAGCAGCTTCTCGCGCAGCGTGTGGATGAGCAGCTCGCGCGGCTCGACCACGACGTCGACGGCCTTGCCATTCAGTTTGAACGACACCGCTTGCTTCTTGGCCATCTTGTTCTCCTCGCTGTCAGCTCAGGCCGCCCGCTAGGCCGCCCCAAGGGAGGCCTCCGCCCCCTCGGGGGGCAGCGAACGAATGTGAGCGTGGGGGCACATCATTTGGCCGCCCGCCGGGCCGCCCCAAGGGAGGCCTCCGCCCCCTCGGGGGGCAGCGAACGCAGTGAGCGTGGGGGCACATCATTTGCCGGCGCGCGCACGGGCCACGCGCAGCGCGCGCTGGGTCATCTCGCCGGCCATCGCCGTCTTGTACTCGGCATCGCCACGCTGATCCGCGGCGGGCTCGCAGATGCTCATCGCCAGTTCCGCGGCTTGCGCGATCGATGCGTCGGTCAACGCCTTACCCCGCAACGAGTCCTCAGCGGAACGTGCCTTGAGCGGCGTCGGACCGACATTCGTCAGCGCTATCGCTGCTTCCCGGACCGTCTCTCCCGACATCGACAGCGTAACCGCCGCCGCGGCCGTCGCAAAATCGCCGACCTTGCGTTTGAGCTTCGAGTAGCAATAGCCGGTACCCGGCGCAGGGACCGGGATGCGGATCTCGGTCATGATCTCGTCGCCTTTCAGCAGCGTGTCGTAGGTTCCGACGAAGAAGCCGTCGGCGGGTACGACTCGTTCGCCCGAGCTTCCCTTGAGCACGAAGGACGCGCGGAGCGCAAGCATCAACGCCGGGTGATCGTTGCCCGGATCGCCATGGGAGATATCGCCGCCGATCGTGCCCTTGTAGCGGACCTGCGGATCGGAGATGAGCCGCGCTCCCTCGACCAGCAACGGGCACTTGTCCTGCAGGAGCTTCGACCAGATGAGATCGTTCTCCGTGGTCATCGCGCCAATGTGGATCGTCCCTCCGCTCTCGCGGATGCCCTTGAGCTCGGGAATCCTGCCGAGATCGATGAGATGCCCTGGCTGCGCAAAGCGCATCTTCATCATCGGCAGCAGGCTGTGGCCGCCGGCCAGCAGCTTCGCTTCATCACCGAACTGCTTCAGCAGGCCGATCGCGTCGGGAATGGATTTCGGCGCGTGATACTCGAATTCACGGGGAATCATCGGTGGCTCCTCCACATTTCTTGTTCGTTCGCAAATACTCGCCTAACGCACTGCAACAATACAAGTGCCGGATCGGTTACCGCGCGCCCTCCAGTGCCGGCAATTCGAGCCGCCAGCCCGTGCGCTGTGCGAGCTGCTGCACATCCTCGACCGTGTCGAGGTCAGCGACAAATCGGGCGTTGGCCGTTTCGTAGACGTGCACGAGCTCGGGCTGACCCTCGATCAGGTGGCGGCAGCCCAGGTTCGTGTCGCTCCCGAGTATCTGCGCGTGCGCAACCTGGTCGAGGACGATCGGATTGCCACGCTGGCCCTGCACCACGGGCACGACGACATGACCCGCGGGGCGCTTCTTGAATGCTCCGATCAATTCGGTGAGATCGCCGGCGCCGATCAACGGCTGGTCGGCGAGCGCGATGATCACCGCATCGAAGCTGCCGTCGAGCGCGGTCAATCCCGCACGCACGGAGCGCTGCTGCCCATCGGCGTACGCGTCGTTGTGCACCAGCGTGACGGAAAAGCTCCGCACCTGGGCCTCGATGGCATCGCGGGCATAGCCGGTCACGACCACCACTTCGTCGACGCCGGCACCGGAGAGCGCGATCAGGTGCCGGGTGATGAGCGGCACGCCCTGCAGGCGAATCAGCGGCTTCGCAACGCCACCCATCCGCCGGCCTTCGCCCGCCGCCAGCAGCACCGCGCCGATGCGAAGCCTCGAATGAATTCCGCCTTGCTTGAGCAAGCATCCCATGATCGCGTCCTCCTGGACGGGGATCGGTGCCGTGGTCGTATTCTAAGAGCTTGTCCGTCAATCGCAGCCTGTCGCGAGGACGACGACCCTGCCGTTTCATTATAGGCGTCACTTCGCCAGCAGCCACCCCGGCAACCAGATCGTCAACGGAGGCCACACGGTGATCAGCACCAGCACCGCGATGAGCGGGATCAGGTAAGGCGCGACGGCGCGCGACATCCGCTCGAAGGAGACGTTCGCGACTTTCGCGGTCACGTAGAGCACGACTCCTACCGGCGGCGTGACGGTCCCGATCATCAGGTTCAGCACGAACACGAGACCGAACTGCACGGGGTCGATGCCGAGCGCGAGCGCGGTGGGCACCAGGATCGGAATCAGCACCAGCATCGCCGACAGCGCCTCCATGAAGCAACCCACGACGAGCAGCAGCACGTTGACGATCGCGAGGTAGACGAGCGGATTCGACGTCAGCTGCGTCAGCGTGGCGCCGAACTCCTGCGGCAACCGCGACACCGAGATGCAGTAGCCGAGGAGCGCCGCGGTCATCACCAGCGCCATGACTACGCCGGCGGTCTCCACGGTCTCGACGATGATCCGCGGCAGCTCCGAGAGCGCGAACTCGCGATAGACGAAGAGCCCGAGCACCAGCGCGTAGGCGACGGCGACCGCTGCGGCTTCCGTCGGCGTGAACACGCCCGAGAACATTCCGCCGAAAAGCACGACCGGCGCCATCAGCGCCCAGAACGCGCGCCGGAACGCGAGCCACAGCGCGGCGCCGCCGGGAAAGGGATGGCGCGGCAGGTTCAGGCGGATCGCGAGATGGCGCACCATCAGCATCAGCGCCCCGGCCATCAGGAGCCCCGGCACGAACCCGGCGAGGAACAGCGCGCCGATCGAAGTCTCCGCGGCCACCCCGTAGACGATCATCGGCAAGGACGGCGGGATGATCGGCCCGATCGTCGCCGAGGCCGCGGTGATCGCGGCCGCGGTCTCGGCGTCGTAGCCTTCCTTCTTCATCGCCGCGATCTCGACTGTGCCGAGTCCGGCGGCGTCGGCGACGGCCGACCCGCTCATGCCGGCGAAGATCACCGAGCCGATGATGTTGGCGTGGCACAGCCCGCCCCGCATCCACCCGACGAGCGCCGTGGCGAAATCGAAGATCCGATAGCTGATGCCAGCCGAGTTCATGACGTTGCCCATCAGGATGAACAGCGGCGCGGCGAGCAGCGGAAACGAGTTGGCCGCCATCGCGATCTTCTGCGGCACCACGATGCCGGGAATGCCGGCCAGAGCAACAGGAACGCGAAGCCGGCGAGGCCCATCGCCGCATAGATCGCGGGACCCAGGAACAGAGCGACAAACCATGCCGCGAGGATCGCGAGCATCAGCGTGATCATCGCGCGGACTCGGCGGACCGCGCCAATGCCGACAACGCCCGCCGGGCGTCGACGAGTGCGAGCGCACCGACGGCCAGCGCCGCGGCGGGCACGATGGCGTAGACGACGCCGAACGTGAAGAACAACGTGACCGTGTCGACGTCCGCATTGCGCGACGTGATCTGCAGGCCGTAGTACAGCAGCACGACCGCGAACGCTACGCTTGCGAGTGCTCCGGCGAGCTCGATCGCCGCCTTGACGCGCGGCGGCGAGCGCTCCGCGACGAGCGCGATCCCGAGGTGGCTGCGTTTGCGCGCCGCGATGACCCAGCCGATGAACGAGCACCAGACGAACAGGTAGCGTGCGAGCTCATCGCTCCAGGTCAGCGGATCGCCGAAGAAATACCGCAGCACGACCTGCGCGATCACGCACAGGAACATGCCGGTGAACGTTGCGACGGCGAGTGCGTCGACGACGCGCGCCGCAGCGCGGGCGAGGGATGGCATGGCGCTCCGAGTGCGTGTCGAACGGTCGACGAGTCAGCGTTGAACGCGCGCGGCGGGCGCGCGGTGACGGGGAGGCCCGCCTACCGTGGACGCCACGCGCGGCAAGGTCTACTGGATGGCCTGGATCTTCTCGTACATGCCGACGCCCCACTTGGCCTCGAACTGCTTGGGGACCTTGGCGACGACCGGCGCGCGGAATACGTTGACATCCGGCGCGATCACCTGCACGCCTGCCTGCCGGAACTGGTCGACGAGCGCCTTTTCCTGCTTCTGCAACTCGTCGTCCTGCCACGCGATGCCGGCCTTGATCGCATCGCCGATCAGCGTCCGGTCTGCGGGCGAAAGACCCTGCCAGAACGCCTCGTTCACGACCACGAGGCGCGGCGTGATGATGTGGCCGGTCAGCACCAGGTATTTCTGGACTTCGTCGAACTTTCCGGACTTGATGGTCGGAAGCGGATTCTCCTGCCCATCGACGACGTTCTGCTTCAACGCGAGGTAGAGCTCACCGAAGTTCATCGGCGTCGGTTTCGCACCCCAGGCCTCCGCCATGGCCTTGAACACGTCGTTCTCAGGAACGCGCAACTTGAAGCCGACGAGGTCCGCCGGTGTGTTCACCGCCTTGCTCGTCGTCGTCAGGTGCCGCGTACCGTAGTAGGTAGTGCCGAGGATGCGCATGCCACGCGCCTTGACCAGCGTATCGTTGAACTGCGCGCCGATCGGACCGTTCATGACCTTCTGCAGATGCGCCGCGTCGCGCCAGATGTACGGCGCCTCGGCGAGCGAGATCGACGGCACCCATGCGCCGAAGTTCGCGGCGCCCTCGGTGACGACCTGCTGGACGCCGTTGGCGGTCGCTTCGATCATGTCGCGCGAGCTGCCGAGCTGCCCCGCCGGAAAGGCCTGGATCACGATGCGGCCGTTCGACTTCTGCTTCACATCGGCGGCGATCCGCTCGATCATCTGCACCGATGGATGCGTGGCGGCGACGACGTCGCCCCAGCGAATGGTCACCTGCTGCGCCGGCGCCTGCCCGGCGGCGAGCGCCGCAGCCATCCCGATTGCGGCCATCAAGCGTTGCATGTTCGTCCCTCCCCCTTGCCGGCGCGCAGGCGCGCTCCCGAAGGCCGGATTCTAGCGCAGCCGGCGGACGCGACCGGGCTTTCGCGCCTAGATCGTGCGCCGCTCGCCCTTCCCAGAACGGCGCGCGCAGCTCGCGCTTCAGTATCTTGCCAGCGGCATTGCGCGGGAACCCATCGAGCACCAGCACGCGGTCGACGCGCTGGTACTTCGCAGCGACGCGAGCATTGATCCAGTCGCGCAGCTCCTCGGCGCCGACGCTGCCCTTGTCGCGCAGCACGACCGCCGCGACGGGCGTCTCGCCCCACTTTTCGTGCGGGATGCCGAAAACGGTCACCTCGAGTATCGCCGGATGGTGCGCGGCGATTTCCTCGACGTCCTTCGGATAAACCTTGACGCCGCCGCTGTCGATCATGTCCTTCCTGCGATCGACGATGAACAGAAAGCCGTCGTCGTCGACGTAGCCCAGGTCGCCGGTGAAAAGCCAACCGCCTCGCAGCGCTTCCGCCGTCTGCCCGGGCCGGTTGTAGTAGCCGGGCATCGTGATCGGCCCGCGACCGACGATTTCGCCGATCTCGTGCGGCGGGAGGTCGCGCCCGTCGTCGCCGACGATTCGCATCGCGTAGAACGGCGGCGGCACCCCGACGCTGCCGGACTTGCGCAGCGCGTCGTCGCGGTCGAGGATCGTGATGAAACCCTCGGTCAAACCGTAGAGTTCGTAGAACCGGCGTGGCAGCAGCGAGTTCAGCCGGTCCTTGTACTCCTGGTGCAACGGAGCGCCGAGCGAGAGCATCATCTCGAGCGACGTGAGCCGCGAAGGGTCGAAGCCCTTCGCATTGAGGACGGCGATGATCTGCGAAGGAACGAGCATCGTATGCGTGACGCGTTCGCGCTCGACGGTCCGAATGAAGTCCTCGGCATCGAACGCGCGATGCAGGACAAGTGTCGAGCCCTGCATGAATGCCGGCAGAATCGTCGTCATCGCACCATTGAACACGATGGCGCCCGAATGCAGCACCACCGACTCCGGTGCCAGGCGCCAGGCATTGGCCAACGTCGTCGCGTACATCGCCCGGATGAAGTGCGTGTGCTGGATGCCCTTGGGCAGTCCGGTCGTGCCCGACGTGTACATCAGCGTCCACAGGTCACCGGCCTCGACCCGGATTCCCGGGTCAGCGTCGCTCGCCTCAGCGATCAACGGCCCGAACGCGCGATAGCCGATCGCTTCGTCGTCGGCCGCCGCATCGATCAGCACCCATGCAGGCGCCAAAGCTCCTCCCGTCCTTCGACGCACATCATCCAGCATCATGAGCTGATCGCTCGAACCGACAACGACGCGTGGCGTCGCATCGGCGAGCAGCGATGCGAGCCCGGTCGCGGTGAGAAGCGGCGATAGCGGCACCGCGACTGCGCCGAGCTTCGCGCAGGACCAGTACGTGGCAAGAAGCTCGAGTGAATTGGCGAGCACCGTCGCAACGCGGTCACCGCGCCCGACGCCGAGCGACGCAAGTGCGTCGGCCCAACGGTTGACGTATGCGTCGAACTCGCGCCACGAAAGGCGCAACTCCTTACCACCTGGCGCACGCGCGGCGACGACGACGGCCGTGTGGTGCGGGCGATACCGCGCATGCCGTGCCGGGAGCGTACCCATGGCAAGGCTGTCGGCGGCGATGGGTGATTCCATGGTCGACTCCGTCGCGCTCTCGCGCACAACGCGTGATTGTCTAGGGTCCCCGGCAGCTCATAGGCGATGGCGCCGATCGGCAAGCGCTAACCCGGGCCAATCGATCGCCTCCGACTTCGCAAGTGCCAGCACCTTGATGAGCTCGCCCATCTCCGACGGTGCGAGGAGCTTCTGCACCGAAGCCGCGCCGCGAATGTAGGCGATCGACTCGGGCGAGCCGATCGCCGCAAGCGCCTCGAGAATACCGCATCCCATCAGGAACGGTGCCTGCGAGGTGAAGCCCGCAACGTGGAGTGCCGCGCGCTCGCCCGCTGCGGCCATGGCGGTGAAGTCCACGTGGGCCGTGATGTCGTTCAAACCGGGCCAGACGAACGGATCGTCGTGCACACGATGCCGGTAGTGGCACATCAGCGTTCCTTCGCTGCGCTGTGGGTGATAGTACTCGGCGGCGGGGAAGCCATAGTCGATGAACAACGCAGCGCCTGCGGCGAGTCGCCTGCCGATATCCTCGACAAGCGCTTCGGCCGCCCGGTTGATCTCGCTCAAGTAATCACCGGATTCCGGGAAGCGCGCGGCAGCGAGCGCGGCAAGGCGCCTGTCGGCCGGGCGCTCGGCCCACGCGAAGCTGCGGCGCGCATCGTCCCAGGTCACGCCGCGCTCGAAGTATTCTCCGTTGCGCCGGGCGACGAGCTCGGCCGGAAGGGCATCGAGAACTTCGTTGGCGATCACGGCGCCGTCGATCGTGGCCGGCAGCGTCTCGATCCAAACGACTCGGTCGACGTGTGCGGCGGCATCCCGTGCAAGCGTCGCGCGCTGACGCTCCGCGAGGTCCGGGCTCACTTCGAGTATCACGTACCGCGACGGCAGCGCGCTGCGGCCGGCCAGTGCGTTCAGAAGATCCGCAGCAAGTTGGCCGCTGCCTCCGCCCAGCTCGACGATCTCCGTGCGGTCGCTTTTCCCCAGAATCGCCGCGACCTGAGTCGCGAGCGCAGTCGCGAACAGTGGCGTCATTTCCGGCGCGGTGACGAAATCGCCGGAAGCCCCGAGCTTTCTCGCTCCGGATGCGTAATAGCCGAGGCCGGGCGCATAGAGCGCAAGATCCATATAGCGCGCAAATGGAACGTAGCCGCCGCCTGCAGCGATCGCCACGCGAATCGCGTCGGCGACCCGCGCGCTGTGTGCACGGGCATCGGCATCAGGTTCGGGAAGGTCGATCACGGCGAGAAAAAATACGCCCGGCAGGTTCCATTCTTCCGGTGCGGCAGGGGAATCGATGTGCTAGATTCCCGCCAAGTCTAACGTGGAAGACAAGGACGCGGCGTGCAAGGCAGAATCGTCCTGATCACCGGCGGTGCCAAGCGGGTCGGCGCCGCGATCTGCCGACGGCTGCACACGGCCGGCGCCAGGCTCATGCTTCACTACCGTGCTTCCGCCGGTGAAGCGCGGTTGCTGCAGGCCGAACTCAACCATGTGCGCGCCGATTCGGTGGCGCTGATCCAGGCCGACCTCCTCGACCTCAACAAGCTCCCGGCGATGATCGAGCAGACGCTACAGACGTTCGGCCGCCTCGACGGGCTGGTCAACAACGCGTCGTCGTTCTTCCCGACGCCGGTCGGCGCCATTACGCCGGAGCTCTGGGACGACCTGATCGGCACCAACCTCCGCGCGCCATTGTTTCTCGCGCAGGCCGCCGCGCCCGCGTTGAGGAAGGCGCAAGGGTCGATCGTCAATATCGCCGACATCCACGCCGAGCGGCCGCTCAAGAATTTCGTCGTCTACTCGATCGCGAAAGCCGGGCTCGTCGGGATGACTCGGTCGCTCGCCCGGGAACTCGCGCCGGAAGTGCGGGTGAATGCGGTGGCGCCGGGCCCGATCCTGTGGCCCGACGACGCGTCGTTCGACGAGCTATCGCGCCAGCGAATCATCTCGCACACGCCATTGAAGCGCGAAGGCGAGCCCGACGACATCGCGAAGGCCGTGCATTTCCTGCTCGCCGACGCCGACTATGTGACGGGCGAGACGATCAGCGTGGACGGCGGCCGCCACGTCTCGATATAGCTTCAGGGATTGCGCTTCTGTGCCAGGCTCGCCGCGAGCCCTTCGAGATAGGGATCGACGATCCCGTGCGCGACCAGCGCGACACGCGTTCGTTCGAGGTAGTCGAGCGACGAGCCGAACGCGCCGCACGCGTTGTCGAGCACGTCGACCTGCTCCGCAAGCGACAGCTTCCCCGTGTACTGCGGATGGTCGCGACGCACGACGAACGTCAGCGCGATGACCTCGCGCCCGTCGGCATCGACCTTCACCCAGCTCGGACGGTATGACCCGACGACCATCTCGCGCCGCCACAGGAGATGCAGTTCGTCGATGGCGAGCATCGCCGGCAGGCGCATCGCGACTCCCCGGCAGGCGCCGCCGCGATCGAGTCCGAGGACGAGGCCCGGGCACTCCCGCGTCCCGCGCGATGCGATCGACCACAGGCAGAAGCGGCGATGCAATCCTCGTAGCGTCCCCGGGCGCATCTCGCTGACCGGAAACAGCGGGTTCCACAGCAGCGACCCGTACGCGAACACCCACCAGCCCGCGCCTTTCGGCTTCGCATCAAGCGTCGCAGTCAGCGACTCCGAGAGCTGCACATCGGACAGTGTGCGCGTCGGATCGGCCTCGGAGGCGTAGAGCTCCCGCATCCGGTTCTCTTCGAGATCGCGGCGGGACAGCGTGTCCGGATGGTGCGGCCAGCGGGTCATTCGAAGGCGTCCGGGTCGCGCACCTGCTTCGCCAGAGCGATGTTCTCCGCTCGCCGCTTCGCCGCGGTCGACTTGCCGTGAACGCCGCTCTTGCCTAGCAGCGGCGAGCGAGCGACCGGGTTGCGCACCTTGGGCACCTGCAAAGGCCGGTGCTTCTTGGCGCGCTTCATGTCAGACGAGGCCCCTGAACGGCAGGCGCGACTCGCACCACGCGGCCACCGAGAGCAGCCGGTCATCGTGGCCGGCGGGTGTGGCCAGCTGCATTCCGAGCGGCAATCCGTTGCCGGCAAATCCCGTTGGCAGCGCGAGCGCAGGGAACCCGACCAGCGACCACAACGTGCAGCACGACGGATCACCCGTTGAATCGAGGCCCAATGGCGCAGGGCCGGGCGCCGCGGGTGCGATGACCGCATCGAAACCATCGAACCACGCCGTGAAGGAAGCCACGGCCGCTTCGCGTCGCGTTGTCGCAGCCTCGTAGTCGGCACGCGTGATCCGCCGACCCTCGTCGAGCGCCGTATTGAGGTTCGGTGAAAGGCGCGCCCGCTCACGGTCCAGGAGCACCGCGAGGTGGGTCGCCGCCTCGAACAACATGATGGTCCGGTGCACGAGATGCGCCTCCCGCCAGGGCGGCGGGAAGCCCACCGCGACGACCTCGGCACCGTGTTGCCGCAGACGCGTGGCCGCAGCGTCGAGGGCGTCGTCGGCATCGCAATCGACCTCGGACGTCCAGGGGAAGCCGTCGAGATAAGCGAACCGCGGCGGCTTCCGGAGCGGAGCGGGTTCGGGTATCACGCGCCCCGCATCCGCGAGCGCGCTCGCGAGTCGTGCCGCATCGGCGACGCTTCGTGTGAACGTGCCCAGCTGATCGAGCGTTTCGCTGAATACATGAACGCCAGTGAACGGGATGGCGCCCTTCGTCGGCTTGAATCCGACGACGCCGCAATACGCCGCGGGCCGGATCACCGATCCGTTCGTCTGCGTGCCGATCGCGCCGGTAACGTGTCCGGCGGCCACCGCGGCCGCCGGTCCCGACGACGAACCGCCGGGCGTATGTCGAGGATTCCACGGGTTCTTCGTCTTTGCGGGATCGAGGAACGCGAACTCCGTCGTCACCGCCTTGCCGAAAACATAGCCTCCCGCCCGCTTCAAGCGCGCGACGCAATCGGCATCCTCCCGAGGCCGGTATCCGGCGTAGATGGGCGAACCCATCTGCGTCGGCATGTCCGCGGTCGCGACGATGTCCTTCACACCGATGCCGATGCCGAAAAGCAATCCATGTGTCGACGAGCGGTGCGCGTCGCACCGCTCGGCTTCCGCCCGAACGTGATTCGGATCGAGATGCGCCCACGCTTCGATCGCGGCGTCGGTCGCATCGACACGGGCGAGCTCGGCATCCGCGAGCTTGCGCGCGGTGAGCGTGCCGGCAGCGAGTGCGCTCGCCGCCGCGGTCAGCGACATCGCGTGCAACTTAGAGCTTGTCCGTTGATAAATCACGTGTGCGAACGCGGCAGATTGGGTCGAGTGCGCGAAGCGAGGTGCAGCCTTGGGTGGCTCCCCAAGGCAAGCCGAGCGACAAAGCAATCGGCCCAAGACTGCCCGTTCCCGAAGGGTTTGTCCAAAATGCGCGGTCTGCCTTGGCGGCCGGCTCGCGCGTGGGGCCTGCCACGCGCTTCGCCGTCCTTCGCGCATCCCATCGCATTTTGGACAAACGCATCACGCGATTTATTGACGGACAAGCTCTTAGGTTCGCTGATGTGCGCTTCTTGCCGGGCGTTCTACGAGGAACAGCGCCTGCAGGTCGTTGAGGAACCGCCGGCCGAGTGCCGTGGGTCGTATCGACACCGGATCGCGCTCGAGCAATCCGCGCGCTTGCGCGGCGGCGAGCTCACGCTGGACCAACGCCAGCGGATATCCGGTACGTTCTGCGAACAGCGTTGCCGGAACGCCATCGGTCAGGCGCAACGCATTCAGCATGAATTCGAAGCCGACATCCGACCGCGTGACGGCCCCTTCATCCTGAAGTGGCGTACCGCGGGCGACCTCTCCGAGATAGCGCTTCGGCTGTTTATGGCGCACCTGGCGCACGATGCGGTCGGCGAAGGAAAGCTTCGAGTGCGCGCCGGCACCAATGCCGAGGTAGTCGCCGAATCGCCAGTAGTTGAGATTGTGCCGGCACTCGCGGCCGGCGCGCGCGTACGCGGACGTCTCGTAGTGCCCGTATCCGGCTGCAGCCAGCATCGCGTGTACGACATCCTCGATGTCGGCCGCCGCTTCCTCGTCGGGGAGCGGCGGCGGATAACGGTGGAACAGCGTGTTCGGCTCGAGCGTCAGATGGTAGAAGGAAAGATGCGGCGGCGCGAACGCAAGGGCTGCCGTTACATCGGCTTCGGCTTCGACGACGGTCTGCCGCGGCAACGCGTACATCAGGTCGAAGTTGACGTTGCCGAAAATCGCCACCGCCGCGTCGGCCGCACGGCGCGCCTCGTCCGCGTCGTGCACGCGCCCGATGGCGGCGAGGTGTTCCGGATCGAAGCTCTGGATACCGACTGAGAGGCGGTTCACGCCTGCAGCGCGAAATCCTGCGAACTTTTCGCGCTCGAAGGTGCCGGGATTGGCCTCCAGCGTGACTTCGGCTTCGGGTGAGAGCGGCACGCGCGCGCGAATCCCCGCAAGCAGACGATCGATGGCTGCAGCCGAAAACAGGCTTGGCGTCCCGCCACCGATAAACACCGAAATGACCCTGCGTCCCCAGATCGACGGCAACGCGAATTCGAGATCCGCGAACAGCGCGTCGACATACGCGTCCTCCGGCGCCTCGCCTCGCGCCTCGTGCGAGTTGAAGTCGCAGTACGGGCATTTCCTGAGGCACCACGGGATATGGACGTAGAGCGCCAGCGGCGGCAGCGCCGCGAATCGCGGGCCCCGAAGCGATGCTGGGTCGAAGGTCGCGACAATCGGTGCCGTAGCGGAGTGATGGTCAATGGAGTCCATCAAACCCTTGCAACGTTCCCGATTCTCGAAGGGCAAGTCCATCTCCGATCACGTTTCGGATTCGAGGCGCGCGATCAACGTGCGCATCGCCTTGCCGCGATGGGACAACTCGTTCTTCTGCTCGAGTGGCAATTGCGCGGCCGTCAAGCCGGTCGATTCGTCCAGAAAGTGCGGATCGTAGCCGAATCCTCCGGCGCCCCTTGGCGTGTCGACAATCATCCCATGCCAGGCGCCCTCCGCGACGATCGGCTCGGGATCCGACGCGTGGCGCACGAGCACGAGCACGCATGCATAGTGCGCACGGCGGTCGCGCGCACCGGCGAGCGCACCGATCAGTTTTTCGTTGTTGCGCGCGTCGGACTTCGGCTCCCCCGCATAGCGGGCGCTCTGCACGCCGGGCGCGCCGTCGAGCGCACGCACACAGATGCCAGAATCGTCGGCGAGCGCCGGCAGCTTCGCGTGCGCGCTCGCGTGCCGGGCCTTCGCCAGTGCATTCTCGATGAACGTGATGTGCGGCTCGTCCACCTCCGCAATGCCAAGCTCGAATTGCGCGACGACGTCGACGCCGAGGGGCGCCAGAAGGCGCCGAAACTCGCGCAGCTTTCCGGCATTGCCGGACGCGAGAACGAGGCGCGGAAACGAAAGCACGGGATCGTGGCGCGATTCGTCGCGGTCACGCCGAGAGCGCCGCCTTCTGCGCGGCGATCAGCTCGCGGATTCCCTGCTCGGCCAGCCCAACCAGCGCGTCCATCTCGCCGCGAGTGAAAGGCATGCCCTCCGCCGTGCCTTGGAGCTCGACGAATCCACCGGCACCGGTCATCACGACATTCATGTCGGTGTCGCAGGCCGAGTCCTCTGCATAGTCGAGGTCGAGCATCGGCACGCCGTCGACGACGCCGACCGACACCGCGGCGACGAAATCCGTCATCGGGTTGCCCGCTATGAGCTCCCGCGCGCGACACCACGCGACGGCATCGGCCACGGCGACGCAGGCGCCGGTGATCGACGCGCAACGTGTGCCTCCATCCGCCTGCAGCACGTCGCAGTCGACCTTGATCGTGCGCTCGCCGAGCGCGCCGAGATCGGCGATCGCACGCAGGCTTCGTCCGATCAACCGCTGAATCTCCTGCGTGCGTCCCGACTGCCTTCCTTCGGTCGCCTCGCGACGCGAGCGCGTGTTCGTCGCACGCGGCAACATCCCGTACTCGGCCGTAAGCCAACCCTGCCCCTTACCTTTGAGGAACGGTGGCACACCTTCTTCGACGCTGGCCGTACACAGGACCCTGGTATCGCCGGCCTCGATCAGCACCGAACCTTCGGCGTGTTTCGTGTAGCGGCGAGTGATACGGAGCGGACGCAGTTCACCGGCGTGCCGCCCGGAAGGACGAGCGCTCACAAGCGGCTCCCCGAACGGACAAGGCCCGATTATAGCGATGCCGCTGCGAACGCCGCGCGAGAGCGACCGACAGCCCACCCGAAAGGGGCGCCGAGTCAGATCGAATGCCGCATCCGCCACCAGGTCGCGGTGGCCGCGAGACCTTCGGCGAGCGAGTGTCGTGGTTTCCACCCTGTCGCTGCCGAGAAGCTCGATGTATCCACTTCGAGTGTGCCCGCCAGCCGCTCGACGAGCACCCGCTTTCCCAGCAACCACCCGCCAATTTCCAGCATCGGCACCGGGACGGCGATCAGTCGCGCCGGAATGCCCAGCGCCACGCCGGCGGCGTCCAGCAGTTCGGGGGTCGAAACGGTTTCCGCGTCGGCGACGAAGTGGGTACCCGACGGTGGTGATGGTGCGTCGAGCGCGGCGTCGATCGCCTCGACCAGATTGCCGACGTAGAGCAGGCTCCTGCGGTTGCGGATGCCGCCCAGCGGCAGAAGGCGGGCGCTCGCCACTTCGTCGAGCAACCTCCCGAAGTTGCCTTTCACGCCCGGCCCGTAAACGAGCGGCAGGCGCAGTGCGATCGGTGCCGTCGGCGTGCCCGCGCAGATCGCGGCGAGTTCGCGCTCGGCATCGAGCTTGCTGCGGGCGTAGTCGTCGCGAGGATCGGGCGGATCGTCCGGACGGAACGGTCGTGAGGCGCTGCTCGTCTCGCCATTTACCTTTGCGGTGCTTGCAAACACGAAGCGCTGCACACTTGCGCGCACGGCCGCGCGCGCGAGGCGCGCCGTCGCCGTCACGTTCGCAGCCGTGTACGCCGCGACGGGATCGCTTGCGGTTTCGTCCTGCACGTGCGCGCGCCCGGCGAGATGGACGACCGCCGCGGCGCCGACCACGATGGCATCGAGCTCGGCGTCGGAAATCGTCGCGAGGTCGGTGGCGGCCGTAGCCGGTAGCCGCGGTACCGGTTCCGGACTTGGCTTCCGGACGATTGCGCGAACCGGACGCCCGGTGCCGGCGAAGTGCGCAACGAGCGCGCGGCCGACGAAACCGCCGGCGCCGGTGACGACGACGAGCCGCGATTCAATCACGATGTCTGCCGAAGCGTTTTCAGAAGAATCGCCAGCCGTGCTTGTTGTAGAAACGGAACGCGCTGTTCACGAACCATCGGATGTGCTTCCAGCCTTTCCGCGCCGCGTCGCCCCCGTGGTGGACCACGCGAAACTCCGGCAGGTACACCGTCTTCGTCACCTTGTTGAGGCGCACGCTCCAGTCGAAGTCCTCGAAGTAGAGAAAGAACTTCGGGTCGAAACCGCCGGTGGCGTCGATCGCCTTGCGTCGTACCAGCATGCAGCAGCCCGACATCACGGGCGGGTCGAGCACCGGCGTGGTGCCCGCCAGATCGATCGCATCGCGCATGTCGTAACGTTCGAGCCGCTTGCGGAACCAGCGACGCAATATCGGCGGCGCAAAGCCGCGCAGGAACAAGTCGAAGACCGCCGGATAGCGCTTGCACAGGTAATCGGGCGTACCGTCGGGCCGCGTCACGGCCGGCGCCGCCGCGCCGACCTCCGGGTGAGCGTCGAGCCAGCGAATCGCGTTGGCCAGAGAATCGCTCGCGAGCTCGACGTCCGGATTCAGCACCAGCTGATAATCGGCGCCGGTCCCATTCAGCATGAGGTTGTGCGCGATGCCGTAGCCGATGTTCGCGTGGCCATGCAGGAAGTGGAGCTGTACGCCCGAGTCGACGAAGCGAAGCTTTCCGAGGCGTATCACCTCTTCCGCGGTCCGGTCGTCCTCGCTGTTGTCGATCAACGCGACGGCCACGCTTTTCGCGACGCCGTCCTCGCGCGCAGCGCCGATCGCCAGCGCGAGCTTGCGGAGACACCGCTCGAGGAGCACAGCGTCGGAGCGGTACGTGACAACGCTGACGGTCAGGGACGACGGGAGCACAAGGAGGCACTTCGCTTGGGAGAGGATTGCGGCAGGACGAGCACCGCGCGCGTGAGGTCGCATCGTCGGAGAATCGCGCCGCGGCGTCAATCACGTAGCAGAGCCTGCGACCTTGTCTGCGGGTACGAATCACCGCAGCCCTGGCACCCTCGACGTAGAATAAGGACGCGGTTCACGCGAGGGCCGCGACCGCTACCAACCCCTGGCGGACTTGCCTTCGAGCATAGCGGAGGCAAATTCGACAGGCTCCTGCCCACCAAACGAGACTCCCACCATGGCAGAAGCACGTTATGCCGCCGACCACCTCGTTGCCTTCGCGACGTCCCTCTTGGAGCGATGCGGCATGCGCGTCGATATCGCGCACGACGTGGCCGACGTGCTCGTCACCGGAGATCTACTCGGTCACACGACGCACGGACTCGCCCTTCTTGCGCCCTATCTTGGCGAAATCGAAAAGGGTGCGATGGCCAAGTCCGGCGCACCCACGATTGTCAACGCACGCCCCGCGGCGGAAACCTGGGATGGCGGGCGCTTGCCCGGACCCTGGCTTGCGCTGCGCGCCCTCGACACTGCGGCAACGATGGCCGCGACGCACGGCACCGGTACAGTCGTCATCCGCCGTTCCCATCACATTGCGTGTCTTGCCGCCTACCTGCTGCGCGCGACCGGGCGTGGACTGGTCGCCATCGTCCAGAGCTCGGATCCCACCGTTGCCGCAGTGGTGCCCCACGGCGGCCTGACGCCGATCATCACCCCCAATCCGATTGCCGCGGGCCTGCCGACCTCCGGCGACCCGATCCTGATCGACATCTCGAGCTCGATCACGAGCATGGGCTTCGCCATGCAAGAAAAGAAGGCCGGGAAAAAACTGCCGGGCGCGTGGCTGATCGACAATCAGGGAAATGCCACGGACGACCCGGCGGCCCTCTTCACCGATCCGAAGGGTGCACTGCTTCCACTGGGGGGCCTCGACGCTGGCTACAAGGGCTTCGGCCTCGCGCTTCTGGTCGAAGCGCTGACGGCCGGGCTTTCGGGCATGGGTCGCGCCGATCCGCACGAGGGTTGGGGAGGAACCGTGTTCGTGCAGGTGCTCGACCCGGAGGCGTTCGGCGGGCTCGCAGCGTTCAAGCGGCAGACGGATCAATTGATCACCATTGCCCACGGATCCAAGCCGCGCCCCGGTGTGGAGCGCGTGCGGCTGCCTGGCGAGGCCGGCGTTCGGCGAATGCGCGAGCAGCGCGTGCAGGGCGTCGTGCTCTACCCGGCGATCATGCCTGCGCTTCTGCCGTGGGCGGAGAAACTCGGAGTTCCTGCGCCGGCGCCGATGCCGACATAGAGCCCGCTGTTTGGAGGGGTCATCTCAGCAGGGCGGCAGCGTTCATTGTCCCAGCGACAACGCGAGGGATGCCGGCGAGATCGCGCTTCGCGACGATACCGGTGAAGCCCGTGGCCGCGAAGAGCGCGCAAACCCGCTCCGCCTGATCGTACCCGTGCTCGACGATGAGCCCGCCGCCCTGCACGAGGCGCTCGGGCGCGCCGGAGACGATCCGGCGGATCGCATCGAGACCGTCAGGACCCGACGCAAGCGCCGAAACCGGTTCGAAGCGGACGTCGCCTTCGCGCAAATGCGGATCCTGTGCCGCCACGTAGGGCGGGTTGCTCGCGATCAGATCGAACCGTGCCTCGCCGGAACTCTTCGGCAAGGTGGCGTACCAATCGGATTCCACGAAATCGACGTTTCCGATATCGAGGCGTCGCGCGTTCGCGCGCGCAACGATGAGTGCCTCCATCGAGACATCAATCGCGAGAATCGCCGCCTGCGGCCGCTCGTGCGCAATGGCAAGCGCGATCGCTCCGGACCCCGTTCCCAAATCGAGCACGCGCCGCCCCGCCTCTTTCGGCAATCGCGCGAGCGCCAGTTCGACCAGCGTCTCCGTTTCGGGCCGCGGTATCAGCACGGCAGGCGTGACGACAAGCGGCAGCCCCCAGAATTCGCGGACGCCGGTCAGATACGCGACAGGTTCACCGGCGTGGCGGCGTCGCGCGAGCGCAACAAACGCTTCCGATTGCTCGAGCTCCAATGCATCGTCTGCGTGCGCAATCAGCCACGCGCGCTCCTTCCGCAGAACGTGCGCAAGCAATACCTGCGCGTCGAGCGCATCGAGGCCCGATTGCACGAGCGCCCGCCCAACCGTCGCGCGGCCGTTCATCGATAGGGATTGTCGGCAGCGAAGAGCCGCAGGCGCCTATCGTAGTAACGACCCCAGCCGATGTCTTCAAGCCCGGCCTTGATCAGCACACGTTGCGAAGCCTTGTTGCCAGCATGGGTGACGCCGATGACCCGGTCGAGATCGAGATCGTCGAATCCATAGTCGACAAGCGCGCATGCCCCTTCGGTCGCGAAACCCTGCCCCCATGCCTGCGGCACGAGCCGATAGCCGACTTCGACGTCAGGCGACTTGCCGGCGTACTTCAAGCTGAACCAGCCGATGAAGGCGTCCGTGTCGCGCCGGGCGGCGCGCCAGATGCCGAAGTCCGGATACAGCGCCGGATAGCCTATGATGCGCGCGAGCGAGGCCGCGACCGCATCGCGCGACATCGGCTTCCCGCTGGCGAGATACTTCATCACGCGCGCATCGCTGTCGAGGCGATAGAGATCATCGAAATCATCCGCGACAAAGTCACGGAGCTCGAGGCGCAGCGTTTCGATCCACGGCGCCGGTGGCTTTGTCTTCGTCACCTCACCTCTCCTCGCCGGCCAGCGCGGACAGCATCTCGGCCTGGTGCTCCTGCGCCAGCGCCGCGATCAGCTCGCCGAGCTCGCCGTCCATGATCGCGTCGATCTTGTACAGCGTCAGATTGATCCGGTGGTCCGTGACTCGCCCCTGCGGGAAGTTGTACGTGCGGATCCGCTCGCTGCGATCGCCGCTGCCCACGAGCGACTTGCGCATCGACGCTTCCTTCTGCTGCCGCTCGCGGCGCTCGCGATCGAGGAGGCGCGAAGCGAGAACGGCCATCGCCTGCGCGCGGTTACGGTGTTGCGACCGGTCGTCCTGGCATTCGACGACGAGGCCCGTCGGAAGGTGCGTGATCCGCACCGCGGAATCGGTCTTGTTGATGTGCTGGCCGCCAGCTCCCGATGCGCGAAACGTGTCGATGCGGATGTCGGTCGGGTTGATGTTGATGTCGGCGATGGGATCGGCCTCGGGCATCACGGCGACGGTGCAGGCCGACGTATGGATGCGCCCCTGGGCCTCCGTCTCCGGCACCCGCTGCACGCGGTGGCCGCCCGATTCGAACTTGAGCTTCGAGTACGCGCCCTGGCCGACGACCCGCAGGATCACTTCCTTGTATCCCCCGAGCTCGGCCTGCGATTCGGAGACGATCTCGACCTGCCAGCCGTTGCGTTCGGCGTAACGCGTGTACATCCGGCAAAGGCTGCCTGCGAACAGCGCCGACTCGTCGCCGCCCGTGCCGGCGCGAATTTCGAGGAAGACATTGCGCTCGTCGTTCGGGTCCTTCGGCAGCAGCATCCGCTGCAGGTCCGCCGCAAGCGCGGCCATCTTCGTGGACGCCTCCGCATGTTCCTCGTCGGCGAACGCCTTCATCTGCGGATCCCGCGCCATTTCGTTCGCGGCGCCGACATCGCCCTCGGCGCGCTCGTATTCCGCGAAGCGGGCGACGACCGGTTCGATTTCCGCTCGCTCCCGGGTGAGCGCGCGATACCGGTCGAGGTCGCGCACGACGTCCGCCGAGGACAGAACGGCGTCGAGCTCGGCCAAACGGCGCGTGAGCGATTCGAGCTTGGTGCGAAGCGAGATTTTCATGGAGCGGAGCCCGCGGGGCTGCCTCGAGGTCGCCGCAAAGGTCAGGCTCTGCGGCCGCCTTCCGGCGGGATCGATGACCGGGTCGTGGAGCCGCCTTGCGACGGCCGACACGGGACACTAATGCCCGTCGGGAATCTCGTACATCTTCTCGAACACCGCCACCAGCTCCGCACGTTCGGCATCACCTGCCTGATTCAGGGCCTGCGTGGGCGCGTGCAGAAACTTGTTCGTGAGGCCGCGGGCGAGCAGCTCGAGAACCTGCTCGGGCGGTGTGCCGCCGGCGAGCAGCTTGCGTGCGCGCTCGAGTTCGGCGGCGCGCAGTTGGTCGTAGTGTCCGTGCAGCGCGGAAATGACCGGCACCACCGTGCGGCCTTCCAGCCACCGCAAGAAGCTCCCGGCCTGGGTCGCGATCATTTCTTCCGCCTGCGCCACGGCCTCCTTCCGAATCTGCAGATTGTCCTTGACGATATTCGAGAGGTCGTCGACGCTGTAGAGGAACACGTCGTCGAGATCCGCAGCCTCCGGCTCGACGTCGCGCGGCACGGCGAGGTCGACGATGAAGATCGGCGCGTGCCGGCGCGCCTTCACGACGCGCTCGAGCAGGCCTTTGCCGAGAATCGGCAGCGTGCTCGCGGTGCAAGTGACGATGATATCGAACTCCGGCAGGCGGTCCGGCATTTCGTTCAGCGTGATCGCCTCCGCGCCGAAGCGCTCGGCGAGCTGCTTGCCGCGCTCGAGCGTGCGATTCGCAATGGCTATCGACCTGGGTTTGCGTGTCGCGAAGTGCGTCGCGGTCAGATCGATCATGTCGCCGGCGCCGATCAGCAGCAGCCGCTGATCCGCGATCGACGGGAAGATACGCTCGGCAAGCTTGACCGCCGCAGCCGCCATCGAGATCGACGCGCTGCCGATGTCGGTCTGCGTCCGCACGTCCTTCGCCACCGCGAACGTGCGCTGGAAGAGGCGATTCAGCACGAGTCCGAGACTGCCGGCGGATTCCGCGTGCCGTACCGCCTGCTTCATCTGCCCGAGGATCTGCGGCTCGCCCAGCACCATCGAATCGAGGCCGCTGGCGACACGAAATGCATGCGGCACCGCCTTTGCGCGCGGCAGCGTGTAGAGGTACGGCGACAGCGAGTCCTTCGGGACGTGGTGGAAGTCCTCGAGCCACCGAGCGACGGGCTCGGGCTCGGTCCCATGGATGTAGACCTCGGTCCGGTTGCACGTCGACAGGATCGCAGCTTCCTTGATCGTGGGTCGCGCGAGCAGGTCGCGCAATGCGTGGCCCAGCGCGTCCGGTGAGAACGCGATCTGCTCCCGCACGTCGACCGGCGCGGTCTGATGGTTCAAGCCGAGGGTATAAAGGGACATGGCGGCATCACGTTCGCGTGGCGCATTCTAGCCTACACGCGCGATTCGGGATGTTCAAGACTTTGATTTCGGTCAGCAAAATGGCCGATGGCGCCGCTTTCCGGCTTGCCGATCGGGACGGCACACGGCCGCCACCGTCCCTGCGACCGACCGAAAACACAAAACGGTCGGCAGTATAGAATCCGCGGATGCATCGCCGTGAATTCCGTGCGCCCGCCCAGGCGTCCCGAAGCTGAAGAATGGCGATCAGGCACGCCCGGCAAGCGCTCGGCCGCGTGTTCTTCCAGCGCTGCTTCTACCTCTTCATCGTCCTGCTCGCGCTCATCGGCATCGTGCCGTTCGTCGAGCCTACGCCAGTTGGCCGGATCGCGTCGGCACTGCTGAATCTGCTGGTCGTCCTCGCCGCGGTGGCCGCCATCGGGCGCTCAATGCTGTCATTCGTTGTCGCGCTTCTGCTGGCGGGCCCTGCGCTGTATTTCCATTGGCTCGGCGTCACCTCCAGCGACGCGTCGTCCCTCGCGTTGTCGTGGGTATTCGGCGCAGCGTTGTACGCGGCAACGATCGTCTACCTGCTGCAATACGTATTCCAGCCGGAGGTAATGACCGCCGACAAGCTCTTTGGCGCCGCAGCGGGTTACCTGATGATCGGGGCGCTATGGGCATTCCTCTACGCTCTCGTCGACTTCCACTATCCCGGGTCGTTCTCGAGCAGTGCCAACCAGACACCGCGCAGACTCGTCGACCTGCTGTACTTCAGCTACACGGTGCTGACCAGCACCGGTTTCGGAGACATCGTCCCGTTGACACCACAGGCGCGGGCAGTTTGCGTAATCGAGCAGCTGATCGGCGCGCTGTTCGTGGCGATCCTGATCGCACGGTTGGCGGGCGTTTATCCACCCAGCCGTCGGGGCGAAGGCGATTGACCGACATCGCACCCCAGCCTAGGAGCCTGTCGGACTTGCCTTCGCGTATGCGACGGAGGCGCTTTGGGCGCAGTTCAAGGCGCGAGCCCGACGGCATATCGAGAGTATGGCGAGGGCGAGCAACGCAGAAATGCGCCCAAAGCGGCCCGTCCCTTCGGGTTGCTGCCAAAAAGCGCGTCTGCGTCGTTGCTCGGCTGGCGAATATTCGCGATATTCACGGCGCCTCGCGCCTAGCATCCATCGCTTTTTGGCCCAGCAACGCATACGTGAAGGCAAGTCCGACAGGCTCCTAGGCCTTCGCAAACTCCTGCCGTCCGCCGAGCCACCGCTGCATGTGCGCCGCGGCCGCCGCAGGCTCCTTCTCCAGCAACTCCTGAGCTGCGTCACGCGCCTGCTCGATCAACGCGACGTCCTTTTCCAGATCAGCAAAGCGCAGCAGGGGAACGCCCGACTGCTTCGCGCCGAGGAACTCCCCGGGGCCGCGGATGACAAGGTCCTGCCGCGCGATCTCGAAGCCGTCGGTATTCTCGTAGACGACCTTGAGCCGCGCCTTCGCGGTGTCGCCGAGCGGCTCCTCGAACAGCAGATAGCAGGTGCTCTCGGCCGCGCCGCGGCCCACCCGCCCGCGCAACTGGTGCAGCTGCGCGAGGCCAAAGCGTTCGGCGTGCTCGATCGCCATCAGCGACGCGTTCGGCACGTCGACGCCGACTTCGATCACCGTGGTCGCGACCAGCACGTGGACCTTTCCGGCAACGAAGTCCGCCATCACCGCCGCCTTGTCGTCCGGTTTCATCCGGCCGTGCAGGAGGCCGACCGTGAGCTCGGGCAGGGTCGCCCCCAATTCCTCATGCAACGCGACCGCCGTCTGCAGTTCCAGCTTCTCGGATTCCTCGATCAACGGGCACACCCAATACGCCTGCCGCCCCTCGATGCACGCACGCCGCACGCGTTCGATCACTTCGGACCGCCGCTTGTTGTTGACGAGCCGCGTGGCGACCGGCGTGCGGCCGGGTGGCATCTCATCCAGCGTCGACACGTCGAGATCGGCATAGAAAGTCATCGCCAGCGTACGCGGGATCGGCGTCGCGCTCATCATCAGCTGGTGCGCGTCGCCCATTGCCTTGCCGCGCAGCTTCAACCGCTGCGCGACTCCGAAGCGATGCTGCTCGTCGACGATCGCGAGGCCGAGGCGAGGCAGCAGAACCTCGTCTTCGAACAACGCGTGCGTGCCGATCGCGAACATCGCGTCGCCGCTTGCGAGCGCCGCGATCGCCTTCTTGCGCGCCTTGGCCGGCAGTCCGCCCGAAATCCATGCGATCTCGACGGGCAGCCCTTCGAGCCACTGCGCGAGCTTCCTGTAGTGCTGCTCGGCCAGGATCTCGGTCGGCGCCATGAAGGCGACCTGCCGTCCGGACTCGATCGCCTGCAGCGCGGCGAGCGCGGCGACGATCGTCTTGCCGCTGCCGACGTCGCCCTGCAACAGGCGCTGCATGGGCATCGTGCGCTTGAGATCGTGGCTGATCTCGCGCCAGACCCGCTCCTGCGCCCGCGTGAGCTTGAACGGAACGCGCGCCCGGAGCGCCCCGGTCAGCGTACCCGTGCCGGTCAGCACCGGTGCGCGCCGCGCCGCGCGCGCCTTCCGGTGCGCCTTCAGCGACAGCTGTTGCGCGACGAGTTCGTCGAACTTGAGCCGCGTCCACGCCGGATGCGTGCGTTCGTCGAGCGCGTGCTGCGTGAGCCGGGAAAGCCGCGGTGGTGGCGCATGCAGAAAGCGCACCGCATCGGGAAATTTCCACAGGTGGTGTCGCGCGATGAGCGTGTCGGGCAGCGATTCGGCGATGAGCGCCGGATCTGCGCCGAGCGTTCGCGCGATCACCGTACGCAGCGTTTCCTGTGCGAGCCCGGCCGTCGTCGGGTAGACGGGCGTCAGTCGGTCCGGCAGCGGCGCGCCGGGCTCGACCACCTTGAACTGCGGATGGACGATCTCGCGCCCGAAGTGGCCGTCGCGGACCTCGCCGAATACGCGCACGCGCCGGCCGGGTGCGAGCGCCTTCTGCTGATTCGGGTAGAAGTGGAAGAAACGCAGCACGAGCTGCGCGCGCGCGCCGCGCTCCGAATCCACGTCTTCCAGCAGGCAGACCAGTTGCCTCCGCGGCCGATACTGGATGTCTGTGCTGACGACGGTCCCCTCCGCCTGCTGCTCGGCGCCGGCCGCGAGTGCCGCGAGTGGAACGACCCGCGTATGGTCCTCGTAGCGCAGCGGCAGATGCAGCGCGAGGTCCTGATCGCGGGCGAGGCCGAGCCGCACGAGCTGGTCGGAGAGACCGCGCGACTTTGGCCGTTCGGCGGATGGAGCCTTGCCGGGTGCGGGCTTCGCCGGCGATAGCAGGTCGCCGACCGTGGATGTTCCGCGCGTCGCGCGGCTCTTGGGGTTCGGTTTGGGGGATCGGGGCACGGAACGGACCGGGAAACAACGGACCCGATTATCGTTGGTTTCACGCGCGTCGCGTAGACGCGGACCTCGACCGTCGCCACCGCCCGTTGTTTCTACAGTCCCACCGCTTCGTTCACCAGCCGCCGTAACTCGCGTCGCAGCCGCTCTCGCGTGCCCGAATAGGCGCGGCTGCGATTCAGATTCCTGACTTCGTACGGATCCCGGTCGAGGTCGTAGAGCTCGTCGAGTTCGCCGGCAACGCCGCGATTCACCCAATGGATGTACTTGTGTCGATGGGTCCGCACGGCCTTGTAGGTCATGGCGACGACCCAGGGCATTGCGTTCTCCGCCCAATACTCGATGAGAAAGGATTTGCGCCATCCCGCGCGCTTGCCGGCGAGTAATGGCAGCAACGAACGCCCCTGGATTTGCGCGCCCGGCCTGCCTCCGGCAAGCTCGATCAGCGTCGGTGCGATGTCCTGGCAGATCACGAGATCGTGCACGCGTCGCCCGGCCTTTATCTTCGGTGGAAAGCGCACTGCGAACGGAGAGTGAATGCCTTCTTCGTAGGCGAAGCGCCGCTCGGGCCCCAGGCCGTGCTCGCCGAAGAAGTAGCCGTTGTCGCCGAGAAAGACGATGAATGTGTTGTCGAGTTGACGTTGCCGCTCCAATACTTCCAGGATCGTGCCCACGCCCTCGTCGACGGAAGCCATCATCGCGGCGCGCAGCCGGATCTCTTCCTGGCCGACGTTCAGCTGATCGAGAGCGGCCTTTGCCACCAATTCCCTTAGTTCGAATACTTCTGCCCAAGCGGGCTTCTGCTTCACCACCTCCGCATGGGGCAGCATGTTGGGAGTCCTGGGGAACACACGTCCCCGGTAAAGATCCTTGTGTCGTTCCGCGGCGGCGTACCCGCCCTGCTGCGCCAGATCGAGCGAGCCGTCCGCCGCCTGGACAGCATCGGGATGCACGGCCTTGTGCGCGAAGAACAGGGAAAACGGCTTGCTGCGTTTCCTCTCCAGGAAACCGACGGCGAGCTCGTTCATGATGTCGGTGATGTACCCGTGGTGCTGCACGTACTTGCCGTCGTGGTTGAGCCTCGGGTCGGAGAGGCGGCCGTGACCGTCGTAGCTCACCCAGTAGTCGTAACCGGGACGTGGCGCGCCGTCGTTGCCCATGTGCCACTTGCCGATGTGCGCCGTCTCGTAGCCCAGGTTCTGTAACCGCAGGTGGTAATTCGGCAGACGGTGACTCATCGCGTCGCGCGCGACGTTGTCGATGATGCCGTGACGACTCGCGTATTGACCCGTGACGATCGACGCCCGGTTGGGCGAGCAGATCGGCGTGGTGTGGAAAGCGCGCTCGAACAGCGCGCCTTCGTGTGCGATCCGGTCGATGTGCGGCGTTTGCATGTACGGATGCCCGCCCGCCCCGTACTCGTCATAGCGCAGGTCGTCGATCAGGATCACCAGGAAATTGGGTCTCATCTCACGCGAGCGACCAGAGCGTGCCCTGCGCTTGTGCACCGCCGGCGATCGCGAGCAGCAAAGCCGGATGAATTCGTCGGCCGACTACCATGGGAGTTCTCCTTCAAGAAAACTCGCGGCCTCGGGTGAGGTCGGATGCTTGAGAAATCGGTCGGCCGGCGCGCGTTCCACCAGCCGTCCCTGATGCAGGAACAGGATCTCGTCGCCAAGCCGATGCGCCTGTCCCAGGTTGTGCGTCACCAGGACGATCTTCGTGCCGGCAGCGTGCATGGCGCCGATCACCTTTTCGATCTCGTGGGTCGCGCCCGGGTCGAGGCTCGCAGTCGGCTCGTCGAGGAAGAGGATCTCGGGGGAGAGCGCCCACACCCTTGCCAGCGCGAGCCGCTGCTGCTCGCCACCGGACAGTGTGCGTGCCGCACGGTGCGCCATCGCATCCAGCCCGACCTTGCGCAATGCCTCGCCCGCGCGCTCGTCACGCTCCCCGGCGGGAACTCCGGCCAACTTCAGCGCGTACCTGACGTTCCCCAGTGCCGAACGCCGAAGGAGCACCGGCCGCTGGAACACCATCGCCTGGCGCCGCGGACCACCGGGAAGCTCGGGTGAATTCCACGCGATCGTTCCGGTGGTCGGAGCGAGCAGCCCGTGACACAGGCGCAGGAGCACGCTCTTGCCGGCGCCGTTCGGCCCGAGGATCACCGTCCGCGGTCCGGCGTCGAGCACGGTCGATATGCCCTGAATGATCCGGCGCGCCCCGGCTTCGAACACGACTCCGTCGAGACGCAGCGGCAGCAGTGAAAGTGGCGCACGCACATCGGCCTCGATGGTCATCCGTACCGCCGCTGCGCCGTCGCCTTGACGACGTAGGCGCCGGCATTGAGGGCGAGCACGATCGACAGCAGGATGACACCCAACCCGAGTGCCAACGGCAAGTCCCCCTTGCTCGTCTCGAGCGCGATCGTCGTCGTCATGACGCGGGTCACGCCGTCGATGTTGCCGCCGACGATCATCACCGCGCCTACTTCAGAGGCCGCTCGACCAAAACCGGCGAGCACGATAGTCACGAGCGAGAAGCGCAGGTCCCACAGGAGAGTCGCGACGGCGCCGAGCTTCGTCTCACCCAGGGAACGCAGCTGCTCGCGGTACTCCCCCCAGGCGTCCGCGACGATCTGCCGGCAAAGCGCCGCGATGGTCGGCGTGATCAGGATCGTCTGCGCGATCACCATCGCGGTCGGCGTGAAGAGAATGCCCCAGGCGCCGAGCGGCCCCGCCCGTGACAGGAGCAGATAGACGACGAGCCCGACGACCACGGACGGCAGGCCCATCAGACCATTCAGGACCACCGTCAAGGCGCGACGGCCACGAAAATCGCTCACCGCGACGGCAGCGCCGAGAGGCAGTCCGACCACACAACCGAATACCACCGCGGCGATGCTGACGCGGAGGCTCAATAGCACGATCCCCACGAGTTTCGAATCGGCGGTCAGGATGAGGTCGAGCGCCTGGGTGAGTGCCTCGGCGACGGTGTTCACGATCGGATGGACTCTCGCGACGATTTCGTTTTAATATGCACAGAAATGCAATATTTCGCGCGTTCTGTCGAACGATGCAGGATAGCCGAGTTCCAAGTCGATCGAAATATGCGCAGAGCTACATAATGCGGATCACCCCGAAAGTAGCGTGGGAGCTCGCGGGCGAGCACGACGAGGCGCTGGACGATCGGCTGCTGCCGCTGCTCGAAGCCATTGCAGCGTCGGCATCATTGGCCGGCGCGGTCGTCGAATGCGGCATTTCGTATCGTGCCGGCTGGGGATTGCTGCGTGAATATGGGCAGAAGCTGGGCACGCCTCTGGTGTCACTCGAGCGCGGCCGCGGGGCGAGCCTCACGCCGCCCGGGGAACGATTGGTGCAGGCGCAACGAACCGCAGCGAAGCGCCTCGCCCGGATTCTGCCGGAGCTCGGCGTCGAACTCGGCCCGATACCACGCGCTCCGGATTTGCGACTGCGCGTCGCCGCGAGTCACGACCTTGTGCTGGCGACACTCCCGGAAGTTCTGCCGGAGGCAACCGGGATCATGATCGAGATCGTGGTCATGGGCAGTCTCCACGCGCTGCGGGAATATGCGGAGGGCCGCGCGGATATCGCCGGCTTCCACGCGCCGGTCGGACGGCATGCAGCCTCGCTTCGCGCGCCCTTTCGGCGTTTTCTGCGCGCGCGCCGTGACACGCTCATCCGTTTCGTCGATCGCGATCAGGGGCTGATCCTGACGCGCGGGAATCCCTCCCGCGTCAAGAGCTTGCGCGACGTCGCCGACAGGGATCTGCGCTTCGTCAATCGTCAGCCCGGGTCGGGAACACGGCTGCTGATCGACAGGATGATCGCCGACGAGAACATCGACGCGTCGGCGCTCAATCGTCTGGGTCACGAAGAATTCACGCATCCGGCGGTCGCCGCGACGGTCGCATCGGGCGGCGCCGACGCGGGTTTCGGGCTGCGCGCAGCGGCCGCCGAATATGGTCTCGCCTTCGTTCCGCTGGTGCGGGAGCGTTACTTCCTCGTCTCCCATTCGAAGGACGTAGGCAAGCCACCCCTTTCGCACTTGATCGATACGTTGCGCAAACCCGCGTTCGCCCGGCATGTCCGCCGGTTTCCGGGTTACCGCCCGACAGCTGCGGGGTCGATCAGCGGTCTGGAGGCGCTGGGATAACGCCGCGCTGAGTGACCCGAACCTACGCCGCGCGAACCAGTATCGCCTCGATCTCGACCCGTGCGGCCCTCGGCAACCCCGCCACCTGATACGTTGCCCGCGCCGGGTACGGCCGCGTGAAGTACGTCGCCATGATCTCGTTCACCTTCGCGAAGTCGGCGAGGTCGGCCATCAGCAGGGTGAGTTTGACAACGTCGGCGAGCTCACCCCCTGCGGCCTGCGCAACCGCACGCAGATTCTTCAGCACCTGGTGCGTCTGTGCTTCAACGCCCTCCACCAGATTGCCGGTGGCCGGGTCGAGGCCGATCTGCCCGGATAGGTAGACGGTATCGCCAGCGCGAATGCCCTGCGAATAGGGCCCTATCGCGGCCGGTGCACTTTTCGAATGAACGACGGTTTTCGGCATGGTTCCTTCCTCCGTATCGAGATAAGGTGAATCTAGCACGCGCTTCGGCGCCCGTCAGCGCTCGACGTCGTGTCCCGCTGCGATCCACGCGTCGATGCCGCCGTGAAGGGGGCGCACGCGCTTGAATCCCAGATCCCGCAGCTTCTCGGCAACCCTGACCGCAGACGCTTCGTTCGGACACGCGCAGTAGACGATGACCTCGCCGTCGGTCGGCACCCCGGCCACCCCTTCGGCGATCTTTCTCATATCAACGGGACGCGCGCCCGGAATGCGCCCGCTCGCGGCCTGCGTCAGCGCTGAGCGCACGTCGAGGATCATTCCCACTTTGTTGGCGTCCAGCAAAGTCTTCAGTTCGTCGACGGTGACGCGGTCCATCCGCAACTGCTTGATGAACAGCGCGCGCCTCCACCACTTCGCAGCAATCCAAGCCGCAAACGTGGCGACGACGATCACCATTCCCCATTTGCCGAACGACTGCAGCGTCTCCATCGCGTCACCGACGGCGTCGCGGAAAAGGAAACCGAGCGCGACTGCGACACCGACCCACAGCAACGCACCGACAAGATCGAACAGGACGAACTTCCAATAGCGAAGACCCATCGCGCCTGCGAGTGCGGTCGCGACGGAGGCAAAGCCGGGCACGAACTTCGCAAACACCATCGACGCGGCACCGAAGCGTTCGAAGATGGTTTCGGTCTGGCGCACGCAAGAATCCTGCGACAAAGAGAGGCGGCATAGCGTTTTCAGCACCCGCGTGCCGAAGCGACGGCCCGCGAGGTACCAGAACGTATCCGCTATCACGGCCGCAAGCGCACCGACCATGATTAGGGTGACGACCCCGTATTCGCCGCTGGTCAGATACGCACCGGCGATGATCAGCGTCGGATAGGCCGGCACCGGCACCCCCGCCTGCTCGACCAGGACGTTGGCGAACACCAGCCAGAGTCCGTGCTGCTGAATCAGTCCGATCAATTGGTCCATGACGGAGTGCCTGACCCGGCAGATGGGGGCGCGGAAATGCGGCTCAAGCGCAAAAGCGCGCCAGTTTACGCTGGCCGCCCGGTTCGGCTATACTTAAAAACGCCGGGGACGTAGCTCAGCTGGGAGAGCGCCGCGTTCGCAATGCGGAGGTCGGGAGTTCGATCCTCCTCGTCTCCACCAGCCCCATCCGCACGAGCATCGTCAAGCAGTTAGCTTCTCCCGAAGGAACCGCCGACAGGGAACCCGAGTGCGGCTCCGCCTCGGACTTCCGCTCTGTAAGTGAGGCCGGCCCGCTGCCTCGGGTTCGCGTCGGCCCCCTTCTGTATGCCTAGAACGCCTGAGGCACGATCGCGATGAGGCGACCTCCCGGAAGTGCCACCGTGGCCGTCGTCGACGACGTAAAGATGATGCCAATGGTCCCGTCGTTGCCTCGGAGGGCGGCTGCCTTGAAGCCACACGAGATGCACTGGCCGCCGCCGTATTTGTCGAGCGTGGCAGCAAAGGTGTTGTTCGTGATCGGGCCGGACGCCAGATACCAGATCGGCTCACCGCTGGCCGTGTAGCTGTAGATAGTCACGACAAGGATGCCGTGCTTCAGGTCAAGGGAATAACCCGTGCCGGGTTCGGCGGGATTCCACCAAAGGCCGACTTGAGGGACGATTCCCAGCGGGTCGATCGCAAGGGCCGGAACGTTGATCAGCCCACGAAGGGTGTTCGCCGCGTCGAAGACCTCGATCGTGAATGCGGCATCCGGATCGCCATCAATTTGCTCTGGCAGCGGGCTCGAAACCAATAACGGGGGGAACATGAGCGTCCCCGTCGTGGGTCCGGACACATCGGAAAAGTATGAGTGGAGGGTCGCCAATCTTTGCGGAGCATTGGCTTGGTAGACGTAATACCGAAGGCCAAGAGCATCGCTGGGAGGCTGTTGCGCATCGGGAGTAATGCGGATAGCCGTCACGGTCTTGCCACCCGTGGAGCAAGGTAGGCGCCAAATTTGGACGTTGGCCCCTGATGCCAGCACCCCGCCACTGCCCTGTAACGGCGAGATTCGCATCGTATACGTCGGCGCTACCGGCAAGAAGGCTTGTGCCGGCGTCGTGGCGAGCACCCGGTCATTGCACGAGACATACGACGAAAAATCCTGCCCAATCGCCGTTTGGGCGCAAGTCAGAACGAAAAGACCAATGGCGCATAGACGGATAGACATGCTGGTTTCCCTGTAGGTTGTCCTCTTTCGCAAACTCGTCGCGGATACCTTGCGTGTATCCGATTGGGGTGACGATGCACGAGGCATTGGACCGGTCGCGCGACGGTTTCTTGCTTGCCACGCAGAGCCTATACCAGATGCATAACGTGGAGCAAGCCAAGCGCCGGGCCGCATTGCTCATCACGGTGAGGCTGTATCGGATACGGCGCAGCGCCTCGCCAGTACGTGATTTGCTGCGGTCCAAATCGTTACGCCGCCGTTCCCAGTACGCACACTGCCGGTACGGGCCGAAGGGGTAACGTCTCGACGCGAACGTTCGCAAAGCTGGCTGCACTCATCTCGGTCGCGAGTCGGATTGCGAATGTATCCGCGTCCGCAGCGCTGGCACCGCGATGGCGTGGTTGGTAGGTTGTAGCCAACAGCCCACCCGGTGCCAGAGTTCGATGCAGACGATGCAACGCATCCGGTCGATCGCCGACGAACTGCAGCACATTGATCGAGAAGACCTTGTCGAACACGCGCTGAAATTCAGGCAGCCGGTCGAGCCCACCCAATTGCAGCTCGACGCGCCCATCGCGTAAGGCATTGCGGTTGCGCCACCGCGCCTGCGCGAGCATGACGTTCGAGTGTTCGAGTCCGGTGACTTTGCCCGTGCTGACCCTCTCCGCGGCACGGGCGATGGCCAACCCCGGGCCGAAACCGACCTCGAGCACCCGATCCGAAGGCGCGAGCGAAAGCAGATCGACGGTCCAGCGATTGCGTTCTCGGTTCGACGGCCGGTAGGCCATGATCCAGCCGGCGACGGTGCCAAGCAAGCCGGTCGGCTGTCGAAACTGGGCGACAACGTGCGATCGCAGCGACATGATCACCCCTCTTCAACGTGTGGCGTCGTCGCGATCGGTGGCGCCCGATGCAGGTCAGGCGTGACGATCATGTAGCGCAACCAATGGGCGATGGCGTTGGGATGGCGGGGGTTTGCACGCGGAAACACCGTTGCACCGGCACAATCGGCAATCATGTAAGCCTCCTCGATCGAAGTGACGGCCTGTCGCGGTGACTCGTCACCGGCGGTGAAGCCATGGCGTCAATCTAGGTCGTCAGGGACATCCGCGCATTGACTGCGCGCGCCAGTCTCTTGTCTCGATCGGCCACTCGACGAGGCGATGCCGAAGGAGCCGCCTAAGACCGATTGAGCGAGGGGGTGTCGGAACCGAGCACGAACGCCTCAGCGCGAAACGCGGCCGGCGTCATTCCGTTCCAGCGCTTGAATGCGCGATAGAAGGAGCTCAGCTCGGAAAAGCCCAGCAGAAAAGCGACCTCACCGATGCTGTATCGCGGATTGCCGAGAAGCGATGCGGCGCGTTCGCGACGCAGCAGCTCCAGCAGCCCACGAAAACTCGTATCTTCCTCACTCAACGCGCGGTGCAGGCTGCGAACGCTCATGTTCAATGCCTTGGCTGCGGCGCCCGCGGTCGGTTCGCCGGCGACGAGCTCAGCAAGGAGCCATGCCCGAACCTGGCCGCCAAGGGTGTTTCGGGCCGGCATTCGTTCCAGCAACGCATCGGCATATCGATCGAGCATGCCGACGAGAGCTGGATCGGCGCGTAGGTTCGGCGCGTCGAGCACATCGTTGGCAACATGCATGGCGGTCGATCCCGATTCGAATCGCAGCGGACAGCGAAATAGGCGCTGGTGTTCGGAGAGGTCTTCAGGTGCCTTGTGGGCGAAACGTATCAGCCGCGGCGACCAATCATTACCGGCAATCAAACGCCCGAACCGGACCCAAAGCGCGACCAGGAACTCGGCAGGATGGCATGGGACGGAGCGGCCATCCGGCAACGAATGTCGCAATATGGCCTGCGCATCGTCGTCGACCAACTCGAGCAGCGTGGTCTCGTGGATGAGGCGCTGGTAACGGCAAGCGCGCCGATACGCGTCGCGCAGTGTCAGGCTCCCCAGCAACGCATAGCAATGCACCTCGAACGATTCGAGCGGAGCTGATTGCGCGAGATGGAGGCCAAGCTGCTCGTCCCGCGAAGCGGCCACCGCGCGCTGCCACAGCAGCATCACTCTGCTTTGCGGCACACGACCGTCGACCTCCCGCAGAGTTGACGGAGCAATCCCACTGTCGGTCAGCAGGGTCTGACTGCGATAACCAAGCGCGTCGAGTGCCGCCGTGACCGGTTGCAGCGCCCGAACCGTGATGAAGGGTTCCCGCAAGACATTGCCCTCAATGTGGCTCGAGCGCGATGGGCTCGGGACGCACCCGCAGCGCCCACGCTACGCCGATCACCAGCAGCGCTATGCCCGCCAGCGTCGCGCCGGCCGGCCACGTGCCCCGAAGCGCGAACGCATAGCCGAGCGCGGCGAGCGTTTCGAACACGATCAACTGGCCGGCGAGCGCGGTCGGCAGCCGCTGGCTCGCCTCGTTCCAGCAGAGGGTACCGAGCCACGACGCGAATAACCCGATCGCCAACATCAGTGCGACGAACCGCTCCGGTGCGGGCCCGAATGGCAGAGGAAAGTCGTCACTACCCAGCGCCCTGGCGACGAGCAACGCTACCATGCCTGTAAACGCGAGCGGCAACGTGGCCACACCCTGTGCGGTCGCCCAGGTACGCGGGCTGCGATCCGCATGCGCGCGGAGCCAGTCGGCATTGCGGATCGGATACCAGGTCCAACAGGCAACCGCACCGACCGCCAGCAGTGCGCCGAGTCCGTAGCGCGTGAGTTCGAAACCGGACTGCGCATGCAACGCCTCGAGCTCGGCGCGATTGACCATGACGATTCCCGCCACGATGAACAGAAGTGACGGCCCCAGCCGTAACCACGGCAGGCGGCCATCGCGGCGCGCGTCGCGCAGGTTTGAAGTGACGGCGATCACTACCGGTAGAGTACCGATGAGCATAGTAGGCAGAGGCCCCCCAGCGCGCTGGATCGCCGCGGCGAGAAGCACGTAGTAGAGCAGATTGCCGACTGCAGCGAGTTTCAGCGCCTCAATCCAGTCGGCGCGCGTCAACTCGCGCAACCGCGCCCGATCGAGCCAGGCCAACGGCAAGGCGATCAAACCGAAAGCCAGGTAGCGTCCGACCGATAACAGCGGTGCTGGATACTCCGGCAGCAGCAGCGGTGCGACGAACACCAGTCCCCACATCAGACCGGCGGCCAGCGCAAAAAGGACGCCAGCCGTCATCTGGTGTTAGGTTCTGTCAATAACCTTGCAGAGCCGTTCGAGCTTAGCAAGGATTGACTCCGCGGTGGCAGTCCACATGGTTTGGGGGCGCCATTACCGCTCCGAATCTGCGATGCGCCGCGCGCGGGAGATCTCGCTACACCAGCAGCGCGACCACGAATATCCCGACCATCGCGAAGACGATGGCGACCTTGGCCGCAGTGCCCAGCAGCAAGCCGATCCATGTCGCGATGCCCACCTTGCCGGCACGGTGCACGTCGCGCTGCGCAATGTATTCGCCGATCGCGGCGCCGACCAGCGGCATGAACAGCAGGCCCCACAAGCCGCTGAAGATTCCGGCGAGCGTGCCGACACCGGCGCCTATGATCGCCTGCCTGCTCGCGCCGGCCCGCTTCGCGCCCATGGCGGCGGCAACGTAGTCGGCCGTCCACGCCATCGCGGTCAGAACGCCGAGAACCAGCAGCAGCCACACGGGGATCCGCGCGAAGTCGTCGATCCAGGCAGCGAGCGCGATCCCGCCAAGAACAAGAATCGGGCCGGGCAACGCCGGCAAGACGGTACCCGCGACACCGATCACGATCATCGTGATCGCCACAATCCACAGGACGATCGTCAACGGGCCTGCCTGTCTGGAAGCATGCGGAATCCTCGATACTCGGCCAATCGCAACCTGGCGGGCGCAAGGACGGCCGCTCCGCGGCGATCAGGCACGCGACAGGCGTACGAGTTGCGATCCAGCGGATCCATGCGCAGAACGTCGTAGGGCGGCCGCATTTCGCGCGCATAGCGACCGATGTGTACGTAGACGTCCAAAGGATCGATGCCCTCGGCCACCAGCGGAACGAGTGGCGCGGCGTCCGGTTGCACAAAATGCAACACGCGCGCGCCAAGATGCGCGTTATAGGCGCGGGACGAGACGCCCACGATCAGCGCCTGCGGTTGCGCCTCGCCGGTCTCGAGGCCCAGCAGCTGCAGGCTTTCGCCCGGCCCGATCAGGTGCTCGACGTAGGCACTTATCCAGTCGCGGCGGTGGAAAACATTGCGGGATCCGTCCCCATCCAGTAATCGAGAATAGGCCGGCGGCAGCGCGTCCAGGCTGGCGTAGGCGCGAACTTCCATGGTTCCTGGCGGTTCCTTTCCGGGTGGACGGCGCGCGGCGCCAACCGGACTGCCGCTCTGCAATTCTGCAGGGTTCGTACGGTCCTGTGCACGCGCCCCCGAATCGGCCTCAGCGATGAAATGCCGGAGCGAATCCGAGCGGCCGAGCTGCCGGGTTGGGCATTCGCTGGCCGTCGGCCGGGCTGTCCTTGGGGTTCGCTGTTTCACGTACTATACTGGCCGTAGCGAACAAATAGGGCCCGGCCGGGGGGTAACGGGTTTGTGAGTTTTGGTTGGATTGTACTGGGACTTATCGGCTGGGCACTTGGCCTCGTGTTCGTGCTCGCTCTGTTCCGCATGTCCAGCGACCAGGATCGCGCTGCGCGCCACGAACAGAAACGCCTCGACCCCTATTCGGACGTGACGATCACGCACTCCGGCGGGGCCTGAGGCCGGTGTGGCGGCCGCGTGGTTGGAGCGATCCGGAAGCGACCGCCCGGCGATTCAGCTTTCCAGGCGAGATGACCCCCGATCCGGTTCGAAGCGTAGAGCCGCTTGCCTTTCCGTGGGAAACCGCGGATCCATTCTTGTTTTGCGTCTATCACGACGATGCCTATCCGAAGGGCAACGAACAGATGGGCCCGGCCGTTTCTCTCGCAGGCCGGGATCTCGGACAGGACTTCGCGGGCAGGGAGGGGTGGCGCATGTACCACGGCCGCACGGTGCCGGGGTTCCCTTCGCACCCCCATCGCGGCTTCGAAACGGTGACGATCGTACGTCGCGGCCTCATCGATCATTCCGATTCGCTTGGCGCGACAGCGCGCTTCGGCGGCGGCGACGTGCAGTGGTTGACCGCCGGGCGCGGCATCGTGCACTCGGAAATGTTTCCTCTGCTAGACCAAGCCGGACCGAATCCGCTGGAACTGTTCCAGATCTGGTTGAACTTGCCCGCAAGCAACAAGATGGTGGAACCGCACTTCAGGATGCTGTGGTCCGAGGATATCCCGAGACGGGTTTTCACCGATGAACATGGAGGTTCGACCGAAGTGGTTTGCGTCGCCGGGCGCCTCGGGGAACTCGCGGCGCTCGCACCTCCGCCAAAGTCGTGGGCATCGCAAGTCGAGGCGGACCTCGCGATCCTGACCATCAAGATGACGCCCGGCGCCCGCTGGACGCTTCCCGCAGCACGCGACGCCAACATCTACCGCCGTCTCTATTTTTTCAAGGGAACGACCGCGATGGTTGGTGGCCACAAGGTTCCGGCGTCAACGATGATCGATCTTCGCGCGGAGGTCGACGTCGGGCTGATCAACGGTGACGAGATCGCCGAACTCCTGATGCTGCAGGGCAGGCCGATCAACGAGCCGGTGGCCCAGTATGGCCCGTTCGTGATGAATACCCAGGCTGAAATCCGGCAGGCGTTTCTGGACTACAGAAAAACGGAATTCGGCGGGTGGCCGTGGGATCGCAGCGACCCGGTGCACCCGCGTGAACAGGGACGCTTCGCCAAACACGTTGATGGACGGGTCGAGATCCGGTAACGCCCGTGCTCGCGCATTGCCCCCTGCCTCAATGGTCGGTCGGACGCATAGCCGTAAATATGGTAATATGGGCGGATGAAGACCACTATCGAAATTCCGGACCTGCTGTTTCGCAAGGCCAAGGCGAAAGCGGCCGAACGCGGCCAGACGCTCAAGGACCTCGTGGCCGAAGCGCTGCATGAAAAACTGGCGGCCAACGCAAACAGGGTTCAGCAGGGCGAGCCCGATTGGATGCAAGGATTCGGGAAGCTGCGCCGACTACGCAAAGAAACTGCCCGCATCCAAGCCAGGATCGACGAAACCTTCGAGGTGATCGAACCCGAGGATCGTGCATGATCCTGGACACCAACGCGCTGTCCGCGTTCGTGGATGGCGATGCAGGTGTCGGCGACATCTTGCGGCGGCAGGCGCGAGTGGCCATTCCGGTCATCGTGCTGGGAGAATTCCGCTACGGCATCGCGGAATCCAGGCATCGAGCGGCCTACCAAGGGTGGCTCGAGTCCCACTTAGCTCACTTCGACATTCTCGCGGTCACCGATGAGACCGCCTTCGCCTACGCTGCGCTGCGTGTGGCTCTCAGACGACTGGGCCATCCAATTCCGGCCAACGACGTGTGGATCGCAGCGCTCGCGCTGCAACACCGGCTTCCCATCCTCAGCCGCGACCAACACTTTGATGCGGTGCGGGATATCGAGCGAAAGAGCTGGTAGCCATGCGCGATGGCTTGGACGCGGCTTGGACCTTACTCCGAGTTCGCTGTCGGCAATTGAAGAGGCCGGATTACCGGGACGGTTGGCCGGAGCACCTCAAGGCGCCATCGACGCGCCTTCGATACGATTGCGGACGAACGCTCGCGCAATGAAACCCGACGACTTCATCTCGTCGATAAAGGCGTGCATATAGTGCGCACCGATGTCGCGGCCACGCGGCGTTCCCATCGCCTGATTGATCGCCATGAACCGCTCCGGGAGCAGCCGTAATCCCGGCATACGCTTTGCAATCGCTTCCAGTTGGGGCTTGACGCCGGCGATGCTGTCGAGCTTGCCTCCTGTCCACAGTGCCATAACGCCTTCGATCCCGGCCGCACGGACGATCGTTGCGTGTTTCAGCTCGCGCGACAGAAAGAGGTCATACGCGCTGCCCGGAATGACGCCGACGCGCGTTCCCGGGCGATCGACTTCCGCGTTGCTGTGAATCGGGGACGCCACCCCCACCATGTAGACGCCTTCGATCACGACATAAGGTGGCGTAAAGCTGATGTCGGCGGCGCGCAGAGGATCGATCGCGAGAAAGCAGACGTCCCAGGCCGCGGACTTGAGCCCTTCTGCCACTTTGCCCGCCTGATCGTAGGGCACGAACTCGATCGCAACGCCCAGGCGGCGGGCGAGCTCGCGCGCGAGGTCGGCCGAAATGCCGCCCGGTTCGCCGGTCGCCGGATCCTTCACCGCGAGAACCGGGTTGCCGAAATTGATGGCCGCACGCAACTTGCCCGTCGGGGCGAGATCGGCTGCGGCGGCCGCGACATCGTTCGAAACTGACATGGGTGTCCCGTCGATTGAATGTAGGATCGGGCAGGAGGTCTTGTGCTGGCGCTGCCGACCGGCGTCCTGAGCGAAGTGCATTCTTCCGGGACCGGACGTTTCGCATCAAGGTCACCCGCGCCCATCGGCGACCCCAACGATATCACTGGACGATGATTCTCGGTTCTTCAGCGTCCGCGGCGCATCGAGATCGCATCTTCCTGCTCGAGCTCTTCCAGCCGCGTCTCGATCTCGTAGACCGAGCGATCGAGCTCGGGCAAGAGCACGTCCTGCAGCGCCCGCGCGCGGCGCACGGCGCGCCGGTACTCGAACGACAGGCGCTCGAGGTTGCCTGCGACAGCAGCCAGCGGCGCCGCCAATTCGATGAGGCGGGCAAACGCGCGCCGGCAGGCTTCCCCCTCAGGCGAGCGGTCGACGGCCGGCGGCGGCAGCCACGCGGGCGCCACGAGCTCCGCCTCCTGCAATCTGACACCCATCAGCGAGCGCGGCGTGCGCCGGACGGTGGCATGGTCGAGCGGACGCGGCGGATGGACCTGCAGGCCCTCGAGGCCGTGCCGCGCGACCGCCGTCTGCAGTGCAGCGACCGCGGCCTCCCACGCTTCGGCGAAACCATGCTCGAGCCCGGTGTAGCGGCCGAGTTCGCGCAGCATCTCGCCGGCGAGCAGCAGGCATTTCTCGTCGAGGAACACGTAGCCCTCGTGCATCGCGCGGCGCTCGTCCGCCAGTTCGAGCACGACGCTGCGGGTGGGGGTGAGGTCCATTCGAAGCCGGCTTCGATCCGTCAGGTAGAATCACGCGTCAGTGCCGGCTGTGCGGACGGAAGATGCGCGGCGATCTGCGCGTCCGAGAGGCGCGTCAGTTCGGCGAGCGGCAGCCCGGCAAGCAGTTTCCAGCCGGCGTCCATGCTCGCTTCGAGCGTGCGCGGGCCGCTCTGCGCGACGACGTTTCCCTCGAAAGCGGCACCGAACGCGAGGTAGAGGCGGTCGGTCTCCGCGAGTCCTTCCTCGCCCACGACACTTGCCAGCACGCGCGCCTGGACCGCGCGCGCATACGCGGCATAGAGCTGGCTCGAAAGCGCCGGATGGTCCGGGTGCGTGTACTTTCCGCCGGTGCCATCCTTCATCAACCGCGACAGGCTGGGCAGCACGTTCACCGGCGGATAGATGCCACGGCGATCGAGATCGCGCGAAAGCACGATCTGCCCCTCCGTGATATAGCCGGTCAAGTCGGGAATCGGATGGCCGATGTCATCGGCAGGCATCGTCAGGATCGATAGCTGCGTGAGCGTACCCGTTGCGCCGCGGAGGCAGCCCGCGCGCTCGAACAGTGTCGCGAGGTCCGAGTACATATAGCCGGGGAATCCCTTCCGGCTCGGAATCTCGCCCTTCGATGACGACACTTCGCGCAGTGCTTCCGCGTAATTCGTCATGTCGGTGAGGATTGCGAGCACGTGCTTGCCTTCGACGAACGCGAGGTACTCGGCCGCGGTCAACGCGAAGCGCGGCGTCAGCAGGCGCTGCGTCGACGAGTCGCTCGCGAGGTTCAGGAAGAGCGCCGTGCGCTCCAGCGCGCCGCCCTGCTCGAGGCTCCGGCGAAAGAATTCGGCGCTGTCGTACGGGACCCCGATCCCGGCAAACACGATCGCGAAATCGCCGCCCGGCGGGCCGGCCGAATCCTGCCGCAGTCGCGCATGGCTCGCGATCTCGACGGCGAGTCGGTCGTGCGGCAGCCCGCCTCCCGAGAACAGCGGCAGCTTCTGCCCGCGAACGAGGCTGTTCATCAGATCGAGCGTCGTAATACCGGTCTCGATGAAGTCGCGCGGCATCGCGCGGCCGACCGGATTGATCGGCAGCCCATCGATCGGGTAGGTGCGCCGCGCCGCGACCGGCGGTCCGCCGTCGATCACCTGCCCAACACCGTTGAACACGCGGCCCAGAATTCCCGGCGATAGCCCGAAGGAGAGGGGCTCGCCGATGAAGCGCACGATGGTGTCGGCGAGAGCGAGTCCGGACGTCGACTCGAGCACCTCGATCGTCATGAAGTCGCGGTCGATCGCAGCCACGCGACCGAGGCGCACGCGGCCGTCGCCACCGTGCACCTCGACCGCATCGGACAGACCCACATCGAGCGTTCGCTTCAGGAAGAGAAGCGGCCCTTCGAGTCGCGTTGCCGCGCCTTCAACCGTGAGCCGCATCGCTCGCCTCGCTGCCGCGGGTGAGTTCCCCGAACTCGCGTTCCATCGCCGCCTCGATCTCCGCGAAACGTGGAAGCTCGGTGTCGCGGATCTCCTCGCCCATTCGCTGCAGCGGGCGCAGGCATGCCATCTGCGTCAGGCGCTCCGGACGCGCGCCGGCCTGCACTGCTGCCTCGGCGAGATCGATGAACCGGCCGATGACGCGCATCATTGCGCCCTGCCGGGCCGGACTGCAGACACGGTCTATGGGGGAAAATGCGTTCTGCCGCAGGAACGCCTCGTTGACGAGATCGGCGGCGAGCAGCGTCAGTTGCTGGCGCACCGGGAGCGCGTCCTTGCCGATGATCCGAGCCATGCGCTCGAGGTGCGCCTGCTCGTCGAGCAGCGTGAGGAAACGGCGGCGCAGAGGCAGCCACTGGGAGAGGCCCTGTTCGGTCCACCACGGCGCGAACGTCTGCGCATCCTCGGCATACGATTGCAACGGATGGATCGCTGGGTAGAACCGCGCCTGCGCACGCTTGACGTCGAGTGCCCAGAACGCCTTCACGTATCGCTTAGTGTGCGAGGTCACCGGCTCCGAGAAATCGCCCGACGGCGGGCTGATCGCGCCGATCACCGTAACGGAGCCCACGCCGCCGCCCAGCGGTTCGGCGATCGCGGCGCGCTCGTAGAAATCGGCGATACGCGACGACAGGTACGCCGGGTAGCCACCCTCGCCGGGCAGTTCGCCGAAGCGGCCCGACACTTCGCGCAGCGCCTCGGCCCAGCGCGACGTCGAGTCGGCCATCAGCGCGACCGCGAGGCCCTGGTCGCGGAAATACTCGGCGACGGTGATCGCGGAATAGATCGACGCCTCGCGCGCCGCGACCGGCATGTTCGACGTGTTGGCGATGATGACGGTACGCTCCATCAGCGGCCGGTCGTTCTTGGGATCGGTGAGTTGCGGGAATTCCTCTAGCACGCCCGCCATCTCGTTGCCGCGCTCGCCGCATCCCAGATAGACGATCACGTCGGCGTTGCAACCCTTGGCGAGCGCTTCGAGCAGCACGGTCTTGCCGGTGCCGAAGCCGCCGGGGACAGCCGCCTTGCCACCGCGCGCGACGGGAAACAGGCAGTCGATGATGCGCTGGCCGGTCACGAGCGGTGTGAGTGGCGGCAGACGGCGTGCGACGGGTCGCGGCACGCGCACCGGCCAGTCGTGCCGCATGGCGATGTCGCGCGTCCTGCCATCGGCCGTCTGCAACGTGCACAGCGGCTCGGATTCGCGATATTCGCCGGACGCAACCATGGCGACGACGATGCCGGCGGCATCGGGGGGCGCGAGGATCACCTGCGATCGCCCCGTCCGCCCGGTCGCGTCACCGATGATCGCGCCCGGCGGCAGCACGTCGCCGGCGTTCACGCGCGGCACGAACGCGAACGACGCCGTTTCGGCGCGCCGCATTCCCGGCTGCACGAACGCCGAGCCTGTGCCCGACAGCGGGCGCAGAAGGCCGTCGAAAATGTTGCCCAGAAGGCTGGGGCCGAGCGGAATCGCGAGCGGCAACCCGCTGCCCTCGACCAGGATGCCGGGGCGCAGACCCGTCGTATCCTCGTACACCTGCACGACGATCTCGTCGCCGTCGATGCGGACGACCTCGCCCAGCAGCGCCTGCGGCCCGACGCGCACCGACTCGCGCATCGCGAAGGGGCCCTCGGCGATGGCGCGAATCACGGGGCCGCTCAACCAGCGAATCGATGCGCGACTCATGTGCCTGCGGCTGTCGCCGCTGCGCTGCCCGGCCCGGCGGCGCTCATTCCGGCGCTCCGGTCTCGAGCAGATGGAGCAACCGCGATCCGATCTCGGCTCGATCCGAAATGAGCCCATCGAGCGTGCCATCGACGACGTTCCAGCTCGCGGAAATCCGGAGCCCCGCGCGAATGCGGGGATCCGCCTCGAAAGCGCACGTGAGCGCTGGACCCGCGCCGAATTCGGCATTGAGCGCGTCGCGTTCCTCGAGCGGCCAATCCGGTGTGTGAGCGATGCGCCACGCCGTTTCCGGCAGCGACTTGCGCGCGGCAGCGACAACGGCGGCCACCCACTCGCGGCGCATGTCCGGTGTTCGCCAACGGCGCAGCAACGCGTCGGGAAGCCGCGTCCAGCCGACGGCGAGCAACGCGGAAGCGCGCTGCTGTTCGGCGAGGCGGCGACGCGTCTGCAGGTTCGCCCGCGCCGCGCCGACGCGCACGTCCCGCTGCAGACGCTCCTCAAGGATTGCCTTGCGCATCCTGGCCCGTGCATCCGCGTGCGCCTGCCGCAGCACGACCGCCGCGCGATCGTGGGCCGCCGCGAGGATCGCGTCGCATCTCTGCTTGCGGTCCGCCTCAACGAGAGCGAGGAGCGCCTGCTTCTGGCGGTCGATGGTCATCCCGCCGCCTCCTGGGTTTCAATTCGCAATATCATCGTTACGCGTCGGCGGCCAGATCCATTCGCGCTTGCTCGCATCCCCACTGTGTGGGGCCCCTGCTCACCGCTCATGTCGCCGCCTCCTTGGTCTCAATTCGCAATATCATCGTCACGCATCGCCGGCCGGAGCCATTCGCGCTTGCTCGCATCCCCACTGCGTGGGGCCCCTGCTCGCCGCTCATGTCTCCAGTCCCAATTGTTTGCGCAACCGCAGCGCGAGATCGGGCAACGGCGTCGCGCGGTCGAGGTCCGGGACAACGAGCACGAGCGGCGTGAGCGCTGCCAGCGCGGCGCGCAATTCGTCCGCCGCGATGCGCGCAGCGACCGTCGCGGACACCAGGACGAGCGGCGCGCCGGCGCGCGCTGCGGAGAGCGAATCCGCCTCGTCCCCGCGCTCCGGCACGCGCACATCGAGACCGGCGAGCCGGAAGCCGGCCGCGGTCACTTCATCACCGATGTAGACAGGGGCCGCCATTCCGTCACGCAAGGCGATTCAGGATCAGGATCGACACGATGAGACCGTAGATCGCGATCCCTTCGGCGAGCCCGACGAAAATCAGCAGGCGGCCGAAGAGTTCGGGCTTCTCGGCGAGCGCACCGACGGCCGCGGTGCCGACTTTCGCCACCGCGAAACCCGCGCCGAGCGACGACATCGCCGTGGCGAGCGCCGCGGCGAGCATGCCGAAGCCCCAGACCTCCGCGCCGGTTCCGCTTACGGGCGTGGCGCCGGCGGCGATCGCGGGTGGCGCCGACACGAGCAGTGCGGTGGCGAGGAAGCCCAAGACGGCTGCCAGCGCAACGAGTGCGGCGACAAACTTGTGCGACGGTTTCATCCAGTGTTCTCCTGCGACGTGGAAGGGGGCGCGGCCAGCGGGCGGAAAATCCTGCCCTCCGCCGTGAGGAATCGGGTAAAGAACTCGAACAGGACGAGCCGCGTGGTCTGGATCGAGACGACCATCGCCTCCAGCACCAACACGAGCGCGTTGCCGGCAACGAGTACGAGAGTCTTGGTCACGACATTGCCTCCCGCGTCCATCAACGCGGCGATCGCCGACGACAAGCCTGCGTGCGCCAGCGCGAACGCGCCGACGCGCGCGAACGACAGCGTGTTGATGAGGATCTGCAGCAGGCGCTCGATGAGCTCGGCGATCGCGGGCAGCATCGCGGCGATGCGGCCGGCACGGAACGCGCTCCCGACGCAGAAGGCGAGGGCGCCGGCGGCCGCGGCGGCGAATCCTGCCGGGTGGACGATTCCGGCGAGGATGCCGAGATACGCGACGACGTAACCCCCGTCGGTCGCAAGCCACGCGGCGAACTCACCGCGCCACCAGGCTTCGAGCGCGTTCAGCGCGAGGCCGATCGTCAGCAGTGCTGCACCGCCCGCGAGCGGCACGAGCAGGATCGACAGCGGGTCGTCGAGCGGATCGATCCAAAGCGCCGGAAGCACATGGTGGACGCTGAACACGCTGCCGAACAGGACGCCGAAGATCGCCGCAGCGAATCCGCCGGCGATGAAGAGCCGCGCAATCGGATAGCGCTTTCTCACGGCAAAGCCGGCCGCAGCGATGACGAGTCCCTGGCCGACATCGCCGAACATGTATCCGAACATCAGCGGCACCGCGATTGCGAGCAGCACCGATGGATCCGCTTCGTTGCGCGACGGCATGCCGAGGGCGCGGCTGAAGATCTCGAACGGCCGCGCCCAAAGCGGGTTGTCGAGCAAGAGCGGGGGCCGGGCTTTCGGAGCGGGCGGCGGGAAGTGCAGCAGTGCCCGCGCGCCGCAGCGCGCAAGCGCGTCGGCGAGGCGCGCGCCGGTGAAATCGCTGGTCCAGCCGGTGATCCAGCAGAAGAGGTCACCCGAATCGAGAGCACGGACATTCTGGATCACCCATTGCAGTCGGTTGGCGTCGGAAAGGGCGAGATGGAGGTCGTGCTTGACGGAGAGTGCCTCGATCTCCGCGCGCAGCCGGTGTTCCTCGCGCGCGAGCGCCTCAAGGCGCGGCGCGATGTAGCGTTCCGTCTCCTCGGCGTCGGCGCGCAGCCACGCGGGGGCATCGTACACGTGTCCCTTGAGCAGCGCCGCCTGCTGGGCGAGCGCCTGCACGTCATCCGCGCCACCTACGGTCAGCGCGGCAAGCGCGCAAACCATCGCACCGTCGAGGTCGACCGTTCGCGTCAGCGTCCCGGGCGGAAGCTCGGGGGTGCTGTCGGGAGGGAACACGAATAGCCGTGCGCGCAGGATCGGGCCCGCGCCGGCGAGACGCGCGAAGTCGATGACGGACTCCCCGATCGTCGCCAAGACGCGCCGCCAAAGCAGGAGTTCGACGCGCTCGGCCTCGCCGCGTTGCAACTGCTGGATCACGGGTTCGGCATCCTCGGCCCACACGCGCAGGTGCGCGAGGCTGCGCGTCAGCGTAACGGACGGCGGCTCGGGAAACGCCGATGCCTGACCCCTCGCCTGGGGCCAGTATCCGTGATAGCGCGCGGCGAGCTCCGCAAACTCGGACAGTTGCGGCCGCAGGTCGGCAAGCGCCGCCGGCAGCACCGCGCTGGCGCGCGCCTCGAGCTCGACAGCGCCCGTCGTTGCCAGCGCTTCGAGGGTGAGCGTCGCGTCGTCGCGCGCTGCGAGAATTTCGAACCAGCGGGCGGGCTTTGGGCGGATCATCGGGCGAGTGACATACCGGGAAACAACGCGCGTCGCAGGAGCTCGCCACGCAAGCGCTCGAAGTCAAGCGCCGCCAATGCCAGGAAGATGAACGCCGCCGCGGGATCGAGCATCGCGCGCCGGAACAGCAGCGAAAGCCGCGCCTGCAGGGCGCGCCGCAACGTCCAGCCATTGCGGAGCGTCCGGTCGCGAAATGCCGCTAGATGCGCACCGAGCGTTCGCGCGAGCTCGTCGACGAGTACCGTATCGCCGCGATGCGCGCTCCCGATCCGCCGTCGCCATTCGGCAAGCCACAGGTCGCCGATGCGGTCGGGGTCGATCCACGCCGCGGCGAGAGGCGCCAGCGCTCCGTCGACCGGCGTTCCCTCGAACCCACCCGGCACGCGATCAGCGAGTGCTTCGTAGACGGAGTCGTCGTGCATCCACGGCAGTACGGCCCCGCCGCGCGCGAGATACTGCAACACCGGCAGATCCAACAGCACCGCGGACCAATGCACGGCGGACTCCCAGTCGTCCGGCATCCACGTGGCGACCTCGGCGACGAGATCGCGCCAATGGCCGCGCAGCGCATGCTCGATTTCATGCGGCGCGCTGTGCGTTCCGATGCCACCCGTCCAGCGGTGGAGCGCTGTTGCACGCGCAGCGTCGAGCAGGGCTGGCAGCACGCGGACATGCTCGATCCGGCGCCACGCGAGTTCGTCGGGACGTTCGCCATAGCGAGCCGAAAGGCGCGCCTGTGCATACTCGATGCTGCCTCCGCCGATGCTCATTCCGGGACCGTTTTGGTCAGGAGTCCCGCCAGTGCAGCCACCGCGCTGTCGAGCCGCGCGAGATCGGGCGGCGCGAGTTCGTGTTGCGCACCGGCCTCTGCCGCGGCCTCGTCGAGCGCGGCCACCTCGGCCGCGGTACGCGCTTCGAACGCGGCGCGCACGTTGCCGATCCGTCGTTCCGTACGTTGGGCCAAGGCCCGCGCCGTCGCGCGCGCGGCCTCGGCGATCCCCGCGCCCGCCGCCTCGGCATCGCGCACCGCATCATGCGCCAAATGCTCGGCATCGAGCACGTGCGCGATCGCCGCCTCAACGGCGTCGTCCGAAGGGAGTCGGTCGGGGTTCGTCATGGCGTTTGCCCGCGACGGGCCGCATCCAAGCCGCGCGACACCATCTTCGGCAGCGCGCACTCCATGGTTGATACTGCTACCAGCCGGCAACAGCCGGATTGATCTGCATCAGGCCCGCGCCGAAGTCATGCCGCTCGGCCCGTCCACCGGCTGCAGATGCGCAACGCCTGCTATGACGGCGAATCGATACGCTCGTCCCGGCCTGCGCCGTGCCGGACCGGGTTCGGGTTCGCCCGGTCGGCGACGATCCGCCCGTCGACCAGCTCGATGATCCGGTCGCAGCGACTGGCGAGCCGCGGATCGTGTGTGACGATGAGGAATGTGGTCTCGAGCTCTTCGTTGACCGACCGCAGCAGATCGAAGACCCCGTCGGCCGACTGCGTGTCGAGATTGCCGGTGGGCTCGTCGGCCAGCACGAGCGCCGGGCTCATCGCCAGCGCGCGTGCGATCGCGACGCGTTGCTGCTGGCCCGCCGGAAAGATCGTTGGCCCGGTGGTCCTGCCAGGGGGTCGAGTCCGACCTGCGCGAGCAGCGTTGCCGCCGTCTCGTGCATCGATGCATCCGGCCGGCCCGCGCGCGGCGAGCAGCGGCATCATCGTCGTTCTCGAGCGCGGTGAATTCGGGCAGCAGGCAGCTGTACTGGAACACGAAGCCGATCGAGCGGCCACGCAGCCGCGTCCGCTGCCGTCGTCGGAAAGCCGGCTCGGCGTCGGCGCCGTCGATGACGACGCTTCCGGCCGTCGGGCGGTCGAGCAGCCCGATGACGTTGAGCAGCGTGCTCTTGCCCGAGCCGGACGGCCCGATCAGCGCCGCGAACTCGCCGTGCCCCAGGGTCGAGATCGATGCCGTGCAGCACCTCGAGCTCGACCGGCGTGCCCGTAGCATAGGACTTGCGCACGCCGACGAGGCGCAACGCCGGCGAGCCGCCGTGCGTTGCCTCAGCCACGGATCGCGACCACCGGATCGAGGCGCGCCGCGCGCCGCGCCGGAACCATCGCCGCGAGCGTGCCGACCAGCGTCGCGCCGGCGGCCGCGTACACGAACAGCATCGGCTCGAAGCTGACGACGAACATCGGCGTGCCGTCGGGATTGCGGGCGATGCCGCGCCAGAAGTTGAGGAACAGGAAGCCGAGCAGCGATCCGAACAGCGAGCCCGCGAGCCCCATCACCGCGCCCTGGATCAGGAACAGCGCGCAGCACCTGCGCGCGGCTCGTTCCCATCGCGCGCAGGATGCCGATCTCGCGCGACTTCTGCACGACCGAGACGACGAGCACGCTGGCGATGCCGAGCGCCGCCGTCAGCGCGACGAAGAAGCGGATGAAGTTGTTCGACAGCGTCTGCGCCGAGATCGCCGAAAAGAACTGCTCGTTGGTCCTGATCCAGCTGTCGGCCTCGAGCACCGTCTGCGCCTGGATCGTCTGCGCGACTCGCTCGGCCGCGAACGGATCGTTGACGTTGAGCTCGAGGCTCGAGACGCCGCCGGCGAGGTCGAGCAGGCTCTGCGCGACGCGCAGCGTGACGTAGACGTTGCGCTCGTTGACGCCCTTGTTGCCGAAGTCGAAGATGCCGGCGATCTGCAGCGTCTGCGCGGCGCCCGATCGCCGTCGTCACGCGAAGCTTGTCGCCGAGCGTCGCGCCGAGGTCCTTCGCGAGTTCGGTGCCGATCACGATGTCCGAGCCGCGGCAGGTTGGCGGTGCCGGCGACGATCTTGTCCGCGAGCGCGATCACGCGCAGGTAGCTTTCGGGCTCGATACCCGTGATCGAGACGGCCTTGTTGGCGTCGCCGCGGATCGCGAGTCCGGGACCCGACACGACCGGCGCGATCGCGACGACGTCGGGCAGCGCCGCGATCTGCTCGCGGACCTTCTGCCACTGGTCGATCGACTGCAGTCGTTGCGTGCGCGGCTGGACGACGGCGGCCGATCGTGCCTCGCCGGGGTCGCGCAGCGGGCGCGCGACGTCCTCAGGCGGCAGCACGACGATCTGCGCCTGGTAGTTGAGCGTGCGGCGGAACAGGTTCGCCTGCAGGCCGGAGAGCAGTGCCGACATGAACGTGATCACCGCGACGCCCAGCGTGACGCCGACGATGATCAGCAGCGTCTGCGTGAGGCCGTCGCGCATGAAGCGCACCGCGGCGATCCACTCGAACGGCAGCGAACCGGTTCATCTGCGCGTCACCGGAATCGCGATCGGCCGCACGCGCTGTGCCGGCCGCGACGATGGCGTTGGTCGCGGGACCAGCGCTTCGTTCTCGGCGACACCTCCCGTCACTCTCGACGGCGGCGTCGCCGCGCATGCCCAGCGTGACCGGCTGACGGACGGTCCGCCCGCCGCGCACGACGAGCACCCACGGATGCGCGCTGCCGCGTCGCGGACGCGTCGGCCGGCACGATCAGCACGTTCGCTGCGACGGCCGACTGCGATGTCGACCGACACCGTCATGTCCTGCCGCAGGTACGCCGGGGGGCTTGGGCACGCGCAGCTTGACCTCGACTCGCGCCGCGCACCGGATCGACGCCGGGATTGACGTAGAAGACCTCGGCCGCGAAACGACTGCGCCGGATAGGCATCGGCCGAGACCAGCGCCTTCTGTCCGACCGCGAGCTTGCCGAGGTTCTTCTCGTCGATGTTGACGACAATCTGGGTTTCGCCGGCCGGGGCGAGCACCATCAATTCCTTGCCCGCTTGCGCGACATCGCCGGGCTCGACGCTGCGACCGATCAGCACGCCGTCGGCGGGCGCGTGGATGACGGTCGCGTCGAGCTTCGCCTGCGCGACGGCGACCGCAGCCTCGCGCCGCGGCGCGGCCCGCTTCCGCCAGCACGCGATCGCTGCCGCCAGCACGGTTGGCTGTCCACCGCAAGCTGCGCCGAGCGCAGCTGGCTTTCGGCAACGTCGAGGTTGCGCTGCGCATCGTCGAGTTGTGCCCGAGAGACGAAATTCTTTCGCGACGAGGTCGCTCGTCCGCTGATACGCGAGGCGCGCCTGTGTAAAATTGGCCTCTGCCTGGCGCAAGGTCTGCTCGGCGGCCGGCAACGTGTACTTGTCGATCTGGCGGATCTTCGCTTCCGCCTGCGTCAGCGCAGCTCGAGCCTGCACGACCGCGGCCCGCTCGTCGCTCCGGTCGAGCTCGATCAGCACCTGGTCGCGCCGCACGGTGTCGCCCTCGGCCACGGGCACGCGCTCGACGCGCGCGGTGACCTCCGCGGCGATCGACGCGCGCTGCGGCGTGACGACCTGCCCGTTCACGACGACGCTTTGCACGAGATCGCCGCGCACCGCACGGTAGGTTTCGACGGGCCGTCCTACCACCATGGACCACGCGATGTAGCCTGCGCCGATGGCCGCCGCCGCGAGGGCGATGAGCGCGACCGGATGCGAGCGTGGCGAGGCGAGTCGTGACGCGGAGGACATGAATGATTACTTTAGGCGCGGATTCCAGCGCAACCAAACCAGTTTAGGTGCCGATTCGCGCAGCCGGCTAGATGCAAGTCAACGTCGCACGATTCTCGTGCTGAACACAGCACCGATCATCGGCAATGCCATGCCGCAGAAGAAATCCGGGCTGTTGCGTTTTTCGTGCCAACTCTGCCCCAAAGATCGGACCAAAACGACGGCCCAGTTTGACCTGGATTAAGTCCTGAGAGGCCGCATACGATTATCGTTATCGCGGTTCGTTATCGAATAACGGTATCGGTATACGATATAACCTGCAATCTGCGGTGGGCAGAACCCATCAGAAACCGAACGGGAGGTGGTGGAATGTTCAAGGTTAAGGGCAGCATCGTGTTGGTGGGTACGCTTCTCACGTTGGGCAGCGGCATGGCGTTGGGCGCGGACCCGGAAACCCAGAAGCAGATTGACGACCTCAAGGCGGCGATACCCAAGTTCGCAATTCCCATGCGCGAAGTCGGTGACCGTTTCCAGGACATGAACTCCGCGGTTAAAGGTGGCAATTGGGCCCTGGCGGCGTACATGTCGAAGTACATGAACGGCGCGATGAACCCCGCGCGTCTCACCAAACCCGACGAGTACAAGGTATGGCAGGGCTTCTATGAAAATACGTTTGCCGCGACCAACAAGGCGATCCAGACCAAGGACGCCAAGGCGTTCGAAGTCGCCTACACCGCGGTGATCAAAGACTGCAACGGATGCCATGCCGCAATGGGCTATGGATTCATCCAGGTGGTGAAGCAGGCCGCGCCGTCCGATCAAGGCATCAACTACAAGGTCAAATCCGAGCCCGGCGACGTGCCGAAGTAAGCCGGCGCCGGTCAGATGTTTCCTCCACCAAGCGGTCGAGGCCGAAGGCCAAGACAGAGCTTGAATTCCAGGGCTGGCTCGTTCGGCCCTTTTTTTCCTATTCGGCGGTCTTGGAGGCGCACTCCGAGGCCACCCGCTGTCCACTACACCGGCCGGCACAGGGATACCGCAAGACCCACCGGAGTCTCGAACCACACTCGTGTCATAGTTGCATCGTGGGCCAGCGACGCCGACGGGTGCCGAGGCTTGCCACAATCGGAGGCAGCGCAATCATGAAAGAGGGGCGGTCGGTGACACAGGACGGCGGCGCAAGAATCATGCGAGACGTATTCCTCGCCTTTGTCCGTGTCCATGTGCTCCATCACGCTGCCAAGGAGCGCATCTTCGGGGTCGAAATGATGGAGGAATTGAAGCGCCACGGCTACGACATCAGCCCCGGAACGCTCTACCCCATGCTGCACGCGTTTGAGGATAACGGAGTGCTCATATCGACGCAGGAAGTCGTGGACGGAAAGGCACGAAGATACTATCGAACGACCAAGGCCGGCGACGTACTGCTCCGGGAACTGCGGGCGAAGATACGCGAGTTGATCGATGAAGTGATGGAGGCGCGCTCGAAGCGCATGCCGCGAAGATGATTTGCGACGCATCGAACGGCCGACGCGCGAAGCTCGCGATCTTCTGAACGCTTCCGCCGCGTCCGATTGACACAGGTCAAGACAGTCGACGTGGAAAAGTGTCCTAGTAAGGGCTTGGCGGAAACGATGGCGAGCGCAATTGCCACGAAGTGACTGGTATTGGAACAATGGGCGTCGCTGGTTTCTGCGCCTGATGGAGGATGCCTATGCGCATCATGATTCTTGATGCCAGTGTTCTTCGGCGTGCGATGGTGACGGCGTTTATCGCCGTGGCGAGTTGCGGCCTTTACGTCGGAGTCGGCGCCCAGACCGTGGAACGCAACGGCAAACAGGTCGTGGACTCGCTGTGCATCTCCTGTCACGGCACCGGCGCGGGCGGGGCGCCGAAGATCGGTGACGCCAAGGCATGGGCCGACCGGGCGGCGAAGGGCCTGACCGGCCTTTCCAAGAGCGCCATGGCGGGAATCCGGCAGATGCCTGCACACGGGGGCAACCCCAAGCTGACCGATACTGAGATGGAGCGCGCCATTACGTACATGGTCAACCAGTCCGGCGGACACTGGACGGAACCCATAAGCAGGACGACGAAGGCCCCCGAGCGATCAGGCAAGGAGATCGTGGAGGCGCAGTGCGTGAAATGCCACGGGACCGGTGTTGGCGGCGCACCGAAGATCGGCGATCGCGCTGCCTGGACTCCGCGCGCCAACCAGGGGCTCGATACCGTCGTGCGGTCGGCCATTCACGGTCACGGCGCCATGCCGCCGCGCGGCGGCATGGCGGATCTCACCGATGTCGAGATTCGGAGTGCGATCGTCTACATGCTCAACTCGGGCGCGTCTGCATCGAAGTGAGGGACGGCCCTGGGAGTTCCCTGGTCCGCCCCGGCGCCCAGGGGATCGCAGCGCACACCGCGGACACGCCGAAGGTGTGGGCCGTGCTCCTCAATGTGCGATAGGCTCATACCGAAAGGAGAGGCGCCTTGTCCACGTTATTGCCGCCGTTCTGGTTGATCCGCGTCGCCGTGGCCGCCGTGTGGCTCTACGAGGGGCTGTGGTGCAAGCTGCTCCGCGGCGAGCCGCACCAGTTCCGAGGTCGTCGAGGCGGTCCCCTACTTCGGGCCGCGAGTCGGGCTGCTCTTCCTCAAGGCGCTCGGGGCGGTCGAGGTCGGTCTGGCGCTGTGGGCGCTGAGCGCCGATCGCGCCGCTTCCGTGCGCGGTGGCGCAGACGCTGCTGCTCGTGACGCTGAACGCCAACGGCCTGCTCTGGGCGCGCCACATCATCCACGATCCGGGCGGCATGGTGGTCAAGAACTTCGCCTTTCTCGTGCTGGTCTGGGTCTCGGCCAGCCTGCCCGGATGCGGCCGTGACGACGACCGTCGCCGAGACCGCCTGGGAGCGCGGCCGCTTCGACGCGCGGCGGCGGCCCGAGCAAGGTGCTCTTCGGCCGCATGTACGAGGACGCGTCGATCGAGCTCGGCGCGTTCCGGCCCGGCGGGCGCGTCTTCTGCATCGCCTCGGCCGGTTGCACCGCGATGAAGCTCGCGCCGCGCCACGAGGTCGTGGCCGTCGACATCAATCCTGTCCAGCTCGCCTACGCCGAGCGGCGCTTCGCGGGCGATCCCGGGCGTCCGCGGCACCGCCGAGCGCGTCATGGCCTTCGGACGCGCCTTCGCGCCCCTCGCGGGCTGGTGGCCGTCGCGTGTGCGCGCGTTCCTCGACCTCGACGATCCAGCGGAGCAGATCGCGTACTGGCGCCGGCACCTCGACACGCGGCGATTTCGCGCCGCCTTCGACGGGCTCCTCTCGCTCGACCGCGCTGCGCGCCGTCTACGCCTCGCCGTTCCTCGACTTCCTGCCGCCGCGCCTCGGGGCCGTCATGCGCGGACGCATGGAGCGCTGCTTCGCCCGGCACGCCAACCGCACGAACCCCTACGCGCGCGCGCTGCTCCTGGGCGAGCTGTCCGACGAGCCGCCGCCTCCGGAGGCGAAGGCGATCCGCCTCGTCCACGCCGACGCGGCCGCCTATCCTCGAGCGCGCGCCCGCCGGGAAGCTTCGACGGGTTCACGCTCTCGAACATCCTGGACGGGGCCGATGCGGCCTACAGGCGGCGGCTCGTCGCCGCGGTACGAGCGCGCCGCCGCGCCGGACGCGGTCGTCGTGCTCCGCAGCTTTCGCGAGCCGCCGGTCGCGCTGCCGACCAACCGCGCCGCCGAGGATCGGGCGATGCTCTGGGGCATCGTCGACGTCAGACCGGCGGCCGCGCTGTGAGAAGTCGTTGGGGGGACCGTTCGATGAAGGCGGCCGTGACGGAGACCGCATGGCCCTGCCGCAAGGAGCGACCACCGTCGAGCGCCGCGTCGGCACACGCGCGCCAGCCGACGTCGATCGTGACCCGGATGAGGTTCGCCGCCTCGCCCGAGCGGGTATGGCATGGGCTGATGTTCTACGAGCAGATCGAGGAGCGCCCGCCGCTGCATCTGCGCCTGCTCCTGCCGCGGCCGATCCGGACCGAGGGCCGCAAATCGAAGTCGGCGACGAAGTGAAGTGCTCTGTACGAGGACGGATACCTGCTGAAACGCATAACGCGGCTCGATCCGGGGCATCACTACGGGTTCGAAGTTGTCGAGCAGAAGCTTGCGATCGGCGGCGGATTGACGCTTTCGGGCGGTTGCTACACGCTACGCGAGCTTCCCGGCGGCGCTACGGAGGTTGCGGTCACGACTCGCTACGTGAGTCTGAGGCGCCCCGTCTGGTTGTGGAGGCCGATCGAAGCGGCCGTCTGCCACATGTTCCACCGTCACTTACTCGCGTCGATGCGACGCAGGGTCGAGTCGGCGTGAACGTTATTGGCCGTCGCGAGACGGGACAAACTTTGGCAGGAGGAAAACCATCGTGAACAAGATCTGGCTCAAGAGCTACCCCTCCGGCATGCCGTCCGAGATCGACGCCGACCTGTTCACTTCGATCCCGGACCTGCTCGAGAAGATCGCCGTCAAGTATGCCGACAGACCGGCCTTCGACAACCTCGGCTTGACCATGAGCTACGCGGAACTCGAGCGGCAATCGCACGACTTTGCCGCCTTCCTGCAGGGGCTGCCGGGCATGACCAAAGGCGAGCGCGTCGCCATCATGGCGCCGAACGTGTTGCAATACCCGGTGGCGCTGTTCGGCATCCTCCGCGCCGGCATGACCGTGGTCAACGTCAATCCGTTGTACACGCCCCGCGAGCTGGAGCATCAACTCAAAGACTCCGGCGCCAGGACCATCGTCATTCTCGAGAACTTCGCCGGCGTCCTGCAGCAGGTGCTCCGGAAGACGCCGGTCCAGCACGTGATCACCACGCAGCTCGGTGACCTTCTCCCGGCTCCGAAGCGCTGGATCGTCAATCTCGTCGTCAAGAAGGTGAAGAAGATGGTGCCCGCGTGGCGCATCGATGGCGCGATCCCGTTCCGGACGGCCCTCGCGCGCGGCGCGGCGGCGACGCTCAAACCGGTCGCGTTGACGCGCGAGGACATCGCGTTCCTGCAGTACACCGGCGGCACCACCGGCGTCTCGAAGGGCGCGATGCTTACCCACCGCAACGTCCTTGCCAACCTGGAGCAGACCGGCGTGTGGGTCTCGGGCAGCTTCAAGGAAGGCGCCGAGATCGTCGTCGCGCCCTTGCCGATGTACCACATCTTCTGCCTCACCTCGACGCTGTCGTTCATGAAGTGGGGCAGCCTCACCGTGCTCATCACCAACCCCCGCGACCTGCCGGCGTTCGTCAAGGAACTGGAGAGGTGGAAGTGGAGCGTGATGACCGGTGTCAACACGTTGTTCAACGGCCTCCTCAATACACCCGGGTTCGACCAACTGGATTTCTCCGCGGTCAAAGTGGTCGTCGGTGGCGGCGCGGCTGTGCAAAGGCCGGTGGCCGAGCGCTGGCAGCAGGTGACCGGGCACTACATCACCGAAGCCTACGGCCTGACCGAGGCATCGCCCGGCACCTCCGCCAATCCGTTGGGAACACCTTGGAACGGCACCATCGGCCTGCCCTTCCCGTCCACCGACCTGTCGATCCGCGATGACAACTTCAACGAGTTGCCGGTGTGGACCGGCGAAGGCGACATCGAGAAACACACCGGCGAGCTCTGCATCCGCGGCCCGCAGGTGATGAAGGGCTACTGGAACAATCCTGCGGAAACCGCCAAGGTCTTGCAAGACGGATGGTTGAAGACCGGCGATGTCGGCCATCTCAATGCCGACGGCTACGTCACGATCACCGATCGCAAGAAGGACATGATTCTGGTGTCCGGTTTCAACGTCTATCCGAACGAGATCGAGAGTGTCGTGGCGACGCATCCCGGCGTGCTCGAATGCGGCGCGGTAGGTGTGCCGGACCCGAAGTCGGGCGAGGCGGTTAAGGTGGTGATCGTGAAGAAGGATCCAAACCTCACGAAGGAATCCGTGATCGAGCATTGCAAGACCCGGCTCACCGGGTACAAGCTGCCGCGCCACGTGGAATTCCGCGACGCCTTGCCGAAGTCGCCGATCGGCAAGGTGCTGCGGCGCGAACTGCGCGACGCACCGAAAGCGTAACGGCATTCGCTGCGCTCGACTGCAACACCGCGCAAGCGGCTGCGGCCCCGCGTACGCGAATCTTCGTCCGACCATCGGACTCCCTTCCCGGGTCAGCCGGAATCGAAAGTGCCCGCTTCGAAGAAAATTGCGTATCATTGCCGGCTCGCGTAGCCGGCAGGCGACTTTCTGCGGCTCCGCGACGAATCGATCCGCCAACCACCAAGGCATGTAAAAATAAATGACTCTGCTACACAGACTCTCGATTGTGATCGTCGGGTTCGTGGTCGCGATGTTCGCGGCCGCGCCGACGTTCGCGCAGGCGCCGGGTAAGCAGCCGAACATCGTCGTGATCATGGGCGACGACATCGGCTGGGCTAACATCGGCGCCTACCACCAGGGCTTATGGCGGGCCGGACGCCGAACCTCGACCAGTTGGCTGCAGAGGGAATGCGCTTCACCGACTACTACGCCGAGGCGAGTTGCACGGCGGGACGTGCCAACTTCATCACCGGCGAACTGCCGATCCGCACCGGGCATGACGACGGTCGGTCAGGCGGGATCGCCGATCGGAATTCCCGCGCAGGCGGTGACGATCGCGACGGTATTGAAGTCAATGGGCTACGCCACCGGACAATTCGGCAAGAACCACCTGGGTGACCTGAACGCGTTCCTGCCCACCGTCCACGGCTTCGACGAATTCTTTGGCTACCTCTATCACCTGGACGCGATGGAGGACCCGTGCCACCCGAACTACCCGCAGGACGCTTCGTCCGACAGTCGGTCCGCGCAACATGGTTCATTCGTGGGCGACCAGCGTCGACGACACCACGGTAGCATCCGCGCTGGGGCAAGGTCGGCAAGCAGAAGATCGAGGACGCCGGCGAACTCTGTCCGAAGCGGATGGAAACCGTGGACGACGAGATCCGCGACCTCACGTTGAAGTTCATCGACAAGGCCAAGGCCGACGGCAAGCCGTTCTTCGTCTGGCTCAACCCGACTCGCATGCACGTCGTCACCCATCTCGCGCCGAAGTATGAGGCGCTGCGCAACTCGGACGAACGGCTGGTCCATCGAGGAAGCCGGGATGGCGCAGATGGACGACGACATCGGCGCTCGGTGATGAAGAAGCTGAAGGACCAGGGCCTCGACGACAACACCATCGTCGTGCTTCACGACCGACAACGGCACCGAGAACTTCACATGGCCCGACGGCGGCCAGACGCCGTTCGCCGGGGGCAAGGGGACGGCGCTCGAAGGCGGCTTCCGCGTGCCGATGATCCTCCGCTGGCCGGGCAAGGTGCCCGCGGGCAAGGTTGAGAACGGCATCGTGTCCGGCATGGACTGGTTCCCGACGTTCGTCGCGGCCGCCGGCAATCCGAACATCGTCGACGAGCTCGATGAAGGGCAAGCAACTGGGCGACAAGTCGTACAAGGTGCACCTGGACGGCTACAACCAGATGGACCTCATCACCGGAAAGGGCCCGTCGGCGCGGAAGGAGATCTTCTATTTCACCGAAGGCACGCTCTCGGCCGTGCGGATCAACGACTTCAAGTACCGGTTCACCGACCAGCCAGGTGGATGGCTGGGGGGCACCGTCAAAGTCGATTGGCCGATCCTCACCAACCTGCGCCTCGACCCGTACGAGCGCACGGGCATGCCGAAACGGCGCCAACGGATCGCTGGCGTTCTACAACTGGTTCGTGTTCGAGTTCTGGCGCTTCCAGTTCGTCCAGCAGGAAGTGGCGAAGGTCGCGCAGACCGCGATCGAGTTCCCGCCGATGCAGACGGGGGCGAGCTTCAATCTCGAGGCCGTCAAGGCGCAGATCGAGAAGGCCCGGGCAGCGCACGGCCAGTAAGGTTCCTCTCGTCAATCGTCTCCACGCCGCGCTGTCAGCAAGCAGCGCGGCGCTTTTCTTGCGGCGATCGGTGCGTCCGCGAGCGGTCGCTCAGCAATCGTCCGCGAGCCAATGTTGCATTTGCTTGCAGACCGCCTTGCTGCTCAGAAGATCGAGGTGCCCGGTGCCGTAGGCGATCCACTGCCGCGCCGGCGCGAAGCGCAGAACCTTTCGTGCATCCGCGTTCCGGCCCAGCGCGCTGGCGACCGACACGAGACCGTCGCCAAGCGGCGCGCGGCCGCGATCGGGCGCGGCCTTGCTCAAGCTGCCCGCGATAGCGAAACACGGCACGTTGCGCGGCAGCGGCAGCGGCTTACGGGCGTCGCGGCCATCGGCGAAACGGTCGCGGCGATGCCAGTCTTCGTCCCGCACCGAACCGTGGCGCAGATCGGTGATGCCGGCACTGCGCAGCCGGCCGAGTCGGGTGAACGCGGCAGTGTAGGGGCTCGCGGCGAGCAGCATGTCGACGCCGTGACCGCCTCGCTCCAACGATGCGCCGTGGTGAGGCGTGCCGAGAAAGACCAGCGCACGCACGACACTCGGCCAGGATAGCCGGCGCTTCTGCGCATTGGCGAAGGCGCTGCGGATCACCAGCCCCCCCATGCTGTGGCCCACGAGCACGATCTCGCGCAACGGAATCGGCCACTGCGCAACGAGCCGCTCGAGCAGCAGGGCGAATTCGGCGCCGTTGGTCGAGACGTGGCGGCCGCTGTTGTAGTGGAGGTAGAGCGCGTTGGCGTCGCGGTCCGCAGCCAGCGCGCGCCCGTGGTCGTGCGAATCGCGCTTCCACTGGAGATCGCTCATGCAGAGTCCGTGGACCAGCACCACGACGCGATCGCGGGGCCGTGGCACGGACGCGCGGATGCCCGCGGGGGAGAGCTCGACCGGCCTTCCGTTCACGTGGAGCCACATTGCGATGGCCAAGCGGATTGTTGCGCGCGACGAGTTGATCGCCGAGCACGCCGTTGAGCGCGGCGACGACTACTTCCCGCCCCGGCGTGCGGGCCTTGGCAGCAAGTAGCGGAACCAATGGCGCCAATACCGCGTCGATGCTACTGCCCACGATGCGCGTGATGCCGCGAACGCTCCGATACACGAGGCCGGTGATTCCTTGCGTCGGCTCGAACGTTGCGCGACCGACGATGCCGGGCCGTCGCGCGATGTTGTGGTGCATCGTCTCGACGAGCTCGGTCACGAGCAGCGTCAAGTCGATCACGAGACGGCTGGCGCCGCGCACGTCCGAAAGCGGTGAAGTCTTGTTGGCGTGCGGCATGGGGCGCGAATCGGAACTCCGCACGCATGTTAAGCTTTCTCGCATGAACGTGGTCATTGCGCGCTCATTGCGGTCGACTTATCTCCGGCCCCGCCGGCGTCAGCGGAGCGGAGGCAGGCACGGCGCGCGAAACGACAATCTCGCATCCCGCCTCTCTGATTCGCAGCAACCTTGACCGCTCGCCCACCCGCTCTCGCCAAGCTCACGCGGCCCAAGCTTTACGACGCGATTCCGCGGCCGCGCCTGTACGCACTCCTCGACGAAGCCTTGACGAAACCCTTCGTCTGGGTCTGCGCGCCGCCGGGTGCCGGCAAGACGACGCTGGTCGCGAGCTACCTCGAAGCGCGGAAACTGCGTTACCTGTGGTACCAGGTCGACGTCGCGGACAGCGATCCCGCGACGTTCGTCCACTACATGCGAATGGCGGCACTGCAGCTGGTCGGAAAGAACGCCGCAGCGCTGCCCCACTTCAACCCGGAGCCTCAGCAGGATCTCGCACGTTTTGCGCGGACTTACTTTCGCGAGTTCTTTTCGGTGCTGCCACGTCCGACGGTGATCGTTCTGGACAGCTTCCATGATGCGCACACCCGAACCGAGCAGCGCGGCGCTTTCGCGCACGGAATGGAGGAAGTCCCGGAGGGCATCACCGTCGTCATGATCTCGCGCACCGAGCCGCCGGCCGAGTTCGCCCGTTTCATCGCAAGTCGCCGCATGGCGCGCATCGAGCCGGCGGCGTTGCGCTGCACTTCGGACGAGGCGGAAGCCATGCTCGGCAGCTTGCATCTCGACCCCCAGGAGCTGCAGCGCGTCACGCGGCAAAGCGACGGTTGGGTGGCGGCACTGGTGCTGCTGCGCGAGCATTTGAATCGCGCCGGTGCCGCACCCGACGAGTCGATCGGCGAAGGGAAGGACGCGATCTTCCAGTACTTCGCGGGCGAGATCTTCAATGGCGCGCAACCCGCGAACCAGCGTGTGCTCATGCTCACCGCGATTCCACCATCGTTCACGCAATCGGAGGCCGTCGAGCTCACCGGCAACGAAGAGGCTCCGCGATTGCTCGAATACCTTTACCGCCGGCATCTCTTCACCGACCGTCGCCGCGGCACGCCGACGACGTACCACTACCATGTGCTGTTTCGCGAATTCCTGCTCGAGGAGGCAAAGGCGCGGCTCTCGAGCGAGGAGCGGCGCCTCGCCACCAAGCGGGCTGCCGAGCTGCTGAACGCGCGTGGTGAGGCGAGCGAAGCGCTGGCACTCTTCCGCGAAGCGGGCGACTTCGGCGCGATGCACCCGCTCATCCTCGCCAACGCGCTGGATTGGGCGCGCCAAGGCCGTGCCCAGACGCTGTCCGACTGGATCGAGGCATTGCCGAAGGAGATGCGCGACGCCGATCCGTGGCTCGAGTACTGGTACGGCCGGGCGTGGATCTTCATACGGGCGCAGCTGGGTCGGCCGGCGCTCGAACGCGCCTATGAGGCATTTCGCGCCGCCGGCGATCTACGCGGCCAGGCGCTCGCGCTCAACACGATCGTCACCGGGTACTACTACGAGTGGGCGAACTTCGCCCCGCTCGATCGCTGGCTGCCCGAATTCGATCGTTTGCTGGGGCCGAACAGCTCGGTCGAGCTCGACCGCGAGAGCGAGTTGCGAGCCCGTGCCGCTTACGTCATCGCGCTTCTGTTTCGCCGGCCGGAGGACCCCGAGCTCGACGTCTGCGCACGCCGGCTCGACGAGCTCATCAACGACGAAGGCGACGTGAACGCGCGCATGATGGCTGCGTCCACGCTGTTCAACTACCTCAACTGGAAGACCAAGGGCGACTCGGCGGACGGGCTCGTCGCGCGGATCGAGCCGCTCCTTGCCAAGCCCGAGGTGACGCCATTGATGCAGGTATGGTGGCGCACGCATCTTTCGTTCTGGCACCATGTCAACGGCCGTTACGATCTTGCGGCAGCCGTGATCGTCGAGGCCCGCGGGATTCGCCGAACGTTATGGACTCGGGGCCTACCTGTTCGAGATCGACCACGCGGTGGCGTCCGCGCTGATCAGCAAGGACGACTACGTCGCTGCGCGGGAGTTGCTGCAGGCGATGGAAGGCCGCCTGTCACCGGCCCGCCGCATGGACTGGGCCTACTTCCATCACCTTCAAGCCAACCTCGAGCAGCGACTCGGGCATTTCGGTGCGGCGGTACAGGCTGCCGAACGCGCCGTGTCCATTGCCCGCGAAACCGGCCTGCCGTCGCTGCAGATGCCGCACTTCCTTGCGCGCCTCGCGCACAGCCGGATGTCCGCCGGAGACCGCGAAGGCGGCATGCGCATCCTCGACGAGGCGATCGAGATCGCGAGCGGCGCCGATCGCAAGACGTTCGAATCCCAGCGCGAGCTCCTGCACGTCGAGCACGATATCGACACCGGAGAGACAGGACGCGGCCGGGAGCGGCTCGCGCAGGTCCTTGCCGACTATCGCGCGCGCGGACAGACGGTGTTCCTGCGCAACCGGCCCGACCTCGCCGCCCGGCTCGCGGACTTTGCGCTCGAGCACGGTATCGAGCGGGATTTCGTGCACGTGCTCATCGAGCGCAATGCGCTGCGAGCGCCCGCCGATGCGGGAAGCGCGTGGCCGTTCCGGTTGCGGATCCGGGCGTTGGGCGGATTCGAGCTTGTTCGCGACGGACAGCCGATGCGTTTCTCGGGAAAGGCGCAGCAGCGCCCCCTCGACCTGCTGAAGATCCTGGTGGCTATGGGCGGTAGCGACGTCGACAGTCAGCAGATCATGGCGGCGCTTTGGCCGGATGCAGACGGCGCGGCGGCGAAGGCGTCGTTCGACACCACGCTGTTCCGCCTGCGCAAGCTCCTCGATGTCGAGAACGCGCTCGTGCTCACCGGGGGCAAACTCTCACTGGACCACTCGTCCTGCTGGACCGACGTCCAAGCACTCGAGGCGCTGCTCGACCTCGCCGATAGCGGCCGTCCCGCGACGTCGGGCACGGCTTCGACGTCCCACACCGCACGCCGGCTGCTCGAAGCCTATCCGGGCGCTCTGCTCGGCTCCGACGAATCCGCGTGGGCCGTCAAGCCACGCGATGCGCTGCGCGCGCGGTTCGTGCGCGCCCTTGTGAGGCTCGGCGGGGAACTCGAAAAAGCAGGGGATTTGACTACGGCCATCGACGTCTACCGCCGCGGACTCGAGGCCGACAATCTCGTGGAGCCGTTCTACAGAGGCCTCATGCGCTCGCTCGCGGCGACCGGCGATCAGGCCGAGGCGCTCAATGCGTTTCGACGCTGCCGTGAGCTCCTGTCCGTCGTCCTCGGCCTGAAGCCCTCCGCGGAGACCGAGCGCCTGCACCGGGAAATCGTCTCGGGCCAGGTCGCGCCACGAAGCTCCGCAAGTCCCCCGTAAGTTATTCGTAAGTCCCCATCGCGGGGCAAGAACGCGTGCGCCTCGAGGGCGACGCCGCAGCGATGCAGCATGGGCCGGGTCGCGTCACAACGCCGCGCACCCAGGTATCAATCTACATCCAATCAATGCCTTACGTCGGCGCGGCCGACGCAGATTCGATGGTGCTCGTGCGCTTCCGTCCGCGACGCGCATCCGTCAGCGATCGGCAAGCGCCTCCCCTGCAAACTGCGCACACCCCGAACCAATGTGCGGTCGTGCAGAGGCTGGCGGGTGAATCGACAACGTGACAGAAGGACGAGAGGAGCCTCAAATGGAAGCGGCAGTCATTCGGACCTTGAGAACGTTCGGGCAACTCATGCAGAAGGCCGGCCCCTACGCGCTCATCGAGATCCTGTTGCCCGGCGGGACGCTGGTGGCGCTTCTCCTCTACCTGTACCGCCGTGGAGAATGGAAGTTCGGCATGGAACTGGTCCTGCGCGTCACCCGCGTCGCTGAGCGGGCGCGCGCGCAAGTCCGCGAAATCGTTCTGTTGTCGCTTCCGCACCCCATCGCAACGCTGCTGCGCAGCGGACGCGACAATGAACGCGATGGCCTCGAACCACTTGGCATGGGTCCCGCGTGGTGACCGGCGATCGGCAGCGAGAACGGGGCTTTCGTTCGGCTAATGCGAGCCGGGAAACAGATCGGCCAGGCTCCGGGCTGTCAGGTGCGCAGCGGTGAATTCGTCAAGCGTTTGGCTTGGAGTATTGTCGCTGCGATCGACCATCAGCGCGCAAGCGCCCAGCGCCAAGGCGGCGATCCCTACCCAAGGAAACGCTACCTTGAATTCGAACCCTGACTTTCCTTCCCGTTGACCCATCGCATCCTCCTGTTGTCTTGCACACCCGATGCTGGAGCTCGGGCATTGCCAGACCGCAATCTATCGCGCAGGAGAAGGTTTGAGCCCCCCTCGGAACGGGGGGTTCTCGGGGGGCACACTCCCGCCGCTAGGTGGCTTGTGTTTCGGGCTGGTGGCGCACGCGGCGGACGAGGCGGCCTGCAAGAGCGCCGAGGGCCGAGACAAGGGACGTGCGGGGTATTCCTCGCGCTTTCAGGAGCCGCACTTCTGCGCAGCCGAGGTTCCGTCAGCCGTTTGCGTCTCCGCAGAAAAGGGCGTCATCGCCATCGGCGGGCCCCGTCTTGACGACAATCGCATAGGGCTTCGCGCGGAGGACATCGATGGCAATCGGCGCGGCATTCGAAACCGTGACCGCTCCCCCGAACGCGCCGATGCCCGCCGGATTCGCGATCGAACTCGCGAGCACGATGGCGTTCAAGTCGAAGGCGGGTTTTCCCCCGTGTTCCGAACACGAGCCCTCGTAGAGGTACGTGTAGAGGTGTATCGGCCGCGTCACGTAGGGCGGAACGCCACTGGCCTCTATCCTGACAACCGTGCGACCACCTGATGGGATGAGATACGCCCGGCCGATGCGGCCGGCATTGTAGGGCGTCGCCGTCAGCAAGATCGTCACGACTTCTCGGGACGGCGTTTCTGTCCGCTCCGGCGCGTTTTCGATGGATGCGCATCCCGACAGCGAAGCTGCGAGCATCCCTCCCACCGCCCACTTGCCAGTATCCATCGCACCTTCCACTGAGCCTCAGCACCGCCGGGCGCGCGTGCGACTGCCCGCGACACAAGTATAGCGTCCTTGCTCGCGTTCACCGGGACCGTCCCCACACGATGCCCTGCTCCAGCGATTAAAGGGTGCCGGATTCCATCAACTGCTTGAGGTTGCGGAGGTCGGCTTCGATTTCGGATCGGCGGAACTTGGACAGCGTGACCGCCATCACCTTGATGAGGCCGCTCGGCTGGCCCTCGACCAGCGTGACGAGTCGAGTGCCCTGCGCAATCCGCTCGAACCGCACTTCGGTGCCGAACATCAGCGGCCCGTAGATGCAGTGGAGCGCGTAGCGTTGGAGCGGCTCGTAATGGACGATCTCGATGTCGAGTTCGCTGCGCCGGCCCATGACCTTCATGACATGGCGGAAGCACGTACCTTCGCCAATCGGTCCCGCCGTCCGTTTGGTTGTCGCGACCACCGCCGCCTGCCACTTCGGGTCGTTTTCGAGGTTGCCGACCACGGCAAAGACATCTCGCGGCGGACGGTGAATGTCGATCGTGAATTCCAGTCGCATCACGGCAGACGATCACTCGGTTGCGATGAAAGACACCACGAAGATTTCGCTCCGCGGATGGCGTGCCGCGGCGCCGCGCAACCTGTTCATGCCAGCGCGCCGGCGGCACGCAACGCGCGCAACTCGTCCGTCGCGAATCCCCAGTCAGCAAGAGCGTCGTCGTCCGGGCTACCCGGGGCCGGCGGCGGGTTCCTGACCTCCGCCTCGGTGCGGCTGAAACGCGGGGCCGGCGCGGGCTGCGCGATGCCGTCCACCTCGATGAACGTGCCGCGGGCGCGGTTGTGCCGATGCGCCGGCGCTTCGTCGAGGTCGAGTACCGGAGCGAAGCAAACGTCGGTTCCCTCCAGCAACGTACACCATTCGTCGCGCGGCCGCATCGCGACGAGCGCCGCGATTCGCGCCTTGAGTGCGGGCCACTGCGTCGTGTCCCATTGCCGCGAAGGCGAGACGTCGGTCAGCCCGCAATTCGCGAGGAGCAGTGAATAGAATTGCGGTTCGATGGCACCGATCGAAATCCACTTGCCGTCAGCGCAACGGAACGTGTCGTAGAAGGGCGCGGACGAATCGAGCACGTGCGGGTGCCCCGGACCTTGCCAGATTCCCGCGGCCTTGAGCGCATGAAAAAGCGTCGTGAGGAGCGCGGAGCCGTCGGTGATCGCGGCGTCGACGACCTGCCCCTTTCCCGACGTGCGCGCCTCGAGAACCGCGCTGACGATGCCCAGCGCCAGCACGAGGCCGCCCCCGCCCATGTCGCCGACCAGCGTCGGCGGCGCCCACGGCCGTCCGCCCGGTGGCGCACCGAGCGAAAGTGCGCCGGAAAGGGCGAGATAGTTGATGTCGTGACCCGCTGCATTCGTGAGCGGACCGCTCTGGCCCCATCCGGTCATCCGGCCGTAGATGAGGCGCGGGTTGCGCGCGAGGCATTGGTCCGGACCCAAGCCGTTGCGCTCCATGACGCCGGGGCGGAAACCCTCGATCAGTGCGTCGGCCGAATCGACGAGCCGCAGTGCCGCCGCAACGCCCGCAGGCTGCTTGAGATCGAGCGCGACCGCTCGCTTGCCGCGTTTCAGCAAATCGAACCGGCCGGCGTTGAAGAATGAAACGTCGCGCGTGTTTGCATTCGGGACCTTGCGATCGACCAGCAGTACGTCAGCGCCAAGATCCGCGAGCACCATCCCGCAGAACGGCGCTGGGCCGATGCCTGCGAACTCGACGATCCGTACACCTTTGAGCGGGCCCATTGCGCGCGTCCCAGACGTTGCCGACTCGCCGCCGCTCACAGCGACCGTGCGATCAGCTCCTTCATGATCTCGTTCGCGCCGCCGAAGATCCGCATCACGCGGGCATCGGCGTACATGCGCGCGATCGGATACTCGTTCATGTAGCCAGCGCCGCCGAAGAGCTGCAGGCACTCGTCGACGACGTTGCCGAGCATGTCGGTGCACCACCACTTCGCCATCGACGCGGTCGAAGAATCGAGGGTTCCGGCAATGCGCTGGCCGACGACGAAATCGGCGAACACCCGCGCCACGGCCACCTTTGTGGCGACTTCTGCCAGCGTGAAGCGGCTGTTCTGGAAATCGAAAATCGTCTGGCCGAACGCCTTGCGGTCCTTCGTGTACTCGATCGTCAGCGCCAGCGCGCGTTCCATCGTGTAGGCGGCGATGTAGCCGATGATCGCGCGCTCGTAGGGAAGCTGCTCCATCAGCTGGTACATTCCCCGGCCCTCGACACCGCCGAGCACGCTCTCCGCAGGCACTTCGCAATCCTGGAAGAACAGCTCGCAGGTATCTGCGGAGGGCATGCCGATCTTGTCGAGTACGCGCCCGACCGAGAATCCAGGTGTGCCGTGAGGCTCCATCAGGATCAGCGATATTCCCTGCGATCCGGCGGCGGGGTCGGTCTTTGCAACGACCAGCAGCATCCCCATGTTGAGCGCATTCGAGATGTAGGTCTTCGAACCGTTGAGCACGTACTTGTCGCCGCGTCGCTCGGCCCGGGTGCGAATGCCCTTGAGGTCGGAACCGGCGCCCGGCTCGGTCATCGCCACCGCGCCGATCGCCTCGCCCGCGGCCATGCGCGGCAGCCAGAGTGCTTTCTGCGCCTCGGTGCCGCAATTCAGCATGTAGTGCGACGTGATCGCGTGCACGGCGCGCCCGCCGCTGAAGCCGAATTCGCACGCCTGCGCGAGTTCGCGATAGATCACGGCGTCGTGCCCGAAGTCACCGCCCATGCCGCCGTAGGCTTCGGGTATATCGGTGCAGAGGAGCCCCAGCTCGCCGGCCTTCTTCCAGGTCTCCTTGTCGACGCGGTGCTGCTTGCGCCAGCGCTCGTCGTTGGGAATGATTTCCTGTTCGGTGAACCGGCGCGCAGTCGCCGCGAGCAACTCGTGCTCGTCGGTCATCCACGCCGGTCGATAGTTTTCCAGCATCGAGATCTCCTCGGTCGCGCCGCGGCGTCAGCCCAGCGTGAATCCGCCGCCGCAAACGAGGGTCTGGCCGGATACGTAGTTCGATTCGGGAATACAGAACAGGTAGACCGCGCCCGCAGCTTCGTCAGGCGTGCCGCCGCGACCGAGCGGAATCTGCATTTCCATCGCCTTCATCAGGTCGGGATTGACGCCAACCTTGATGTCGCGGCCGTCGATGTTCACCTTTGTGTCGGAGTCGGCCGTGATCTCGGTCAGCCGGGTGCGGATGAAACCGAAGGCCACTGCATTGACGTTGACCCGCATCCGTCCCCATTCCTTGGCGAGCGTCTTGGTCATCCCGAGAATGCCCGCCTTTGCCGCCGCGTAGTTCGCCTGCCCGGCGTTGCCGCCGAGACCGGCGACCGACGAGATGTTCACGATCTTCCGGTAGACCTCCTTGCCGGCCTCGGTTTCGGCCTTGCACAGAGCCCGAATGACCGGCTGCGCGGCGCGCAGGATCCGGAACGGCGCCGTAAGATGGCAGTCGAGGATCGCGTACCACTGCTCGTCGGTCATCTTCTGGATGACGTTGTCCCACGTGTAGCCGGCATTGTTGACGATGATGTCGATGCCCTTGTAGGCGTCGACCGCCGTCTTGATGAAACGCTCGGCGAAATCGGGCGCCGTGACGCTTCCGGGGCAGGCGATCGCATCGCCACCCGCAGCCTTGATGTCGACCACCGTCTGCTCGGCGGGTTCGCGATCGAGATCGTTGACGACGACGCGCGCGCCTTCCGATGCGAGCTTCAGCGCAATCGCGCGTCCGATACCGCGCCCCGAACCCGACACCAGCGCGACCTTGCCTTCCAGCGTTCCCATTGCGGTTTTCTCCCGTACGAATCGGTTGTTCAGGGCAGCGCGAGCAGAACCTCGCCTGCCGTCTTGAGCTCGCCAAACTGGTTGGTCGCCTGAATGTCGACGCGCACGAGCTTCTCGCCGTCACGATCCTCTTTCCCGACGACCTTACCCGTGCAGGTGATCACGTTGCCGAGATGCGTAATGCCGACGAAGCGTGCGTCGAGGCGGCGAACCGCGGCCCGCGGCGCCCATCGTGTGACAAGGCGCCCGAGATAGGCCATCGAGAGCATCCCGTGCCCGAACACGTCGGGCATGCCGGCCTTGCGGGCGACGTCCAGGTCGATGTGCAGCGGCATGTGATCGCCGGACGCCCCGGCGAACAGCGCGAGCGTCGTGCGGTCGAGCGGAGGCAGCGTGAGCGGCGGGAGCGTATCGCCGACGTTGACGCGAGCGAAGGAAAGTTCAGCCATTGGGTAGTCCATCAGTTGCGCACGACAACGACGGATCGCATTTCGGCGACGCGCTTGCCGTGCTGATTGGTGACGGCCGACTCCTTGACCAGAAATTCGAGCGCGCCGTTCTTCTTGTCGTAAATGTCCGTGAACTTCGACTCGACAGTGATCGTGTCGCCGGCACAGATCGGTGCGTAATACGTGAATTCCTGCTCTCCGTGCAGGATGCGGTCGAGGTTGATCCCCATTTCCCGGAGCGCGGGCACCAGCGTGTTCGCGTCCAGTTCCGCGGCGAAAATGAACGTCGGTGGCGCCGGCAGCGACCGATATCCGGCGGCCTTCGCCGCCGCCTCATCGGTGTAAATGGGATCGGTCTCGCCGATGGCCTTGGCGAAAAAGCGCAGCCGGCCTTTCTCGATGTCGAGCACCGCTTTCGGTAATGCGGTTCCGATGTATTTCCTGTCTATCATCGCGTATCTTTCAGTTTGCGCCGTAGAGCGTGACCACGCCCGCGCCGCCGAGTCCCAGGTTGTGCTGCAGCGCGAGCCGCGCACCCTCTACCTGCGTTGTGCCTGCTTCGCCGCGGATCTGGCGCGTCAGCTCGTAACACTGGGCAAGGCCCGTGGCGCCCAACGGATGGCCCTTCGAGAGCAAGCCGCCCGATGGATTGATCACCACCTTGCCGCCATACGTGTTGTCGCCGTCGACGACGAACTTCTCGGCGCCGCCGACGGGACAGAAGCCCAGCGCTTCATAGGTGATCAGCTCGTTCTGCGCAAAACAGTCGTGAAGCTCGCAGACATCGATGTCGCCCGGGCCAACGCTGGCCTTCGCGTACACTTGCTGCGCCGCTTCTTCGCTCATGTGGAATCCGACGAGGTCGATCATCGAGCGCGATTCGAACGTTACCGGCCGATCGGTGACCATCGCCTGCGCGAGAATGCGGACATCGGTGCGAAGGCCCTTCCGGCGCGCGTAATCCTCCGAGACAAGAACCGCCGCCGCGCCACCGCAGGTCGGCGGACACGCCATCAATCGCGTCAGCACCCCCGGCCAGATCATCGGCGAGCCCATTACCTCCTCTTCCGATACGACCTTGCGGAACAGGGCCAGCGGATTGTTCGCAGCATGGCGGCTCGCCTTCGCCCGCACTTTGGCGAAGGTCTCGAGCTTCGTGCCGTAACGCTGCATGTGCTCCTGCCCGGCGCCCCCGAAGTAACGCAGCGCGAGCGGCAGTTCCTTGCCCCCGGCCAACTCATCGCACAGGTGGTCGAAGCGCTCGAAAGTGTTCGGCCGGTCGTTCCAATGCGTGGCAAGCGCGCCCGGCTGCATCTGTTCGAAGCCGACGGCGAGCACGCAATCGACGGCGCCGCTTTCGATCGCCTGCCGCGCGAGGAAGAGCGCCGTCGAACCGGTCGAGCAGTTGTTGTTCACGTTCACAACCGGGATCCCCGTCATGCCGACCGCGTAGAGCACCTTCTGTCCGCAAGTCGAATCGCCGTAGACGTACCCGGCGTACGCCTGTTCGATCTCCTCATACCCGATTCCGGCATCGGCGAGCGCCTGTCGCACCGCCTTCGCCCCCATCACGTCATAGGGCTCGCTCGCGCCCGGCTTGGCGAACGGGACCATTCCCACTCCAGCGACGATGACCTTGTGCACCATGTTTGTGCTCCTTCGTAAGCACTTCGTTGCGCGCGGGCAAGCGCTAGGTATCCGATTCCGCGCCGCATGGGAAAGCTCGATGAGCGCGTCTCCATCGACACCGCGCTCCGATTCGCGCCGATCGCTCTCAGGCCGCCAACGCTCAGGCCGCCAATTTTACGCGACGCCGCGTTCCGCGCTTGACGGTGGCTTTCGCGACGGATTTCTTCATTTCCTCGAATGACTCGTACAGGCATTCGACCAGGAACTCGGGATCCGGAAGAATGTTGGGCGAACTGGTCGGGGCGATGAACATCCGGCCGCAGTAGCTCGACACCGCGAAGAACAGGCCGCCGCCATCGGTCAGTGGGGCCACTGCCGAAAAGTAGGCAAGTCTGGCCCCCAGCAGATACAGCGGCTGCGTGGGGCCAGGAACGTTCGAGACGGCACAATTGTGCAACGGCATCGGGCCGCCGCCGCCGAAGCCGGTGAGGATCACCAGCCGCCCGGTCAGCGCCAGTGTCGCGGGTGGAGCAAATCGGCTGATGTCGGTCAGATCACGCGCACCGATGGCCTGCTGAATGGCCTTGGTCTGTGCGGTACCCGCGTGCACGGCCTCGAGCCGTTCGAGCGGCGCCGCAATGTCGGTCCCCAGACCAAAAGTGATCAGCGAAATCGTATTGCCGCTCGTCTGGCGCTCGCCCGCATCCTGCCGCGTGTTGACCGGCGACATCGCGACCAGCGACTTCTTCGGCAGCTCCTTCTTCGCCTGCAGATACCGCCGCAGCGCGCCGCCAATGATAGCCAGCACCGCGTCGTTCACCGTGGCGCCCGGAACGGCCTCCTTGATACGCTTGACGTCGTCGAGATCGAAGAATGCCGAGTCGAATACGCGATTGGCCGTGATCTTGCCGTTGAACCGGGTCTTCGGCGCGCCGGCCGTCGATCCGGTAACGGTGCGCGCGAGCAGCTTCGCGACGGTGGCTCCCACCTTTGGCAGCGCGCGCGTCACGGGACCCGCCAGCTTCGTCACCGATGACACGTTGTCGGAAACGATGCGGGCGATGTAGTCGGCGAGTCCTGCCGTCGGCCGCTGCGTTGGAATCGATCGCGCGCTCTTGACGACCGGAACGCTCTTCGCCTTTGCGCCCGCGATATCGTGCAGCGCCCAGGTGAGTTCCGCCAACGCCGTACCATCGACGGCCGCGTGGTGGATCTTGGTCAGGATCGCGAAGCTGCCCTTCGGCAGCCAGACGAAGTTATCCAGTCCCTCGATCACATACATCTCCCACGGCGGGCGCGAGAGATCGAGCGTGCGCGCGTGGATGCGCGAGGCGAGGATGCAGAACTGGCGCCAGTCGCCGGGCTTCGGCAGTGCGAAATGGCGGATGTGGAAGTCGATGTCGAAATGTTCGTCGTCCGCCCAGTACGGGTAACCGAGATTGAGCGGGACCTGCACGATCTTGCGCCGGAACAAGGGCGACGCGTCCAGGCGTTTCTCGACGTGGTGCACGATGTCGCGGAAGCGCAGGGGCTTTCCCCGCAATCCGCTTTGATCGTAGATGTAGATCATCGTCGCGTGCGTCGCCGCATGCGGACGATCGAGGTGCAGGAACAGCGCGTCCTGGCCGCTCAACTTGTCCATCGGTTACCTCGGTTTCGGTGACGATCAGCGGCGGCGAAGCATGAAGCGGAAATAGCGCTGGATCGCTTTGCCATAGGGCGGGCGCAACATCGACAATGGGTCGCGCTTGGTCGCGGTGTAAACGCTCTTCGCATGGCTGAACGTGCGAAAGCCCTGCTCGCCGTGGTAGGCACCCATGCCTGAATTGCCGCAGCCACCGAACGGCAGATCGTCCTGCATCGCGTGCATTATCACTTCATTGATGCATGCGCCACCCGATGTTGTGCGTGCCAGCACATGCTCCGCCTCTGCTCGGTCATCGCCGAAGTAGTAGAGCGCCAGCGGGCGCGGCCGGCCGTTGACGAAGGCGAGCACTTCATCGAGCGTCTTGTAGGTTTTCACCGGCAACAGCGGCCCGAAGATCTCGTTCTGCATGACGAGCGAGTCGTCGGGCGGGTCGAAGAGCACCGTCACCGGCATCTTGCGGGCGCGCTGGGCAGTGAAATCCTCGCCCGCCGGATTGATCTCGACGACCGTCACGTTTCTGGCCCGCGCATCGTCGAGGTACGAGCGCACGCGCCGGTACTGCAATTCGTTGATGATCGATGTGTACTGCGGGTTGTCACGCATCGTCGGGTACATGCGCGACACCTCCGTCTTCAGCGCCGCGACGAAGGCGTCACGCTTGTCCTCCGGCACGAGCACATAATCCGGCGCGAGACAGACCTGGCCACTGTTCAGCGTCTTTCCCCACGCCACGCGCCTCGCGGCGATCGCGAGGTCGGCCGAGCGGCCGATCACCACCGGCGACTTGCCGCCGAGCTCCAGCGTCACTGGCGTCAGATTCTCGGAGGCGGCGCGCATCACGAGCTTGCCCACACGCGGGCTGCCGGTGAAGAACAGGTGGTCGAACGGCAGTGCTGCGAATGCCGAGCCGACGTCCGGTCCGCCGGTGAAAACGGCGACTTCGCCCTCGTCGAACGCGCCGCGGACGAGCCGCGCCACGAGCGCCGACGTATGCGGGACGAATTCTGATAACTTGATCATCACCCGGTTACCGGCGGCGAGCATGCCCGTGAGCGGTCCGAACGTGAGGTACACGGGAAAATTCCACGGGACGATGGTCCCTACCACGCCCAAGGGCTGGTACTGCACGTGAGCCTTGGCGCCGGTCAGGCCCAGCGGGAAGTTCGTCGAGCGCCGCTCCGGTCGCATCCAGCCGCGCAGGTGTTTCTTTGCGTGCTTGATTCCGTCGGCGCAGGTGACGACGTCGGCAAGCATCGTCTGTTCCGGCGCACGCACGACATAGTCGGCCTGCATCGCATCGCATATCTCCTTGCGATGATCGGCGACGAGCGCGAAAAGGCGGTCAAGGCGCTCGATGCGCTGCGTCGCCGAGGGCGCTCCCTGCTCGATGTGGGCGCGGCGCTGCCGCGCGAGCACGTCGGCCATGCGGGCGATCGTCGCTCCGTCATCGGTCGCGGCGGCCACCGTCTTCACTTCCTTGTCAGTGACGAGCATTGTCTGGATCTCCGTTATCGAATCACTTCGGTGCGCCGGCCTTCGCGGCAATGTCGTCGTTGGCGCGCTTCACGAGATAGGCGTGAATAGCATTCGCCTGCTCGATCGACAGCCGGTCGACGAAATTCGGCATCCCACGCTCCTCGCGCATGCCACCCAGCACGATACCGACGAAATATTGGTGGGTCTCCGCGTCCATGTGTCGCAGATCAGGCACCGACCCACCCGAGATCGCCGCGCCCCCATGGCAGGGCGAACAGTAGAATGTGTAGAGACCACGTCCCTCGTCGATTTGCGCTTTGGTGGCATCGTCCGGTGGCGGCGCCGGTATGGGTCGCGCGGTCGGCTGGGGCGGAAGCGTCTCCTTGCCGCCAAGTTTATAGACTAGAACTCGGCTGATCGTCGCCACGTGGTTCTGCTCCGCGATTTCGCCGAGGTAGCGAAAATACCCGCCCCCCGATCCCGCCATCACAGCGATGTATTGCTCGCCGTCGACGGAATACGAAATCGGCCCGGCAATGACGCCCGTCTGCGCGTTCGTTTCCCACAGTCGCTCGCCTTTGTCGGCCGAATACGCCACAAAGCTTCCACCCGCCGTCCCCTGGAACACGAGGTTGCCGGCGGTGGCCAGAACGCCGCCGTTGCCCGGCGTTTTGTGCGCCACTCGCCATGCCGCCTTCTGACGCACCGGATCCCACGCGAGCAGGCTGCCCTTGAACAGCCCATGCAACTGCTCGGACGCCGTGGGCTCTTCGGGCGAATCGGGTATCACGACGCCGACATTCCATCCGGCCTTCGCGTCGTATCGTGCCTCGGGCCGGTTGACATAGAGGTGCGGCGCCTCATGCTCGGGAATGTAGACGAGCCCCGTACCCGGGTTGAACGCCATCGGATTCCAGTTGTGCGCGCCTAGCGGCCCCGGGTAGGTGAGTTTCGGTTCTTTCGAGTAATCGGCAACCGCGGGATTCTCCACCGGCCGCCCCGTCTTGCGGTCGACGTGCGTCGCCCAGGTCACCTTCGAGTACGGCTCTGCCGAAATGAGTTCGCCGGTCTTGCGGTCGAGAACGTAGAAGAACCCGTTCTTCGGCGCCTGCATGATGACCTGGCGCCGCGTCCGTCGATCGAGAGATCGGCGAGGATCATGTTCTGTGTAGCGGTGAAGTCCCAGCTTTCGGCCGGCGTCGTCTGGTAGTGCCAGACGTAGGCGCCGGTGTCCGGATTGACCGCGACAATCGACGAAAGGAACAGGTTGTCGCCACCCTTCGGACTGCGGATTGTCCGATTCCACGGCGAGCCGTTGCCCACACCGATATAGAGCAGGTTGAGCGAGGGATCGTAGGCGAACGAATCCCAGACGGTTCCGCCACCCCCCCATGTCCACCACTGGTCGCCGGTCCACGTGGCGGCGGCCATCTTCATCGCCTTGTTCTCGAACGGTTTCGCCGGATTGCCTGGCACCGTGTAGAACCGCCAGACCTGCCGGCCTGTCTTCGCGTCGTAGGCCGTCACGTAGCCGCGCAAGCCGAACTCGGCACCGCCGTTGCCGATGACGACTTTGCCTTTCACCACCCGGGGCGCGCCGGTAATCGTGTAGGGCCGGCTGCGATCGGTAATCGTCGAGGCTTCCCAGATCTTCTTGCCATCGCGGGCGTCGAGCGCGATCAGCCGGCCGTCGATACGCGCCGACATAGACCTTGCCTTCCCACGCGGCGACACCGCGGTTGACCATGTCGCAGCAGCCCTTGCCGAGCATCGCCGCCGGCACCTTGGGGTCGTATTTCCACAGACAGCTTGCCGTTGCGCGCGTCGAACGCGTAGACGATGCTGCGCGCGCCCGTCGTGTACATGACGCCGTCGACAACAATCGGGGTGGCCTCGGTGCCGTGGTCGACGTCGAGCTTGGCAAACCAGGCAAGGCCGAGCGTGCCGACATTCTTGTCGCTGATCTGGTCGAGCGGGCTGAAGCGCTCCTCGGAATACGTGCGGCCGTGCGCCATCCAGTTGTTCGGCTCGCGGTCGGCCTGCGCGATGCGCTGCGCTGAAACCTGCGCGGGTGCACGCGATGCGTCGCCCGCGCCGCTGGCTGGTGCGGCCAGCACAATAGATGCCGTCGCGAGGGCGACAACAAGCGCAATCGAACCACGATTCATGGCTGAACCTGTTGTGTTCTGGAAGTTTCGTGCAGCCGGATCAGCGCATGAAGGGCAGGATCTCGGCCGCGATCATCGGGGGAACCATCGACGCGTAGTCATCCATGGCAACCTGCTGCGTCGCAGCACGTCGGTCCGCCATCACGGTGCCGACCATGCAGACCATGACGATCGCCCCGACCAACCACGCTGCGCCTGCAATCCGCCGTCTCATCTGCCTGCTCCTTGCCGGTATCCGATGCGACCCATCTTACAGGGTGGGCAGCTCGCTTCCGCCCCCGCGTTGGGGGGGAAGCGTCCCCCACGCTGCGCCCCCCGCCGCTCGTGCCCGGTCAATCGATGGGCGCGGAGGAGGCGGCCGGCGCCAACACGCGAACCGCCTCCGCCTCGGTCGCCCAGCCGGCGTGTTGCCGTACGAAGCGGGCGGTCGACTCGATCGCTCGCGCGCTTTCGGGGAGAAACGGGAGCAATGGGAAGCAGTGTTGCATGCCATGCCATAGTTCGAGCTTGGCCTCCACACCCGCCTCACGCGCGCGTTCGGCGAAGCGCACCGCATCGTCGCGCAGCATTTCACGCGTGCCTGCCTGCAGCAACAGCAGGTGGAAGGCCGGCGAGGTCGCCGAACAGCGGCGACACCGAGGGGTCGAGCAGGCGATGCGCGGCGACGTAGCGGCCACGAAGCGCCAGCAGCGTCGCGAGACGAAATGCCGCGTCGCTGCGCTCGTTCTCCACGAAGCTCGGTGACGACAGCGTGCAATCGACTGGCGGCGAGATCACGTACGCGCACGCCGGCAGCGCCAAGCCGGCCGCCTTCGCTCGAAGCAGTGTCACCAGCGTCAGATTGGCGCCGGCCGAGTCGCCGGCGATCACGACGTTGCGCGCCGCGACGCCTTGGGCAAGCAGCCAGCGGTAGGCATTGAAGCAATCGTCGACCGCGGCCGGGAACGGGTGCTCGGGCGCAAGGCGATAGTCGACGAGCAACGCACGCGTTCCCAACGCCCGGCCAATCTGTGCAGTGAACCGTGCGTACAGATTCGGGAAACGCAGTGCGAAGCCACCACCGTGCAGATAGATAAGTACCCGCTCGGGTCGCGACTGCGGCACGTCGACCCATTCGCAGCGCACGCCGCCCGCATCCACGGGGCTGCGCGCTACGTCGGGCGGCACGCGAAACTTGCGTTGATCGATCTCCTCGTAGTGGCGGCGCAGCCGTGCGAGATCGACGTCCGGCGGGACACGGCGTTTGACAGTCGAGCGCAGCAGCAGCTCGACCCAGCGTGCCTGCCAGCTGATCGATGCGTTGCCACGTCCCCCGACGAAGTCATCGGAAGCTTCGATGCGATCCACCATCGCGTCAGGCCACCCGCCGGCCCTTTCCCTTCCAGTACGGCTCACGCAACGCCGTCTTGAGAACCTTGCCGGCGCCGGAGAGCGGCAACGAATCGCGCACCTCGACGCTCTTCGGGCACTTGTAGCCGGCAATGCAGGGTCTTGCAATGGGCGATCAGGTCCGCCGGCGCAGGCGCTGCGCCGGCCTTGGGTACGACCACCGCGTGCACGGCCTCGCCCCACTGTTCGTCGGGAATGCCGATCACCGCGCACATGGCGACCGCAGGATGGGTCGCCAGCGCGTTCTCGACCTCGGCGGAGAACACGTTCTCGCCGCCGGTGACGATCATGTCCTTGACCCGGTCCACGATGAACACATAGCCCTTGTCGTCCATATAGGCGCCGTCGCCGGTGCGCAGCCACCCGTCGCCCGGCAGCGCGGCCTTCGTCTGCTCCGGCTTGTTCCAGTAGCCCTGCATCATGTTGGGTCCTCGCGCCGCGATCTCGCCGACGGTACCACGCGGCACCTCGTGGCCCTGCGCGTCGACGATCCGCAGCTCGACGCCGAGCGTGGCCCGTCCACACGAGCGCAGCATGCCCGCGGCGGCACCCTGCGCCGAATGGTGCTCGGGTCCGAGTATCGAGACGACCGGCGCCAACTCGGTCTGCCCGTAAGCCTGAAACAGCTTCACCCCGGGCAGCAGCGCCATCGTGTCCTGCAGCACCTTTTCCTGGATCGGAGACGCGCCGTAGATGAGATGACGCAGCGACGACAGGTCGTATTTGCCGGCGTCGGGATGGTGGACCAGCATCTGGATCATCGTCGGCACCAGCAACGCCGTATCGATCCGGTGCCGCTGGATCGCCTCCATGACCGCCACCGGGTTGAACGCCGGCATGATCACGTGGCAGGCGCGCTGCAGCACGCCGACGTAGCCGACCGCCTGGTCGGCCATGTGGAACATCGGCGCGGCGCGCAGCAACGTCGCGCCGGCTGGGATGACGCCCTCGGCGAGTGACCGCGATCTGGCTCGTCCAGAAGGCCCCGTGGCTGATCATCACACCCTTCGGAAAGCCGGTCGTGCCTCCGGTGTAGAAGACGCCGAGCAGCGCGTCGCCGCCGCGGCGCGCGTCCTCGACCGGCTGCGCCTCCGCGAGCAGGTCTTCGTAGTCGAGCATGCCGGGCGGCGTCTCGCGCGTCGCCCGCATAGATCACGTGGCGCAGCGACTTCGACCTCCCGCTGAAGCTCCGCTGCCATCGCCTTGAACTGCTCGTCGACGATCAGGATCGCCGTCTCGGAATCGTTCAGCGCGTAGGCGTTCTCCTTGGCGCTCCAGCGGATGTTGCATGGATTGAGCACGCCGTCGCCCCATGGTACGGCGAAGAAGTGTTCGACATAGCGATCCGAATTGAGGCCGAGCATCGCCACCCTGTCGCCCGGGCGCATGCCGAGCTGCTGCAGGGCGCCGGCGAGGCGCGCGACCCGATCGACGAACTGGCGCGTCGTATGCGTCCGGTCGCCGCAGATGGTCATCGGGCGGTCGGCGCCAAGCTGCAGATTGCGGTGGAGTGCCTGGGTAATGTTCATCGGATGCTCATAGTGATGGGTTGGTCGGGAATTGCACAGTCTTCCGAATGCGAGGTCGCGGCAGGCGCCCCGGCTCCGAGTCGGGTCGTCCCGCAACGCGAATCAGTCTAGGGGCCAGCGCGGGGACGTGCGCCCCCAAAAGAGGGGGGTGCCGCCGCCGCGAACGCCCCGGCACCGTCGGTTCAACGCGAAATCGCGGTGGTCAGCCGAGCATCGAGGCGCCGCGCGCGCAGTTGATGGCCTGTACGCGATTGGCAACGCCGAGCTTGGAGAAGATGTTCTTCAGGTGCCACTTCACCGTCTCCGGCTCGAGCCGCAGCACGCGGGCGATCTCCTTGTTGGAGAGCCCGCGGTCGACTAGCTGGAGCACTTCCTTCTCGCGCACGCTGATGGCCTCCAGGGAGGCCGCACCCGTTCGCGCCGGCGCACCCTGGCGGGCGGTGTGATGACAACCCGAGGATCCGCCTTCGATTGCCTCTCGGGCACGGGAACCGGTGAGGCAATCGACGGTTCCTTCGCGCCAACGAGCTGCGGCGCGAGCGCGCGCGCCCAAGTTCCCGCATCGCGGATCGTCTGCATCGTCCCCGCGTTCTGCGCGTGCGCGACGGCCGCCGTCATTGCCCGGCCCGCGCGTTCCGCAGCACCATGCTGCACGCACGACCGTGCAAGCAACAGGTGGGCCCTGATCACGAGCGGCGCGTTATCGCGCGCGTCGAATCCGTCGACGATGGCTTGCAGCCGATCGAGGTGCGTCGCGTCGAAACCATTCAGTGCGGCGAAGAACGCCGCACCGAGGCCGAAGCATTGCAGCGCTTCGCGAAACGTCGATGGTTCGGGTGGCATCGTCTCGTGCGCGAGCACTTCGCCCGCTCGGTGCGCTAGATGGCTGGCGTCGCCGATGCCGAAATTGGCACCGAGCCGCAGCAATTCGAGCGTCGCCACGGCCTCCACCCGAAACCAGCCTCGGGTCTTGCCCAGGATGCGCAGGCGATTGAGCAGCGCCTCGCCGTCGGTGGCCCGGCCGCGCGACGCGCATGCCCACGCTAGCGACGTAAATGCTCCGATCAGTCCATCGCTGGGCGCGACCTCTTCGATGAAGTCGAGACGGTTCGCAAGCGCCCGCTCCAATGCCTCGAACTGGCCGCGCTCATACTGGATCTGCGCAAAAAGGCACTGCGCAACCACTGCCGATATGGATCGCGCCCCGAACTCGGCGAGTGCCAGATCGAGTGCGCGACTCCACTCGTTCTCGGCGAATTGGGTTCGTCCCTGCCGCCACCAGTCGATGCCTTGTACGACGAGCTGGTAGACCCGTTTGAACGGGTGCTTGCAGGGGAGGCACTCATGCGAGTGCTGGTGCTCGCCCGCATAGGCGTACGAAACGCTTGCGCCGACGTTGACCACGTCAGCGGCCCAGGGGTCTCGGCATTGCCAGAGTTCCGGGTTCTCGTGAAGTATCCGCAGGATATGATCGGTGCGGTCCCCGATCGCCGCGATCGTCAGCCGCACAAGCTTTGTTTCGACCTCGATGCCACGCGCCTCGTCCGGCGGCAGCGATGGCAGCCGCGTCGCGATATCGGCGAGTACGCTTTCCGCCTCGGCACGATCGCCGCTATACGCGAGCGCCCACGCGTACGCGAGCTCGAGCTTGACGCTCTGGCGCCAGCTCTTGCCCGGCAGCCGCTTCAGGAGCCCGGTCAGCGTCAGGTAGTCGCCGTGGTAGACGAGCTCCATCGCGCAGCCCTCGACGATCGCGAGCGCACGCTCGGGCGCCTGTGCCTCCAACGCGTGGCGCACGGCTTCGCCCCACCGTCTTGCACCCGCGAGCCATTCCGCCGCTTTGAGATGCAGCGAATCCACCTCGGCCGGATGCGCGTGCACGAGTTCCTTGCGCAGGCACTCGCCAAACAGATGATGGTAGCGGTACCACTGACCCTCGTCGTCGAGCGAGACGAGGAATAGCTGGCGCCGCTCGACTTCGGCAAGCACGTTGCCGGCGTCCGTCACGCCTGCGACCGCCGCCGCGAGATCGGCATTGAACGCGTCGAGGATCGACGTCTTCAGCAAGAATTCACGCAACCCGGCGGGCAGATCCTGCATGACCTCCTCGCGCAGATAGCGGCGCAAGAGCTGCGGCTGCCCGATCGCGGAGCGAAGCACCCGCTGCAGGTTCGATGGCGAGCTTGCCGCGATGGCAACCGTCTGCAGCGACGCCGCCCATCCCTCGGTCGCCTCGAGCAGCGCCGCGACATCGTGTGCCGGAATCTCGATCTCGCAACGCTCCCGCAGAAACGAGCGGGCCTCCTCGAAGTCGAACGCGAGATCGGAAGGCGAGATCTCCAGAACTTCATCGGCGGCCCGCAGCTTGCCGAGCCGGATCGACGGAGCGCTGCGCCCGGCGATCACCAGGCGCAGGTTCTCGGGCGCGTGCGCAAGAAGGCCGTCGACCGCATTGTCGATCGCGGGACCCGCGATGGTGTGATAGTCGTCGATGACCACCACGACCGGCGTGGGCTGGGCGGCGATCGCCTTCACGATCAGGTTCTCGAGAAGGCCAGTGGGCACGGTGCGGCCACGGCGGCCGACGACTTCGATGACGTCGTCACCCATGCCCGACCCGATACGTTGAAGCGCGGCGGCGAGATCGGCGAAGAAGGCGTGGACGTCGACGTCGGGACGCTCCGCGGTCAGCCACGCCACCGGCACGCCAGCGAGTGTGAGTTGCCGGCACCAGGCCGCGAGGCAGGACGACTTGCCGAAGCCAGCCGCTGACGTGACGAGGACAAGGCGCTTTTCGGGCGGCACGCCCAGTCTGGCGTTGAGCCGCGGCCGCGGCAGCCACCGCCTGGACACGTGAGGAGGAGTGATCCGCGTCGCCGGGATCTCCGGTCCCAGGTCGGTTTCGACTGCGTGTGCGGTCGCCACTCGCGAATTCACATCGTCCCCCAAAAGAGCGCACGGCGGCATCTCGCCGCCGCGTTTCTAGGGGAGAAGTTACGTCTGCAACGCCCGCGCCGTCAACTCCGCGACGAAGGGGTCGAGCGCCTGTTGGGTCGCGTGTCCTGACGCCTCTGTCGAAAGTCGGTAACATGCGCGGCTTAACAGGTGTCCGCCGCGAATTCCTCGCGGCGGGTGAAACGGGAACGCGGTGACGCGACGAATTCTTCGCGCCAACCCGCGGCTGCCCCCGCAACGGTAGGCCAGTGCGGATCGCCCCTGCGCCACTGTCGCCACGCGACGGGAAGGCGAGCGATCAAGACTGGCGAGCCCGGAGACCGGCCTGTTCTCGGCACGCGGCGGGCGATCTTCCGCACGTCGCTTCCGAGTCGTAGCGCAGCGCGCCGCAAGTGTCGCGCTGCCGCTCGCCACCGCCGCGCGGGGCTGCACGGCGGAAGCGGAGTCGTCGCATGTTCGATCAAGCTTCCTGGCACGTCGTTCGTGCCCGTCGTGTTGCCCAATCGCCGGCTCGTCGTACTTGCCTGTGGAATCGCGCTTCTCGCCGCGGCCTTGGCCGTGGACAGGGTATCGGCGCAGACCTCCGACGCTCCTCCGTCGACCACGCTGCCGCCGGTGGCCGTGACCGCTACGCGGCAGTCGCAACCGATTGCCGACGTGCTGGCCGATATCACGGTGATCGGACCCGAGGAGATCGCGCGCTCGGGTGCGCAGGGATTGGCCAATCTCCTGCAGCGTCAGCCGGGCGTGGAGATCGTGCAGAACGGCGGTCCCGGCGCCGTCTCGGGCGTGTTCCTGCGCGGTGGGAACAGCAATCAGACGCTCGTGCTGGTCGATGGCCTGCGGCTCGCCTCGTCGACGTCGGGAGCGACCGCGCTGGAGGCGATACCGCTCGACCAGATCGAGCGGATAGAGATCCTGCGCGGGCCCGCTTCGAGCCTCTATGGCGCCGACGCCATCGGCGGCGTGATCCAGGTGTTCACGCGGCGCGGGAGTGGGACAGTATCGGGTAACGTCAGCGCTGGCTACGGCACGTACGACACGTGGGACACGAACGCGGGAATCGCCGGAAGCTCGGGGCCGTTCCAATTTGCCCTGCAGGTCGCATCGAAAGCCAGCAACGGCTTCAACACGATCGTCGACCCGGCGAACTTTCTCTACAACCCGGACCCCGACGGTTACAGCAATCAGAGCGTGACCGCGAGCGCCAGTGTCACATTCGCCCCGGATCAGGAAGCGAGCGTCCAGTTCTTCCGCAGCCGCCTCAACAACCAGTTCGACGGCGGTCCCGATTTCGACGACCGGACCATCACCGTAGACGAAACCTGGCAGGTCGTGAGTCGCAATCGGCTCACCTCGTTCTGGATCTCGCGGCTTTCCGTGGGCGAAGGGATCGACGACAGCCGGACGCAAACCGGCTTCGGCAACTCGACGTTCAACACCACGCAACGCCAATACACGTGGCAGAACGAGTTCGCGCTTCCGGTCGGCGCGCTGGCCGCCGGCTACGAGCGGCGCGAGGAACGTGTCGACACCGACCAAGGCTTCGCCACGACGTCGCGCAATACAGATTCGCTGTTCGCCATCTACCAGCTTCGCGCCGATGCGCATGCGCTGCAGGCGAACTTGCGATATGACGACAACGACCAATACGGCGGCAAGACCACGGGGGCAATCGCCTACAGCTACCAGTTCCCGTCGGCCCTGCGCCTCACCGCCGGGTACAGCACCGGCTTCAAGGCACCGACGTTCAACGATCTCTATTACCCCGGTTTTTCCAATCCGAACGTGGTGCCGGAAACGTCGCGCAATTTCGAGGCCGGCGCCTACTGGAAATCAAGCGTGCAGGGTGCGGCGTATGAGCTTCGCGCTGTCGCGTATCACAATCAGGTCGACCAACTGATCGTGTTCACGTGCGATGTCGACTTCGTCTGCGCGCCGGTGAACGTGGATCGTGCGACGCTGGAGGGCGTGACACTCGGGCTGGACGCCCGCTTCGATGCCGGCGCGACGATCGCGGCGTCGCTCGACCTGCAGTCGCCGACCAACGACCGCAACGGCAACCTGCTGCCGCGCAGAGCGCGCGAGCATGGCAGCGTCCGTGCGGGCTATCCGATCGGCCCGGTACGTCTCGGCGTCGAGTACATCGCCTCGTCGTTACGCTACGACGACCCCGCGAATCTCCTGAAGATGGGCGGCTACGGAATCGTCAACCTCACCGCCGAGTGGCAGGTGGAGCGCGATGTCACGCTGTTCGCGCGCGGCAATAACGTGTTCGACAAGAACTACGAACTCGCGGCCGGCTACGCGACCGGCGGTGCGACCGTGTTCGCCGGCATCCGCGCGATGATTCGATGACCTCGCGACGTAAGCGAGGGCGCGACCCACGGACACAGCACCACCCAAGCCGGCGCCCTCGATCGAATCAGCGGTGAAAGCTATCGCGACTGCTCGAAACTCGCCCCGCCGTCACCAATGGATCCCTTGGGTCAACTGGGCGAAGGCGATCTGTTCGGGCGAGAGCGGCTGCGGCGCCGCGACACCCTTCTTGCCCTGCGCCGCGGCCGAGTCCGGGAACATGTTGAACGCGGTGTTGAGGAGGATCTGCGTGAGACGCGGCGCGCCGGCGTGACAGACCGCAAGGAAGATCCCCAGGCGCGTCGCGATCCGGACCGGTTTGTCGACGATGGCCTCCACGACCATATCGGCGGCCTCTTCCGGCGACAGCGTCGGCATGTTCTCGTAGATCTTGGTCGGCGCGATCATCGGCGTGCGCACGAGCGGCATGTTGATCGTCGTGAAGTTGATGCCCTTGTCCACGAGCTCCGATGCGACGCACGCGGACCACGAATCGAGCGCCGACTTCGACGCGACGTAGGCCGAGAAGCGCGGCCCGTTGGCCAGGACGCCGATCGACGAAATGTTGATGATGTGTCCGTGCTTGCGCTCGATCATCTTCGGCAGGAAGCCCATGATCAGGCGGAGGCAACCGAAATAGTTCAATTGCATCGTCCGCTCGAAATCATGGAAGCGGTCGAACGAGTTGACGACGCTGCGGCGAATCGAGCGGCCGGCGTTGTTGACGAGATAATCGCAGCCGCCGTGTTCCGCGTTCACGCGCGCGACCAGCGCGTCGCACGACGCCATGTCGGCCACGTCGCAGGTGATGATGAACGCGCGCCCGCCCGCGGCTTCGATCTCCTGCTTGGTCTCGAGCAGTTTTTCCTCGCCGCGCGCGACCAGGATCACCTTGGCGCCGGCAGCGGCCATCTTGAGCGCGGTCGACTTGCCGATGCCGGACGATGAGCCCGTCACCACCACGACCTTGTTCTTGACCCGGCCCGAAAGCGTACGGTCGATGAAGAGATCGGGATCGAGGTTGCGCTCCCAGTAGTCCCACAACTTCGCAGCGTAGGTCTCGAGCGGCGGCACCGCGATGCCCGAACCTTTGAGCGCCTTGGCCGCCTCGCGATTGTCGTAGCGCGTCGGAAAGTTGATGAACTGGAACATTTCGCGCGGGATCCCGAGGTCGGTCAGCACCGCGCGCACCATTCGCTGCACCGGCGCCAATGCGCCGAGACCGGAGAGCAGCGGCGCCGGGATGAAGCCGAACAGGCGCGCATTGATGCGCATGGTCATCTGCGGCGCGTGGCCGGCCCGGGCGAAGATGTTCAGTGCCTCCCCGAGGCGATACGGTTCGGGATCGGTCAGATGGAAACACTGGCCGTCCAGGCCTCGCTTGTGGGCGATGTGGTCGATGGCGTCGGCGACGAAATCGACGGGGACGAGGTTGAGACGCCCGCCCTCGATGCCGATCATCGGCATCCACGCCGGCAGGAGCTGCCGCATCTTCTGCAGCGTCTTGAAGAAATAGTACGGACCGTCGATCTTGTCGATGAAGCCCGTCTTCGAATGCCCAACCACGGCGCTCGGGCGATAGATCCGGAAGGGACGCTTGCATTCGCGTCGCACGATGCCTTCCGAGTCGTGCTTGGTCCGGAAATAGGGATGGTCGAGCTCTTCGGCCTCCTCGAACATGTCCTCGCGGAACACGCCGTCATAGAGCCCGGCGGCGGCGATCGAGCTCACTTGATGGAAGCACCCCGCCTGCACGGCTTCGGCAAACTGCACCGCATGACGGGTGCCTTCGACGTTGGCGACCTGCTGGTCTTCGGCGCCGGCGGTGAGATCGTAGATCGCCCCAAGGTGAAAGAGGTGCTTGATCTTGCCCTTGAGCTTCTTCAGGTCCACATCAGCGACGCCCAGTTTCTTCTGGCCGAGGTCACCGATCACGCCGATCACCTGCTTTTCGTCGGCACCCCAATAGTCGCGCAACGCGACGAGCTTTTTCGCCGAGGTCTTGCGAACCAGTACATAGACCGGCTCTCCGCGCTTCAGCAGGTTCGCGACCAGAAAGCGGCCGATGAAGCCCGTCGCACCGGTAACAAAGTAAGCCATGGGATTCCTCCTTGCGTTTGGGCTGATCGAATTCACTACGAGTATCCGCGGAACTCATCCCGGACTATACAATGCGAGTTCACCACCCACCGCTGCAGTTCGTGCCCTCCCGCAAGATTTCTCCTCCCGCCAATGCCCCGCGGCGGCGCCGCAAGCCTGCCGCGCCTGCGCAGGCCAAGCCGAGGCGCCCCGCGGCCTCACCGCGCCGCGCGCCACGAGCGGCGCGCCGACCGACCCGTGGCGACGGCGACATCGTCCGCGAGGCGATGGAGATCGGGCTCGAGCTGTTGCGTACCCATGGGCTCAGCCTGCTGAGTGGCACGAGTGGTCTGACGCTGAAGGCGGCGCGCTTTCCGGCATCGGTGGCGCGCACGGTCGCGGCCTTTCTGCCGTTGACCGCACTGCTGGCGCGTGAAGGTCACATCACCAGCCAGGAACTCGGCCACGAGCTCGATCGCCTCTTCGAGACGCTGTACAAGCACCCGATCACCGCGCAGGCAAATCAGGTCACGCGCTACCTGCGCGAACAGAAGCTGCTGCCCAACGAAGAGACGACGGAGGGCCTGATCCGCTACGTGGTGGCGCAGACGGTGGCGCGCTCGCCCATCCCGGTGCCGCAGCAGATCATCGACGAGTTCTGGACCTTCTTTCACGAGCTGATGTCGGAGCCCGAATTGCGCGGACTGGCCGACATGGGCCTGGACATCGTGCGCCTGCTCCTTCGGACCTACGAACCGCTGCTCGCAGAAGTGATCAACGAGCTCAAGGACATCGTCTACGCCAACCAGGACCGTGTCGAAGCCCTGCTGCGCCGCGTGCGAGTGGTGCGCGGCGACCTGCGGATCATCCGCCGCCAGATCAAGGCGCTGCGCTACGTGCGTCCCTTCTTCCAGGCCGATGCCAAGGACTTCAACGCGCAGGCGCAGATCGTCGCGCAGATGGTGCGGGAATTCGGCCCCTTCTTCATCAAGATGGCCCAGGTCGCCGCCGCGACCGCCGACTTCCTGCCCAAGGAGATCGCCAGGGAGCTGATGGTCTTCCAGGAAGATGTGGCGCCGATGTCAGCACAGGAAGCGCGCAATGCCATCGTGGAGAGCTTCGGTCGCCCGCCCGAAGAGATGTATTTCGGTTTCAATGCCGGCAAGCCCTTGAAGTCGGGCTCGATCGGCTCGGTCTATCTGGCCAAGAAGCCCGTGTCGATGAACGGCGTCGAGCAGCTGGTGCCGGTCGTCATAAAGATCGGCCGGCACAACCTCGACCGCGAATTTCTGATGGGCAAGACGTCGATCGGACTGATGCTTCTGTCCAGCCAGTATTGGGCACCGCATGGCAAGCTCGCGCCCTTTCTCAAGGCCATGAGCGCGCAGATCGACAGCTTCATCGAGGGCTTTCGCGGCGAGTTGCAGTTCGAGCGCGAGGCCCAAGTGCAGGCGAGGTTCTGGTCGCGCTCACGCCACAGTTCGGTCTGGCGGGTGCCGCGCGTTTTTCAGGCTACCGAGCGCGTCATCGAGATGGAGTTCATCGAGGGTGCGGTGAACATCTCGCGCGCCGTAGCCCATTTCGCGCCGCGCGATCCCGTGGCCTATCGGCGTGAGCTCGCCCGAAAGTTCCTCTACACCGTGCTAAGCCAGGTGTTCGTCCACCACGAGATCCACGGCGACCTTCATCCAGGCAACGTCATGGTCGATGGCGAGGGCCGCCTGCACATGATCGACTGGGGCAACTCGGTGGAGCTCGCGGGCAAGCTGGCGCCGGTGCTGAACTACCTGAGGGGCGCCCTGGTCGCCGACCCGGATGCGCTGACCGACGCGTTGATCCTGATCAGCACGGATGCTCCGGCGGCGCAGGTGCGCCGCTCGCAGATTCGCGAGGCTCTGGCGCGTACCCTCAAGAAGAAGGGCATCGAGCCGTTGTCCCTGACGTTTCCGTGGACGCTGTATCGCGAAGGCAGCGAGGGCTGGCTCAAGCGCGCCAACCTGCTTGGCCATCTGGTATCGAACACTCAGCACCTGGGGCTCGTCGTACGCGGCGAATATCTGCACCTTTCGCGTTCGATCGCCGCCATGATCGGCACGCTCGGCAGCCTTTACAAGGACGTGCCACGCCAATGGGTGCTGGTCGACGTGCTGATTGCCCTGAACAGTTTTCCGGCGCGCGCGTTACAGGACGCGATTCGCGGGCAAACAGGCCGAGATTACCGACGCCGTGGTCGCTCGCGCGCGGTCCGGCGACGAAGCTGCGTCGCGGGACAACCTCGCCGCCGCGTAGTGCGCAGCGCGGACGCGCCGCCCTTCGCCGAAACTCCCGGTCATGAAGGAGATCATCCGTCGCGGGCTCAGGTCTCAATAAACGGAAGTTGAGCTAATGGCCTGTCACGGTCAATTCGACGATGTCTGACTTGCGCTCCACGCCGGCGAATCCGGGCGCGAAACTCGTCGCGCCTGTCCACTCGCTCGATATCGGTCACCTCGCGACGTATCTGCGCGCGCAAGTCGGCGACCCTGCGTCCAACCTGACGGTCGAACAATTTCAGGGCGGCCAGTCGAATCCCACGTACCGCGTCACGACCGCCGACCGGCGCTATGTGCTGCGCTGCAAGCCGCCGGGCAAGCTCCTTCCGTCCGCGCACGCCGTCGATCGCGAATACCGCGTGATGTCGGCGCTCGCGGCCACCGACGTGCCCGTCGCGAAAATGGTCGCGCTCTGCGAAGACGATTCCGTCGATCGGCACCGCGTTCTACCTGATGGAATACGTCGAGGGCCGGATCCTTTGGGATCCCACGCTGCCGGGAATGGAGCCCGGCGACCGTGCCGCGCACTACGACGAACTGAACCGTGTCATCGCCACGTTGCATCAGGTCGATTACGCGGCGGTCGGCCTCTCCGATTACGGCAAGCCGGGCCAGTACATCGCGCGGCAGGTCGCACGCTGGTCGAAGCAATACCAGGCCGGATCCGCGCGAGCCCATCCCGGCGATGGACCGGCTGATCGATTGGCTGCCGCACCATCTGCCGGACGGCGATGAGACGAGCATCGTCCACGGCGACTTTCGCCTCGACAACGTCATCTTCCATCCGACGGAGCCGCGGGTGCTCGCGGTGCTCGATTGGGAACTGTCCACGCTGGGGCACCCGCTGTCCGATTTCGCCTACCAGGTGATGGCCTGGCGGTTGACTCCCACGGAATTTCGTGGCCTCAAGGGGTTCGACCTTGCGGCGCTGGGGATTCCGGACGAAGCGGCGTATGTCGACGCCTATTGCCGGCGCACCGGCCGAACCGGGATTCCGCACTGGGAGTTCTATCTGATCTTCAACATGTTCCGGATCGCCGCGATCCTCCATGGCGTACTCTCGCGCGCACTGCAGGGCAACGCCGCGAGCCAGAATGCCATCGAACAAGGCAGCCGGGCACGCCTCGTCGCCGACGTCGCGTGGAGCATGGTGCAGCGAATCGACTGAGCGACGAACAGGAGGGAAGCGTGGACTTCGAACACACACCGAAGGTGAAGGATCTCGCCGGCGCGGCTGACGCGTTTCATGGACGACAACGTCTATCCGGCGGAGCCCGTATTTGCGGCCGAGGTGGAAGAGAATCGCCGCCGCGGCAACGCGTGGGTGGCGACCCAGATCATGGAAGAGCTGAAGGTCAAGGCGCGCGCCGCCGGGCTGTGGAACCTGTTCCTGCCCCAATCCGACTACGGCGCCGGGCTCACCAACCTCGAATACGCGCCGCTGTGCGAAATCATGGGCCGCTCGTGGATCGCGCCGGAAGCCTTCAACTGCAACGCGCCCGACACCGGCAACATGGAAGTGCTCGTGCGCTACGCCACGGCGGAACAGAAGGAGCGATGGCTCGTCCCGCTGCTCGAAGGCAAGATCCGCTCGGCCTTTGCGATGACCGAGCCCGACGTCGCCTCGTCGGATGCCACCAACATCGCGGCGTCGATCGTCCGCGACGGCGACCACTACGTGATCAACGGTCGCAAGTGGTGGACGACGGGAGGACCGGATCCCCGCTGCAAGATCCTCATCTTCATGGGCAAGACCGATCCGGCGAATCCCGATCGCCATCGCCAGCAATCGATGATCCTCGTGCCGGTGGACACGCCGGGCGTGAGGCTCGTCCGCCACATCCCCGTCTTCGGTTATGACGACGCGCCGCACGGCCACGCCGAGTTCGACTTCGACAACGTGCGCGTGCCGGTGACGAACATGTTGCTGGGCGAAGGCCGCGGCTTCGAAATCGCGCAGGGGCGCCTCGGGCCCGGCCGCATCCATCATTGCATGCGGCTGATCGGCCAGTCCGAGCGCTCGCTCGAAGCGATGTGCCGGCGCGCGTCGACCCGCGTCGCGTTCGGCCGCCCGGTAGCGGAGCAGACGGTGACGCAGGAGCGCATCGCCAACGCGCGCATCCTGATCGACCAGGCTCGCCTGCTCGTCTTACACGCGGCGTGGAAGATGGACGTCGCCGGCAACAAGGCGGCGAAGAAGGAGATCGCAATGATCAAGGTCGCCGCGCCGAACATGGCGTGCCAGGTCATCGACTGGGCGATGCAGGCGCACGGCGCCGCGGGCGTATGCGACGACTTCCAGCTCGCGTTCTTCTATGCGCAGGCGCGCACGCTGCGCTTCGCCGATGGACCCGACGAAGTGCATCGCAACCAGATCGCGCGCCTCGAGCTGGCGCCGTACCGACCGTCGCGCTGATCAGGTTCGGCCGATCCGCAACCAGTCAGTGCCTTGCAAGTCGGGTGAACTGTCGCTCACGCGAAGCCGTTCTTCTTCGCGTCGATCAAGGTCAGCGTGTGGACGAACCGGGGGGAGATCCGCTTCAGGTGATACACGAGCCGCCCCCATTGGCGGGGGAGTTGCTACTGCGCCAGGCGGGGGAATGCGCGCGGTTTTTTGAGTTAATCTGTGTGGCATTGGCGCCTGCCGATACGGCTCGCGACATGAACTCCGCCCAAAGCCCTCCGTCGCATACGTGAAGCCAAGTCCGACCGGCGCCTAGGCAATGGATCAGCGACAGTTCGTCCTCAAGGGCACGCCGCCACGCGCATCCCGGACGTCGCTCTCACGCCAGCGGATGACCGACCTCTGGGCCGACATCCACGATCGCCCCACCATCACCGTCCAGGCACCGCGCGGTTTCGGCAAGACGACCCTGCTCGTTCAGTGGCGCCGGCTGTGGCTCCAGCAAGGGGCGCTCGTCGCCTGGGTCTCCCTGGACGCCGCGGACGATCCCGACCAGTTCGCCGCGGCATTGCTGTATGCGATGCGGATGGCCAGCGGCCGGCCTGCCTTCGACACGATTGCGGCGCAGTGTGCCGGACGCCCGGACAGGCGACTGGAAGCGCTCACGGGGCTGCTAGCGGAGATCGCCGTGCTCGCGACGCCGACCGTGCTGATGCTCGACGACGCCGAGCGGCTGCCCGACGCTACCGCGCTCGAAGCGCTGGCTTACCTGCTGCACAACGCGCCACCCAACCTGCACATCGTGATAGGCACACGCAAGCCGCTGACGTTGCCGACTTCAGACCTCACGGCGCACGGAGACCTTGCAGCCCTGAACGCGAACGATCTGCGCTTCGAACTCGACGAATCGATCGCGGTCCTGCGCAAGCGCTTCGCCGAACGTCTGAGCCTCGACGATTGCGCAAGGCTCCACGAGATCACCGAAGGGTGGCCGATCGGCCTCCAGCTGGCCGCCGCCAGCATCGAGCGCAAGCCGGACTTGCACGCCGCGATCGCGTCGCTCTCCGCGCGGCACGGCGACATCGAGCGTTATTTCCTCGAATCGCTCTTCGCCGAGTTCCCCGAATCGCTCACGGATTTCCTGACGCGGGTCGCGATCCTCGACACGATGGTACCCGACCTCTGCGATGCGCTCACGGGCGGCACGTCGGCGGCCGCCCTGCTGGAACAACTGGGCCAGAACACTCCGATCATGATCGTTGCCGAAGGGCGGGATTGGACGCGGCTGCACCCGCTCGCCCGCGACTTTCTGCTCGGGCGCTTCGAGCGACTTCCTCAGGCCGAACGCAACGAGCTGCACAGCCGGGCGGCGCGGTGGCTGGCGGACCGGCAGTTCTTTCACGAAGCAGCCCAACATGCGTTCGCGACGGGCGACCGCGCACTGGCGCAGACCTATGCCGAACGTTGCCTTTGGGCGCTGGCAAACATGGGCAAGCTCGCCGAAGCACGCGACTGGCTCGATCGCTTTCCGGCGGAAGCGATCGCGAACGACGTGCGCCTGCAACTCGTCTTGGCATGGACGATGGCGCTGGGCGATCGCGCGGCGCAGGCAACGCAGCTCGCCAGCGATATCGCACGCGATCCGGCGGCCCCCCGGGACGTCCAGTACGAAGCCGCGCAGGTGCTTGCCTGCGCGGCCAGCTTTACGGACCGCGTGGGCGCGCTCCCCGGGATCCTTGCTCCCTGGGAAGGCTATCCGCCGCCCGCGACCAATCCGACCCTCGCGATCGCCAACGCCAACGTCCTCGCATTCGTGGCGTTATGCACGGGGGCGACCGACAGGGCCCGCATGCTGGAAACAAACGTCTCCGTGCGATCGGGAGATGCGTCGTTGCTGGTGGCGCTCGGCTTGGGTTGCTTCGTTGTCGGATTGAGCCACCTGTGGGACGGCGATGCCATCAAGGCCGAGGCCGCGCTGCGGCCCGCACTGGAAAGTGCTGAACGTGACGCTGGCCGGCGCAGCCTCGTTGCATCCATGTTCGCGTCGGGCCTGGCATCGGCCCTGTACGAGCGCAACCAGACCACCGCGGCCGCCGCGCTGCTCGCGAATCGTTTGGACGTCATCGAACGCACGGGATTGCCGGACGCGATCCTCCTCGCCTACCGTACGCTTGCCTCCATCGGACTGGCCGAAGGTGACGAACGGCGCGCGCTCGACGTCCTCGACAATCTCCGGGTGCTTGGGGAAGCGCGCAGCATGCCGCGATTGATACTGCAGAGCGTTGCGGAGCAGGTCCGCATTCACGCGCTGAGCGGACGCCACGAGACGGTCGACGCGCTGCTCGATGCCCTCGCCAGATTGGAGCCGATCTTCGCGCACGTCGACTACGCGATCTTCGAGCCGCAGTACCGAATGCACGTCGCCGTGGCCAACGCCTACGCGGCGCTCGCGCGACTCGATCTCGACGTCGCCGACCGCAACCTCAAGCTCGCCGATGCGCTCGCCGCATCGCTGCATCGCGGGCGCGACTCACTGGTCGTCAAGGTGTTGCGCGCGGTCGCCGCCGATGAGCGCGGGAGCGCGAACACGCTCCCCTTGTTGGCGGAGGCGCGAAGTCTCGCCACGCTCGGCGGACTCGAGCGATTGCTCATCGACACGCATCCGCGCGCCGCGCATATGCTGGAGCGAGCTGGAGCGGGAATGCGACCGATGACTTCCATGGCAGGCACGCGGCGCGGTACTGGAGATGCGCCGGGTCTTCAGGCCGCGGCGCAACGCGTCGTCGTCCCGATCGGCGGACTCCTCACGCCCAAAGAGGCCGAAGTGCTTGGCCTGCTGAACGGCGGGATGTCGAACAAGCTGATCGCCAAGACCATGGACATCAGCGACGAGACGGTCAAGTGGCATCTGAAGAATCTCTTCTCCAAGCTCGATGCCGGCACGCGCAGGCACGCCGTGGACCGCGCACGCCTGCTGGGTCTGCTGGCCGCGTAATCGAGCCTCCCCGACGCTGGGGGGGCGCCGGCGGGCTCCCGGTGCGATGCTTTGCACGTATCGCAACCGCCCGCTGCCGCGCCGCTGATGTAACGCCGGCGCGGCCGGCCCGGACGCGAGTGCCGTATCAGACAAGGAGCCACTCACCATGACGCAGATGACAGGCGGCGAGCTACTCGCCAAAGCCCTCGCGAACGAAGGCGTGAAATACGTATTCGGGCTGTCCTGCCCCGAAATCGACCCGTTGCTCGCTGCGCTGGAGGCCAACGGAATCCGCCAGATCCCGATCCGGCATGAGGCCGCGGCCGTGCACATGGCCGAAGGGCTCTACAAGACCACAGGCCAGGTCGGAGTCGTGCTCGGCAATCCCGGACCCGGCTCGGCCAACCTGCTTCCCGGTGTCGTGACGGCCCGCCACGAAGGGGTTCCGGTGCTCGTGATCACATCGCAGCATCGCTCGCAGATCGTGTATCCATCGACGCCGGTAACCTTCCAGGGCCAGGATCAGCTCGAGCTTTTCCGTCCGGCCGTCAAATGGGGCGGCCCGGTGTTCGAATGGTCGCGCATCCCGGAACTCGTGCGCATGGCGTTCCGGGAGATGTGGACCGGGCGGCCCGGCCCGGTGCATCTCGAGATTCCGGGGCCGACCCTGTACGCGAGCGCGGATCCCGCGACTGCACCCATCTACCCGGCCGAGCAGGGTCGCGCGGGCGCCCCTCAACCCTCCGGCGCGCAACTCGCGGCCGCCGCTGACCTGCTCGCGCAGGCGAAACGCCCCGCAATTTTCGCGGGTACCGGCGTGGATCGGGCGTTCGCAAACAAGGCGTTGCTCGATCTCGTCGAACTTCTCGATTGCCCGGTCATCCCATCGCTCGCGGGACGCGCGGTGGTTCCGCACGATCACCGGAACTTCTTCATGTCGCAAAGTCCCGCGGCGGACGAATTGCGCCGGCGGGCCGACGTGCTCCTGGTGGTCGGCTCGCGCGTGGGCAACCTCGACGTACCCTACGACAAGTACTGGGGCGATCCGACGCATTGCCGCCTGATTCACGTCGACGTGGATCCGCGCCATATCGGCGTTTCGCGACCGGTTGCGCTGGGAATCGTCGCCGATGCCAAGGCAACGCTCGAAGGGTTGTGCGCGAAGCTCTCCGGCCGCGCGCTCGCGAGCAAGGGGCGTACCGATCTGGAACCCGCCCGCGAAGATCATCGCGGCTTCGTGCAGTCGATCATCGCAGGCGTCGCGGGATGGAAAGGTTCGGGGATCCACCCAGGCCAGGCATGCGGCGTCGTTGGCACCGTCTTCGGTCGCGATGCGGTCTACACGACCGACGGTGGTTACTCTTCGCTGTGGTCGGCCCTCGGATTGCCGTCGACACGGCCATCCTCGTACCACTCGATCCTGGAGCTGGGGATGCTCGGAACCGGGATTCCCTCGGCGATCGGTGCCAAGCTGGGCGATCCGTCACGCGACGTCGTCTGCGTGACCGGCGACGGCGCCGCCGGCTTCAACGTGATGGAACTGGAAACCGCCGCGCGCGAGGGGGTCAAGATTACCGTGGTCGTCCTGGCCGAGGGCCAATGGTCGATGGAGATTCCCAACCCGACGGCGCGCTGGGGCAAGACTTTCGGCACACGGATGGGCCCCGTAGACTGGGCAAAAATCGCCGAGGGCCTGGGATGCCATGGGGAGACGGTCACGACCATCGCCGAACTGGGACCGGCGCTCGCGCGCGCGCGCGCGCAGGAAAGACCGTCGCTCGTCTGCGTGCGTACCAGTGTCGAAGCCAATCTATCGATACCACCGACGGTCGCTGGGCGCTTCTTCGAGGTGTACTTCGGGCCGAGCGCCTGAACGGCGAGGCCGAGGATACGGTTTCAATCTTTCCGGGTTGAGCGCGGGCGCTTCCCGTATCCGTACTTCAAAGAGCCGCGACCCGCTGGATGAGCCAAAACGCCGACACGCTGCCAATGGCGTAGGGCGCCACGCGCCATGTCCCACACAGGCCGCGGTAGGGCAACGTGGCACATGACTTGCCGCAGGACGGCGACGACGGTGAACACGGCCGCGATAAACAGCAGTTGCCCGATTTCGACACCCACGTTGAAGCTGAACAGCGCGAGCGGGATGTCGAGCTGCGGCAGGCCGATCTCCGCCAGCGCACCGGCGAAGCCGAACCCGTGCAGCAATCCGAACGTGAGGGCGACCACCCACGGCGCTCTCTCGGTCAGACCCGGCCGGCCTTGCCGGCTGTGCACGATTTCCGCGGCAACGAAAACGATGCTCAACGCGATGACCGCCTCGACCGGCGCGGACGGCACATGCACAAAGCCGAGCGCTGCGAGACTGAGCGTGATGCTGTGCGCAACGGTGAAGGCGGTCACCGTCTTGATGAGCCTCCACGAGCCCCGCGTGATGATCAGCAGCACGAGGACGAACAGCAGATGGTCGACGCCACCCAGGATGTGTTCGACGCCCATTGCCAAGTAGCTGCGGAAGACCTCCACCTTGCCGGGTGTCGCTTCGACCACGAACGACGGCGCTGACGGTGTGAGTCGGGTGAGCTGCGTGCTGCCGTCTTGTCGCTGCACGCGCGCCAGTACGTCGATAGCGGTCGCTCTGAGGCCATCGATTTGGACCGTTCCGCCGGTCAACCCGCCGGCGCGTTTCACGGTCCAGCGTTCGATGAAGGCGTTATTGCCGAATGCCCCACGCGGCTCGGACACGTTGGTGCTGCCTTCCGGCAATATCACGTAGATACCGAGCCGCAAATCATCGCCGAGTCCCGGAACTTTCCAGAGCACGTCGTAGGTGTCCAGGGTGGTCTGACGCAATTCGAGATATGCCGGGCGCACCTCGTGCGCGGATGCGCCGGTCGTAAAGGCAACGAGGCACACCAGCAGCAGAAGTAGGCGTTGCATCACCGTGCCGCCACGGGGAGCGGCGCACCAGCCGCTTGCGACGGCGCTTCGATGGTCACCGCATACTTTCGCAGGAGCGCCTCGTATGACTTGGCGGCCGCCTCGCGCTGTTGTGCGTTGGCCCACTCGCGGCGCACGGCCTCGCGCACGTCTTCGAGCGGGGCAGGCCACCTTCCCTGCGCTCGGTGAGATACACGACATGCGCGCCATAGCCCGACTCGACGGGTGCCTGCCATTGACCGGGCGGTAGATTACCCAACGCGGCCGCGAACTTCTCGCCAAACTGGTTGGCGACCTCGCGGACCGAGACGTTGTTGATCTCGTGCTCCAGCAGGAACGGATCGCCGAGTGAGCCGAGATTGGCCCTGGCGCTGGCCTGGTTCAAGCCGACCCGCAGGCGCTCGGCGTCGCGCGCCAGGCTTGCGCCGTGGCGTTGCGGATCCAGATACACCTGCCGGAACGAAAATCGCGATTCGGTGGCGAATGTGGCGGCATGCGCCTTCAGGTAGGCTTGCAGTTCTGCATCGCTCGGCACCTCGGGCGCGGCGAGGCCCTCGGACACGAATTCCATCTTCTGCCGCAGGCGGCGGCGGATGATGAGGTCGTCCTTGTCCAGGCCCAGCGCCAGCGCTTCGCGGTAATAGACTTCCTCCTGCACGCGGTCCCGGATCAAGCCCTCAAGCTCCTCTCGGGTGGGCGCCCGTCCCCGGGTGCGAATGTAGCCTTCCGTCATGGATGCGATCTGGCCTTGCGTGACGACGATCTTTCCCTGGTCGTCGTCAGTGGTCTTCTTGGTCATCAGGCCGTAGGCCGCAAAGATCACCGCACCCAAGAGGAGGAAATGCAGCAACGGTTCTTCGAGGATGTGTTTCATGTAATTTAAGCAAGAGCAACAGAGGAGATGGAGGGGAGAGTTCTCCGGCAGCATCATGGATGATCCGCTCGGCGATCCTGGACGCGAGCGCCGATACGCTGAGCTGCGGCCCCGCGATGGTCACGGTCTGCAGCACTCAGTTCGTTCATGTCACGTTTCCGCCCGTTGAATTTACGGCGTGTACCAGATCGGAGAGGTGTAGGCGCGGTCGGTCACTGTCATCGGAACGTAGTCGGCCATCTTGATGCCGAAACGCTTCTGGTCGTAGGCGGTCCAGCGCGGCGATGGGATCTGGATCACGCGCACGTAGTAGAACGCGCGCTGCGTAGCGTCGAACGTCGGGTCCTTCCAATACGCCGACAGCGTCGGTGCGCCGATGGTGTTGGTGTAGGTCGCGTTCGCCACGTCCACCGTGTTGCCGACCGGAGTCTTGCAGCGACCATCCGCGCCGATCTTGCGCCCGCCGGAAACCGTCACGTCGAAGATGCGCTCCTGCGCCTTGCCGTCCTTGCCGAGCCACCCCTTGATGATCTGGATGCGGTCGAGATTGGGGCCGTCGGGGTCGCGCAGCGCGTGGACCATGAACGCGGGCCGCTTGCCGGCCGGCGCCTTGTCGAGTTCGCCGCCCATCGGCACGCCACGGGCGTAGCCGTTTTCCGCGAAGTCGGGGCGACTGCAGGTCTGCCGGCGCGAAGTCCCAGCCCGCGAACACACGGACGACCGGCCGGTCGCCGGTGGTGGCGTAGACCTCCTTGCGCTTGAGCGCGTCCCAGATCGCCTCGCGCGTATTCTCGCGCGCCCACACGCCACCCAGGCCCGCGGCTTGTTCACTCCAGACCGAGATCAACACCCCTTGCTTCGGATCATTGTGGATGAAGCCGAGCGGGGCTTTCCAACGGTCCGGCGACGGCAATCCGTTGGGAAGCTCACCGAAGAAGTTGTCTTCCCGCGTGGGACTACGCCGATATGTGCATCGCTGCCGCCGATCAGGCCCGACTTGTATGGGTTGACTCCGAGCTTGGCTTCCAACTCCAGTCCCAGCTTGAGCGCCGAGCGAACGTAACTGCCTTGAAGCAACGTCTTATCCTTCAGGTTCAGCGGCTCCAATTTGCCGAAATTGATGTCCCAGCGTTCGAAGTTGGCGAACTCGTCGTTCAGCGCGATGGCGGGATGGGTCTCGCTGTCGCCCTTGATCTGCGTCGCCTCCTGGAGCGGTTCGTGGCTGGCGCGCGTCTCGGCGTAGGCCCGGTCCATGGGTTTTCCGTCGAAGGTCTCCGCCGTATACATCAAGCCACCGCTCAGGTTGCCGTTGTGCGGGATGGCGAGCACCTGGCCACCCGTCTTCTTTTCGTACGCGTCCATGTACTTCCAGAGCTCCGCCGGATCCTGGCTGTCGAACGCCGAGAAGGGAGCGACCTGGTTCACGCGCTCTGCGCCGTCACGGAAAATGACGGTGCGATGAAGGTTGGCGCCGCCGGGCATGGAAGTCCACTCGAAGCCGTGCAGCGTGGTGAAAACACCCGGCCGGTTCCACTTCTCGGCTGCCTCAGTCGCGTGCGCCCACGCCGCGGCCGTGAGCTTGCTGGCGTCGAATACCGGCTTGCCGCTCTGCATCGAGACCACCGCTTCGATGCCGGCCCGGGCACCCTCCTGGACGCCCGCTTTGGACATCTCGTACCACCGCTTGCCCTGTGGGATGGCGAGGAGCGCGGGATCTGCCCGTGCGAAGTTGATCGGAGATGCCCAGATACTCGGCATGGTCGGTGACGGAGACCCAGTCCAGCGGTCGGTCCTGTTTGAAGCGCACGCCGTTGTCCATGACGACTTCGCCGCCCGCTGGCAACTCTGAAGAGGTCATCGGGTGTCAGCGTTGTCCCGAACATTCCGGCGTCGAAGGAGAAGGCGGTGTGCACGTGGGCGACGCCCCAGAGACGCGGTTCGGGAACGTCTGGTCGACGTTGGGAGAATATTCGCTGCCTCCGACACGTTTCGGTACCGAGGCCTGCGCCATGACTTCGGGCGCGAGGGTCGTCAGCGCGAGGCCGATGGCGACCAGAATTGCGCAGGCTGCGTGGCTCGAGGGCTTGTTTCGTTTCACCGATGTCTCCTGAGTAAGCGCCATAACCGAGCGCGCATGTTCGTGCGAGCGCACGCCCCTGTCTTCGAGGAACGCATATCCTCGAGGCCGGCAGGACCGGCCAAGTTGCAATCTCATCGCAATTCAATCGCGAAAGGCCGGATGCCGCCATTGCACAACGCATCGAAGTGATGGCAAACGGCCTCAGCGGCGCGCTGCCAATCGGCGAGCGCGCGATTGAGGTCTTATGCCATTGTGTCGAGGTGAAGCGCAATCGTACGCAGGCACGCGGATCGGTAGCTATTCACGGCATACGCTACACGCGATCACGAGGCCGAACGGAGACAAGCATGTACACGACCCAATCCCAATACCAAGCGGCGCGAACCCTTCTGGCAGGGGCGTAAGCGCGGCGTCGCATGAGCCGTTCAATGTGCTGGCTCAACAGGCCGCGCAAACATCGAGGCGAGCCCGAGGTCCTGGGCCGGCAGAGGAGAGTCGATTGAATTCCGCAGAACTAATGCGTTACCGACAAGCCGAACTGCAGGAGATGTACGCGAAGCTGTCCGCGCCCGAGCGCGGCAGCGTCAACGGCGTGTGGCGCGGCAGGCTGATGGCCTTTACCGGCCTCGGCTGGTTGCCCCGATGGCTGGCCGTCGCGCTGTATCGCCTGCTGGCCCTGCCGATCAACCCGTGGCGCGGCAAAGGCTTCGAGGAGAGCGAAGGCGCCAACCGCTGGTTCGGGCTGCCTGGCGTCGGCTACGCCTTCTACAACCTGAAGTTCGGCGACAGCCCGCTCGACGGCAAGCCCGCGTTGTGCCTCAACTACGACCGCAAGGACAACCTTGCCTTGTTTCGCCACATCCGTGGCGAAGGGCGCGTGCTGGGTGAGGGCGAGTTGCTGTGCCGGATGTGTTGGCAGACCCAGTCCGCCTTGCACGTCGTGTTGTATTTCACGCTGACCCGGGCGGGCTGAGGCGACGGGCATGTCAGGTCTCCGTCGGAATCGGCGGCAACCCGAGCGTTGCGAGCAAACCCAAATCCACGGAGCTCATCGCATGAAAGATTTCAGGAAACGCACCTTCGACCTGCCGTTGCTCGCCCGAAGTCTCGTCAGTGCGACCGCGCACCTACCGGTGCTCGCCGTCGCGCTGCTGGTTCTGTCCACCTCGCGTGCTTTGCGCGAAAAGGTGATGCTGGCGGTGACCTCGGTGAACGACTGCCGCTACTGCAGCTACGTGCACACCAGCCTGGCGCTGGCCAACGGCGTCGACCTCGGCGAATTGCGGCGGCTGCTCGACAGCGGAACCTTCGGCGACGTCGACGTGCGCGACGCCGTCGCGACGCTGTTCGCACTGCATTTCGCCGCGACAATCCGCCACCCTTCGCCATCCGCGTGCGCCGCGCTGGCGGGGCAGTTCAACGCGTATCAGCGCCTCGAGATCATGGCCTACATTCATGCCATCTATCTGGCCAACCTCTTTGGCAACAGCTTCGACGCGTGGCTCGAACGACTGTCAGGTCGCCCAGTGGCCGACGGTCATCCTTTTGCAGAAGCCATCCCCGCCATTCTGATGGCGCCGGTCGCGGGCTGCTTCGCCTTGCGTGGCAGGATCTCAGCGCGACGTGAAGCGATACCGATCAAGCGGTTCTGAAAAGGCCGGGATCGGAAGCTTGCCTCATGCTGAATTTCGAGTGGCGTGCAAGCCGTGAATGACGCCGCGTTCGACTACATTGTGGTCGGCGCCGGTTCCGCAGGCTGTGTCGTGGCGGCCCGGTTGACGGAGGATCCGCGCGTTACCGTATGCCTGATCGAGGCGGGAGGGAAGGACGCAAGCGTGCTGATACGCGCGCCTGCCGGCATCGCGGCGACGATGCCTTTGCGCCTCTACAGCTGGGGCTACGAGTCCGTGCCGACGGCCGGTCTCAACGACCGGCGCAGCTTTCAGCCCCGCGGCAAGGTACTGGGCGGCAGCAGTTCAATCAACGCGATGCTCTACGCGCGCGGGCACCGCTTCGACTACGATCATTGGGCAGCGCTCGGCAATCCCGGCTGGAGCTACCGCGACGTCCTCCCGTACTTCAGGAAGGCAGAGAACAACGAGACGATCCACGACGAGTTTCACGGCCGGGGCGGCCCGCTCAACGTCGCCGAGATCCGCTCGCCAAGCGTCCTTGGACAGAAGTTCGTCGAGGCTTGCGGACAGCTGGGTATCACGCGCACCCCTGATTTCAACGGCGCGGAGCAGTGTGGGGCTGCGCCCTATCAGGTAACCCAGATCAACGGCGAGCGCTGCAGCGCGGCGCGGGCGTACCTCACGCCGAACCTCGCCCGCCAAAATCTCACCGTGACAACGGGAGCCCGGGCAGAAAGGCTCCTGTTCGAGGGGCGGCGCGCCGTTGGGGTGAGCTATCGCAGGGATGGGCAAGCGAGTCGAATCCGGGCGCACCGCGAAGTGATTGTCAGCAGCGGCGCGTTCAACTCACCGCACCTCCTCCAGCTTTCCGGTATCGGACCGGAGCCCCACCTGCGCGAGCACGGCATCGAGGTCCTCCACGATCTTCCCGGCGTCGGCGCGAATCTGCAGGACCACATCGACTACGTGCAGTCGTTTCGCGCACCCGTGACCGCCGACACGTTCGGGCTGTCGGTGCGCGGCGGGCTGCGCCTGCTCGGCTCGATGTTCGAGTGGCGTCGCCGCCGCACAGGCCAGATTGCGAGCCCAATAGCCGAGGCCGGCGCATTTCTTTGCAGCGCGCCCGACGTCAGAGTGCCGGACCTTCATCTCGTCTTCGTCGTCGGCATCGTCGACGATCACGGGCGAAAGATGCACTGGGGCCATGGTTTCAGCTGCCACGTCACTGTGCTGCGGCCGAAGTCAACCGGGACGGTCCGGCTTGCGAGTCCTGATCCTCTTGCGGACCCGGCGATCGATCTGGATTTCTTCCGATCGTCGGAGGACTTACTGCTGCTTGAAAAGGGCGCGCGAATCCAGCGCAGGATCCTCGAAGCGCCGGCGCTGGCGGCCTATCGCCGGAACATCCTCTATGCATACGACCCGGATGATGCCGAGGCGGCGCGGGCGGACATCGTCAACCGTGCCGACACCGTGTATCACCCCGTCGGCACGTGCAAGATGGGCCCGGGCGACCGATCACACTGCCGTCGTCGATCACGAGTTGCGAGTGCACGGTCTCGCCGGACTGCGCGTCATCGACGCCGCCATCATGCCCACGCTCATCGGCGGCTTCACGAACGCGCCGTCGATCATGATCGGCGAGAAGGGCGCGGACATGATCAAGGCGCCAGGCGGCGGATCGAGTGTAGGAGATCGTGCCGGACGGCTTGAAAGAGTCGGCTAGGCTACGCGCGTCGGCTCAGTTGCTCGGCCTCGTTACGCCCGATGGCCACGACGCTTGCGCGTGGGCGCAGGCTCGGCAACGGGAGATACGGTGGGACGCACTTTGGCAGGACCGCGTGCCCGTCGTTTGCCTTCGGCGCCGTTCTTGCCGATCGCATCGCGCTTCCGCCCGTCGGCACGCTTCGCGCCGAACCTCTTGCCCGTAGCGCCCGCCACAGCGGCATCCATTTCCGCGATCGACGCACGGATGCAGTCGCCCAAAAACGCGGGGTCGGGCACCATCTTCGGGCAGCTCGTGAGCGAGATGAACATGCGGCCGCTCATGCTGCTCACGGCGAAACACGCCCCCGTGCCGTCGGCAATTGGCCCGACGGCCGACCAATAGCACAGCTTCGCACCCAGCATCGTCAGGGCGACATTCGCGCCGGGTACGTTGGTGACGATGCAGTTGTGCAGCACCACCGGTCCTTGACCGCCAAGGCCAACCATGGTCGCCAGCCGACCCGGCGAAGGCAAGCGTGGCGGGCGGTGCATGCTTGCTGATGTTGGAAAGATCGTGGGCGCCGATCGCGTTCGACAGTGCCTTCGTCTGCGACGTTGCTTGCTGGATCTTCTCCAGGCGCGCAAGCGGTTCGGCGACGTCGCTCGCCAGCGGAAAGGTGAGGAACGAAATCATGTTGCCGGACGTCTGCCGTTCGCTGGCGTCCTGACGCGTGTTCACCGGCGCCAGCGCCACCAGCGATTGCGCGGGGAGCTCCTTCTTGCTTTCGAGATAGCGGCGCATCGCCCCGCCGATGATCGCGAGTACCGCATCGTTGACGGTCGCGCCCGGAACCGCGGCACGAATGCGCTTGATCGTGGCGAAATCGAACACTACGCTCTCGAACACGCGCTGACTCGATATCGGCTGATTGAAGCGCGTGCGCGGCGCGCCACCGGCCGGGGAGAACAGCGCACGTGACAGCATCTTCATTGCCGCGACCGAGACTTTCGGCAGCGCTCGCGAAACCGGTCCCGCGAGCTTGAGCGGTGCCGCGACGTTGTCGACCACGATCCGGGTCACCGTATCGAGAAACGTCGGGGCCGCTTCCAGGCGGCCGACGTGCTTCTGCTTCGCGAGCACCGGCGTGGGCTTGCCCTTGGCCCCTTCCACATCGTGCAGCGCCCAGGTGAGCTCGGCCAGCGCGGTGCCATCGACCGCCGCGTGGTGCAGCCTTGGTGACGAGCGCGAAGCTGCCCTTCGGCAGCCAGTCCACGTTGTCCAATCCTTCGATCACGTACATTTCCCACGGCGGCCGCGTGAGGTCGAGCTGCCGAGCGTGGATGCGTGCCGCCATGATCTGGAACTGCCGCCAGTCGCCGGGCTCGGGCAACGCGACGTGGCGCACGTGAAAGTCGATGTCGAAGTCCGGGTCGTCGGCCCAGTACGGGTAGGCGAGCCCCAGCGGCGCCTGCACGATCCTGCGGCGGTAGAAAGGCGAACCCTGGAGCCGCTTCTCGAGATGCCCGATGATCTGCCGAAAGCGCAGTGGCCGTGCAAGGCCGCTTTGGTCGTAAACATAGATCATCGTCACATGTGTGGCCGCGTGCGGTCGATCCATGTGGAGGAAGAGGGCGTCCTGGCCGCTCAGTTTTTGCATGGGAGTTGTCATGGAGTCTTTCAGTCGGTGTGTACTCTATGCGCGTTGATAAGCGCGTTCATCGCGTCAGCCCACCTGGCGATCGCGGCCGTGCCAGAAGGGCTCGCGCAGCTTGGTCTTCAGCACCTTGCCGGCGCCGGACACGGGCAGCGCATCCGCGAAGGTCACGCTGCGCGGGCACTTGTAGCCGGCGATCAGCGACTTGCAATGCGCGATCAGGTCGTCGACCGAGACTTCCTGCCCGGGCTTGCGCACCACTACCGCATGCACGGTTTCCCCCCATTGCTCGCTGGGAATGCCGATCACTGCGCAGGCGGTCACCGCCGGATGCTGTGCAAGCGCGTTCTCGACCTCGGCGGAGTAGACGTTTTCGCCGCCGCTGATGATCATGTCCTTGAGTCGATCGGCGATGAAGATGAAGCCGTCTTCATCCATCCAGGCGCCGTCGCCGGTATGCATCCAGCCGTCGCGCACGGCCGCCGCCGTCTGCTCAGGCTTGTTCCAGTAGCCTTGCATCACGTTGGGCCCGCGCACCGCGACCTCGCCCACCGTGCCACGCGGCACCTCGCGCCCCTGGTCGTCGACGATGTTGAGCTCGATGCAGTAGCCGGCCCGCCCGGCCGAACGCAGCTTGCCCTGCTTGCGACCCTCTACCGTGTGGTAGTAGGCCGGGTTGACCGCCGCCAGCGGGGCCAGCTCCGTCATGCCGTAAGCCTGAACGAAGCCGACGCCGGGCAGCGCCGCCAGCGCCCGGTCGAGCACGGCTTCCGAGATCGGCGATGCACCGTATACGATGGTCTGCAGCGCGCTCAGGTCGCGCGCCTTTTTCATCGCCGGATGATCCACCAGCATCTGGATCATGGTCGGCACCAGCAGCACATGCGTAACGCGGTCGCGCTCGAGGGTGTCGAGCACCAATTCGGGGTTGAATGCCGGAACGACGGCGTGCGTATTGCCCTCGATCCAGTGCACCATGGAAAAACCCATGTCCGCCAGGTGAAACATCGGGGCGGCATGCAGGTAGGTGCCGCCAGGTGCGGCCAGTCTCTCGGCATGCAGCGCCAGGGCCGAACTGCACAAATTGGTGTGGCTCAGCATCACGCCCTTGGGAAAGCCCGTGGTGCCGCCGGTGTAGAAGATGCCTGCCAGATCCTCGCCGCGCCGCGCGGCGTCGGATACCGGGACGGCTGCGGCCAGCAAGGCTTCGTAGCCCTGCATGCCGGCCGGCACGTCGCCGTCGCCGCAATAGACCACCTCGCGCAACGTACTCGAGTCGCGGCGAAACTGCTCTACCAATTGGCGGAAGGTCTCGTCGACCAGCAGTATGCTCGAGCCCGAGTCGTCCAGCGAATACAGGATTTCGGCCGCCGACCAGCGGATGTTGCAGGGGTTCATCACGCCACCGCCCCAGGGCACCGCCATCTGGTATTCGAGGTAACGGTCGGAGTTGAGCGACAGCATCGCGACACGATCGCCCACCTGCATGCCAAGCTTCTGCAAGGCGCCCGCAAGGCGCGCCACGCGGTCGCCGAACTCGCGATATGTCCGCTGCCGATTGCCGAAACGCACCGCGACACGGTCGGGGTGTTGCTGCACGCCGCGGTGCAATGATTGAGTGAGGTACACGCTTGTCTCCTATTCGCCCGGCGATTCCGCACAAGGTTTGCCTGTGGCGACCATCGTAATAACTGGCCACTTCGCGCACAATGGCGCATTGCCTCGATTACATGGCAGAAGACATCAGTTCATCAGGCCTATCGGCTTCATGCTGCATCCCTCCAGTCACACCAAACGTGCGTGGTTTTCGTGGCCGTGTTCCGGTCACTTCTCGCTTTCGAGGTCCGGCAACTTCCATGTCTTGTCGAAGAGCGGCTTTTCGGGACCGTAGAAACGGAAAAGGAGCAAGAATCGGCCACCCGTCTTCGTTGATCGAGCGACTCGACGACGAAGCAATGGGTTTCCTGTCACGGCCCTTCAAACTCGGCAGCTTTGCACTCGTCGCTCGCTCGGCACTTGGTGCCGCCAACCTTGAGGTGGCAATGTGGCCACCGCCTTGTTCTTGACCTAGCCCGCCAGCGTACGGTCGACGAAGAGATCGGGATCGAGATTGCGCTCCCAGTATTCCCACAACTTCGGAGCGTAGGACTCGAGCGGTGGCACCGCGATGCTCGAGCCCTGGAGCGCCTTGGCGGCCTCGCTGTTGTCGAAACGCGTCGGAAAATTGATGAGCTGGAACATTTCGCGGGGGATGCCAAGGTCGGTCAGCACCGCGCGCACCATCCACTTCACCGGTGCCAGCGCGCCGAGGCCGTGAAGTATCGGGGCCGGGATGAGACCGAACAGGCGCGCATTGATGCGCATGGTCATCTGTGGCGCGTGGGCGACCCCGGCGAAGATGTTGAGCACGTCGCCGAGACGGTGCGGCTTGGAGTCGGTCAGATGGAAACACTTGCCGTCGAGGCCCCGCTTGTGGGCGATGTGGTCGATGGCGTCGGCGACGAAGTCGACGGGAACGAGGTTGAACCGGCCGCCCTCGATGCCGATCATCGGCATCCACGGCGGCAGGATCTTCCGCAGTTTCTGCAGCGTCCTGAAGAAATAGTACGGCCCGTCGATCTTGTCGATGAAGCCGGTCTTCGAGTGCCCGACCACGCCGCCCGGGCGATAGATCCGCCAGGGCCGCTTGCATTCGCGCCGGACGATGCCTTCCGAATCGTGCTTGGTCCGGAAATAGGGATGGTCGAGATTCTCGGCTTCCTCGAACATGTCCTCGCGGAACACACCGTCGTACATTCCCGCGGCGGCGATCGAGCTCACCTGATGGAAGCACCCCGCCTGCACGGCTTCGGCGAATTGCACCGCGTGACGCGTGCCGTCGATGTTGGGGACCTGCTGAGCTTCGGCGCTGGCGGTGAGGTCATAGATCGCCGCCAGGTGGAAGAAGTGCCCGATCCTGCCCTCGAGCTTTTTCAGGTCGGCATCGGCGATGCCGAGGTTCTTCTTCCCGACATCGCCGATCACGCCGGTCACCTGTTTCTCGTCGACGCCCCAGTACTCGCGCAGCGCGTCGAGCTTCTTCGCCGACGACTTGCGGACCAGTACGTAGACCGGTTCTCCGCGTTTGAGCAGGTTCGCGACCAGGAAGCGGCCGATGAAGCCAGTGGCTCCGGTGACAAAGTACGCCATGGGCTTCCTCCTTTCGTTTTGCGGTGATCACGGACCGGGAAGATCGCGGCACCGGATTGGGTGTTGTTCGATGAATCAACACAACACGTTCTAGTTAATTTTCCCGTTCTTCATGATCACCACGCGGTTCCGGGCAGGGCTCAATCGACTTGATGTTCTCCGGCTCGTCGCCATCCTTTACCAGAGCGCGCCCATCGTAGAACCCGGCCGCTTTGCGCACAATTGCGCATTGCCTCGATCGCATGGCGGGAGACCTCAACCGATCACTCCTATCGGTCGACGCTGCATCCTCCAGTCACGCTCGCCATCACCTTCGCGCGCAGCATGCTGCCCAGAGTGCGAGCGCGCGGCGTCCCCCGCGACGCCTTCCTGGCGGTCGCGGGCATCACCGCTTTGTTGCGACCCCCGGCCGGACGTCAAAAATGTGCCATGCATGAGCGATTGCACGAAATAAAACAGGTCTAGGTGGCGCGATCCGAGCCAAGGGCGCATCGGTACACTTTCAAGGTCATGAAGGCAAACCTTGCTCGGAGCTTGGTCTCCCCCGGGCTTTCCGTTCGACGAACGGATGCGATGGGCGGGTAGAGGAAACCGACTTGATTTCATCGATCTTTGGCATCCGAGGGGAAAACGGCTCAGTGTTGACTTAGCGCAGATGCGGCTCGCTGCGCAGCAGGTAGGCTGCGAACGTTCAAGTCCTTGTAAGTCTTTTGCCGGTGGACAAATGCGCCTGCACAGTTTTCCATTTTTGATCGTTGTCGCCGTGCTGGTGATGCTTGGTGGCTGCGCCACGCGCCCGATCAACCCCCCGATCGAGCAGGTCGACCTGAGCAAGGGGTATCGCTTTGACACGCGCTGGGCGCACCGCACCAACTATGACGCCGAAAACCTGGTTGTCCTCGCGTTTTCGGGAGGGGGCACCCGAGCGGCCGCGTTCTCTTACGGAGTCCTTGAAACGCTGCGAGGGATGGAGGTCATCGGACCTAAGGGCAGGAAGTTCCGCATGCTCGACGAAGTGGACCTCGTCACTGGAGTGTCGGGCGGCAGCTTCACGGCGCTGGCCTTTGGCCTGTACGGGGACAAGCTGTTCGACATCTACGAGAGCAGCTTCCTGAAGCGTGACGTGCAGGGCGAGCTGATCGCACGCGCCCTGAATCCCGGCAACTGGGGCGCCCTGTCGTCCGAAAATTGGGGCCGCTCCGAGCTGGCGGCGCAGTTCTACGACGAGATACTTTTCCACGGTGCCACATACGCCGATCTGGATCGCGGCACCGGCCCCCAAATTCTCGCGAGTGCCACCGACATCTCGACGGGCGCCCGGCTGGGCTTCACGCAATACGCCTTCGACTTCCTCTGCTCGGACCTGAACGCGGTACCGCTCTCCCGCGCGGCGGCTGCATCGTCGGCCGTGCCCTTCGTACTCTCGCCGGTGACGCTCAACAACTATGGCGGCAGCTGCAAGTTCGCTACGCCGAAGTGGATCGAAGCATTTGGCGACGCCCGGACTGCTCCGCGGCCGGCCGCCCGTGCCCTCAGGACACGCCAGGACCTGCAGGCGTTCCAGGATGGCGTCCACCGGCCGTACATCCATCTCGTGGATGGTGGCCTGGCCGACAACCTCGGCATGCGCGCCGCGCTCGAGGTATTGGAGGCCGTCGAGGCTCTAAGTATCTTGGGTCAGCCGACACCGCTCGATCATGTTCGCAGGATCATTGTCTTCGTCGTCAACTCGCGTTCCTCGCCGGAGACCCACTGGGACGAGGTCGAGCATGCGCCCGGCAACGTGGCGCTCTTGATCAAGGCGACCGGCGTGCCGATCGACCACTATTCGTACGAGGCAGTCGAGCAGTTGAAAGATACGATGGCCCGATGGCAGAGCATGCGGCGTATTCGCGATTCGGCGACCTTGCCCGGGAATCACGATCCCGAGCTCGCGGAGCTCGCAAGAGCGCCGGACATCGAGCTTCATGTCATCGATGTGTCCTTCCCCGCGCTCGAGGACAAGGCAGAAGTCGAGTACTTGAACAACTTGCCGACATCGTTCGTTCTGCCCCCCGAGGCGGTCGATCGCCTCCGCGCCGCGGCGAAGACGATCATCCTTTCATCACCCGAGTTCCAGCAGCTGCTGAAGGGCGCCGGCGCGAAGCTCATCATGGAGCCAGCGCCTGCTGCCAACAGGGTTGCTCCATGAGCTCCGCACTCATCGCCGTCCTTGTGTTCGTGCTCGTTTTCGCCGGGGCGCTTGCGGGCATCGCCATCCGCGTCCCCGCGCAGCATCAGGATAGCGAGACGAAGGACGTGGTCAAGCTCGTGATGGGCCTCGTAGCAACCATGACTGCCCTGGTCCTGAGCCTGCTGATCGCGTCCGCGCACACGTCATACGACAGGCAGGAAAGCGAAGTGCAGCAACTCGGCGCGCAAATTGTTCAGCTCGATGAGCTGTTCGTCCACTACGGGCCGGAAGCGAACGACAGCCGCGTGCAGCTACGTCGCATGGTCGAGGGCGAACTCGAGCGGCTGTGGTCCGGTGCCGGCGCCGCGCGAACAGGCACGCGCGCGCCCAACATTTACAGCCCGGCGGAAGACCTGTTCACTACGGTCTCCGGCCTGACGCCCAACTCCGAAGCCCAGCGATCTGCCCAGAGCCGTGCTCTACAGCTCATGACGACCATGGGTACGACCATTCGCCTTCTGTACCTGCAAGCCGGAGGCTCGCTGTCCTGGCCCTTCTTCGTCGTCCTGGTGTTCTGGCTTGTCATGCTCTTCGCTGGCTTCGGTCTCTATGCGCGCCGTAACGCCACCGTCATTACGGCGCTATTTGTCGGCGCGTTGACCGTCGCGGGCGCGATCTTCCTGATCCTCGAGATGAATCGGCCCTACGGCGGATTGATGCAAATGTCCAGCGCACCGGTAAGGCACGCGCTTGCGCAGATCGGCCGGTAATGCCTCCTGAGACGACCGGAAATCAGGGCATGACCAACCGCCCTCGCCACTGCGCCGCGGCAGGGCTTGGCATGATGCTGGCTCTCGCCAGTTGCACGACGGTGGGACCTGACTTCGTGCCGCCGAAAGCACCGGTGCTCGAGCATTGGCAACAGGCAGACAGAGCAGTCGTCACGCAGAAGCCCGCGGAGCAGGTCCGGTGGTGGGAAGTCTTCCGCGATCCGGTGCTCAGCAAGCTGATCGAGATCGCCTACCGGAACAACTACAGCCTGAAGGTCGCAGGGTTGCGGGTGCTCGAAGCGCGCGCCCAACTGGGGATCGCCGTGGGCTACCTCTATCCCCAGGTCCAGCAGGCCAACGGCGCCGTGAACTACACGTCGGCCAGCAGGAATGCCGCCAACACCGCGGCCGGGGACCTGGGCTTCTATGAATACAACGTCGGTTTGAGCGTCGGCTGGGAGCTCGATTTCTGGGGCAAATTCCGGCGCTCGATCGAGGCGGCCGATTCCAACGTGCTCGCTTCCATCGCCGGCTACGACAACGCGCTGGTGCTGCTCGTCGCGCAGGTCGCGGACACGTACGTCGCCATCCGCAGCGCCGAGGCGCAATTGCAGGTCGCGCGCGAAAACATCGCCCTCCAGAAGCGCAGCGTCCGGATCACCGAGGCACGATTCCGTGGCGGTGACGTCGGAGAGCTCGACGTGCTCCAAGCGCGCACTCAGCTGCTGGGTACCCTGGCGACGATCCCGCCATTGGAGACCGGGCTGGAGCAGGCGAAGAGCGCCCTTTCCACCCTGCTCGGCCAACCTCCCGGCAGCCTCGCGGCGATTCTGGGCCCGCAGCAAGGCGTGATTCCGGCGGCGCCGCAGTCGATCGCCGCGGGCGCCCCGACAGATCTGCTCCGGCGGCGGCCCGATGTACTTCAAGCGGAACTCGCTGCCGCAACACAAAGTGCAGCGGTAGGAGTTGCCGAGGCCGACCTCTATCCGAGCTTCGGATTGAGCGGGTTTCTCGGCGTGGTGGCCGCCGATGGCACGAACACCACGCGCACAGGCAATAGCGGCTTCGGCCAGCTCTTCAACGCAAATTCCCTCACGTTCCTCGGCGGGCCGTACTTCAGCTGGAACATCCTCAACTACGGGCGCATCCGCAATAACGTCCGGGTACAGGATGCGCGGCTCCAGCAACTCCTGGAGAGCTACCAGAGCACGGTGCTCAACGCGGTGAAGGAAGTGGAGGACGGCATGGTGGCGTTCCTCCGCAGCCGCGAGCAGGAGCGGATTCTGGCCGAGACCGAAGCGTCGGCTCGGCGCTCGCTCGCCATCGCCAGCGTCGGTTACCGCGAAGGCATCACCGATTTCCAGCGAGTGCTGGATGCCCAGAATTCGTTGCTGCGGGTACAACAGCAAGTCGTCGCGGCGAGCAGCACGACCGTCAGCAGCGCGATCGGGATCTATCGCGCGCTCGGCGGCGGCTGGGAGATACGTTCGGGCCAGGGTTCGTCGACGAGGCGACCAGCGACGCGATGCGCAAGCGTGTGGACTGGGGCGACCTTCTGCAGCCGCAAGCCACCGAACCGCCATTGAAGGGTGAAGACGGCGGCTGGCCGTCGCCGGACTGGTAACCCGCGTCAACCGAATGCAGGCATCTCATGAGCGAACAACAGCAAACTCCTCCCGCGGCGCAGGCCGAGACAACCGAAACGACGAAGGCGTCCGCGCCAGGCGCACCGGCGCCGCGCGTCGACGTCGGGTCCGCCAAACCCGAATCACGATCCTCCTCGCGGCGCATGGACCCGGTGCGCAAGTGGGTCCTGGTCTTCGCCGCGTTCTGTATCCTCCTGCTCGCCTGGTACATGGGCGCCGACCGCTACACCCCGTACACGACGCAGGCGCGCGTCAACGCCTTCGTGGTGCCGATCGCGCCGCAGGTCGCGGGCGAGGTCCTCTCGGTCGACGTGCGTACCAACCAGACGGTGAAGAAGGGCGACCTGCTCGCCCGCATCGACCCGGTGCGCTACGAATTGGCGGTCGCCGCGGCCGAAGCCCAGCTCGCGCTCACCCGGCAAAACCTCAAGGTCGGGAGCTCGACCGTCGAAGCGGCCGCGGCCTCGCTGGACGCCGCGAAGGCCGCGCTCGTCAAGGACACGCAGAACGAGGCCCGCCTCAAACGGATCGACGCGGATGTCCCCGGCGCCATTTCGCAGCGGTCGCTGGAGTGGGCCACCACGTCCCGCATCGAAGGCGAGGCCCAGGTGGCGAGCGCCAAGGCCAATCTGCAGAAGGCGATCGAAGGGCTCGGCCCGCGCGACGAGAAGAACCCGCAGCTGCTTGCCGCGCGCGTGGCGTTGGACAAGGCGAAGCTCGACCTGCAGTACACGCGCCTCATCGCGCCCAGCGACGGCATCGTGACCGATCTGCGGGTCGATGTCGGCAATTTCGCCGCGACCGGCCAGCCGCTGATGACGTTCGTCGCGGCCCAGAAGATGTGGGTCGAGGCGAACCTGACCGAGAACAACCTGGGCCACATCAAGCCGGGCGACGCCGTCGACCTCGTGCTCGATGTCTGGCCGGACAAGACGCTGCGCGGGCGTGTGCGCAACGTCACCTTTGGCGTGACCGCCGCCGAGTCCACGTCGAAGCCGGGCACGCTGCCCACGGTCCAGAACGCGCGCGACTGGCTGCGCAACGCGCAGCGCTTTCCGGTGCTGATCGATTTCGACAATCCCGCGGAGGCCACGCAGCTCGGCGCGCGCGTCGGCAGCCAGGTCAACGTGCTCGTGTACACGGGCGATCATCCGATCCTCAACCCGTTGGGTCGGTTCCTGATGTGGCTGAGCGCCCTGTTGTCGTATGCCTACTGATGCAACCGTAGCGGCGGCAGCGCCGAAGGCGCGGGCTCTGGACAACCCGAGGGCCCGCCGCGTCCTGCGCTTCACCATCGGCGTGACGCTGGCGACCGCCTACAGCACCTACATCAACTGGCCCTTCTCGTTCCTGCTGCCGGCGCTGGTGATCCCGTTCCTGGCCTTGCCCATCCCGTCGGCACCGTCGCTGCGCTACGGACTGTGGATCACGACGAAGCTCATTGCCTTCGCCGGCCTCGGAACGGTGCTGATGCTGCCGCTGCACAGCCATCAGCTGTTCGGCTTCGCCGTGGTCGCGCTCATCCTCTTCGTCAACTTCTACCTGCAGGCCGAGGGCAAGATCACGAGCCTCAATGCCATGATCGTGATCGTCGGCATCACGCTCGTTCCGGCGTTCGGCGAGAATTCGATGGATGTGGGCGTCGAGTTCGCGAAAGGCATGTCGCAGTGTGCGCTTGCCATGTTCCCGATCCTCTGGATCGCGTTCGCTGCGGTGCCCGGCGGCGTATTTCCGGGCCTGCCCAATGCGCCGCGGATCGAAGGCACGCCGGCGGACCGGGCCATCCTGGCGCTGCGGCCGGTGCTGGTGCTGCTGCCGCTGTTCGCTTACATGCTGAGCAGCGACAACAACATCCGCTACCTGATCGGCTACTACCAGCCGGCCATGATCGCGCAGCATGCGAAGCGCGCGACCGCGCGCAAGCTGACCGTCGACCTGATCCTGGCCACGCTCATCGGCGCCACCGGCGGACTGATCATGTGGTGGCTCATCAAGCTGTGGCCGTCGTGGTTCTGGTTCGTCCTGGTGATGGCGCTGTTCTCGCTTTTCTTCGCCACGCGCATCTTCGGCCACGGACCCGGCGCGCTGACGCCGAACTACTACCGGTGGAGCTACGGCCTGACGACGCTGGTCTTCATCGTCTTCCCGGACGCCCTGACGCAGGGGTTCACCGGCGACGATCCGAACATGAAGTTCTACGAGCGCATCGTCGACTACATGCTCGTCACCTCGTATTCGGTTTTCGCCGTCCTGCTCTTCGACGCGGTCGTGGACCGCCTGCGCGCGTTGCGCAGGCGATTCGCGCGTAGCCAACAATGACGAGCGCGGCGTCTTGGGCGTAATCACGGCGACTGGTAAGCGATCCGATAAAGCAACTCGGAGGAGATGACATGGCAAAGAAGGCACGCGAAGACAAGAGACGAGCTGGAAGCCAAGGGGCAGAAAGGCAATGCCCGCGCCGCCAAGGGCGCGGCGGAAAAAACGTGGCGCTGTGACGCCCGGCAAGGAGCTGTCCAACAAAGAGTACGATCGTCAGCTGAAGAAGCTGCACGTCGAGCTGGTGAAGTTGCAGCAGTGGGTCGTGCACAAGGGCCTCAAGGTCTGCATTGTCTTCGAGGGCCGCGACGGCGCCGACAAGGGCGGCACCAATGCGGTCCGCTGCAGCCAAGTCATGGCATCGACAGTTCAGTGTGACTGCGTGATCTCCTTGCCATCGCCGGACCCCGGTTCGCCCCAAGTGCGAATTCGTCGCGAGAAGTCCGCCGCCCCATCAGCGGCCCGGGCGCGCGCGTTGACGTGGGACCGTTCTTGCAATTCCGGGAACGACAAGCCAATCGTCTCCAGCCGCCCCTGTTCATACAGATACTCCGGCACGTAGCCACTCGCCAGGATCTTCCAGCTCAGTGGCACGCGCCCCGGATTGACGTGGTCGTTTGTCCAGATGTTGGTCGTGCAGTTGGTCGTCAGCGTGTTGTAGAATTCGGGTTGCGTCCTCAGCGCGTTGATCCTGTGCATGTACTCCAGGAACATCCGCCGCAGAACATCGATCGAAATCTTGGCCCGGTAGATGTACACCTCCTCGGGCGGATCGCGGCGATAGTTGGTACGCAGCCGAATGCTGTCCCGCTCGTCGGCCACGACGTAGACGAGCTCATACTGGCGGAAGAAGCCTTTGAGCGTCGAGTAGCCCTCGCCTTTCGGCTTGCGTACCTCGATGGAAATGGCGAGATAGTCGTCCCCCGTGAAGCCGAAGCTCACGAAGACATGGGCAATCGCCGGACCCGTCCAGTAGGAGGTCACGATGTCCACCGATCGCAGTTCCCGCAGATCGAAGGACTTGTCGTAATAGGCGGGGGTGAAGTCGGTCTCGCTGCGATAGTCGAAATTGCGGATGTTGTGGACGGTGACGCGATCGCCGGCAATTGTGGCGGACGGCAGCACTGCCACTTCCGGCTGCCAGTCGCGTTCGTTGGTCGGCTCGATGCTCGACCATAGGATCGCAAGGCCTGCGCACAGAACCCCGTACGTACCAATCGCACGCCAGCGCCAGCGGCGCACGAAGAGCGCGATCAGCGTCGCCGCAGCAGCCAGGGAGAAGCCGACCACCAACACCCGACGGGCCAGGATGTTGCCCGGCCCCGCATACTCGAGCAGCAGCGCGCCCCAGACCCCGATCCCCGCGATCAGCAGTGCCAGGGCAGCGAGCCCCGCACCCTTGTCAATTCGAACAAGCAAGCGTCGCAGGGGCATTGGGCGGTCGCTCGAGCCGGGCGCCGCGCGCGCGGCTCAGTCGGCCCCTCCAGCATCGGCTTCGATTGGGACTCGCCAGAATGGTCGCTTGACCTCCTCCAGCGGGCGGCCCGGTTCGTTGGGCTTCAGCCCGTATCGAATCATCGCGATGAGGTCGGCGCTTGTCCTCGGGTTCGAGACGAAGTAGCCGTGCCCGAACAGATCGGTCGTCCCGCGATTCTGAATCACGTCGAGAAAGCCCAAACTCGCCGCCAGCTCGACCTGCTCCGGGGTCAGTATCGAAGTATCGACACGTCCCAGCCGGGCAAGGCTGCCGAACAGCCAGCCCGACGTGGCGAGGGCCTTGTCGTCGGGCGAAACGTAAATGGTGAGGTGGAATGGGCGCAAGGCCCGGAACACCGCATGCGGATCCTTCGTCGCGCCGTATGGCACGTCGGGATCGGAGATTATCGCCAAGATCTTTTCCGGAGCCACTTCGACGTCCAGATCCGGTGCCAGCAGCACGACGTTGCCGACCTTGAAACGCCGGGGCAGCGTGGACTGCTGCATGTACGACTCGAAGGAAAGCTCGGACAGCGCGGTGGCGAGCACGTCGGTCCCGCGACTGTGAGCCAGGATATGAATTCTCTCGAGCCCCGGTGTGTCCGCGATCGTGCGGATCGCCTTCCGCAAGTGCTCGACCGCGAATGTGCTCGATTCGTAGTCTTCCTCGTAGCCGAACAGGATTCCGTGCTTTCCGCCCGCCGGCCAGGTGAAGATCGCGCAAACGAACTCGCGGCCCAGGAAGTGGCACATCTCACCCATCGTGAGGGCCGCTTCGCTGAAGGTATTCTTGACCCCGTGGATGTACAGCACCATCTCCTTGCGCGAGCTCAAGGCCAGGCGACGCGCGATCTCGGCCTGCAGCGCCCGGTTGGCCGCTTCGTGCGCATCGACGACGGCGGGAGCGCGCGTCAGCCCCTCGGGCGTCGCGGCAACGGCGTAGGGAATGCGCGGGTAGCGCCCGAGCTCCTTCGTCGGACCGAGCTTGAGGTCCGTGGGAGCAGTGCGCTCGACGAGCAGGCTCTGCTTTACCAGAGCGTCCCAGGTCATGCCTTCGCCGAACAGGATCGTTGTCGATCCGAACGCCATCGAGCGCGATCTGTCCGCCGTGTACGGTTCAGGGTCATCGGGACTCGTCGCGGGCGCGCGGTCGGTAATGAAAAGCAGATCCAATGGCGGTGTCCGGACTTCGCCAGGCGCTTCGGTGAACAGCGGCTTCGCCTGTGGCCCGGTGTACAACGCCGGCGTCGGCATCAGCGGATGCGTGGTCGCGCACCCGGCCAGGCCGAGCGGCAGGGCCAGCGCAACCGCCACCAGGAAGCGGACTTCAGTCATTGCGCGGACTCCTTGATGGCTAACCCGGCCATAATTCTATGCTCGAACAAAGATAACCACGCTTCATTTCATACCTCCTCTCTGCGGACCACGAATCCGCGCTCAAGTCAGGCGCATCGTCCTTGTAATACGCGGCGTCGGCGCCCTTCCCGAGGAACAGACCCGTGGACAGTCCGCACGTCGGGATTCCCGTTAACCGCTCGATGGGTCCGAGCATCCGCCATGGTTGTGGCAGTACGACACCGCCATATCCAACCGTCGCGCAAGTGACTGCCGTGCTCGTTGGAAGTTTCCCGAAAGAGTCGGGCGGGGCGGCGACTCGACGGCGTCATCCGCCCATGGCCAAGGCGGAGCAGAAGCCCACCACAGTCCATGTGCCGGCACTCTCCGAGCGCTCGTGGGCAAAGGGGATCAGGGAATTGGCCAGCATCGCCAGAATGCCGCCCGAAGCCAAAGCGGCCGAGCGCGCGCCGTTGGCGCCGCCAAAGATCGTCGCTGCGAAGTGGCCGAACGCGGCTGCGACACCGCAGGCGAGCATCACCCACAGCCACATGCCGGCGACGCGGCGCCAACTCCAGCCGCTCTCCGCGAGGCCAGCGGAGGGAGCCAGCGCCTGGGGAATATTCGAGACGAAGACCGCTGCGAGAAATGCCAGGCTTATCTCGGTCCCCCTGGCCATCTGCACGCCGAATATGATGGACTCCGGCACGCCATCGACTATCGCCCCGACGACGATCCCGAGCGGACCGCCGGAGCCTTCGGCGCCGAACTTACGGTCCACGTAGCGCTCGCCGAGAATGAAGATGCCGGCGCCGAGCATGGTCCATAGCGCGACCTGCCACATCTCGAGGAGCTTGGCGTTCGGCAACAGGTCTGCGGCAACGGCCGCGATAAGCGCGCCCGCACCGAAGCCCGCGAGATCACCGACCGCGCGCCTGGGTACCTTGAACAGGAACACCGCGAGGCCGCTCAGGACCAGCGACAGCTGCGCGAGCGCACCAAGGCCGAAGGACGAAAGCATGAGTGTCGTTCAGTCAGCCCTTCAGGGCGAACAGGTCCTCGTAGAGCAGAGCGTTGTCGACTCCGGCGCAACCGGAGGCCATCGAGCCCTTCATCACGATACGTTTGCGCCCGCTGCTGGCGAAGGCACCACGAAGAGTAGATTTGGCATCGTACCGTGACAGAGTTCGTCGAAAAGTTGGCTCATCGGCTTAATGGGCCTCAGCCTTGAACCGGGGCCCGATCAATCTGGCGATGATCGCGAAGAAGAGACCCGTGGATAGTCCGCACATAAGGATTCCCGTCAGCCCCTCGACGGGTCCTAGCATCCGCCATGGTTGCGGCAGTATTACGTCGCCATAGCCAACCGTCGCGTACGTGACTCCAGAGAAATAAAACGCCGACTCCGCATCCGGCAGGCCGCCCGTCCAAAGAAAGAACAATGCCCAGACCCCTATCTCGGTCGCGTGGATCAGGACCAGCCACCACGTAACCTCGATGAGCAGCATAGTCATGGGCCAGAAGCGCGTTGGCGCGTGGGCGTGCTTTCTCACAAGCGCCAGGAGCAGAGTAACCAATCCGACGATGTGCACCACCATGGTGATGGCCACGAGAACAAAAGCAGCGAGGATCGTTGAAAGCATCGTCAGCAGTTGCCTGCAAATCTCGGGAGGGCCGGCGCCCCGATTGGAGCCTTTGTCATTCTACAGGCAGGGATCGAGGTGGCAGCGAACAGCAATTGTTCGATATTGCTCACCAGATGGGCACCACTCTGCCGGGCAAATGTCTGCTCCCGAAAGCAGCGACCGTCTGCAACGGGTCGAACTGCGAACGTCGACGATCACGCCCCTCGCGTTCAGACTCGATGGTCGCTGAACGGGCCAACAGCAGTCCTACGGCAAAACCACCGATAGCAGCCATACGATGGGGTTGCCCAGAGCCTCGGGCCGGCTCTCCCCGTAGCTTGGGGCCGGATCCCGCCGGTGCGCGCGGTCGCGTCATTGCGGCGAAGCCCGATCGTCCGCTGTCGCGTAACGCTCAATAAACGGGTCATTTTGATCTAAGCCAAGGAGGAACGTCCGGAAGTACCACAGTATCAAGACGCGCTACTGCCAATTTCAGCGATCTTCATGACAAAGAGCCACGCAAACCTTACCCCGAAAGCCGCGCGCGACACGAACGGTTTCGCCGTGCATGAGCATCGCATTCTCCTGTTGCAAGGTGGAGGCGCCTTGGGTGCGTACCACGGTGGCGTCTACGAAGGCATCGCCGAAGCCGGGTTCTCGCCCGACTGGGTCGTCGGCATATCGATCGGCGCGATCCACGACCGATCAATGAAGCACGCATACGACGACGAAGCCTCGTTGATAGGGACGGAAGTTCGTCTCGGAGCGGCTGCCGCCGAATTGA
>CAWJMQ010000022.1:0-64897 GCA_963844005.1 uncultured beta proteobacterium | reverse complement strand
CCCACTGGCAATCGATGATCGGACTCATTCGCAGCGCGAGCCTCACCCACTACGCCGAGGTTGCGCGGCGTAGCGGGCTCGATCCTTATCGGATGCTGAGCGAATTCGGCCTGCCGCAGCGCTGTCTGAAAGACCCGGACCTGATGATCCCGATCGATGCGGTGCGGCGGCTGCTCGAGGCGTCGGCCGAGAGGAGTGGCGTTGAGGGTTTCGGCTTGCTGATGGCCGAGGCGCGCCGCTTGTCGGACCTCGGTCCGCTCGGCCTTCTGATCCGCGAACAGCCGACGATGCGGCTGGCACTCGAAGTGTTCGTGCGTTACAGCAACCGGCTCAACGAGGCGCTCTTCCTGACGATCGAGGAAGGCCTTGACGTCGTCGTGCTGCGCGAGGAATTGATCGTCGGCGGGTCGGGTTCCGTGCGGCAGTCGACCGAGCTCGCGATCGGCGTGGCGTTCCGGATGTTGAGCGCGTTCCTGGGGAAGGACTGGCGACCGCGACGCGTGTGCTTCGCCCACGACGCGCCTGCCGATCGTTCGATCCACGAGAGGGTATTCGGCCGCCATGTCGAGTTCGGCCACGACTTCAACGGCATCGTCTGCGCCCGCGTCGACCTCGAGGTGCCCAATCCGGACGCCGATCCCGAGGTCGCGCGGCTCGCGCGCCAGATGCTCGAGGCAAACGCCGCGAGCAGGGTACCGGACATGATCGCGCGCGTGCGCGAGCTGGTCGTGATGCTGCTTGGCACCGGAACGTGCACGATCGATCGGGTCGCCCAGCATCTGGGCATCGACCGCCGCACGATCCATCGCCGCCTCGCCCGCGAAGGGGAATCCTTTTCCAGTCTGGTCGAAGCGGTGCGGCTGGAGCTGGCGGAGCGCTACGTCAAGGAGCACCGCCGGTCACTTGCGGAGGTTTCGTCACTGCTCGGATTCTCGGCGCCGAGCGGGTTCTCCCGCTGGTACCGTCAGCGCTTCAAGGCGAGGCCGTCGGAGCAACGCGTGCGCACCGCGCGGAGATGACCCTCGCGCGGTGCTTCTGCGGCGTCAGTACTTCTCCGGGACGACCTTGACCGAATCGACCGGCGGCTTCGCTTGCACCTTGCGCTTCGGCAGCTTCACCTTCTCGCGCTGCGGCGCTTCGTACGGGATGCGCGAGAGCAGGTGGGAGATTATATTGAGCCGCACGCGCTGCTTGTCCTCCGAGCGCGCGACATACCACGGCGCCCATGCGGTGTCGCTCGCCGCGAACATCTCGTCGCGCGCCTTCGTGTAGTCGTCCCAGCGCGTGTAGGACTTGATGTCCATCGGCGAGAGCTTCCAGATCTTGCGCCCGTCGTCGACGCGCGCTTCGAGCCGGCGCGTCTGCTCCTCGGGACTCACCTCGAGCCAGTACTTGACCAAGATGATGCCGGATTGGAGCATCAGCTTCTCGAACAGCGGCACCACCTGCAGGAAACCCTTGGCCTGCTCCTCGGTGCAGAAGCCCATCACACGCTCGACGCCGGCGCGGTTGTACCAGCTGCGGTCGAAGATCACGACCTCGCCGGCCGCCGGCAGGTGTGGCAGATAGCGCTGCGCGTACATCTGCGACTTCTCGCGCTCGGTCGGCGTCGGCAGCGCGACGACGCGGAAGATCCGCGGGCTCACGCGCTCGGTGATCGCCTTGATCGTCCCACCCTTACCCGCGCCGTCGCGGCCTTCAAAGACGACGCAGACCTTGAGGCCCTTCTTCACCACCCATTCCTGCAGCTTGACGAGCTCGACGTGGAGCTTCTTCATCTCCTTCGCGTACTCCTTGCCGGAAATCTTGCCGTCGCGCGACGAAGCGCCGCCTTTGTCCGCCCCCGCCTTGGCGGTGTCATCGTTGCCCTTCTGCTTCTTGCCTTTGGGCCCACCCTTCTTTTCAGCAGCCTTCTTTCCCATCTTCACCTCCATCGAGATATTTCGTCGGATCGCTCAATTCCCAAAGCGGGCGGGAAAGCACCCACTACCCGCCACGACGTCATTGCGCCGCCACGGGGTCCATCGCCGCCAGGTCGAACCCACCGCCGAGCGCGAGATACAGGTTGACGCGCTGCGCCAGCCGCTCGCTTTGCACGCGCAGGCGCGCCGAACGCGCGGAGTACAGCGCGAGCTGGTTCTGCTCGACCGAACGCAGATCGACGCTACCCACCTGATACTGGATGCGGGAGAGTTCCAGCGCACGTTCACTGTCGCGTACGGTAGCCTCGAGAATGATGTCGCGTTCGCGCAAGGCGGTCTCTGCCGCGAGCGCACTTTCGACCTCGCCGAATGCCCGCTGTCCGGCGCGCGCGTACTCGGCGACCGCCTGCTTTTGCTCGGCCGAGCGAATCTCGACCTGCGCGCGCAGCGCGCCACCCTGATACAGCGGCGCGATCAGATTGCCGCCGAAGCTCCAGATCGGGTTGCTCGTGTCCTTCAATTGGATCAGCTCGCTCGACACGCTGCTACCCCCGGCGGTCAGGCTGATGCGCGGAAGTTGCGCGGCGCGGGCTTCGCCGACCCGGTTGAACGCCGCGGCGACGCGGCGCTCGGCGGCGACGACGTCCGGCCGGCGCTCGAGCAGCTGCGACGGCACGCCGATCGGCACCGGCGGCGGCATCGGTGCGAGATGCTCCGCGACCGCGATCTCCGCCCCCGGATAGCGGCCTACGAGAAGCTCGAGCGCGCGCAACGCCTGCTCGCGCGCGAGCTCCGTCTGCCGCAGCGCGTCGCGATAGGTGCCGACCGTGGCCTGCGCCTGCGCCACGGCTACTTCGTTGCCGTTGCCGACGCGCAACCGCTCCTGCGCGACCCCGAGCAGCGATTCCGACGAGCGCAGCGCGTCCCGGGTGATTGCACGCTGCAGCCCTGCTTCGGTTGCCAGGAACCAGCTCTTGGCGACCATTGCCGCGAGGGATTGGCGCGCGTACGTGTAGTCGGCCATGGAAGCTGCCGATTGCTGTTCCGCTGCGGCACTCCCGTAGCGCACGCGGCCCCACAGGTCGAGTTCCAGCGACGCATTCAGCCAGATGCCGTCCAGGCCGCCGCTGCCGCCCGACTTGCCGCCGCCCATCGCAAGTACGCCCACCGATGGGAGCAACGAGGCGTTCGCCACTTTCACGTATCCGGCGGCCTGCTCGACGCGCGCTGCCGACACGCGCAAATCCGCGTTGAAGGCCAGCGCCTCGACGACCAGCGCGGTCAACGCAGGATCGTCGAACGCCGCCAGCCAGCGGTCGGCCACGGGTGCCGCCACGCCGCCGCCGGCCCTGAAAGCAGGCGGCATCGTCGTATGCGTCAGTACCTCCTTCTGAAGTTCTTCCGTGGTCGGCGGAGGGTTGAGCGCGCAGCCTGTCGCAGTGGCCGCGAGGGCCGCCGCGAACATCCATCGGAGGGATCGGACCGCGCGCATCAGTGCAGCTTCAGCACGAGGTAATCGGTGATCGCGCCGACGCGCAGTATCACCATGCGCAGGATGTGAATCGCATGCGCGTGCTCGGTGTAGATCGCGCCGGCGCCATCCGCGCCGGCGGCCAGAAACAGATCGCGGTCGCGCTCGGCGACATCGAACTTGACGGGGAAGCGACCCGGCACCTGCGGATACGCGCCGGTCTGCGGCAGCACGCCCGACTGAGCCACCTGCCCCTGTCCCTGCGCCCACACGATCGAGTCCACTTTCGCCTTGATGATGCGGCCGGGATAGGTCTTGAGCGCGAACTCCGCGTCGTTGCCCGGCTCGACGAGCCGCAGCTCGTTCTGCGCGTAGAGCGCGATGACCTGGTAGGTCTCCTCGACGAAGCTCATCGCCGGCGCCACCGGAAACGCGGTGACGTAGGAGCCCGGCCGCAGCTGCACGTTGATCGCGTAGCCGTTGGCCGGCGCATAGACGGCGGTCTGGTCGAGATTCCACTGCGCGTTGGCGAGGTCGGCGCGGCTCACATCGACCTGCGCCTTCGCGGTCGCGATCTGCGCCCGCGCCGCCGCGACCGATGCCTGCTCGCCGTTCACCTGCCCGGAAAGCTTCTGCGCGACCTGCGCTTCGTTCGCCCTTGCGGTCGCGATCTGGCCCTCGAGCTCGATCGACGTTGGCCTCGGCCTGCTCCAGCGAGAACTTGTCGCCGGCGCCGGCTGGCGACCAGCTCGCGGTTCTGCCGGACCCGCAGCCGCGCGAGCTCGAGCTTCGGGGCAACAGCGCGCTGACCTGCCCGCTCGCGGACTTCAGTTGCTCCTGCAGCTCCCGCGCACCGGCCGACGCATCGACCACGCCCGCACTGGCCTGCGCGAACTTCGCCTCATCGGCCGCGAGCTTCGCCTTGGCCGACGTTGAGATCGTTCTGGTACTGGGTGGGGTCGATCCGGAACAGCAACTCGCCCTTCTTCACCAGCCGGTTGGGCTCTACCGGAACCTCGATCACGCGTCCCCTGACCTGCGGGATCACCTGTACGACGTACTTGATGACCCGAACGTCGGGCGACGACGGGGCGACGACGTTGAGCGCGAGGATCAGCGCCGTCATCGCGACGATCGGAATGATCACGACGGTGACCTGCGACGCGGTGTTCCACGGCAGCCACTTGAACTTGATGAAGATCAGCCAGACGAAGAACGCATAGATCCCAAGGAGCAGGGCTTCCATCAGGCGCCCCTGGCTTTCGACGCCGACGCGGCGGGCGCTGACTGCGCCGCGACCGGCCCGGCGGGCGCGGGCACCGCCGCGGCCAGGTCCTTGCGCAGTACCTTCAGCTCCGCAGTGAGCGTTCCCTTCGCGGCCATCGCGTCGAGCTCTTCGCGCAGGTGCGCAAGCTCGTGGTCCAGCAGCTCTCCCGCCTGCGCCTTCTCACCGAGATCATGGTAGTAGTCCTCGTGCTTCTCGGTGCCGTATGCAGCCCTATAGCCGACCGGTTTCGTATACGCCCACAGCCAGGCGATCGGCCACAGCAAGCCGCCGAACACGAGCGACAGCAGGCAGAGCGTGTGGATGGCGTCCTTCTGCGGATGGTGGCGCTTGTGGGCGATCTTCTCCGGCAGCACGTGCACCAGCCAGAACAGCACGATTCCGCCGATCGGGACGACGCAGATCACGAACCACGCGAGGTACCACGCCGCCGTATCCATCATCTCGGGCGGGAGGAACGACGCGTGCGCGACCGGCGAAAGCGCGGGGCCGGCCACGACGAGCGCCGCCACGGAGACAGCGGAACGCAACCTTGCTGCGGACTTTCGGGATTTCATCGAGAATGAGGCTCCGTTTGTATTGGGTCCGCAAACGCAGCGCCGGGCCAAATCTCTACCCATCGAGGGGGCCGCATATCGGCAGCGAACGGCCGCAGCCGGCGTGCAACCCGCGAAACGTCTACACCACGATATCGTACACCATGCCGGCTACACGCGTTCCCGCGCGATTCCATCGTACATACCGAGTCCGAGTCCTGCGGCGAGGTCGCCGCTGTTGGTGGCATTCCGGTCATTCACGCGTTCCGCGATTGGCAGCGGTCGCGTCGACAACCATCGACGCCTCGCTGTAAAGTGCCGCCATCCGGCGCTGACTTACGCCCGGCAGCCACAATCCTCTGAAGGCCCGTCCATGAAGTTCAGGATCACAGAGACGCGCCCGGCGCGCAGAATGTTGCAATTTCTTGCGTTGAGTGGCGCGATATTGCTGGTCGCGGGCTGCGGCAAGGAGGAAAAGAAGGACGCGGCGCGGCCTCCAGTCGAGGTGGCCGCGCTCACCATCGTTCCAAGCGATGTACCGGTCAGCCCCGTGTTCGTCGCGCAAACGCAGAGCTCGCAGGCCGTGAACATCGCGGCGCGCGTTTCGGGCTTCCTCGACAAGCGCGTCTACACCGAGGGCTCGGTCGTCAAGGCCGGTCAGGTCCTCTTCCGGATGGACCCGAAGCCGTTCCAGGCGCAGGTCGACGCCGCGGCGGCTGCGCTGCAGCGAAACCAGGCGGCGATGGAAGTCGCGCAGGCCAATCTCGCGCGCACCAAACCGCTCGCCGCAGCAGAACGCGCTGTCGCAGAAGGATCTCGACGACGCGCAGGGACAGTTCGAGCAGGCGGCGGCGGCGGTCGCGCAATCGAAGGCGCAGCTCGAATCGGCCCAGCTCGATCTCTCGTACACGACGATCACCTCGCCGGTCGACGGCGTTCAGCAGCTTCGCCGCAGTCGCCGACGGCACCTACGTCAACCCGCAGAACAGCCAGCTCACCACCGTCTCGGTGCTGACGCCGATGTGGATCAACTTCAGCGTCTCCGAGAACGAGATCGAGCGGATTCGCAGCCAGTGTGGAGAAGGGGCAGATCAGGCTGCCCGAAGGCAGTCAGTTCGTCGTCGAGATCGAGTTGGTCGACGGCACTCTGTTTCCGCACAAGGGCAGGATCACGTTCGCGGATCCATCCTACAACTCGCAGACCGGGACGTTCCTGATCCGCGCGTCAGTGGACAATCCGAAGGCGTGCTGCGGCCGAACCAGTACGTGCGCACCCGTTTGCATGGCTCAATCCGGCCGAATGCGATTCTCGTCCCGCAGCGCGCCGTGCAGCAGGGCGCCAAGGGACATTTCGTCTGGGTCGTCAACAAGGACGGGAAGGCCGAACTGCGGCCGGTCGTCGTCGGCGACTGGTACGGTGAGAGCTGGTTCATCACGCAGGGCTTGACGGCCGGCGACCGGGTCGTCGTCGACGGCGCGCTGCGGCTCGCGCCGGACGCGGTTGTCAAGGTGACGACCTACACGCCGAAACCGGGTTCGCCGGAAGTTGCGCCACCGACACGCCCGCCCGGAGCGACGCTGGTTGTCAACTTCGCGACAGGCAAGGCCACGCTCGACGCGAGGCGATCCGGCTTCTCGAGGGCTTCGCGCCTAGCATCAAGGCCGGCATGAATCCGATCGACGTCACCGGCTACGCCGATCGCACGGGCAGCCAGGTGGCCAACGTCGAACTCGCGAAGCGTCGCGCGACCGCCGTGCGCGACGCGCTGGTCGCCCAGGGCATCGCCGCCGACCGCGTGCGACTGCGACAACCGCAGGACGTGACCGGCACCGGCAGCGGGCGCGAGGCCCGGCGCGTCGAAATCGCCGTCGGCAAATAGGCCCCCGAGCGAGGCGACGCCGAATGTTCTCCAGATTCTTCATCGAGCGGCCGATCTTCGCGGCGGTCGTCGCGATCATCATCTGCCTTGCCGGCCTCGTCGCAATGGGCGTGCTGCCGGTCCAGCAGTACCCGACGATCACGCCGGTTCAAGTCACCGTTTCCGCGACGTACCCCGGCGCCGATTCGAAGACGCTGGCCGATTCGGTCGCCTCGCCGATCGAGGCGCAGGTGAACGGCGTCGACAACATGCTGTACATGTCGTCGACCAGTTCCGCCAGCGGCCAGCTGACGCTCACGGTCTACTTCTCGCTCAATACCGACCCCGACATCGCGCAAGTGCAGGTGCAGAACCGCGTCAACCTCGCGCTGCCGCAGCTGCCGACCGCGGTGACCCAGCTCGGTGTCTCGGTGCAGAAGAAATCGTCGTCGATCATGATGCTGATCGGCGTGTTCGGAAAGGGCGACCGCTACAGCGCCGACTACATCGCCAATTACGCGAACGTCTATGTTCTCGATGCATTGAAGCGCGTGCCGGGCGCGGGACAGGCGCAGATCATGGGCGTGCCTGATCAGGCGATGCGGATCTGGATGAACCCGGACCGGATGGCGTCGCTCGACATCACGACGAGCGACATCGCCAACGCGATCAAGGCGCAGAACGCGCTGTTCGGCGCCGGGCAGATCGGCCAGCAGCCGACGGCGGGGCCCGTCGAGCTGACCTTTCCCGTGGTCACGCAGGCGCCGTTCACCGACCCCCGGCAGTACGAGCAGATCATCCTGCGCGCGAGTCAGGACGGCAGCGCCATCGTCCGGCTGGGCGACGTCGCCCGCGCCGAGGTCGGCCTCCGGCAGTACATCGTCGATGCCAAGCTCAACGGGACGCCGACGACGTTCATCGCCGTCTACCTGCAGCCCGGCGCGAACGGGCTCAAGGTCTCGGCGGCGGTCCGCAAGACGCTGGACGAGATGAAGTCGCGCTTCCCGGCGGGGCTCGACTACGTCATCTCGCTCGACACCAACGACTTCGTCAAGCTGTCGATCGAGGAGGTGATCCACACGCTGTTCGAGGCGGTCGTGCTGGTCGTGCTCGTCGTCTACCTGTTCCTGCAGAGCATCCGCACGACGATCATCTGCATGGTCGCAATCATGGTGTCGCTGATCGCGACGTTCGCGGGCATGCTCGCGCTCGGTTTCTCGATCAACCTGATCACGCTTTTCGGCCTGGTGCTCGCGATCGGGATGGTCGTCGACGACGCGATCGTCGTCGTCGAGAACGTCGAGCGCAACATGCACGAGCATCATCTGACGCCGAAGGAAGCGACGATCAAATCGATGGAGGAGATCGCGGGCTCGCTCGTCGCCGTCGTGCTGGTGATGGCGTCCGTGTTCATCCCGGCGGCGTTCCTTCCGGGCACCACGGGCCAGCTCTACAAGCAGTTCGCGATCACGATCGTCGTTTCGGTCGTGGTGTCCGGCTTCGTCGCGCTGACGCTGACGCCGGCGATGTGCGCGCTGATGCTGAAGCACAATCCGCCGCCGCACCGCGGGTTCTTCGCATGGTTCAACCGCCAGGTCGACGCGGTGACGCGCGGTTTCGGCCACGCCGTCGAGCTCGTGATCAAACGCGCCGTCGTATCGCTGGTGCTGCTCGTGGGTTTCCTCTACGGCATCTACCACCTGTTCACCGTGCTGCCCACTTCCTTCGTGCCGAACGAGGACCAGGGCTACGTGATGGCGGCGATCGTCATGCCGGAGGCCGCGAGCATCGGCCGCGCGCAGGCCGTCGCCGAAAGAGTCGACGCGCTCTTCGCCAAGATTCCGGGGGTCGAGACGCGCTCGATGATCACCGGCTACAGCCTGCTCGACAGCGGCTTCAAGACCAATTCGGGCGCGTTCTTCGTCACGCTCAAGGACTTCAAGGAACGCTACGGGTCGACGGAAGCCGCGCGTACGCAGAATGCGCGGGCCATTCTCCTGACGCTGTTCCGCGAGGTTCAAGCCATCGAGGAGGCGATCGTCATCCCGATCGCGCCGCCACCGATTCCCGGCATCGGCACGACCGGGGGGTTCGAATTCTCGGATCCAGGACACCGGCGCCGGCGATCCGGCGCAACTCGATCAGATCTTGCAGGAGTTTCTCAGGAAAGCACGCGCGAGGACCGAACTCGCGAGCCTCTCCTCGACCTTCCGCGCGAATACGCAGCAGTTGCGTGCCAACGTCGATCGCGACAAGGCGACGCTGCTCGGCGTCCCGGTGGAGGACGTCTACAGCGCGATCCAGGCGCAGTTCGGCTCGCTGACAGCGAGCCAATACAACCAGTTCAGCCGCGTCTGGTGGGTCATCGTCCAGTCCGACGCAAGATTCCGTCAGAATCCCGAGGACCTGACTCGCCTGTACACGCGCTCGAAGGACGGCCACATGGTGCCGCTGTCGGCGTTGGTCACGACCGAATGGGTCGCCGGCCCGGATCTGCTCCCGCATTTCAACGGCTTTCCGGCAGCGAAAGTCAACGGCAATGCGGCGTCGGGCTACAGCTCCGGCGACGCGATCGCCGCGATGGAGGCGGTCGCGCAGGAGATCCTGCCGCCCGGATACACGTTTGCGTGGTCCGGTATCGCGTTCGAGGAAAAGAAGTCCGGCGGCACGTCGATGATCGCGTTCGTCTTCGGCCTCATCATCGTGTTCCTGGTGCTCGCCGCGCAGTACGAGTCGTGGACGCTGCCGGGTGCCGTGATGTCGGCGGTGCCGTTCGGGATCCTCGGCGCGCTCGTCACCAACTGGCTGCGCGGCCTCGAGAACGATGTCTACTTCCAGATCGGCCTCCTCGTGCTGATCGGGCTCGGCGCGAAGAACGCCGTGTTGCGCGTATCGGCCGCGGTCGAGTTCCGGCATCAGGGCAAGTCGATCATGGAAGCGACGATCCTCGCCGGCGAGCAGCGGCTGCGGCCGATCATCATGACCTCGCTCGCGTTCGCATTCGGCTGCCTGCCGTTGGCACTCGCGCTGGGGGCGGGCGCCAATGCGCGCCATTCGATCGGCACCGGAATCATTGGTGGCATGATCGGCGAGACCACGCTCGCGATGCTCTACGTGCCGCTGCTCTTCTACCTCTTCGACCGGCTTGCCGAGGGCAAGGACAAGGCGACCGACGCACCGCCGTCATCACCCGCGGCGCCTCCCGTCGTGGCGGCGCCCGCCGACGCTGGCGCCAAACCCCTCCCCCAGCGGGACGGTGACTGAGATGAAGAGCTCCCACGCGCGCCCATTCGCTGTCGCCCTGATCGCCGCAGCGCTCTCCGCCGGCTGCATGATGGGGCCGGACTACGTGCGGCCGAAAGTGGACGCGCCGGCCGCGTTTCGCTTCGAACCCAGCGCCACCGTTGAAACGGCGAATACCGACTGGTGGAAGCAGTTCGGCGACCCGGTCCTCGACCAACTGATCGACACGGCGCTCGCCAACAACCTCAACGTCAAGATCGCCGCGGCCAACGTCGAACAGGCGCTGGCCGTGATCACGCAGACGCGTTCCTCGCTCTACCCGCAGGTCGGGTACTCAGCGACCGGCGCAAAGGCGCGCATTCCCGACACCGGGCTCGTGGCGGCGATACCGAATTATCCGAATCCGCAGACGGCCTACCAGGCGCTGCTGTCGGTGAGTTGGGAGATCGATCTGTGGGGGCGCATCCGGCGCCTGTCCGAGGCAGCACAGGCGAACATGCTCGCGACAGACGAAGCCCGTCGCGGCGTGATCCTGACGCTCGTCTCCTCGGTCGCCGCCAATTACCTCACGCTGCGCGGCCTGGACGAGCAGCTCGACATCGCGAAGAGCACGCTCGCGACGTACGCCGAATCCGTGCGTCTGTATCAGCTGCAGTTCAAGTATGGTCAGACCTCGCAGATGACCGTCTCGCAGGCGCAATCGCAATACGAGACCGCCGCGGCGCAGATCCCGCAGATCGAGTCGCAGATCGCGCAGACGGAGAATGCGCTGTCGATCCTGCTCGGCCGCAACCCGGGTGCCATTCCCCGCGGCAAATCGATCTACGATCTCGTGCTGCCGACCGTGCCCGCGGGTGTGCCTTCCGCGCTGCTCGAGCGTCGGCCCGATCTCATGCAGGCCGAACAATCGCTGATCGCCGCCAACGCGCAGATCGGTGCCGCGAAGGCGCTCTACTTCCCGACGATCTCGCTCACCGGCGCGCTCGGGAGCTCGAGCACGGATCTGTCGGACCTGTTCAAGGGGCCGACGCGGGTCTGGAACTACGCTGGCCAGATCGTCGGACCGATCTTCACGTTCGGCGCGGTCAGCGGCCAGGTGGCGCAGTCCGAGGCCGCGGAGCAGGCGGCGCTGCTCAACTATCAGCTCTCGATCCAGAACGCGTTCGCCGATGTGGACAACGCGCTCGTGGCCAACCAGAAGCTCAAGGATCAGCTTGCGGCGCAGGAGCGCCTCGTCGCTGCGCTCAAGGATTACTCGCGCCTTGCGAAGCTCCAATATGACGGCGGCTACGCACCCTATTCGACCGTGCTTCAGGCCGAGCAGACGCTGTTCCCCTCGGAGCTCACGCTTGCCGCGCTGCGCGCGTCGGTTTTCACTTCGGCGGCGAACATCTACAAGGCGATGGGCGGTGGCTGGGTCACTGAGGCGGACAAGCTGACGGGGAGCGCCGGCGTGTCCACCGGCAAGGACATCGCGAGACCGCCGCTGTTCTGAAAATACGGCGGCGGCACACCGACTGGCCGACTACTTCGGCAGCTCCGCTGCAGCGAGATCGCGGGCGAGATCGGCAAGAACGGTGGCCAACGCCGTGTTCCAGCCGCGGGCCATCGCCTCCGGGCCCGTGCCCGAGACTGTCACGCGCTGCCGATATTCCCGCGACCAGATCACGACCGGTCCCGCCACGTTCGTCGGCGACAGGTAGAACGCGGCGGTGACCACGGCGACCGGCGCCGCGGGGTTGCGCGAATCGGCGTAAAGTTCCGAGACGAAGCCGTCGAGCACATAATCGCCATCGTCGCCAGCCACGCCGAACGGCACGACACGCCGGAAGACGTTAGCCGCGATCAGCGCCTTTGCCGTCGCCTCGGTCACCATGATCGCGGGCGCGACGAAGAATTCGTCGTAGTAATCGGCCTCGTACCTCAACTCGCTTTCGCGGTAGACGAACGTCTTGCCGCGGAACGGCGCCGCAACGTTGACGACGCCGACGCGCACCGACATCGGCTTGGGCGCGGCAGCCGCCGCCGGCGCCGCGGGTTCGAGCAGGAACATGCGCTTGACCGGCGTCGGTCGAGACAACGAGCACGATGCGAGGCTCGTCGCGATCGTGACAAAGGCCACGGCGGCAAGCGCGCGCAGGCAGGTCGCGCGCGACGGCAGTGCGGTTAACGGCGGCTTCATTTGACGCGCTCCGGCATGGGCGGCGGTTCGCCGAAGATGACGTTCGCCGGGTAGCGCTTGGCGTCTTCGGTCAGGTCGCGCAGATTGTCGGTGATCTGGCGCAGATTTTCGATGGTGACCGCGAGATCGGCCTCGCCTCCCCCCAGGATCCGGTCGATCCGGCCCAGCGTTCGCGACAGGTGCGCGAGCGACTTGGGCAGGTTGGGGTCGTCGACGATCATCCGAATGCGCGCGATGGCGGCGGCTGCGTCGTCGGGCAGCTTTTGCAGCGCAGGGTTGGCGAGTGTCTTCTTGAGCTCGACGTTGCTTTCGCGCAACTCGGTGAGAAGGGCCACGCTCTCGTCGGACAGCTTTTTCGCATCGATGCCGTCGAGCACTTTCTCGACCTTCGCCAGCACGCGTTCGGTCCGGTCCGAAAGGCCCTTGGCATTGATCGCGTCGATCCGCGCGTGGGCCGTGACCAACAGCCGGTCGAGATTGCCGAGCGTCGCCTCGATGTCGAGCCTGTGCAGCTTGTCGAGGATCCCGATCGCCGAATTGACGAAGGTCGTCACGGTCGACGGCGCGCCGGGGATGTAGACATTGTCGGGAGTCCAGTCTATTGGCAGGATCGGCGGCGGCGGGTCGACGTAGTCGATCTCGAGATAGCTCGTCCCGGTGATGCCTTGCGGCGCGAGCCGCATCCGCAGACCCTTGTCCACCTCGAGTCTCGCGGCGTCCGGCTGCGTGATGTCGCCGGCCGCCCCGCGTCCACCGAGCAGCCGGGGCTCGATCTGGGCCTCGACCAGCACGTAGCGCGCGCGCTCGGCCATCGGACGGTCCTGCTGGTACTTGTTGTAGGTAAAGCCGATCCGCGTCACTTCGCCGATGGCGACGCCGCGATACTTGAGCTTCGACCCGCGGTCGAGGCCCTGAACGGATTCGTTGAAGTAAGTCTCGATCGTGAGCTTCGGCTGGAACCACCGGCCCGAACCGATGACGACCAGGACCACGGCACCGGCGACGACCGCGCCGATCACGAACATGCCAAGCTTGAAGTAATTGGCTTTGAGGCTCATCGGGATCGCTCAGGCAGCGACGGGCTCGGCTTCGCGGCGGAAGAATGCCCGGACGCGCGGGTCGGCAGTCTCGTCGCGGAGATGGCGCGCGTCCCCTTCCGCAATGATACCTTTCGCGCGCCGGTCGAGGAGAATCACGCGATCCGTGGCGACGAACACGCTGCCGAGGTCGTGCGTGACGATCACGAACGTGACGCCGAGGTTCTCGGACAAGCGACGGATCGTCGCGTCGAGCGAGGCCGCCGTGATCGGGTCGAGACCCGACGACGGCTCGTCGAGGAAAAGGATCGACGGGTCGAGCGCCATCGCGCGCGCAATCCCGGCCCGCTTCTGCATGCCGCCCGAAAGCTCGGCGGGCATGTGGCCGGTGAACGCCTCGAGCCCGACCAGCTCCAGCTTCATCCTCGCGACGAGGTCGATCGCCTCGTCGGGAAGGTCCGTGTACACCTCCAGTGGCAGCCGCACATTCTCGAGCAGCGTCATCGACCCGAACAGCGCGCCGGACTGGTACATCACGCCGAACTTGCGCTGGATCTTTTCGAGTGCCGGGCCCTCGGCGGTCACGATGTCGTCGTCGCCGATGAAGATGTGGCCGGCGACGGGCGGATTGAGCCCGATCATGTGTTTCATCAGCGTGCTCTTCCCGCAGCCCGAGCCGCCAAGGATGCCGAAGACTTCGCCTCGATGGATATCGAAGTTCAGGCCCTCGAGGATCGCGGCGCCTTCGTAGCCGGCATCCACTCCGACGACGCGAATGATCACTTCGCCTGGCATCTCAGATGTTCAGCAGGTAATAGGCGACGGCGAAGAGCCCGTCGATGACGACGAGCAGGATGATTCCGGACACGACGGCGCGGGTCGCGGAATCCCCGACCGCCGATGCGCCGGCCTTGGTCTGCAGGCCGCGCAGGCAGCCGATCCCGGCAACCAGCAGCGCGAACACGAACGACTTGACGAACCCCGCGAGGAAATCGGTCAGCGTCACGGCGCTGTCGACTTCGTTCAGAAACGTGACGAACGGGATCGAGAACGACTGCATGGTCAATGCGCCCCCTACGAGGCCGACGAGGTCGGAGAAGAGCGTCAGCAGCGGGGTCATCAGCAACGCGGCGATGATCCGCGGCGTGACGTAGGAAACGGACCGGGGAGAGACCCATGGTCGTCAGCGCGTCCACTTCCTGGTTGACGCGCATCGTTCCGATCTCCGCGGCAAACGCGGCGCCGGAGCGGCCAGCGAGCAGGATCGCGGTCATGAGCGGCCCGAGTTCACGCAGCATGGACAGCCCGATCAGATCGGCGACGAAGATCTCGGCGCCGAAGCGCTTCATCGGCACCGCCGACTGGAACGCGAGGATCATGCCGAGCAGGAACGAGATCAGCGCGACGATCGGCAGCGCATCCGCGCCCACGCGCTCGCAGATACGCCAGACGTCGCGCCAGCGCACGCTCCGGGGATGGCGTGCGGCGAAAGAAAGCGCTTCGAACGTCTCGCCGATGAACTCGACCTGGCTGCGGATGTCGGTCCACACCCCATACGCAGCGAATCCGATCTCCTCGACAGCTGGCCGACGCGGCAGCTCAGGATCGAGGTCGTGCTCGAGAACCTTGGGATCGAACTGCTGCAGCAGCGCCGAATACGCCGGCTTCAGATTGGCGATCTCGATCTTGCCGTCGCGGGGGCGGCGCAGCAGGTCGACGAACAGTGCGACGCCGGCGCCGTCGCAGTACTCGACACCCGCAGCGTCCACGACGATCGGTTTCGTCGCCGCGCCGTCCGCGGCGAGACGCGCCTTGTCCCACAGGCCCGGCAGCGTCGTTGCGTCGAGGCGGCCGGTCAGCGACAGGATCCTTCGTCCGTCCGCGGTATCGGTGATCGCCAGCGCAGCCATCTGAATTCGTGGCTCGTCGCGGAGCGGTCAGTTGATGAGTTCGATGCTGTTGCCCGCGATGCGGACGCGATCGCCTTCGCGGACGAACGGCTCGTAGGCGACGGTGACGACACGCTTCTGGCCGCTGTCGAGCTTGACGGTTACTTCCCAGCGCGGCTGCTCGTAGGCATTGGGGGCCTTCTTGTACGCGGCGCCGCCGCCGGCACCGAGGATCACCATGCCCTGGTTGGAAAAGCCCGGACCGATCTGGTACGACGTGACGGCGCGCGTGTCGCTGCCGAAGCTTGCGCCTGTTCCCAGCGGCGTCCAGGACGTCGTCACCGTCGACTGCCGGATGGACTCGACGCGACCGCAGGGGAAACTCTTGCAATCGATATCGGTGCTGCCGCCGTCGATTTGCGCCTGTGCCATTGGCGAAGTCCCGATCGAGAGCAGACCCGCAAACGCGAAGACGGAAAGGCGCGCGACCGAAAGCGGCGTCATCGGATCACTCCGGCAGCGTGTTGAGGTAGAACATTGCATGCAGAAGCGTGCCGGGTTTTCCCAATGCACCCAGCCAGCGCTGGAAGATCGCATCGATGTCGCCCGTGCGGTACAGGTTTACCAGCGCACGGTTGACCGCAAGCTTGAAATCGGGGTCATCGCGGCGCACCACCAATCCGTAGGGCTCGTACGAAAAGTCGCCGGCGACGAACGCCAGTGCGGCGGGGTTCCGCGAACGCAGCTTGAGATTGGCGACCACGGTGCGATCGCCCGCGTAGCCATCGACTTTGCCCTCCGAGAGCAGCGCCATTCCCTCGGTGCCATTCGTCACGGGCACGAGTACCGCCGGCGCCTCCAGAGCGTTCAGTGCACGGACGAGCGCCTGCTCGGTCGTCGTGCCGCCGATCACGGCGACGCGCTTGCCCTTGAGGTTGGCGAGCCGTGCGACTTTCGATTTTGCGGCCACGAGAACGCCGCCGCCGTCGACGTAGATCGGCACGCTGAAGTCGACAATTTCCATCCGCGAAAGCGTTATCGTCGTCGTGCCGCAATCGGCGTCGACCTTCCCGCTAGCGACGGCTTCCAGGCGCGTCGACGCTTCGACCGACACCCAGTCGATCTTGAGCTCCGGAATCGCCAAAGCCTTCTGGATCGCCGCCGCAACGCGCACGCAGAGGTCAACGCTATAGCCGCGTACCCGGCCTTCGCGATCCTTGAACGAGAACGGCGGCGCGCCGTTGCGATAGGAGAAGACAATCTTGCCGGTCTCTTTGATGCGATCGAGCGTCGGCGACGCCGCGGCGGCTTCCCGCGCGGGGCCGATGAAGGCGATGCCGAATGCGACGAGCGCGGCGGAAAACAGGACGTGTGTGCGCACGGGAAACAAGGGGCCGGGGATCGCGGGCAGTTTAGCATGCGCCCTACGTCTGCCGCGCCCGGCAGTTTGATGTGGCGTGTCCGGCCCAACGACTGTAGAATCGCGGCCCGTACGTTGTCGTTGCGACGAATTCGGCGCATGGCCCCTCGGCGCGATCCGCGCCGATGTGGCCGGCCGATGAACTGCAATTCGGACGTATCGTCTTAAATGGCGGAGGATGACCGGCAGCCAGAGGGCCGGGAGCATCTTCCGCAAACCGCGCGAAAATCGCATCAAGGAGAACTTCATGCTGCAAAGATTGTTTCGCTCCACCGGAATGGCCATGCTGCTCGCAGCTTCAACGGCCATCGTCGCACCGAACGTTAGCGCGCAGAAGGATCCGCAGGCACACATCCTGGCCTCGGAGGCTACGCTGTCCAACTTCCTCCGCGATCCCGACATGGACTGGCTGCAGAAAAACTTCGGCCGCGCCAAGGCGGTGATGATCACACCCGAAATCGTCAAGGCCGGATTCATCTTCGGCGGCTCGGGGGGACGTGCGATGGTGGTCGCCCGCGACCCGAAGAGCGGCAAGTGGGTCGGCCCCGCGTTCTATGCTCTGGCGACGGCCAGCGTTGGTTTTCAGGCCGGCGTCTCCGTCGCCGAAGGCGTGACGCTGGTGATGACCGACAAGGGCTTCAACTCGCTGCTGGCGACGTCGTTCAAGATGGGTGGTGACGCCAGCGTCGCCGCGGGTCCGGTGGGCGCGGGCGCGAGAAGCGACGTCGTGGCGGACCTCATCACGTTCAACCGCGCCAAGGGCGTTTACGGCGGCCTCAACCTGGATGGTACCGTGGTCACGTCCTCCGACGATTGGAACTCCGAGTTCTATGGGAAGAAGGTGCTTCCGCCCGACATCCTGGTGCGGGCGTCGGTCCACAACAAGAGTGCCGACAAGCTGCTCGCACAGGTAGCCGCCGCCGCGAACAAGAAGTAGACCCGAACGATCGATTGATTGGGAGGGCCCCGCGCGGGGCCCTCCCTTTTTGTGGTCCTCGCTGATTTGCAGGACCGCGAACGGAGCAACGCGAGGCCGCGTCGAATTTCACCGGGCGAACAATGCGTCGCGGCCGTGTCTACGCGTGCGCGCCTTCTACGCGTGCGCGCCTTCGACGGGATGCCCTTCGGAACGCCACCGGATCATGCCGCCGGCGAGGTTCGCCACGTCACCGAAACCCGCCTTTTGCAGCAACACGGCGGCCTGAGCCGAGCGCGCACCCGATCGACACACCGTGACCAACGGACGGTCGCGCGACAATTCGTCGCTGCGTTTCGGCAATTCCGAGAGCGGGATCAGCATTGCGCCCCGAATGCGCCCGAGCGGCCCGTCGAACTCGTCGCGCTCGCGCACGTCGACGACCTGCAATCGCGCGGCGCATTCCTCCAGGGCTCCCGGCTGAATTTCCCAGAAGCCGGCGAACGTGAAGGTCAGCGGCGCCCAGGCCGGCTCGGCCGGGAGCGCCGCGTCGGAATCGGGCCGGCCACAGCGCATGTTCGCCGGCACCGCGATGTCGATCAGCTTGGGATGCGGCAGTCCGAGGTTGTCCATGTAGCCGACGAAATCCGCTTCGCCGATCGCGCCGCCCAAACGCGGGTTGAAGCGCTTCTCCTCGGCGACGCTTGTCACCGTGAGGCCGCGATAGTCGTGCGCCGGGTAGAGCAGGCAGCCAGGTGGCAGCGTCAGGATCCGGTCGCGTACGGAATGGAACATCGCGTGTGCATCGCCATGCTGGAAGTCGGTGCGGCCACTGCCGCGGATCAGCAAGCAGTCGCCGGTGAAAGCCACGCTCGCGTCGTCGAGGACGAAGGTGAGGCAACCGTGCGTGTGGCCGGGCGTCGCGCGCACCTCGAGATGACGACCGCCGAAGCTCACGAGATCGCCATCCACGAGGTAGCGATCGGCGCCCTCGGCACCACTGGCCGCGGCGAGCATGATCGCGCAGCCGAACTGGCGCTTGAGCAGCCACGCGCCGGTCACGTGATCCGCGTGCACATGGGTCTCGAGCGTGGCTTTCAGCGTGAGATCCAGCTCCCGCAGCAGCGCGGCGTCGCGGCGGACGTGCTCGAACACCGGGTCGATGAGCACGGCCTCGCGCGAACGTGGCTCGCCCAGCAGGTACGAATAGGTCGCCGATTGCGGATCGAACAACTGGCGGAAGATCAGCATGGTTTTCACGCGCCCGTCACGCCAGGAGTCGCTGCGCCCGCTCGCAGGCGGCTGCGTTCGATCAGCTCGAAGGCGCCCATGCCGATCAACATCGCCGCGACGAACACCGCCGCCTTCGCATAGCCGGCGCCGAGCGCGACGATCGCGGGCCCGGGGCAGAACCCGGCGAGTCCCCAGCCGATGCCGAACACGAGGCTGCCGGCAACGAGCCGGACATCGAGGGCCCGTGACGAGGGCAATTGCATCGGCAGACCCAGCGCGCTCAGGGTTCGCCGGCGGGCAAGCGCGAACGCAACGAGGCCGACGGCGATCGCACCCGCCATCACCAGAGCCAATGACGGATCCCACTTCCCGGCGATGTCGAGGAATCCCAGGACCTTGGCCGGATTCGCCATGCCCGCTAAGATCAGGCCCACTCCGAACACCAAACCTGCGACGAAGGCGAAGACCGATGCCATGGCGTCAGGCGCCGATCGCGTGGCGGACGAAAAAAACGGTGCAGAATCCTGCTGCCATGAACGAAAGTGTCGCGACCACCGATCGCGGCGACAGGCGCGACAGTCCGCAGACTCCATGGCCGCTGGTGCATCCGCCGGCGAAACGCGTTCCGAGGCCAACCAGGAATCCGGCTACGATCAAGACAGGATAGCCGGCCACGATGGTGACAGATGGAAGGACGGCGACCGCCGCGTAGGCCAATGGCGCCAGCAGGAGTCCCGCGACAAACGCCAGTCGCCACGCGACGTCGCCGGCAGAAGGGCGAAGCAGCCCCCCGACAATCCCGCTGATACCCGCCACCCGGCCGTTGACGAGCACGAATAACGCCACCGCGAGGCCAATGACGATGCCGCCGGCGGCGGCTGACCATGGGGTGAAGGCGCTCCAATCGATATTCATGGGGGACGGGTACCCGGAATTCATGCGAGCCGCATGGCGCGCAGATGCGGATATTACATTGCGAGCCGATACCGCAGCCAGCGCGCGCGACGGAGCCAAGTGTACCGGGTCAGAAGTTCCGAACTTCTGACTCAGTACAACTAGCGTGCCGCGACCGACCGCGCCGGTCGCAGCACCGCAGCCGTGCCGCCGACGATCAGCGCGCAGCCCGCGATCATCGGAAGCGTGATCGTTTCGTCGAGAAACAGCGCGCCCCAGAGCATCCCGAACGCCGGCATGAGAAACGCGACGGTCAATGCCCGCGTGGGTCCGACATCGGCGATCAGGCGGTAATACAGCACATAGGCGATCGAGCTGCAGACTACCGCGAGTGCGAGCACGTTGACGGCAATCATCGGCGTGACCACGCCAGGCGGCGGTGCGAACGGGACGACCGGAAGCAGCACGAGCCCTGCAAAGAGCTGGCTCCACCCGGCGATCGCCAGCGGCTTCGCGCCCGCAGCCTGCTTCTTCATGTAGATGCTCGAAGCGGCGTAGCAGAGCGTCGCGCAAAGGCACGCGACCACGGACGCCGTGAACCACAAGTCGGGGACGATCGGGCCCGCCTTGCTCACCAGCGCGACGCCTGCTGCCCCCGCGACGAGGCCGGCGATCTTCGCCCAGCTCAGGTTCTCGCCCAGCAACGGAACGGCCAGGAGCGCGGTGAAGAGTGGTGTCGTCGAGTTGAGAATGACCGAGTAGGACGCCGGAATGTGCAACGCGGCGAAGGCGTAAAGGACGAACGGCACCGTCGAGTTTACGACGCCGATCACCAGGTACTGCCGCCACCAGCGGCGCAGCTCCGCGTCGAATCCGGTGACGCGGCAATACACGACGAGCACGGCACCCCCGATCAGCACGCGGGTCGCTGCCGTAAGGATCGGCCCCAGCGCAGGTGCCAGCACGCGGATGAAGATGAACGATGCGCCCCAAATCGCGGCGAGCGCGACGAGCCGAGCGATGTCCGGCCGTCGCACGTCAGGCAGCGCGACGCGCGAACGCCCGGTCCATCGTCGCGCGCTCGAGCGCGAGCAGTGAGCGCTTGCGCGGGAGCCCGCCTGCATAGCCCGTCAGCGAGCCGTCGACGCCGACGATTCGATGGCACGGAATGACGATCGAAAGCGGATTGCGTCCGGTCGCGGCGCCGGCGGCCCGGATGCACGCCGGCCGGCCGGCGCGTGCAGCGAGGTCGCGATACGCGATCGTCTCCCCGTACGGCACCGACGCAATCGCTTCCCATACTGCGCGTTGGAACGGCGTTCCGGCCGGTTCAAGCGCCAACTCGAATCGGGTGCGATGACCTGCGAAATACTCCGAAAGCTCGACGGCTGCCTGACGCAGAACCGGTACATCGGGCCGCCGGACCCAGTTCGCGTCCATCGGCGGCTGATAGCGCTGCCTGTCGAACCAGGTGCCGGTCAACGCAGCGCCATCGCTCGCAAGCACCAGCCGGCCGAGCGGCGTAGAAACGGTATCGAACAGGACGGCAGTCTTCATGTCGCATTTCTCCATAGATGCATGACGGCGTAGGAACGCCACGGGCGCCATCGTTCGCTGATTCGCTGCGCGCGCGACGGACGTGTCTCGCCGAGCGCCTTCAGGACGACGAGGTCGTTGGCGAGGAATGCATCCGGCCAGCGCAACGCGCGCATCGCGATATAGCTCGCGGTCCAGTTCCCGATCCCGGGCAGCGCCGTGAGGCCATCGACGGTCACCTCGACGTCGCTCTCGGACTCGAGCCGTATCCGGCGCGAGTCGACCGCTGCCGCCAACGCGATGAGGGTTCGAGCCCGCGCGCGGGTCACGCCGAGCGCGACGATGTCATCCGCTGCCAAGGTCGCGATGCGCGCCGCGGCGGGAAACCGCCGCACCAGCGAATCGTCCTCGCCGGTCCCGAGCGCCTCACCGAATGCACGCGTGATTCGGCCGAGCATCGTGCGCGCCGCGCCGATCGATATCTGCTGGCCGATGATGGCGCGGACGGCGAGCTCGAAACCGTCCACGGTACCGGGAACCCGCAACCCGGGATGCGCAGCGGCCAGCGGACCGAGCGCCGCCGAGACCACGACGGGATCACAGGCGAGGTCGAACGCATGCTTGACCCGCGACAACACTGCCGGTACAGCCCGTGCGAGCGACGGCGACACCGAAACGGAGAGCGCCGACCTGCGCCGTGCGTGCCGAACTTCGATGCGGCCGACGTGCAGCGCGCCACGGTGCGCAATCGAAACCGTCCGCGCATACGCGTCGCTCGTCACGTTCTCGACCCCGTCGATCGCGCGATCGCGCAGGAACGCAAGCATCGATTCCCAGTCGTACGGCGGCCGAAACGCAAGCTCGAACGCGAGCGCGACGGGAAGTGCGCCGTCGCCCCTCGCGACGCGCAACCGACCCGGAGGCATCCGATACCTCGCCTTGAACAGCGCGTTGAAGCGCCGCACGCTCGCGAAGCCGCTGGCATGCGCGATCTCGGTGACCGGCAACGCCGTGTCGGTCAGCAGCCGCTTTGCGAGGAGCAGGCGCTGCGTCTGCGCATATTCGATCGGCGACACACCGAACTCCGTGTCGAAGATCCGCCGCAGGTGGCGGCTTGTCACGCCGACCCGCGCCGACAGGTGTTCGATGCCGCCATCATCGAGCACGCCGTTCTCGATGAGATCGACGGCGCCCTGCGCCAGACGCGCGATCGCGTCGACGCTTGCATTGCCGGGCGCGAGCTCGGGGCGGCAGCGCAAGCACGGCCGATAGCCCTCGACTTCGGCGGCCGCCGCGCTGGCGAAGAAATGGCAGTTCTCGCGGCGAGGCACGCGCACCGTGCAGACCGGCCTGCAATAGACGCGCGTCGACGACACGCCGACGAAAAATCGACCGTCGAAACGCGCATCGTGCGTCGCGAGGGCGCGGTAACAGGCGTCGGGATCGAGTGGCATGGACGAATTATGCCAGCGGTCACGAGGCGAGACTCGCCGTTTTCGGACGCCGGAAACGAGCCCGGCGCCCGTCCGCGAACCTGCGCATAATGTCACCTGCACCACGTCCAACGATCGCATTTGCCGGAGGACTTCGATGAAACGCCTCGCGCGCTGCATGTCGATAGCGGCCGTCCGTGTCGGGTCGGTGATCGCGGTCCGCATGAATCGCCTCGCGTCCTGCCTATCGATCGCGGTCCTCTACGTCGGGTCGGCGATCGCCGTCCACGCGCAGCCGGTGGACCGCCTCGTCTTCGCCACCGATTGGCTCGCGCAGGCCGAACACGGGGGGTTCTATCAGGCGGTCGCGGAAGGGATCTACCGCAAACACGGACTCGACGTGACGATCCGGATGGGCGGACCGCAGGTCAACGGTCTGCAGCTCCTCGCCGCCGGGCAGATCGACATCGTGATGGCCGACGCACTCCAGGTGCTTTCGGCGACGGAGCAGAACGTGCCGGTCACCGCGATCGCCGCGACGTTCCAGAAGAATCCGACCGTGATCATCGCGCACCCCGGCGTGGCGAAGCTCGAGGATCTCAAGGGCAAGCCGATCGCCGTGGGCGCAGCCGCCAACACGACGTTCTGGCCATGGCTCAAACAGCGTTACGGATTCGCCGACGACCAGAAACGCCCCTACGCGTTCAGCGTTCAGCCTTTTCTCGTCGACCCGAACCTTTCGCAACAGGGATTCGCGACGTCCGAGCCGTTCTCGATCGAGAAGGGCGGCGTGAAGCCGGTGGTGTTCCTGCTCGCCGAGTTGGGATACCCGCCCTATTCCGAAGTCCTCGCGGTTCGCCGCGACGCGCTGGCGAAACGCAACGATGCACTGAAGCGATTCGTCCGCGCGTCCGCGGAAGGATGGAAGAGCTATCTCGCCGATCCCGCGCAGGGCAACGCATTGATCAAGCGCGACAATCCCCAGATGTCGGACGAACTCCTCGCCTATGGGCATCGCAAGATGAACGAATATGCGATCGTCACCGGCACCGACACGGCAGACGCTGGACTGCTGACGATGACCGACAGGCGCTGGCAGCAAACGCTCGAATTCCTGAGAGCGGCCGGACTCGTCAAGGCAAACGTCGACTACGCGTCGGCCTACACGCTTTCGATCGTCAAGGACGTGAGGATCCCACCCTGATCTCGGCTCTCCCCGTCCACGCGGCCTATGTCGCCCCTGTCGTTGCGATCAAAGCCGCCGAGAAGGCCTATTCGAACGGCACGCGCGCGCTCGCCCCCGTGGACCTCGATGTCCGCCGCGGCGAGTTCCTGACGCTCCTCGGCCCTTCGGGCTGCGGCAAGACGACCCTCCTCAACCTTATCGCCGGGCTCATCGTGCCCAGTGCAGGAGCGCTTCGATGGTGGGGCGGCGATCTGTCGACCACGGGCGGACCCGGACGGCGATTCGCGTTCGTATTCCAGGCGCCGACGCTGATGCCGTGGTCTCGCGTCGAGACGAACGTCCGGCTGCCGCTCGACCTCGCCGGCACCGGGCGCGCCGCCGCGACGCGGTACGCAGCCGCCGCGCTCGAACTGGTCGGACTCGCGGAGTTCGCGCGGCATTATCCGCGCGAGCTCTCCGGCGGCATGCAGATGCGCGCGTCGATTGCGCGTGCGCTCGCCACGTCACCCGACCTGCTGCTGATGGACGAGCCGTTCGGGGCGCTGGACGAATTCACCCGACAACGACTCGACAACGAACTCGCGACGCTGTGGACAGCGCGCGGCCTCACCGTCGTGTTCGTCACCCACAGCATCTACGAAGCCGTGTTTCTTTCCACGCGCGTCGCGGTGATGGGGCCGCGCCCCGGACGCATCATCGCAGACGTTGCGATCGACGAACCCTTTCCGCGTGGTGACGCGTTCCGTGTTTCCCCGGAGTTCGTCCGCCACTGCCAGCGGCTTTCGGCGCTCGTCGCCGAAGCCGGCGCGGGCACGCTGACCGACTTGCGAGCGTTGGCGCGGTGAGGAGCGACGACACGCCATCGCGGATCCTGCGCATCGCCGCGCCGACGCTGATCGCCGCGCTGCTGGTCGCTGCCTGGCAGGCGCTCGTCATGATCTACGAGGTGCCGGCGTACATCGTCCCGTCGCCGGCGACCGTGCTTCGCACCCTCATCGCCGATCGCGCGCTCCTGACCGACTCGCTCGCCGTCACGCTCGGCATCGCGCTGACCGCGCTCGCGATCGCAACGTTCGTGGGGACGCTGGTGGCGCTGCTCTTCGTCCAAAGCCGCTGGATCGAGATGAGCCTTTTCCCCTACGCGGTGCTGCTGCAGGTGACGCCGATCGTCGCGATCGCACCGCTCATCATCATCTGGGTGAAGGACACTCGCATCGCGCTCGTGCTGTGCGCGGTCGTGGTCGCCATCTTCCCGATCATCTCCAACACGACGCTGGGCTTGCGCAGCGTCGACACCGGCCTCGTCGACCTCTTCCGCATGTGCCGCGCGAGCCGCTGGCAGATTCTGGTGCGATTGCGCGTGCCGAGTGCATTGCCGTATTTCTTCGGCGGCCTGCGCATCGCGAGCGGCCTGTCGCTGATCGGCGCCGTCGTCGCCGAGTTTGTCGCAGGTACCGGAGGCCAGGGCGCCGGACTCGCCTACCAGATCCTGCTCGCGGGAATGCAGCTCAACATCCCGCGGCTCTTCGCCGCGCTCTTCCTGATTGCGGTGACCGGCGTCGCGCTGTTCGCAGCGACCGTCTGGATTTCACGTGCCACTCTGTCGCGATGGCACGAGAGCGAGACGGCGGAATCTCGCTAGCGCCTCCTCATGCCGCGTCGGCGGGAACCTTTTGCGTCCGAAAGCGACCCCGCGGATCACGGCGCGCCGAGCAGCATGTACAGGCTCCAGTTTCCGGCTTTGCCGAAACCGAAGCCCAGATACGCGGGGCCGGCGGACGTGTCCGCACCCAGGAAAACCGATCCGGACCACAGCGTGCCCGCCGAGGGCAGGCCGTCGAACCGATCGGTCATTCGTCCCACTTCGACCGAGCCACCCACGTAGACACCGGACCCCAGAAGGTCGGGCAGCGGAAGCACCCGGTTGTAGTACATCAGGCGGCCGAACTCATATTCGCGTCCCGCGAACTGGTTGACGCGGTAGCCCGACAGGCGCAGCGGGCCGCCCAGCGTGAAGGATTCGTAGGCCGGCATGTCCGAACCGAGGTCGGTTCCGCCAGCCGACAGAGTAGTTCAGCGTATGGGGACCCCAGCTCCACGCTCCGCGAATCCGCCCTTCGAGCCGCTGGTAATTGAGGGCCGATCCGAACGACGTCATCGCGGCGTAGGCCGTGCCGTCCGCCCCAAAGCCGTGATTCGGAAAAAAGGCATGGTCGGTCTGGTCGACGAACAGCAGCGCCCGGAGCCCCGCCGTCGTTTCCTTGACCGACGGCAGGACGGGAGAACCCGTGTCGACGCGCGCGTCGACCCGCGACCACACCGGTCCGGCTCGCAGCTGTCCCCAAGTGCCGAGAACCGCGCCGCCGTCGAGCCCGACCTGTCCCACGCCGCACGAGATAATCGGCGACCTTGTCGTCGCCGGCGAAGACGCCGCGCGTCTGCCTGACCGATCTTGCCGTAGGGCGCGACGAACCAGCGGCCGGTCTCGTCCACGGGCTGGTAGAACTCGCTCCACAGATGCGTGTCCTGCCCGACCTGGCCCTCGGTCAGCCACTCGCCGCCCAGGCGGTTGAGCCAGGTCTTGCGGTACTGGACCAGCAGCGTTGAACGCATTGTCGCCCTGGAAGTCGCTCGCGAGGCCGAGGCCGAAGCGCAGGTAGTCGGGCCCCCACGACTTCTCCCTCGGCTCGATGACCATCGCGCGCGGGCCGGTGTCCCCGCGTGATGTGGTAGCCGATGCTCTCGAAATCGCCGCGTCCCGTAGATGCGCCGCAGATCGGCGCCGATCTTCTCCTCCGACAGCGGCTCGCCGGGCTTGCTCTCGACCAGCGCGCGCAGCACCTCCGGATTCGTGCGCTCCAGCCCTTCGAAGCGGATCTCGTCGACCGTGCCGAGCGCCTTGGCCTCGGCGACCTGCGTCGCGCGCAACGCCGCGTACTGCTCCGGCGGCAGGCTGTAGCGCTTGAGCGAATCGGCCATCGCGCGCGTCGCCTCCTCGCCGATCCTGATCGCGTCGGCGGAGCGCTCGAACCTGCCCGCGGAGATGTCGCCCAGGTCCGGCGCGATCAGCACGTCCTTGCCGCCGCAGGCTCTTCAGCTGGTCGTCGACCGTCTGCTTGCCGAGGAAATTGAGGAGCTGCGCGCTGACGGTGAGCGCGGACGTGATTTCCTCGCGCTTCAGCGGCGGCGTGGAGATGTTGACCGCGATGACGACGTCGGCGCACAGCTTGCGCGCCTCGTCGATCGGCAGGTTGTTGGCGATGCCGCCGTCGACCAGCAGCCGGCCGTCGATCTCGACCGGCGCGATCGCGCCGGGAACCGACATGCTCGCGCGCATCGCCTGCGCGAGGCTGCCGTGGTCGAGCACGACCGATTCGCCGGTCTCGATGTCGGTGGCCATCGCCCGGAACGGAATGGGAAGCTTGCTGAAATCGGTGATCGCCGAAGGCCGGCGTCGGCCAGCACCCGGAAGAACGACTCGATCGAGACGCCCGCGATGACGCCCTTGGGCAACGCCAGCCCGCCGTCCTTCACGCCGTACTCCGGCGCGAACAGCGTCTTGTAATCGTCGACCTTGCGCCGGACCGCGATCTCCGTCGCGCGGCGGCCGGTCGCGGAAGACCTCGTCCCAGTTGGCCGCGAGGACGATCTTCTCCATCTCCGCCGGCGGCGTGCCCGCGGCGAACGTGCCGCCGACGATGGCGCCCATGCTCGTGCCGGTCACGCAGTAGATCGGGACCCGCATTTCCTCCAGGACCTTGAGCACGCCGACGTGCGCGATGCCGCGCGCGCCGCCGCCGGAGAGCGCGAGGCCGATGCGCGGCGATGCCGAGGCGCGGCACCGGTGGCGCAGCGTCGGCAGCAAGGACCCCGAGCCCGGATTCAGTGATATCGCGACGATCGCGGTGACGAGAGCACGGGTGGCGATTCCGGGAGCAGCGGTCATGACCGATCCTTCTCGAGTTGCGGCCATGCGTCGATTCCCTCGGCCGCGCGTGGCGAAGGATGCCATGGATCGACGCGATTGCGGTCGCGAGTTCGAAGCGCGTGCGTGCTAAGCTCGAAGGGCGCGCGAAAAAGTGATGAACGCGATTCCGTGTGTCCACGCGTAGTTGGCTGGAAACCCATGGAGCAGTTCGACGCGATCGTGATCGGCGGCGGCGTCATCGGCACGTCGATCGCGTGTCATCTCGCGCGCCTCGATGCGGGGCGCGTGCTCCTGCTCGAACGCGGAGAGCTCGGCGGGGGAACGACGGCACAGTCGTCGTGCATCGTGCGCACGCACTACTCGGTGGCGGAAAACGTCGCGCTCGCGCGGGCCGCGCTCGATGTGTTCGCCGATTTCCCGCGCTACCTGGACGACGAGGATGCCGATTGCGGGCTCAACCGCTGCGGACTCATGCTGATCGCGCCCGACGGCGAGCGCGCGACGGCATTGCGCGCGACGCTCGCGGTCCAGCGCGGAGCCGGCGTTTCACGCGGAGGAGATCGGCGTCGACGCCGCGCGGCGCATCCATCCGCTGCTCGACCTCGGCGACGGCCCGGTGATCGGATGGGAGCCCGGCGCCGGTTACGCCGACGCGTACATGACGCTATCGGCGTACGTGCGCGATCGGCCCGCCGACGTGGCGCGACGTACGCGAAGGCGTCGCCGTCACGGGCCTCCTTCGTGACGGTGCGCGCGTCACGGCGTCGAGACGTCGCAGGGAAGCGATCGTCGCGGGCGTCGTCGTCAGCGCGCAGAACATGTGGTCGCGCGAGATCGCGCAATGGACCGGCATCGACGTCCCGCTCGCGCTGTCGCGCCACGCCGTCATCACGCTCGAAGCCGCGACGCCGTACCCGCCGGAGCTGCCCGTCGTCATGGACTGGGTCCCGCCCGGCGGCATCTACTTCCGCAGCTACGGCGGACGGCAACTGCTGATCGGCGACACCGGCGACGGCGAGCCGCTTCGCGAGCCGGACCTCGAGCAGGCCGACGTGTCGCTCGACCACGTTGCCGACGTCGGCGAAAAGCTCGGGCGGCGGATTCCCGCATTCGCGGACGCGGGGCTCGCGCAGTCGTGGACCGGTGTCTACGACGTGACGCCCGACTGGAACCCGATCCTGGGGCCGCTGCCGGGAATCGCGGGCCTTGAGGTGGCGTTCGGATTCTCCGGCCATGGTTTCAAGCTGTCGCCGATGGTCGGTCGCCTCGTCGCACAATCGGCGCTCGGGATGGTCCCCGATCTTCCGCTCGCGCCGTACTCCATCGAGCGCTTTGCGAAGGGACGCTTGCTCGTCGGCGGCTACGGCGCCAGCGTCGTGTCGTAGCGCACGAGTCCCGGCGGCACGTCGACACCTGCGCCCGGACGTCCAGCGGAATCTCGGCCAGTTCGCGGTCCCTCGTAAAGAGCGGCGCCAGCACGAGCCGGCTTGTCGATCCCCGCGCCAGCTGCGCGTAGAATCGTCCGGCTCGAATCCGTCGAATACAATCTCGTGCGACTCTCGCTGCGATTCGTCATACCCCTGCTGATTGCGCTCGGCGCGTTCGCATACATCTCCGTCCCGCTCGCCGATTCGCTGATGTTGCGCTGGTTCGTGCGCGATCTCGACATCCGCTCGAGCCTCATCGCCGCGACCGTCCAGGAGCAGATGTCAACGCCTCGTTCCGACACGATCCGGCCTCGGATCTCCGCTTTTTTCAACCGGATGTTGCAGGACGAACGGCTGTACGGCGTGGGCCTTTGCCTGGACGCTGGTTCCGAACCGATCGCGACGCTCAATTTCCCGCGCGAAATCAGCTGCGCGTCGCTTGCGGTCGTATGCCGATCCGGAAAGCGGCAAGCAGGTGCTGCAGACGCCGCGAGGGCCACTCCATGTCGCCGCCCGTCCCGTCGACAGCGAGGCGCTTCCGGGGACGCAGCTCGTGCTCGTCCACGACATGAGCTTCGTCGCTCGCCGCAGCGAGGAGACGCGCCGATACCTTTTCTATTTCTTCGCGGCGCTGAGCGCCGCGATCGCGCTGATCACCGTCGTCATCGCGCAGCTGTCGTGGCGCGGCTGGGTGCAGGGGTTGCGCGCGCTGCTGCGCGGCGAGGGCATCCTGCGACCGTCCCGGGCCATGACCGCCCCGGAGCTGCGGCCGATCGCGCGTGACCTGCGCGAGCTGATCCGCGATCTGGAGCGCCAATACCGGCCGCTCGACGGCAGCCAGCGCATCTGGGATCAGCAGGCGCTTCGCGCGACGTTGCGGAGCGAGCTGCACGGCAACGACGTCATCGTCGTGGCCAATCGGGAACCGTACATCCACACGCGCACGCCCGAAGGGATCCGACTGCAGCATCCCGCCAGCGGCCTCGTGACCGCGCTCGAGCCCGTGATGCGCGCGTGCTCGGGCACGTGGATCGCGCACGGCAGCGGATCCGCCGACAAGGAGACGGTCGATCAAGTTCGATCGCGTCGCGGTGCCGCCCGAACATCCGATCTACCAGCTTCGGCGAATCTGGCTCACGAAGGAGGAAGAGAGCGGGTACTACGCCGGGTTTGCCAACGAGGGCCTTTGGCCGCTATGCCATATCGCGCACGTGCGCCCGACGTTCCGTTCGAGTGATTTCGAACACTATCGCAACGTCAATGCAAGGTTCGCCGACGCTGTCGTCGCGGAATCCAAGACCAAGGATCCCGTCGTCCTGGTCCAGGACTACCATTTCGCGCTGCTGCCGCAGATGATCCGCGAACGGCTACCGGGCGCGACGATCATCACGTTCTGGCACATCCCCTGGCCGAATCCCGAAGCGTTCGCCATCTGCCCGTCGCGCATCGAACTGCTCTACGGGCTATTGGGGAGCAGCATCATCGGCTTCCACACGCAGTTCCACTGCAACAACTTCCTCGACACGGTCGATCGCCAGCTCGAAGCACGCGTGGACCGTGAATCGTTCACGATCACCTGTCGGGGGCAGACGACCGCCGTGCATCGTTACCCGATCTCGATCGAGTGGCCGCCGGCGCCGCTTGCCACCGCGAAGAACATCGTTGACGCGCGGCGTGCCGTGCGCGAGCGCCTGAAGCTGCCGTCGGGCCACCTGCTCGGCATCGGGATCGACCGCCTCGACTACACGAAGGGCATCATCGAGCGCTTCAATGCCGTCGCGCGGCTGCTCGAAATGGAGCCCCGGTGGGTCGGTCGCTTCTCGTTCGTGCAGATCGCCGCGCCGAGCCGCACCACGATCGACGAATACCGCGACTATGCGACGCACGTGCGTGCTCGGGCGGCCGAGATCAACAAGCGCTTTCCCAATGCGAAGCACCCGCCGATCATTCTTCTCGCCGAGCATCACGAACCCGATTCCGTCTACGAGCATCATCGAGCCGCCGACCTGTGCTTCGTCAGCAGTCTGCACGACGGGATGAATCTCGTCGCGAAGGAGTTCGTCGCCGCGCGTGACGACGAACAGGGTGTGCTGATCCTTTCCCAGTTCGCCGGTGCGTCGCGCGAGTTGCCCGAGGCGCTCGTCGTGAATCCCTACGATGCCGACCAGTGCGCGGCCGCGCTTCATCTGGCATTGACCATGCCCGCCGACGAACAGCGCGACCGCATGCGATTCATGCGCGGCGTGGTCCGTGAATTCAATGTCTACCGGTGGGCCGGGAGGATGCTGCTCGATGCGGCGGTGATGCGGCAGCGGGGCCGGTTCCACGTGACCGAGGACGTGGCCCGCCATGGCTGAACGCACGGCGCGCGCGCAAGCCTCGAAGCAGCGCCGCGCGCCCCGGATCGGACACCCACCACCCCTAGGCGCGCATTGCGCGCTGTTTCTCGACATCGACGGTACGCTGCTCGACCTCGCAGCGACGCCGGATCGCGTCCGCGTCGATCGTCGCGTCACCGCGCTCTTGCCCGAGCTCGCCGACGAACTCGGCGGCGCTATCGCATTGGTCACCGGTCGGGCGATCGCCGACGCCGACCGCCTGTTTCCCGAGCTCTCGCTCCCGGTCGCCGGTCAGCACGGTCTGGAGCGACGCGCTGCCGACGGGTCGATGCACATCCATGAAGCCTCGATGCTCGGGCTGAAGCGACTCCGCGGCGAGCTGGCCCGGTTCGCCGCGCGGTACGAGGGATTGCTCTTCGAGGACAAGGGCGCGACGCTGGCGTTGCACTACCGGCTCGCCCCGGGCCTCGCTTCGCTCGTGCACCGGACCCTGCGCGCGCAGTTGGCAAGTACCACGGTCAGCGCGGCGTGGCGGCTCCAACCCGGGAAGGGAATACTCGAGATCAAGCCGGCGGGCCGCGACAAAGGCTCGGCGATCCTCGAATTCATGGCCGAGCCGCCGTTCCGCGGGCGCGTGCCCGTGTTCCTCGGCGACGACTTGAGCGACGAGCACGGATTCGCCGCCATCGACCGAATCGGCGGCTGGGCCGTCAAGGTTGGACCGGGTCGCTCCGGCGCGCGTTACCGGTTGGCGGACGTGACCGCGGTCCGCCGTTGGCTCGCTTCCGCGGTCACCGCGACGGATCCGACAACGTCGCGTATACGTTGATCCATCCGCCGGGCACGATCAGCCGGCGTCTCGCCGCTCGCGTGCGCTGATTGGAAAGAGAGCCCAGCCGGATTGCACCGCGTGGCGCGCAACCAGGAACGCCGCGGCGTTCCACGACTGCCCGGGCATGCCGCGCGGCGCGAGTGTTTCGCCATGCAGCCACTCGTTGAATTGCCAACCGTTCAGCGCATTGACGCGTGCCAGCTTGATGAGCTCGTGACGCGCCTTCGCCATCCTGCCGGATTCGGCGAGCGCCGCTACCCAGAACCCGCCGACGAACGGCCAGATACCGCCATTGTGGTACTGCCATGGGAGGTTCTGGCGATGGCGCGACATGTAGGGCCGCCAAAGGCGACTCTCGGCGACGATCGGCTCGCAGACGGTACGCACCGGGTACGGTTCGTGCACGCCGGCCCTTTCCAGTGCGTTGAGCGTGCGCCTCGTCGCGCGCACATCCGCCAGTCCGCAAAGAAGCGCGAGCACATTGCCGAAGACATCGCCCTCGTCGCCCCAGAAGGAAAAATTGACGAAGCTCAGAAAGAGTTCGCGGTGGCGCGCTTTGCTCGTCACGTAGCTGACGAGGAGTTGCGCACGACGATACTCGGCGAGCTTCGCCGAGAAGGGGTGGAAGAGCTGATTGAAGCTCGCGCGCGTCTCGGCGCATCGCGGAAGGCGGTACAGGCCTTTCACCAGATGCCACAGCGCGTTCGTGTACAGCACATATCCCGAGCGCGGCATGATGTCGGCCCAGTCGCTCGCCTCATTCTGCTGAAGCAGGAAAAAGCGCTGATGCTCCTGACATTCGAGCCAGCGGACGGCGTCGGCCACGCGGCTCGCGAGCCGCCTGCGCAGGCCGGGCCACGGCCGCCGGCGATCGAGGAACGCGATCGCGATGAGCCACCACAGCGTCGAATCGATGCAGCCGAGATACCAGAAGTCCGCCTCGGCGCGGTCCGCGTCGACGAATTTCGGGATTTGTCCGTTCCGCGCCTGATGAGCCGCGAGGGTGAGCAGACCGGTCGCCGCTTCGCGTTCGAGCTCGGCGTCCCCGGAGAGCGCCATCCCGATTGCGCACACCGCGGCGTCGCGCCCGAAGACCGCCGTATAGCCGCGCGCACGGGCGCGCGGCCCAGGCGTCGCCGCGAGTATCCCGCGCGAAGACAGGTTGCGGCGGAGCAGATCGATCGAGCGCGACGTGCACTCGTCGATCAAATCCGGAATCGCCGCTCGACTGTGCTGCGCGCTCATTCAGATGAGAATGTAGCACCGCGCCCGCTCCCCCGCGACGCGTTCCGGGCGGCGCCTCGCGGGGCGGGTTGCGCGCCGCCCGGTTCAGAATCGGGGTGTCGCGTGCCCGCGGGCGTCTTTCTCGGCGTCCTTGGGGCGCGCCCAGTGCTCGAGCAATTCCGCGGCGCGCTTCCGGCCGCCGAGTCCGAAGGCGAGTGCCAGCCCCAGTGCCGCGGCGGCTACGATGATAAGAAATGTCTGCCGAATGATTTCACCAAGACCGAGCTGGTCGAGCGCAATCAGAATCACGAAGATCATGATTGCGTAAAAGGCGAACGCCCCGAGCGCCTCCGCGCCGCCCATGCCGACGTTCCTGCAATAGGTCGTCAATGCAGTCCCTATGAAACGGGCGAAATAGGCGCCGAAGGCGAGAACGAGCACGGCCACCATGACTTTCGGCACGAAGAGCACGATCCGCCCGATGAGTTCGGTCACATAGGTGAGCCCCATGCTGTTGAATGCAACCATCAGTGCGGCGAGGATCACCAGCCAGTAGAACAGCAGTCCGAGGACGCCCGTCGTGTCGATCGCACCGCCGCCCTGCTGCAGAAACTTGTCGACTCCGGCCTTCTCCGTCACGACGTTGAAATTGAACGTTCGGAGCGTCTTCACGATCGCGAACCGGACCGCTTTCGCCAGAAGCCAGCCGGCGAGCAGCACGGCCAGCGCGAGCAGCACTCTCGGCAGGAATTCGCCCACCTGGTGCAATGATGTGCGAATGGGTTCGAGCAGCATTTCCATGTTCTCCATCGCTTCCTCCAATCGACAGGTGACCTACGAATGCGCAACCGGCGGCGCCGCGGGCCCGCTCCGGGCGTCAGATACCGGGATCCAGGATTTCGGACAGGCCGCGCAGCGGGACGCGCACCCAATCCGGGCGATTGTCGATCTCGTATTTCAGCTCGTAGAACGCCTTCTCCAACAGCAGGAGCTCGAGCAATCCGTGCATTTCCGCGCGCGGCGACGCAAGCCCCGCCGTGCGGGCGACATCATCGTACGCGTCGAAAAAGATCTGCCGCGCCTGCGCCCGCCACTGACGACCGACGCTTTCCAGCTGTGCCAACGTCTCGGGGCGTTCAGGGCCGAGCCGGAAGAGCGCCGCGTGCATTGCATAGTCGAACGAGCGGACCATGCCTGCGACGTCCTTCAACGGTGACAGTTTCTGCGTACGTTCCGCCGGCGTCCGCATGGGCTCGCCTTCGAAATCGGTGATCACAAAATCGTTCTCCACCAACAGCACTTGACCCAGGTGAAAATCGCCGTGCAGGCGCGTCTTGGAAGCGGCGACGCGATCGCCGGCGTGCGCGTCGATCCGCGCGAGAATTTCCGCGCGCCGCGCAAGCACGCGACGCGCGTCCTGGCCCGCGGCCCCCGGCAGCGCCGCGCGCCGCCGTTCGAGCAGGTCGAGCGCGATGGTCGCTTCCGCGCGCACCCGCCGGGTCCAGCCCGCCACGTCGGCGGGCAGCGTGGGCTCCGGATCGAATGCGGGATCGCCGGTCTTCCGGGCAAGAACCGCGTGCAATTCCGCCGTGCGCGTGCCGAGCTTTCGGATGAGCTCGAGGTAGCCGCCATGCACGTCGGCGGCCGTCGCCGTGGCGTCGATCTGCGCCTTGGACAGCTCGAAGAATCGATCGAGATAGTTGAGCGTGTACTCCCACCCGTCGCCCTGGTTGTCGACGTAGGCCTGCAGGAGTGCGAGCGTCGTCGTCCGGCCGTCGGCGGCCGAGTACTCGACGCTGCCAGCGACCGGAACGCAGTTCGGAAAGTGCACGACGTCGGTCAGGAAGCGACCGATCTCGACCTCCGGGTTCGCGCCGGCGTGCAGGCGTCGATAGGCTTTCAGGAAGAGGCGCTCGCCAAGCATGACGATTGTGTTGCTGCTCTGCGCTCCGGGCAGGGCGACGTGCAGATCCTCATGGGTGGTTCCCGCGATTCCGGGGAATGCACGGGTCGGCCTGAATAGCAGCACGCCGTGCGCCGATTTCACCTGCTCGCCCGCGCCGATCGCGGTCACCAGTGCACGACAGAAAGCTTCGTCACCGAAGGCGTCGGCGAGGATCCCTACCTGCGCCTGCTGGCGTACCTTCGCCACGGTGAGCGGCGCGAGCGCGCGTAGTCGCTCCTCGTCGTGGTCCTCCCACGCCAACGTCAGTGGCAGGAAATAGGTCTCGCCTTCGCCTCCGGCGCGCTCGACCCGCGCGAGTGTGACGAGCCAGCTTCGGCCGAGTGTGTTCCATTCGACGTGGTCGACAAAGACGACGCGGTTCACCGGCTCTCCCTTCGCCGCGTACCACCGGCGTCCCGCGACGAACGCCGGCAGCGCTTCACGCTCGAGCTGGGCGCGAACTTTCTCCGACATCGCGATGCGCCACGGCACGACACGGTCCCGGAAGAGACTCGCCCATCCGTCGAACAGGACGAGCACTGTCAGCTCGTCCGGAGGAAACCGCTCCTCGTGCCAAGCGGGGACATCCTCGCCCGCCGCCAACCGGAACCAGAGGAAGCCGTGACTGGCGAGCGTCAGCAGATACGGCAGGTCGCCGATTGGGGGAAACGCGGTGCGCCCCAAGAGCTCGACGGGCACCCGCCCCTTGAAACGCGCGAGGTCCAGCTCGACCGGCTGGGCGGAGCGCGCGAGATTCGCGACGCACAGGATGATTTCCTCCCCGTACTCGCGCAGGTACGCGAGGATCTTCCGGTTCCCGGGCTTCAGGAAGGAAAGCGTGCCGCGCCCGAATACGCCGAACGTGGAACGCACCGCCAGCATGCGGCGCGTCCAATTGAGCAACGACGAAGGTTCGCGATTCTGCGCTTCGACGTTGACCGCCTCGTATCCGTAGATCGGATCCATGATCGGCGGCAAATACAGTCGCTGCGGGTCGGCGCGGGAAAATCCGGCATTGCGTTCCGGCCGCCACTGCATCGGCGTACGCACTCCGTCGCGGTCGCCAAGGTAGATGTTGTCGCCCATGCCGATCTCGTCGCCGTAATACAGGGTCGGCGATCCGCGCATCGAAAGCAGCAGGCTGTTCATCAGCTTGATCCGCGCGACGTCGTTTTCGAGAAGCGGGGCCAGCCGGCGTCGGATGCCCACGTTGATGCGCGCGCGGAGATCCGCGGCATACATCTGGTACATGTAGTCGCGCTCCTTGTGGGTGACCATTTCCAGCGTGAGTTCGTCGTGGTTGCGGAGGAAGATCGCCCACTGGCAACTTTCGGGAATGTCCGGCGTCTGCTGCATGATCTCGGTGATCGGGTAGCGATCCTCCTGGGCGATCCCCATGTACATGCGCGGCATCAGCGGGAAATGGTATGCCATGTGACACTCGTCGCCGTCGCCGAAGTACTCGCGAACGTCCTCGGGCCATTGGTTGGCCTCCGCCAGCAACAGCCGGTTCGGATAGTGCGCGTCGACCAGCCTGCGGAGCTGTTTCAGGACAGCGTGCGTTTCGGGGAGATTCTCATTGTTGGTCCCCTCGCGCTCGCACAGGTAGGGAATGGCGTCGAGCCTGAACCCGTCCACACCCATGTCGAGCCAGAAACGCATCACGCGGAAGATTGCCCTCAGCACCTGCGGATGGTCGAAATTGAGGTCAGGCTGATGGCTGAAGAACCGGTGCCAGTAGTAGGCCCCGGCGCTTTCGTCCCATGTCCAGTTCGATTTCTCGGTATCGGTGAAGATGACCCTCGTCCCGCTGTATTTGTTCGGGTCGTCGCTCCAGACGTAGTAGTTCCGCTTGGACGAGCCCTTGGGCGCGCGACGCGCGGCCTGGAACCAGGGGTGCTGATCCGACGTGTGGTTGACGATGAGCTCGGTGATGACGCGCAGGCCGCGGCGGTGCGCCTCGTGCACGAACTGCCGGAACTCGCGAGCGTGTCCCGTACGCGGGATGAACGTTGTGGTAATCGGCGACATCGTAGCCGTCGTCGCGCAGCGGCGACGGATAGAACGGCAGCAGCCAGATCGTATTGACGCCGAGATCCTTGACGTAGTCGAGCTTTTCCGTGAGCCCGCGAAAATCGCCGATTCCGTCGTCGTTCGAATCGAAGAAAGCCTTGACGTGCATCTGATACACGACCGCATCCTTGTACCAGTAGGCGTCGCCGCCCGAAGCGGTGGCGACGGGCGGCGTCGATGTCTTCGTCGTGGATTCCGCCATGCCTGCTCCTACAGGAAGTAGTCGAAATCGCGCTCGGTGCGTATGCGGTGCCGCAGACGGAAGATATGGGCGGGTGCCCGCTCCGGGTCGAGGCGCAGGTAGTTGCGCGGGCCACTCCACAGGAAGCGGGAGTCGGTGAGCACATCGTGAACCTGGAACGCCCGGTCGGCGTCGACGCCGAGCGCGGCGAGATCGATCGTCACCCATCCCGACTGCACGTGATGTGGATCGAGATTCACGACGACCAGTACGACGTTGGCCGCCCCTTCGGCGATCTTGGCGTAACAGATCAATGCTTCGTTGTCGGTCGGGAAGAAACGGAGGCCGCCATCGTGTTGCAGCGCGGGGTTTGCGCGGCGCGCGGCGTTGACGCGCGCGATGAACCCGGCAAGGCTGTCGGCGCGTTCGAGATCCCAGTGGCGCAGCTGGTACTTCTCCGAGTCGAGATACTCTTCGGAGCCGGGCTCGCGCGGCAGATGCTCCTGCAGCTCGAAGGCCGGGCCGTAAACGCCGTAATTGGCCGACAGCGTGGCTGCCAGGACGAATCGCGCCATGAATGCGGCGCGGCCGCCAAATTGAAGGTACTCCGACAGGATGTCAGGAGTGTTCGGCCAGCAATTGGGACGGAAATAGTCGCGCCCGGGACCGCGCGTCAGTTCGGTGAAGTAGTCTGTCAGCTCCTGCTCGGGTATTGCGCCACGTGAAGTACGTGTACGACTGCGTGAAGCCGAGCTTCGCCAGCCGGTGCATCACCTTCGGACGCGTAAACGCCTCGGACAGGAAGATCACCTCCGGGTGCTCCCGCTTGATCTGCCCGATCACCCATTCCCAGAAGGCGAATGGCTTGGTATGCGGATTGTCGACTCGAAAGATGCGCACACCCTCGTCGATCCAGAACGAGAAGACGCTCTCGAGCTCCTGCCATAACTCGACCCACCGCTCCGACTCGAAGTCGAACGGGTAGATGTCCTGATACTTCTTCGGCGGATTCTCCGCGTACTGCACCTGCCCGTCCGGGCGCCAGCGAAACCATGGCGGATGCTCTCCCACGTACGGGTGATCCGGCGCGCACTGGAACGCAACGTCGAGCGCGATCTCGAGCCCCAACTCGGTCGCGTGGGCGACCAGCCGCCGGAAGTCGTCGAGCGTCCCGAGTTGCGGATGGACTGCCTTGTGGCCGCCCTCGGTCGGCTCCGATTGCCCATGGGCTGCCGACATCGTCGGCGGCCGTCACCGCCGAATTGTTGCGACCCTTGCGACGGTCGCGGCCGATCGGATGGATCGGCGGCAGGTAGAGCACGTCGAAGCCCATCTTCGCCACATACGGAAGACGCGCCTCGCAGTCGCCGAATGTACCGTGCGTGTCGGGTCGGTGCCGCAGGAACGCGGGAAAGACCTCGTACCACGCCGAAAACCGCGCACGCTCGCGATCAACGACGAGCGGAAACTCGACCGGGAACGTCGTGGCGAGGCCACGATCCGGATGGCGTATCGCAACCGCGGCGAGTTCGTCGTCCATCGCGACGGTGCGCAACGCGTGCGCATCGGTCGCGTCTCGCAGCCGTACCGCCCATTCGACGAGTCGCCGACGATCACCGCCGGAGGCTCGTTCCCCCGTCGCCTCGATCAGGTCGGCGCCGATCCGGCCGGCGATGAGCGAGATCCTCGTCATCGACGCGACGCGCGAAATCGTGCCGCCACGACAGGAAGCGGTCGACCCACGCCGTCACGGTATAGCGGTAGCGCCCAAGCGCAGTGACCGTGAACGCACCGCGCCAGCGATCGTTGCCCACCGCAACCATCGGCGCTTCGCGCCAATCGGCTTCGTCGTCATGCCGGTAGCGCAACAGGCACGCCACCGATGTCGTGACCGTCGGTAAAGCAGTCGGCCTCCACCTCGACCCGGTCGCCGACAATGCGCTTGACGGCAAAACGCCCGCCGTCGACAGCCGGCACGATCGTGCTCGATCACCGCGCGCGCGCGTCCATCGAACGCAAGTGCCGCGCTTCGTTCGTCGGCTCGTCATCGTCGATCTCCGTCGCGACGTCGCGTCAACGCGCGCCTGGGCTCAGAAAAACCGTCGCCAGTGGTGGCAGCGTAAGCGCCAGTGAATGGAACCGGCCGTGCGCCGCCACCGGTGCTGCTTCGACGCCTCCAAGATTACCGATGGCGGCTCCGCCATAGATCGCCGCGTCACTGTTGAGGAGCTCGCGCCAATATCCGCCTTCAGGCACGCCCGACAACGTAGTTCGTTCGCGGAACCGGCGTGAAATTGCAGACGACCAGCACTGGCGGCCCCGCTCGCGGCCGGCGCAAAAAGCTGATCGCACTCGCGTCTGCATCGTGGCAATCGATCCACTCGAAGCCGGCCTTGTCGAAATCGAGCTCGTGCAGCGCCGGCAGGTTGCGGTACAGCGCGTTGAGATCGGCCACCCAGCGTTGCATTCCGGCATGCTCGGGATAACCGAGCACCCACCACTCGAGTTGGCCCTCGTGCGTCCATTCGCGGCGTTGGCCGAATTCACACCCCATGAACAGCAGCTTCTTGCCGGGGTGTCCCCACATGTACCCGTACAGAAGGCGGAGATTGGCAAACTGCTGCCAGCTGTCGCCAGGCATCTTGCCGATCAACGAGCCTTTTCCGTGGACGACCTCGTCATGCGACAGCGCAAGCACGAAGTTCTCGAAGAACGCGTACCAGATCGAGAACGTCAGGCGGTCGTGGTGGTACTTGCGGTATATCGGTTCCTGACGCAGGTAATCGAGCGTGTCGTGCATCCACCCCATGTTCCATTTCATGCCGAAACCCAGGCCACCAAGATGCACAGGGCGCGTAACCATCGGCCACGCCGTCGATTCTTCGGCGATCATCTGCACGTCCGGATGATCCCGGTACACCGATTCGTTAAGGTGCCGCAGGAACTGGATCGCGCCCAGGTTCTCCTTGCCGCCGTGCGCGTTGGGGATCCACTCGCCGTCCTTGCGCCCGTAATCCAGATACAACATCGACGCCACCCCATCCACGCGCAGGCCGTCGAGGTGATACTTCTCGAGCCAGAACAGCGCGCTCGACAGCAGGAACGCCCGCACCTCATGGCGGTCGTAGTTGAATATCGAGCTGTTCCACTCGGTATGAAAGCCTTGCCTCGGGTCCGCATGCTCGAACAGGTGCGTTCCGTCGAAATAGGCAAGGCCATGGGCGTCGGTCGGAAAGTGCGACGGTACCCAGTCGAGTATCACGCCGATGCCATGTCCGTGCAGCACATCGACGAGGTACATGAAATCCTGCGGTGTTCCGTACCGTGCGGTCGGCGCGAAGTAACCGGTCGTCTGGTAGCCCCACGAGCCGTAGAACGGGTGCTCGGTCACCGGCATCAGCTCGACGTGCGTGAAGCCATGATCGCGGGCATATTCGGCGAGAGGCCGTGCGACCTCGCGGTATGTAGGCGGCCGGCTGGCATCATCGCCGCGTCGCCATGATCCGAGATGGACTTCGTAGATCGAAATCGGCGCGCCGAGGGAGTTGGGGGTAGATCGCGCTGCCATCCACGCGTCGTCGCTCCACGCGTAGTCGAGAGTCCAGGCGCGCGATGCGGTCAACGGCGGAGCTTCGGCGAAGTTCGCGAACGGATCGGCCTTGTCCATCTCGTGGCCGCCATCGGCAGAAACGATGCGGAACTTGTACGGGTCGCCGCGGCTGACCCCGACCACCGAACCCTCCCAGATGCCGGAATCGTCGGCACGTCGAATCAGCGGATGCGCACGCGGATCCCATCCGTTGAACCCGCCGATGACCGACACGCGAGCGGCATTTGGCGCCCAGACCCGAAATGTGGCGCTGCCCGCGTCGAGATGGCACCCCATCATGGCGTGCAGCCGCCCATGAGTGCCCTCACGGAAGAGGTAGACGTCCTGTTCGCCAAGCAAGGATTCGTCCTCCAAAGTGTTCCGACAGCGCACCAGCCCCCGCGGCAACCCGGGGGCAACCTCATCCCTAGCGCCGGCAGCCGTCCTGTCCGCCATTCTGGCCGCCGTCGGTTCGCCACGGTTCTTCTGCTGACCACGACCATGGGGCGCCAGTTCCGGCCATTGTCTCGCGATTCTGATTCCAGCGAGTGAATCGCACCTCCGGGCGGCGATCTCCCTCGCGGGGCGCGGCGAGGGGGAGCAGATCGCCTGACGCCGTCACTGCTTCATCCATGCGGGGCCTGCGTCTCGCCCGGCTCGACATGGATCGTGATTTGCGCCTTGGCGAGGTGCGCCATGAGCGCCGCTTCGATCCGGTCGCACAACGCGTGCGATTCGAGGACGCTCATCTTCCCGGGACCGCAGATGAAACTCCAGGAAGCGCCGCGCGCCCGCCTTGCGCGTTCGCAGCGCATGAAAGCTCGTATCCGTCCGGCAGTCCCGCGCGGATCAGCGCGTCGGCGCGGTTCAATCTCGCGCGACCGGCAACGCGGCGTCCATCAACCCGTCCGCGGACCGACGCAACAGGGCGACACCGGTGATGACGATGTGAATGCCGACGCGATCGGCATCAGCGGATCGAGGATCGCCCAATCCCGGAGTCGCCATCGACGACGAGCAGACCCCCGATAACTCCGGCCGACGTCCAGACATCGGTAAGCAGGTGCCTTGCGTCGGCTTCGATCACGATGCTGTCATGCTGGCGCGCGACCTTGAGCATCAGCCGTGGCCGCCGCGAAGTTCATCGCACCGGCGAGGAATGCGATCACGATGCCCGGGCCGAGGCGCGCGAGTGGCTGCGGATCGACAAGCCGGTGGACCGCCGACCAGATGATCGACACGGCCGCGACGAGAATCAGCGCACCTTCGACGCCGCTCGAGAAGTACTCGGCCTTGTCGTGGCCATACGTGTGACGTTCGTCGGCGGGACGCTCGGCGACGACCAGCGCGCCGAGCGCCACCAGCGCGGCCGCGAGATTGACCAGTGACTCCAGCGCATCCGACCAAAGGCTGACGGAGCCTGTCAGGAAGTACGCGCCGAACTTGAGCGCGATCGTCGCGAGCGACGTCGCGATCGACAGGTAGGCCATCCTTAGGACGGCGCGCATTTAGACACTGTCCGTCAAGACCTGCGTGGTGCGTTTTGCCACGATGCGATGGGATGCGCGAAGGGATCGAGGGCGCTTGGCAGGCGTCACGGTCGGCGCTTCACACAAGCGCCAACGGAGTGGGTCAGGCGGCCTTGGTCATTGACGTCGGAAATGACGTCGATGGTCAATGTCGATTCGGCGGCGGAAGCGCCCATGCGTCGTATCCGTTGTATTCGCCCGCATTATGCGGCTCCCAGCAGCCATAATGGGAATCGCCCCGATGCATGAGCTCCGCGATGCCCGCACACGACCGTTGGCACCTCTTCTGCAAGGTCGTCGACAACTACGGCGACGCCGGCGTCTGTTGGCGGCTCGCGCGGCAACTGGCAAAGGAGCATGCACTCGACGTGACGCTTTGGCTGGACGATCTGGCGACCCTCTCGCCAATCGCCCCTGCTGTCGATCGGACTCGAGATCGACAGCAAGTGGCGTCGGTAACGATCCGCCATTGGACTGAACCCTTTCCCGCCGTGGCCCCCGCCGCAGTCGTCATCGAGGCATTCGGTTGCGGACTTCCGGAAACCTATGTCGCAGCGATGACGCGGGCGGCTGCCCCACCGGCGTGGTTCATCCTCGAATACCTCACCGCCGAATCGTGGATCGAAGGCTCGCACGGGCTTGCCTCGCCGCACCCGCGGCTGCCGTTAACGCGCCGATTCTGGTTTCCCGGGTTCACTCCGAAAACCGGAGGACTGCTGCGCGAGCGAGACGTGATCGACGCGCGCGATTCATTCCGACGCGACGGCGCCGCAAGAGGAGCCTTCTGGTCATCGCTCGGCCTGCCGCCGGCAGCCTCGGACGAGATTCGAATCTCGCTGTTCTGCTATCCGAACCCGGCGCTCCCCGCGCTCCTCGACGCCTGGGTCGATGGCGAATCACCGGTCACATGCGTCGTGCCCGAAGGCGTGGCCAGCGAAACGCTCGATCGCTGGACGGGCGGCAACGTACCCGATCATGGCACGTCGTTCGTGCGTGGCCGCCTGTCGCTCCACGCGACCCGTTTCCTGGCGCAGGATGACTACGATCGACTGCTGTGGGAATGCGCGGTCAACTTCGTCCGTGGTGAGGATTCCTTCGTACGCGCGCAGTGGGCTTCGCGCGCCTTCGCCTGGCATGTCTATCCGCAGGCCGGCGGCGCGCACTGGACCAAACTCGACGCGTTCCTCGACCGCTACGTCGCCGGCCTCGCCGAGGGGCCGGAGACGGCGTGCGCCGGTTCTGGCGGGCGTGGAACGGGGCGCCGGACGCGGGCCGCGTCGGCGACGCCTGGCGCGACTACGCAGTGAATCTTGCGCACCTCACGCGACACGCCGAGGCGTGGGCGACGAAAATCGCGCCGCTCCCCGACCTCGCCGGGGGACTGGTCAGCGCTGCCGCCAAGGGGGTATAATCAAAGGTTTCCCGAATCAACCTCTTATTGCACATAAATTAGGCACAGCGATGAAAACCGCCCAGGAAATACGCGCCGGCAACGTGATGATGATCGGAAAGGATCCGATGGTGGTCCAGAAGGCCGAGTTCAACAAATCGGGTCGCAACGCGTCGGTCGTGAAGATGAAGCTCAAGAACCTCCTGACCGGGTCGGGCACGGAAACCGTGTACCGGGCCGACGAGAAGTTCGATGTCGTCCAACTCGAGCGCAAGGAAGTGACGTACTCGTATTTCGCCGATCCGCTCTACGTGTTCATGGACGCCGATTACAACCAGCACGAAGTCGAGGCCGACAACCTCGGCGACGCGATCAACTATCTCGCCGACGGGCTCGCATGCGAGCTGACGTTCTACGAAGGCAAGGCGATATCCGTCGAGCTGCCGACCTCCGTCGTTCGCGAAGTGAAATACACGGAACCGGCGGTCAAGGGCGACACTTCGGGCAAGGTGATGAAGCCGGCGAAGCTCGCCACCGGCGTCGAGATCCAGGTTCCGCTGTTCGTCACGACCGGCGACCAGATCGAGATCGACACGCGGACCGGCGAATACCGCCGCCGCGTCTGACAGTCTGACACGAAGCAGCAGGCAGGCGCGGACCGCGCATCGACCCGCCCCGGGGTGCGCCGCTTGCGGGCCCCGGTTTCCCGGCCGCGTGTTATTTGGCCTGACGGCCCGCGATCGACGCCGCAAGTTCTCCATAGTCGGCGTTCTCGGGGTCGAGTTCGCGCAATTGCTTGACGTAGCCCAGTGCCGCATCCCGATTTCCGGCCTGCGCCGTAAAGTGGGCGAGGCCGGACAGCAGGTCACGGTCGCGGGGGCGGCGTTTCAGCGCAGACTCCAGCACCTTGAGTGCGTCCTGCGGCCGGCCGGCGCTGTTGAGCGCCACCGCGTACACATACGCGAAGCGCGCATCGTCGGGCGCGAGTTGCGTGGCCTCCCTCAATGCGCTGAGGCTGTCCGCCGTACGTTTTTGCCGAACGAGCGAGAGCCCGAGCGTGTGGTGAAGCACCGCGGCGCGCGGGTTGCGCGCGAGTCCGTCGCGCAGCACGGCGTCCGCCTGCGTTTCGGCGCCGCGTGCCCGATAGAGGTCCGCGAGATTCGCGTAAGCGGCCACGAACGTCGGATCGATCTCGATCGCCTTCCGGTACTCGGCGATCGCGCGCTCGGCGTCCCCGCGCGTCCTGAAGAGGTTGCCGAGATTCAACCGGCCTTCGGGGCGGTCGGCGATGTACGTCTGCGCGGCGGCATATTCGTCGATCGCCTTGGCAAACGCGGCGCGCGCTTCCTGCGGCAACCCCGGCTCGGGCGCGCCCGCGAGCGCGTACGCTGCGTCGATCCGCACGACGCGCACCGGATCGTCGAGCATTCGCGGAAGGTAGCGCAGTCGCACGGCGGGCTCCGCGTTCGAAAGCGCGCCGACCGCAGCGGCGCGCACGACGGAATCCGGATCGTTCAGCGCCCGGGCGACCACATCCTGCAGGGTCGGCGTGAGCCAATGGCCCAGTCGTTCGAGCGCGGTCGCGCGGGCAATCGCAGGCTGCGTCTTGTCCTCGATGATCCCGAGCAGCGCGCCGCGCGCGCCGATCGCGCCGGAGGAACCGGCCGCGAACGCCTCGGCGTAGCGCTGGAAGCCGGCGGGCGTCTTGCCTGTCCACTTCACCAGCGTGTCGGTCGCCCACTGCGCCGACTGCTTCGCGTGGCATTGGTTGCAGGCGTTGGGGACACCGAGCTTCACCGAGAGATCGGGCCGCGGAATCCGCATCGAGTGGTCGTGGCGCGGGTCGACGACCATGTACGTCGTCGTCGGCAGGTGGCAAGCGGTGCAAGCGGCGCCCGGCGATCCCGCAGCGTGATGCGTATGCGTGGCAGCGTCGTACTTTGCGGGTTGATGGCACTGCGCGCAGACGGCATTGCCGTCCGCCTTCTGCTTCAGCGAGTGCGGATCGTGGCAATCCGAGCACGTGACGCCCGCGGCAAACATCCGGCTCTGCACGAACGAGCCCCAGTTGTAGACCTCGTCGCGCATCTGCCCGTCGCTCCAGTAGAGGCCGTCGACCAGCAGCGCCAATCGATGCGTGTCGCCCGGCGGCTTTCCGTGCACGTAGTCGTCGGAGATCCGGCTCGCGCGGCCATGGCATCGCGCGCACATCTCGACCTCGCGTGCGGATGCGCGCGGCGTGCTGCGGTCCGCATTGCCGGTCGCCGCGGCCGGCGTCCATGTCACGCCTTTCCGCTCGTCGAGGGCCAGCGCCAGGCCCTTGCCTTTCCCGTCGTGAACCTGCCAATCACCTTCCCTTTTCGCCCATGCGACGTGATTCGACGCCGGGCCGTGGCACGCCTCGCACGACACGTTGAGCTCCGACCATGTCGTCTTGAATGTGTTGGTCTGCGCGTCGAATCCCTTCCTGAGATTCGTCGAATGGCACTCGGCGCACTGGAAGTTCCAGTTCTGACCGATGCCGGTCCAGTGCAGCGGGTCCCCGGCCTTGATGTTCTGGCCGGGATACAGATGAAACCAGCGCTGGCCCCCGCGGTCCTTCGGGCGCGAATCCCAGGCGATGCCGAGCGCCTGCATTCGTCCGCCGGGAAACTCGACAAGGTATTGCTGCAGGGGCGCAACACCGAATGCGTACTTGATCTCGTAGTCGGCGAGCTTGCCGTCCGGACCGTCGGTGTTGACGAAGAACCTGCCGTCGCGCTTGAAAAACGTCGACGTGACGCCCGCGTATCCGAATTTCACCCCGTCGAAGTTGCCGAGCACGGATTTGTCATTGGCGACCTGCATCGCGAGGTCGTGCTGCGAGCCGTGCCATGCTGCCTGTTCCTTCGCGTGGCATGCCGAGCATGCAGCACCACCGACGAACTGCGCGGGAACGATCGCAACGGCGGCGGCCGGCGCAGGGGTGAGTGGGGGTCGACCGCGCAGCACCCCGTAAGCGGCGGCACCCGCTAGCGCCACCAGGAACAGCGCGGCAGCACCTGCCCTCCAAGTGCGCCGCGGGCCGGCAGCAGGTGGCGCGGCACCCGGTGCCGAAGGCACGCGTTGTTCGGCCTCGCGCTCACGCGGCGATACCGGGCGAGGGGGATGGCGGCTGGACTTGGACTTGCGGCTCAAAGCAGTGTGCAGAAATGTGGGCGGATGCAAGAGCCGTCACCGTCCGTCGGCAGCCAAGATGGTACCGCACTGCGATTCGGACGCGACGGCGTGTCTCCGCATCGGGCCGACATCGCTCCCCGTGCTTGACCCAAGTCAAGAGCGGAACACGACGCGGGTGCGAACATGGGCTCTTGCGGCGGCATTGACCGGCCGATCGTCAGGGCACCGATGGTCGTCCCCGCCCGCGCGTTGCACGGATGGCGGACGACTCCTGTGAAAACAATACTAACGCTCTGCACGATCCTGTTCGCGGGCATCGCCGCCGGCGCGACGCCGGCCACGTCGGCGCCCCCCCAGAACGTCAACGACACCTGCCTGATGTGTCATGCCGCCGCGGATGCCAAAGGCGCGGGCGGCAAGCCGATCGCCGTCGATGGAGCGAAGTTCGCGGCGTCGGTGCATGGTGGATTGAAGCTGAAATGCACCGATTGTCACGCGGACGTCTCGCCGCAGAAGCTGCCGCACGCGGAAAGGGTGGCACCGGTCAACTGCGCGAATTGCCACGAGAAGGCGGTCAAAGAGTACGCGGGAACCGTGCACGGCGTGGCGCGTAAAGGCGGCAATACCGTCGCCGCGACCTGCAACGGACTGCCACGGCACGCACGACATCATGCGGGCGAAGGACGCGGATTCGCGCACAAATCACGCAAACCTCGAGGCCACCTGCTCGAAGTGCCATGGCAACGAGGCTGTCGTCGCCACGGGCAAGCTCCCCGGCGGCAACATCGACAGCAAGTTCCACGACAGCATTCACGGCAAAGCGCTCAAGGGCGCGGCGCAGGGATCGGCGCCAACCTGCACGAACTGCCACGGGGCGCACGATATTCGCGCCAAGGGCGAAGCGGCGAGCCGCACGAGCCGCGCCCGGATCCCGGACACCTGCGGCAGCTGCCACAAGCTCGAGCGCGAGGCATTCGGCAATGGCATGCACGGCAAGCTCCGGCAGGAAGGCAACCTGGGGGCGCCAGGTTGCACGGACTGCCATAGCGCGCACTCGATCGAGCAGCACGAAACACCGAGGTTCCAGACCGCGGTGATCAAGGACTGCGGCAATTGTCACCAGGAGTATCTCGCGTCGTACCGCGACACGTTCCACGGCCAGGTCACCGCGCTCGGGTTCGCGCGCATGGCGACCTGCGCGTCCTGCCATGGCGCGCACGCGGTGCTGCCGGCGTCCGACCCGGCATCGAAGATCTCGCCGCAAAACCGCCTCAAGACGTGCCAGACCTGCCACGCCGGCGCGAGCGCCAACTTCGCGAACTACGACCCCCACGCCAACCGGCACGATCGGGCACGCAATCCACTCTACTATTACGCCGCGAAATTCATGGAGTTCCTGCTCTACGGCGTCTTCGCATTCTTCGGCATTCACACGGTGTTCTGGTTCTACCGCGAGTTGCGCGAGAAGTTCACCCACGGCGCGAAGCGTGCCGGTGGCAACGGTCAGGAGAGGCATTGATGTCGATCGCTACGGGTACGGCGACAGGGGCGGCCGCGGGACGCAACGGCACGGCCAGCGTGGCGCAGCGCTACTACCGGCGCTTCAGCGCGAGCGAGCGCGTCCTGCATGCGGCGCTGATGCTGTCCTTCGTCGGCTGCGCGTTGACCGGATTGCCGCTGATCTTCGCCGACAAGCCGTGGGCCGCGACGCTCGCGCGCCTGCTCGGCGGCTTCGAAGGTCGCAGGCCTGATCCACAGGGTCTGCGCATTTGTGATGATCGTGGTGTTCGCCAGCCACGTGCTGATGATCTTCGGCCGCGCGATCGCGGGCGGCCGGCTGATGAGCCTCCTGTGGGGACCGGATTCGATGGTGCCGCAACCGCAGGACGCCATCGACGTCTGGAGGAATTTCAAGTGGTTCATCGGGCGCGGGCCGCGCCCGCAGTTCGACCGGTGGACTTACTGGGAGAAGTTCGACTACTGGGCGGTCTTCTGGGGGATGTTCATCATCGGCGGGTCCGGTCTTCTGCTCTGGTTCCCCGTGTTTTTCGCAAAGTTCCTGCCGGGCTGGATGTTCAACATCGCGACGCTCGTGCACGGCGAGGAGGCGCTGCTCGCCGTCGGCTTCATCTTCACCTTCCACTTCTTCAACGGCCACCTCCGCCCCGAGAAGTTCCCGATGGACACGGTGATTTTCACGGGACGCATTGCCGAGCACGAGCTCAAGGGCGAGCGCGCGGTCGAGTACGCGCGCCTCGAGCGCGAGGGCCGGCTCACGGCAAAGGAAGCGCCGCCGCCGACCCAGGAATCGATCGTCTTCGGATGGTTCGTCGGGGGGGCCGCGCTGGTGCTGGGCATTATTGCTATCATCCTGATCGTCTACAGTCTGTTCTAGGATAGGTTGGGGGATCGGCGATGAAGATCACATTGGGGCGTCGCACGTTGATGGTCGGCACGATGACGACGCTCGTCGCCGGTGCCATCGCCCTTGCAATCCTGGGCGCCGGCGGCATCGTCGCGTGGGAGTACAGCAACAGCAACGCGTTCTGCTCCAACAACTGTCACGCGGTTCACCCCGAGGAGCCGCGAGCCTACGCCGCGTATTCGCACGCTCGCGTCCAATGTGTCGAGTGCCACATGGGGCGGCTGCCCACATTGCAGCTGATGACGCTCAAGGCGGCTCACTACCACGAGCTCCTGGGCATGATCACCGGCTACAAGCGTCCGCTGACGGCGACCACGCTGCGCCCGGCGCGCGATTCCTGCGAAGGCTGCCACTGGCCCGACGTCGTGCACAACGACAGCGTGCGCGTCAAAGTTCACTACGATACCGACGCGAAGAGCAGCGAGACCCGCACCCGTCTCATCGTGCACACGGGCAGTGGCGAGGCGCGCGAGAAGGCGACGCGGGGCATACACTGGCACATCGCGATGAACGTCGAATATGCGTCCACCGACGAGCAGAAGCGGTCGATCCCGTGGGTGCGAGTGACCGACAAGGACGGCAAGTCGACGACTTACATCGACTCCACCACGAAGATCGGGCGCGCGGAGATGGATCAGGCGCCCAAGCGGCGGATGGACTGCATCGATTGCCACAACGCATCCGGCCATCCGTTCCGCAATCCGGCCGACCGAGTGGACATGGCGATCGCCGAAGGCCTGATCGATCGGAGCCTGCCGAACGCGAAGGCGCGCGCGATGGAGATCATCGACAAGGCAGCGCCGCTCCATGGGGTGTTGAGCGAACAGGTACCGCAGTTCGAGAAGATCATTGCCGCGTCGACGCCGAAGGGCGAACAGAAACCCGAAGTCAAGGCGGCCGAGCAGCAGTTCGCAAAGCAGATGCTCGAAATACTCAAGCTCTCCGAGTTCGAAGCGAAGGACCTCACTTGGAAGTCGTTCCCGAACCATGTCGGGCACAAGGATTCCGCAGGGTGCTTCCGCTGTCACGACGGGAAGCACTTCAACGAGAAGGGGCAGGCGATCCGGCTGCAGTGCACGCTTTGCCACGACCTGCCGCAGGTGGTACGCGAGGACGGTGCGCGGTCGGTTGCATCCACGGTGACCGCGGGCCTCACCCCTCCAGGCACCCACAACGAGCCCAATTGGATGCACGACCATCGAGCCAAGATCGATAGCAGCTGCGCGATGTGCCATGGCCCGATCAAATGGGGCAAGGACGGCGGCAGCTTCTGTTCGAATCCCGCGTGCCACGGCCGGAAGTGGCCGGAGCTCAACCTCGACGCCAAGGCCGGCTAAGCTAACGCCGCAGTGGCTGACATGATGCTGTAGCGTCGGGAAAATCGTTCCGTCCCGCTCCCCGAACCCTCCCGGCATCCCTCGCAAATGAAAAAGCCGGCAGGCGCCGGCTTTTTCATCGGTGATGCAGGGCCCACGTTACTGCGACAGCACCCACTTGACGAGGGATTTGAGGTCGTCGCCCTTCGCCTTGACTTCCGGGTGGTCCTTCGCGGCGGAGAGCTTCGCGACCAGCGTCGCCTCGGCGTCGGCCTTGCCCTTGTACTTGGTTGCGATCTCCTTGAACGCCGGCCCGATCTTCTTCGTGCTGATGTCATGACAGTTCATGCAGCCACTGCTCTTCGCCAGCGCTTCCTGTGCATTCGCCGTGCCGGCCGCCGCCATCCCGAGGGACACGACAGCCGCGATAACGATCGATTTCATCCTTTTGCTCCTCGTCGCATATGTGCCCGGTCGAAAGATGTGCGGGCAGGACACCGTGTCGGACCGTCACCCTTGCGCCCGGCATCGCATTCTAACGCACCAGCGGCTGCCGGGATGACATCGATCCGCGGTTCATCTCGCAGTAAGCCGTACACGTAAGCCGCTGCCGGCTCGCATCCCCGGCATACTCCCGCGATCTCGGGCGCCACCTACATCTTGAGTATCCACGCAACAAGCGTCTTGGTATCCGCTTCCGAGCTCTTCACGGCCGGGTGGCCTTTGGCGGCCTTGAGGTTTCCGACCAGCGTCGCTTCGGCATCCGCCTTGCCCTTGTACTTCGCGGCGATGTCCTTGAACGAGGGACCCATCTTCTTCGTGGTCAAGTCATGGCACGTCATGCAGCCGCTGCTCTTTGCCAGATCTTCCTGCGCGTTCGCGGTGCCGGCAGCCGCAACACTCGCGGCCACCATGGCCGCAATTACAATTGCCTTCATTTTCGCTCCTTCTCGACGTGGGGGAACCAGGACAACGATCGTATTGATAACCGCGCAAGGCGCGCGTTGACGTGGATCAAGGGTGGCCCACTTGGCGGGTGCTACCTTCCTGCGGCCGAGCTCCAGGCGCCTTCGCGGGGGGCAATGGTAGGTATACTTTCTCGGGTCCGACGTCGAAGGAACCGTCTATGCCCGCCACCGAACCGACCCTTGCCGCCCTGCCGAATCCGGCGCTTCGGTATTTCCTCGCGACGCGGCCGCCGTTCCTTACGGTGACGCTGATCGCCGCGCTGATCGGGATCGCCGCCGCCTATGCGAGCGGGGTCGCACTGCATCCGGCCACCGCGGTCGCGACCATCGTGTTTGCGCTGGTCGCCCATGCGGGGGTCAACGTGCTGAACGATTACTACGATGCCGAGAACGGCACCGACGCGGCCAACATCGAGCGCGTCTATCCGTTTACCGGTGGCAGCCGATTCATCCAGAACGGCGTGCTGACCCCCGCGGCGATGCTGGGGTTCGGCATCGCGCTGATTGCCGTGACGATCGTCGCCGGCATCGGGCTCATGCGCGAATCGGGTCCCGAGCTCTTCTACGTTGGCGCCGCCGGACTCGTGATCGGCTGGGCGTATTCGGCGCCGCCGCTCGCCCTCAACAGCCGGGGGCTCGGCGAAGCGTGTGTCTTTGCCGGTTTTGCGCTCATCGCCATCGGTGCGGACTTCGTCCAGCGAGGAGGGTTTTCGCCGGCGCCCTTCGTCGCATCCGCAAGCTTTGCGCTCCTCGTCACCGATATCCTCTACATCAACCAGTTCCCGGACCGCAACGCGGATGCGGCGGCAGGCAAGCGTCACTGGGTCGTGCGCCTGCCGATCGACAAGGCGCGCTGGGGCTATCCGATCATTGCCGGAGCCGCCTACCTCTGGGTGGCAGGCGCCGTTGCCGCCGGCAAACTGCCCCTCGTTGCGCTGATCGCGCTCGTCCCCGCGGCGATCTCGGTGCGGGCCGCGAAGATCCTGCTCGCATCGGCTGCGCGCCCGGCCGCACTCGCGCCGGCGCTCCCGATGACGATCGGCGCCGCCTCGTTGCACGGCGTACTGCTGGCGGCAGCGCTGGTCGTCTCGCGGTACCTGGGATAAGGGAAGGGCAGAAGATCGCCGCCCCTTCGCCGCGCGGCAACAAACGCAAACCGGCGACGCCGTGAAACAATACCGCGCATGGACGTACGCAAGAGCGTGCTGGTCGGCCATTCGGCGGAAAAGATGTTCGACGTGATCGAGGCGGCCGAGCACTACCCGGATTTTCTGCCATGGTGCGCCGGCGCCGTGATCGTCGCGCGCGACGACACGGAGGTCGTAGCGGATCTCACGGTCGACTTCCACGGGATCCGCTTCGGCTTCCGGACGCGCAACCCGATGCAGCGTCCGGAACGGATGGAGATTCACCTCGAACGCGGCCCGTTCAGGCGGCTCGACGGCTTGTGGGAGCTCATGCCGCTGTCGGCCGACGGCTGCCGGGTCGATTTCCGACTGCACTACGATTTCGACAGCACGCCGATGTCAAAGCTCGCGCGGCCCGTCTTCGACCGGATCTCGAACACGCTGGTCGACCGATTCGTGGCGCGGGCCGACGAGGTCGACGTGGTCAACAACAGGGACCTATCATGACAGACCCGATCAAACTAGCCGCGCTGCGCTCGACCGAACTCGCTTCCGAGCTTACCGACGAGCAGTGCCGTGTGCTCGCGGACGTCGTCTCGTTGCGCGACCTGAAGCAGGGCGAGACGCTCGCGCACGAAGGCACCGTGGACAACCACCTTTACGTGGTCATTCGCGGCGCGCTCGGCGTGATCAAGAATGCGGGAGCCGCGCATGCGGTCACGGTCAACACCTTGGCGCCCGGCGACTTCACCGGCGAGATGGGATTCATGGACGGCACCGAACTGTACGCGTCCAAGATCGCGCTGAGCGACGCGCAAGTGCTTGGCATCGAGCGTGAAAAGCTCGAATCGCTGCTGGTATCCCATCCGGAGATCGTCTACCGGGTGATGCGCGTCATCATTCGCGTCGTTCACCAGATTCAACGGCGGATGGCGATGCAACAGGTCGAACTCGCCAACTACATCTACAAGCAGCACGGACGATACTGACGCAGCACCTTCGAATGCGGCGTGGCTCGCCGCCGTCGCGCCATGGCGCGCAACGATCTGGCGCGTCTTCCGTACCCGGACATGCCTACCGGAGCGATCATGAACGATACCCGATGGACCACCGACCTCTTTGCCGCCATCGACGCCAAGGACACGCCCCGATTCCTGTCCTTTCTGGGAGAGGATGCGCAGTTTCGTTACGGCAACAATCCGCCGGCCGTGGGCATCGATGCGATCCGCGCCGCGGTCGACGGCTTTTTTGCCGCCGTCAAGGCGCTTTCGCATTCCGTCGATCACGTCTGGGGAGAGCCCGATCACGTGATCTGCGCGGGGAAGGTCACGTACACGCGCCACGACGGACGCCTCGTCAGCATCCCGTTCTGCAATGTATTCGCGATGAGAAGCGGGCGCATCAAGGACTATCTGGTCTACGCCGACCCTTCGCCACTCTTCGCACCCTGACCGGCGGCTGGCGACCCGTCCGCAGCCGCCGCCACGCACCCAAGAAAAAGCCCCGCGCGAGGCGGGGCTTGCGAGGCCGTGCTTGCGAGGTGACTACTTCCTCGTCTCGCCCTTGACCTCGACGTCCACGCGACGGTTCGGCTGCAGGCAGTCGATCAGCGCCTTCATGTTCTTCTGATCGCACTGCACCACCGGCTGCTTCTCGCCCATGCCGATCGACTGGATCTTGGCCCTGTCGACGCCTTTGCTGATGAGGTAGTTGCGCACCGCATCGCGCGCGCTCCGTCGACAGTTTCTGGTTGTAAGCCTCCGAACCGAGACGGTCGGTGTGGCCCGTCACCAGCACGACTTCGAGCGTCTGCACCTGCGCAAGCTTGCCCACGACCTGGCTGTCGATCGCTGCCTTGCCCTCGGGCTTCAGTACCGCCTTGTCGAATTCGAACAGCACCTTCGAGTCAAGCGTGATCTTCTGCACCTGCGGCGCAGGAGGCGGGGGTGGGGGTGGTGGCGGCGGCGGTGGGGCCGCGACCGGTGCGGGGGCCGGCGCTTGCGCAACCTTCATGGGTCTTGCCGGGGCCAGCGGCGGGTCGAACTTGTACTCCACCGTCAGCCAGAACAGGTTCGTCGTGTAACTCGGGTTGGCGAACGCGCCCGAGTACCAGCTGATGTTGGAGCTGCCGAGGTTCTGGAAGTACGGGTAGTAGCTCGAGTAGCCTGCCATCTGGCCGTCGCTATATTCGTACTTCTCGTACGCGTAGCCGGCGTTGACCGCCCAGTTCTTGTTGACGGCGTACGTTCCCTTGATCAGGAACCGCTGCAGCGTGGTGTTGTCGGTGTCGTAGTTGACGAGCGGACCCCCGTTGTAACCGCCGGCGCCTTGGGTGTTCGCCGAGTTGAAGTCCACACCGCCGCCCGTCTTCCCGTACGCGTAGGACGCGTTCAGCATCCACTTGTCCGCCGGCGCCCAGTCGACCGCCACCGCGGCCATCCAGCCATCCTGGGTGTTGTTGGTGCCCCAGTTGAAGTTGGTGCTGTTCGTCGGGCCGCTGGGCAGCGGATCCGAGGGGGTGCCGGAGGTGTTGCGGTAGTCCTGCTCGAACTCGACCTTGCCCCAGTTGCCGATGCCGGTGATCCGGAACCTGTCGTCACCCCAGGAGGCCGTCAGGTCGTACTGCTGGCTCTTGTCGTTGACGCGACCGTAATAGGTTTCCTTGTAGTCGGTCTGCCGCCACGTCGCGCCGAAGCCGACGAACCACAGCGGCGCCGGCGTCCAGTCAAGGTTGAACTTGACCACGTTGCGGTCGTAGTTCGACACGTCGTACGGCGAGAAGTAGTACGGGACCGTCGTCGGCGATACGACGTCCGCGTTGTACGACGACGAGTGGTCGATGTCCGACCGCCGCTGCCAGTACTCGTATTTGAGCCGTCCGGTCAGGCTGTCCCAGCCGCCGGTGTTGCGGTACTCGATCCAGTAGCGGTAGTCGTCGGTGTGCGGTGCCGGCTCGAGGTCGCGGTCGACGCCCATCCAGTCGAAGCCACCGAGCAGCTTGTTGTACCGGTTGAACGCCCACGCCGCGTCGAACCCCGCCGAGTTCTTCGTGTACTGGAAATTCTCGGGGGCAACGAGCGCGCCGATCTGGTAGCAAGTCGCACTGTTGACCGGCGGCGTCGCGCAGTTCGTACCTTGGCTCCCCTGCCGGTAGGAGACGTTCGTCGACTCGTTCTGCAGGTCGTAGTAGTCGTAGTACACCCGCATGTCGAGCTGCGCCAGCGGGCTCGCGTTCCAGGCAGCGTTGAACGTCGTCGTCTTTTGCTCGCCGTCGAAGTTCGTCAGGTTCTGGTTCGACGCGGCATCGTAGGGCTGCGTCAGCAGGTTGCCGACGCCGGCCGGAATAAAGTTAGTGAGCGTGGTGGTGGTCGGCTTGAGGCTCGTCCCCGCGATCGCGATGTTGTTCGTCAGCTTGCTCTGGGTGAAGCGCGCAATGATCGCCGAGTCCCACGGCAGCTGCTTGATGTACCCGTTGAAGCTCCACTTCTTGAGCTCGTTGTCCGGCGGCAGCAGCGAGTAGTCGAGCCCGCTTCGCATATAGAAGTTCGTCCACTGCAGCGTATCGTTGGCGTCGGTGAACTTCGAGTCGATGAACGCCAGCTTGAAGCCGTACTGCTTGGTGTTGTAGCCGCCCTCGATGGTCGTGTTCTTGGTCTTGTAGTCGACCGGCACGCCGAGCTCGATCAGGCCGTTGCCCGATCCCGTTCCGAGCTGGCCGCTTCCCGGCTTGATGCCGTTCGTACTGACTTCGTTGTAGTCCGCGCGAATGAACCACGGCGTCTTGTTCGAGAACTCGACGTTGCCGCCCCACAAGTTGCGCTGGGTGCCGTAGTTGAACGTGTACCAGTTCGCCGGGTTCGGCGACTGCGGATACGGCAGGCCGGGCCCGACCAGCAGTGTGCCGTCGATGCCGTTCAGGGGCGTGAGCGCGTTGAACGAGTAGTTGTGCGGAATGTCGTTGTTGTACAGCGACGCCTTCCACACGCCGTAGCCGCCGCCGACGATGTTGATGAACTGGTCGTCGCGGCCGAACTCCTCGCCGAACGCGCGCAGGTAGTATGCGCGATTGCCACCGCGGATGTCGATCACGCCGATCGCGGCGCTGTCGATGTCCTGGTACTCCTTGGCCTTGGCGCCGTCGACCGGTCCCTGGTAAGGCGTGGGCAACGCCGGTGACGTCGACGTCGTGGCCGGACCGACCGCGCCGTTGCGATTGACGCCGTCGATGTTGGTGCCGCGGCCACCGACCTCAGCCGAACCAGCTCCACACCCAATTCGTCGTCGGCGTATGCGTTCTGCGCGAAAAGGCCGGCCACGACAATGGCAATGAGCTTGACTCTCATGATCGTCCCCTCGTCTCAGCGGAGGAAGAATTGGCCGAAGGCGGATGCCGGCGCGTTACTGCCGTGAATCTGCCGGTGGCACCCGACGCAGCCGCTGCCCTCGAACCGGATGTTTGATGGCAGCTGGTTGGGCAGCGTCCCGCGTCCGTCGTAGATCCCGTGCGTATGTCCACCGGGGTGGCAGTCCGCGCACAGTGCCGGCGGTTTCTGCGCAAGCAGCGCGCGGTGCGCCGAGCCGTGCGGCGTATGGCAGGTTGCGCAGTTCTCCATCACCGGCGGATGCTCGTGGATCCATGGGCCGCGCTTGTCGGTGTGGCAAGTCACGCACAGGTCATGGACCGACTCGTTGCGCAGGCTCGCCTTCAGGAAACTGCCGTGCGGGTCGTGGCAGTCGTGGCAGAAGACCTTGCCTTCGATGACCGGGTGGTGCGAGGGCTTGATGATCTCGCCGCGGACGTCGCGGTGGCACTCGATGCACGTCTTGTAGGCGAGTTGGCGCACCGTCGTCGTGTACGGTGCAGCCGCAAACTGGGCGCCCCGGATCTCCTTGGTGTTGGCCGCCGACTGCGTCCCGTGGATCGAGTGGCAGTTGACGCAGGTGACGTCCACCTTCCGGTGCTTGGCGATGGACCAGTTCTCGAGCTGCCGCTGGCCGCTGTGGCACGTCAGGCACACCGCCGACTTTCTCGGCCGCCGTCGCGGTCTTCGTCGTCAGCGCGCTCGTCGGCTTGCTCTTCGTCGGATCCTGCAGGTGCGCCGTCGCGTCGCCGTGACAGGTCTGGCACGCGCTGCCGTTCGCGTCGTTGTCCGCGCCATGCGCGGTGAGCAGAATCGAGGTGTTGGACTTTTCGTGGCAGTCGACGCAAACAGGCACGGCGGGGGCTCCGCCTGTCCACGTGGCTTGAGCCAGCGCGTGGCCGGCGAACAACGAGGCGGTCAGGAGAGTGAGCCACCATCCTGCCGCAGCTGAATTCAATCGCATTTCCACCCTCCCCAGTTGTGCGGCGTGCGCGCTACCGGGTCGGTAGTCGCACGGCCTAAGCGCCGGGCGGCGGCAAAATGTCGCTGTCGCGCCCCGCTCCTTCGTTAGTCGGATACCCCCATTCCGGATCGTTCGCCGCCGCCAGGAACGCACGGGCAGCAGTGCCGAAGCACCCGCCACCACCTGCAATCCAAGCGCATCTGCCTTCTCCTCTACACCCTGACGGGTGGCGGCCGTGTTACAGCGGTACTTGGCTTCACATCGCGTCCGCGACGATTTGTCGCAGCGCGGAACTGCCGCAACGGACGCGAATCTCCAAGGGTACGACCCGTTCGCGCGACTTGCTACGACCGCACGACCCAATCTCCCCATTGACTACGAGAGTATCGCCGCAGCGCAGAAATAATTTGATACAAGTCAAAAGTCGGACGGAACTCGGTCCCCTGAAGGGAACTTGTTGGGTTCCTGCAACACCGCGACGGCGATCCCTACTGTGGGGCCGTTGCAATGACCGTCAGCGTCCGGATGCCCTGGGCGCCATGAATCAGCACGCCCTCGATATCGGCGGTGGCCGACGGTCCGGTCATGAAAACGCCGTACCTGGCGTTGAACTGTTCCCGCTGCCGATAGGCGTGGTGCAGGTTCTCGACGATCCGGCCCGGATCCAGCAGCACGACCAGATGCTGCGACAGGAACCCGAGCGTGCTGATCCTGAACTGCGCGTCCGTGATCCAGACGGAACCGGTCTCCGCTACGCCATACACGGCGCGCACGACACCGACATCCACGTCGTTCAGGTCGGCGGGCTGCCGCGGGTCGCCGAGCGGACGGGTGCCCGCGACTTCGAGGGTCGCGGAGCAGATCACCTTGGCGTCGGGAAACAGGCGCCGGAGCAGCCCGTCGAGATCGCCGTCGGTGGGCGCGTCGACGATCTTGCCGCCCATCCGGATGACCCCCGCCTTGAAGCGCTCGAACGGCGCCCCCGCCGCGGCGTCGAACGTGGGAACGGTCGGCAGCGGTCGTGGCGCCGGCTGATTGCTGCGCACGCGGGCGAGGATCTCGTCGCGGCTACTCATCGGGTTACCTTCGCGATACTCATCGGATTGCCTTCGCGCTGCGCGCTCATGGCTGGCTCCGGTTCTTGACGTACCACTGGCGGAACGTCTCCTGCGGCGCCTCCGGAACCTCCCGCTGCCGGCCCCACGCGTTCAACCGGTTGTACATCATGAATCGCGGCAGGTGCTCGATGCCGGCGCCGGCGGTTTCGACCACGGCCCGGTAGAGCTTGGGGTTGGACAGCACCTTGCCTGCCACCTGCATGGCCTCCTGCTTCACGAAGGGCAGTTGATGCCGCTCGGCGATGACCTGGCGCCACTTGTAGATCTGCTCGTGAATGTTGATCCGCACCGGGCAGACGCTGGTGCAGCTGCCATTGAGGGTCGAGGCGAAGGGCAGCGAACTGTACTTGCGCAGGTTGAAGGTCGGATCGATGATGACCCCGATCGGTCCCGAGTACGTGGCGCCGTAGGAGAGCCCGCCACTGCGCCGGTACACCGGGCACGTGTTCATGCAGGCGCCGCAGCGTATGCACTTGAGCGAATACCAGAAATCGGTCATTCCCAGCCGCTCCGAGCGCCCGTTGTCGACGAGGATGACATGCATTTCGGTGCCTTCGCGCGGGGCGCGAAAATGCGACGTGAGCTGGGTGATCGGCGAGCCGAGCGCGCTGCGCGACAGCATGCGCACGAACACGCCGAGGTGTTCCACGCGCGGAATGATCTTCTCGATGCCGATCGACGCGATGTAGAGCTTGGGCAGATGGACGCTGAGGTCGGCGTTGCCCTCGTTGGTGCAGACGACGACCGTGCCCGTCTCGGCGACGGCGAAGTTGGCGCCCGTCATTCCGGCGTCCGCCTTGAGGAAGTACGGGCGGGTGTGCTGGCGCTGGCTTTCGGCGAGGTAGTGCACGTCGCTGTTCGCCCGGTCGGTGCCGATGGTGTCGGCGAAGACCCGCGCGACGTCCCCTCTCAGCTTGTGCACGGCGGGCACCACGATGTGACTCGGCGGCTCGTCGTCGAGCTGCTGGATCCGCTCTCCCAGGTCGGTCTCCATGACCTCGATGCCGCGGTTTTCGAGGAACGGCCGCATGTCGCATTCGTCGGTGAGCATCGACTTGGCCTTGACCAGGGTGCGCGCGCCGCGCGAACTCATGATGTCGAGGACGACCTGGTTGTGTTCGGCGGCGTCCTTGGCCCAATGCACCGTGGCGCCGTTCGCGATCGCGTTGCGCTCGAATTCCTCCAGATAGTCGGCGAGATGCGTCAGCGTGTGCTCCTTGATCGCCGACGCGAGCGAACGAAGCTCCTCCCACTCGGGCAAGTGCTCGCTCTCCCGATCGCGTTTCTTGCGCAGATCCCAGAGGCGCTTGTCGTGAAAGTCGAGGTGATCCTTCGCCTTGATGAACTCGGATGATGCTTCCGCGTGATCGATGCGCTTCATGCCACTTCCTCCACTCGACAGTTGCCTCTCGGATCAGCCACGATTCGAGCGTGCGCCGGGGAGATCATTGCGCGCCCCGTTCAGTATCTGCGCGATGTGGATGAACTTGATCGGCAGACCGAGCCGTTCCGCGCATCCTTTCTGATGCATGATGCAGGACATGTCCGCCGAGACGATGTATTCCGCGCCCGCTTGCAGATGGTCGTTCACCTTGTCGTAGCCCATCTTGGCCGAGACCGGTTCCTCGAACACCGAAAACGTCCCGCCGAAGCCGCAGCACTCGTCTGGACGCTCCGGCGTGACGAAGCGGATGCCCTTCACCCCGGACAGCAGGTCGAGCGGCTTGGAGAAGAGCGGCTCGTCGATCTCGGACATCTTGGCCGTTCGCAGCGCCCGCAACGACGAGCAGCCGTTGTGCAAGCCGACCGCATGCGGAAATTCGGCCCACGGGAACTCCCGGACCTTGAGCATATCGTGCACGAATTCGACCAGCTCGAACGTCCGTTCCCTGACATTGCGCACCGCATCGCTTCGCGGGATCGCCGTCAGGTGCTCGCGCACGTGATGCGTGCAGCTGCCGGACGGGCCGATACGACATAGTCGAATCCCGAGAAATTCTCCACGAACAGCGCTTCCGTGGCCGCCGCGTCCTCATGGCACCCGCTGTTGGCCATCGGCTGGCCGCAGCAGGTCTGGTTCAGCGGATAGACGACTTCGACGCCCAGGCGCTCGAGCAACTCCAGCGTCGCGATCGCGACGGCGGGAAAGAACGCGTCCACATAGCACGGTATGAACAATGCCGCTTTCATGGTTGCGAGCCCCGACGCGCGCTTGCGCACGCATCGACGAGATGGATGATGGATCGGTACGGAAAGCCGGCCTGCTCCGACAGCCGATCTCGCAGGTCCGGCTCGACGAGTAGCCGTGGGTGCACGCAGCCGGAATGCTTGCCTTCAGATGCCGCAGGGCGTGCCCATTGAGTTCGGGACGGTCGAAGCCTTTGTCGCCGGCGAATCCGCAGCAGCGGACGTCGCTTACCGTGATGACTTCCGCTCCGCAGCGGCGGGCGATCGCGGTGAGCTTGTCGACCGTACCCATCTTGCGCACGCTGCAGACCGGATGCACGAGAACCGGTTCGCTTCCAGGCGCGATAGTGACTCGGGCCAACACCAGGTCGTGCACGAACTCGATGCCGTCGCGAACCGGAGCCTGTCGCCGCAGAATCGTCGCATCCGGTACGCGCACGGACTCGTGTCGAAAGCGATCGGCCAGCGCCCATTCTCGCTGGCATCACGCAGGGCCGCCTCCAGCTCCGCCGCCTTGCGATCCGCCGCTTCCGCGAAACCCTTGCTCTCGAACGGCTGGCCGCAGCACAGGTTCTGCAGGTCGCGCGGATAGACAACGTCGTAACCGGCTTTCCGGAACAATCGTTCCGCGGCGACCGGTAGCGGCTCGGCATCGTCCCCGCGTCGCGGCCCGACGTTGCGCGCGGCGCAACTCGGAAAATAGACGACGCGCTCGAGGTGCTGTGCGACGGCGGTCGGTGCGACGGGCGGCACCGGGGCGAAATAAGCCGGGCGCGGCAGCGCCGGGGACCACTTGGGTACTCTGCCGCCGGTGACCCCGCGCAGGGCGCCCAATGCATCGCTCATCCGTTCCGTGCCGAGGACGCCGTGCAGCGTGTTGGCGATGCCGAGCCCCATGCGGACACCGCCGGTGACGACCCCGTAGTGATCGGCAACCGCGCCGGCGACGCGATGCGCGAGCGGACTGGCGCGGCGTCCCCGCAGCGCCTTGATGAGGATGCCGGTTTCGATACCGACCGGGCACGCGGTCGCGCACAGGCCGCACCCTGCGCAAGTGTCGATGCCGTGGTAGTCATACAGCGAACGCAGCGTGGCGACCTGGGCGTCATCGTCGGCGTGTCCGCGGTCGAGCCGCGCGCGATCTCGCGCCAGCCTGCGATGCGCTCGGCGCGGCGACAGGGTCAGCCCGCGCGACGGACACTGCGGCTCGCAGAATCCGCATTCGATGCACTGATCGACGAGCGGTTCGCATTGCGGCAGCGGTTTCAGGTTCTTGAGATGCACGTCCGGATCGTCGTTCAGCAGGACGCCGGGGTTGAGCAGACCCTTCGGGTCGAACAGCTGCTCGAGCCGCCGCATGAGCGTATAGGCCTCGGCGCCCCATTCGAGTTCGACGAAAGGCGCGATGTTGCGTCCGGTCCCGTGCTCGGCCTTGAGCGACCCGTCGTATTTCTCGACGACCATCCGGCAGAGGGCGTCCATAAAGCCCCGATAGCGCTCCACCTCCGCCGCAACGTTGAAGTCCTGCGTGAATACGAAGTGAAGATTGCCTTCGAGCGCGTGGCCGAAAATGATCGCGTCCGGATAACCGTGCGTGCGGAGCAGCTGCTGCAGTTCGAGGGCGGGCTTCCGCCAGCCGCGGCACCGTGAACGTCGACATCCTCGATGATAACTGTCGTTCCGACCGCGCGCATTGCGCCTACCGAGGGAAACATGCCTTTGCGCACGTTCCAGAACCGCGCGCACTCGGCAGGGTCGGTGGAAAAGCGCACCGGCTCGTACGTAGGCGTCGTCGCCAGCGCCGCCGTGGCCGCGGCGACCTGCGCCGCGAGCGCACTGGCATCCGCGGCGCGCGTTTCGACGCACGCCGCGCCGTCCGGGCCGAGCTTCGCGAGGCTGTCCTGGTACTGGGTTTGTTCTCGACCGAGCGCAGCGCCGCTCGGTCGGCCAGCTCGACCGCGGCCACGGGCATCGACTTGAGCAGCGTCACCGCCCGGCAGGCGGTCTCCAGGTGCTCGAACAGGATGAGCGCGCTGGCCTTGTCCGCATACTCCGGGACCGTGCGGTAAGTGATCTCGCTGAGGAACCCGAGCGTACCCTGGAGCCGATCATCAGGTGCGCGAGGATGTCGAGCGGCGCGGCGTGGTCGACCAGCGCATTGAGCGAGTAGCCGGTCGTGTTCTTCATCCGGAACTTCGCGCGGATGCGCGCGGCCAGCGCCGGACTGTCGCGTGCGCTGCGCCATCGCATCCAGCGCGCGCACGAAGGCGCCGTGACCCGTCACGAATGCGTCGCGACTCGCCGTGTTCGGCGCGTGTCGAGCACCATGCCATCGGCCAGGACGACGCGCACGCCTGCCAGCGTGTGATAGCTGTTCTGCGCGGTCCCGCAACACATGCCGCTGGCGTTGTTCGCGGCAATGCCCCCGATCTTAGCTGCGTCGATCGATGCGGGGTCGGGACCGATCTTGCGGCCGAAGGCGGCCAGCCGGCGGTTCGCATCGGCACCGATGACGCCCGGCTGCAACGACGGCGGCGGCATCGGCGCCGATCTGGCATCGCCGCCAGTTGTCACCCAGCAGCACCAGCACCGAATCCGTGATCGCCTGCCCCGAGAGACTGGTGCCTGCCGCGCGGAACGTGACCGGCGTCGACAACCGCGCGCAGTCCGCGAGCAGCCGCACGATCTCTTCCTCGCTGTCCACGACGACCGCAATCTTGGGCACGAGGCGATAGAAACTGGGCGTCGCCGCCCAGGTGAGCAGGCGCAGCGG
>CAWJMQ010000021.1:0-51612 GCA_963844005.1 uncultured beta proteobacterium | reverse complement strand
GCAAGTCGGTCCACTACCTCTTGCTTGAAACAACATTCTTTTGCTTTATCGGTGATAACACTGCCACCAAATTTAATGATAAACATACTCTACCAGCATGAGACTAGCTATAAAAAAGGATTTTGATAGAGTTCTGCTAGCGAATTGCTTGTAATTATCGGTTATTCTTTTCGTTTTGAGAACGGCGGTTTATTCTTGTTTTGCTCTTGGATCAACCAAAGTGATATCGGCATCGCAGAGGTGGATTGACGCATCGTGCTTTGTGACCACCCCATAATCTCTTGTTCTGGTGTGTTCGTACGATAGTTCCTCACGCAGAAATTCGTCATCAAAGACCAGACCACATTGGTGTTCCTGGACGCCCGCCGCCTCCCACCCGCCATGCCGATCGACGCCGTCAATGCTGCCGTCAAGGCGCAGATTCTCGCTGAAGCGCTGCCCTACATCCAGCGGTTCCACGACAAGACCATCATCATCAAGTACGGCGGCAATGCGATGGTCGAGCCCGCGCTGAAGGCTGGTTTCGCGCGCGACGTCGTGATGCTGAAGCTCGTCGGGATGAATCCCGTCATCGTCCACGGCGGCGGTCCGCAGATCGGCGACCTCTTGGGCAAGATGGGCATCGAGAGCGAGTTCCTGAGGGAATGCGCGTCACCGACGCCCGCGTGATGAACGTCGTCGAAATGGTCCTGGGTGAACTGAACCAGGAGATCGTCGGACTCATCAACCAGCACGGCGGAAAGGCCGTCGGCCTGACCGGCAAGGATGGCGGCGTGCATCCACGCCAAGAAGACTGCTGCTGCACAACCGCGACCATTGGCGGAGACCTGGTCGACATCGGCCTCGTCGGTGACATAGACGCACATCGACGCCGGCTTGATCAGCCAGCTGCTCGATTCGCGCGACTTCATCCCCGTGATCGCGCCGATCGGCGTCGGCGGCGACGGAGAGGCGTACAACATCAACGCCGACCTCGTTGCCGGCAAGCTGGCCGAGACGCTGAAGGCGGAGAAGCTGGTGCTGATGACCAACACCGTCGGCGTGCTCGACAAGAACGGCAACCTGCTCACGGGCCTCTCCGCGACGGAGATCGACGCGCTGTTCTCCGACGGCACGATCCACGGCGGCATGTTGCCGAAGATCGGCTCGGCGCTCGACGCCGTGAAGAACGGTGTCGCGAGTTCGCACATCATCGACGGTCGCGTCGAGCATGCACTGCTTCTCGAGGTGCTGACCGACCGAGGGTGTCGGCACGATGAGTCGCGCCGACGACACCGAGCCTGTCCATGCGCGCGCGGCGCGCTAGCCGACCAGGTCCCGGTCGCCATGGCCATCAAACCCGGCGAGCGCCGTCTCCAGATCCTGCAGGCGCTCGCAGCGATGCTCGAAGCCCCGCGCGCCGAGAAGGTGACGACGGCGGCGCTCGCCGCCCGCCTCGACGTTTCCGAGGCCGCCCTCTATCGGCACTTTGCCAGCAAGGCGCAGATGTACGAGGGTCTCATCGAGTTCATCGAGACGACGCTCTTCACGCTCGTCAACAAGATCGCGGGCGAAACGCAGGATGGCGTGGCGCAGGCGCAGCAGATCGTCGGCGTGCTGCTCGGATTCGCCGAGAAGAATCCGGGGATGACGCGCGTGCTGACGGGCGATGCGCTCGTCAACGAGGACGAGCGGCTGCAGACGCGGATGAACCAGCTCTACGATCGCATCGAGGCCGTGCTGCGACAGGCGCTGCGGATCGCGCAGGCGTCGGGCAACTGGCCGGGAGATCCCAACGCCGAGGCGAATGTCCTCGTCGCCTTCGTCCTGGGCCGTTGGCAGTTGTTCGCGAAAACCGGCTTCAAACGTGCGCCGCAGGAGGGCTGGGACGAGCAGCGCAAGTTCCTGTTCGGTTAGGTGTCACTGGCCGGAGCAGACCGGGCAAGCCGGATCGCGCGTGATACGGACGTCGCGCCAACGCATCGTGAACGCGTCGAGTATCAGGAGGCGTCCCGAGATTGTTTCGCCCGCGCCCGCCAGCAGTTTCAGCGCCTCGGCGGCCTGCGTCGCGCCGACGATTCCGACGACCGGCGCGAAGACGCCCATGATCGCGCAGCGTGTCTCTTCAAGGTCCTCGCCCTCGCCGAACAGGCAGTGGTAGCAGGGCGACGCCGGATCTCGCAAATCGAACACCGCGACCTGTCCATCGAAGCGGATCGCGGCGCCCGAGACGAGCGGCTTCTTCGCGGCGACGCAGGCGCGGTTCACCGCATGACGGGTCGCGAAGTTGTCGCAGCAGTCGATGACGACATCGGCCCGGGCGGTGAGCGCGGCGAGTTCGTGCGGTCCGACCCTCGCTTCGACGGTCTCGACCCGCACCTCGGGGTTGATGGCGGCAAGGCGCGACTTGGCCGCGTCGACCTTCGGCGTGCCGACGTCGGAGGTGGCGTAGAGGATTTGCCTCTGGAGGTTCGTGAGGTCGACGGCGTCAGGGTCGCACAGCGTCAGCTCCCCCACACCTGCGGCGACGAGAAACTGTGCGACCGGCGTTCCCAGCCCGCCGGCACCGATGATGAGCGCGTGCGCCGCGGCAAACCTCTCCTGCGCTTCGATGCCAAGTTCGGGAAGCAGGATGTGCCGGCTGTAACGGAGGAGTTGGGCGTCGTCCATCGAGCCTTCAGAGGAGCCTCGTCTCCAAACGAAAACGCCCGGGCCGGGCCGGGCGCTTCCGTGCAGCGTTGTGGCGCGTTACTGGGGCTTCGCCTGCGCCGACACGGCCTTGGCCGACGCGATCACGGGCAGCCCCTTCAACTGATTCATGGCCTGCGTGAGCTGGAAGTCTTCCGTCGAACCGAACTCGAAACGCGGGGCTGTCGGCTGGGCCGCGGTGACATCGGACTGCGCCTTCGCTTTCGACGCGTCCGCATCGCCAGTGCGCTTGGCGGCATCGAGCGCCTTGGAAATCCCGGTCTCGCTTCTACCCGTCCCGAGATGGTTCTCGAGGTTGGCTTCGCGGATGCGGTTGGCCGATTCGCGACCATCGTCGACGAAGATGTCGGGTTCGATGCCCTTGGCCTGGATCGATCGTCCCGACGGCGTGTAATAGCGCGCCGTTGTGAGCTTGAGGCCGGCGTTGTTGGACAGCGGCAAGATCGTCTGCACCGAGCCCTTGCCGAACGTCTGTCCGCCGAGAACCACTGCGCGCTTGTGATCCTGCAGCGCGCCCGCGACGATCTCGGAGGCCGATGCGGTCCCGCCATCGACCAGCACGACCATCGGAACCTTCTTGACGGCTGCCGGCAGGTCCTTCAGATAGTCCTCGCCCCGGCGCGTGTAGTGCTCCTTGGATGCAGTCATCCGCATCCGAGCTTCGGCGGTGCGGCCGTCGGTGTAGACGACCAGTACATCCTTCGGCAGGAAGGCTGAAGAAACCGCCACCGCCTGGTTGAGGAGTCCGCCCGGGTCGCTGCGGAGGTCGAGCACGAGGCCCTTGAGCTCCCCTTGCTTGTACATGTCCTTCAGCGCCTTCGCGAGATCCTCGCCGGTGCGGTCCTGGAACTGGCGGACGCGAACATAGCCGTAGCCTGGTTCCAGCATCTTCGCGCGGACGCTCTTGACGTTGATCTCTTCGCGGACCAGCGTGAACGACAGCAGTCCTTCCGCATCTTTGCGCACGACCGTCAGCACGACGGACGTGCCGGGCTTGCCGCGCATCATCTCGACGGCCTTGGTGAGCGGCATCCCGCGCGTCGCGCTGTCGTCGATCTTGACGATCAGGTCGCCGGACTTGACGCCGGCACGGAAGGCCGGGGTGTCCTCGATGGGCGAAATGACCCGAATGGCACCGTCCTCGACGCCGACTTCGATACCGAGGCCGCCAAACTTCCCTTGCGTGGAAATCTGCAGATCCTTGAATGCTTCCGCGTCGAGGAAGTCGGAATGCGGGTCGAGCCCGTGCACCATTCCGTTGATCGCTTCCTTGATGAGCTTCTCGTCGGATACCGGCTCGACGTAGTCGCTCTTGATCCGGCCGAAGACTGCGGAGAGCAGTTGCAGGTCCTCGTAGGGGATCGGCAGCTTCGCTTCACGCTGGGCGATCACCGAGAAATTGAGCGAAAGCAGGACGCCCAGCACTGCGCCCAAGCCGATCAGCCCTGCCTTCTTCCAGTTGTTCATGTTTGCGCTTCCTTAGCCGGATTTCCAGGAGTATACCCGCCGCGCGCCTGGACGAAGAACGCGCGCACCTTGAGTGGGAATTGGGCTCCGCAGTTCGCTGCAAGTTCCATGCCGATGCCCAAAACTCTAACCTTCGCCATGGAGCCGTCACCAGAACCTCGAAAGTAAGCAGTCACTCTCGCCAAAGGCCCATCGGGACTGTGCCTGTCGGTCAAGGTCCTATACGAAGTCCCGCAGTGGCTGCCCGCGACGAGAGGCCGGTGACCTCAAGGTGTCTGTGGTAGCGAAACACGGGACACGCCGGGAGGCGCGTGGTCCATACGCTATCATTTTGTCTTTTCTACCATTCAGAGTTGCCGATCCATGTCCTTTGTCCAGAACAACTGGATGTTGATTCTCGTCGTGATCCTCTCTGGCGGGATGCTCGCCTGGCCGCTCATCCAACGTCGCCTGTCGCCAGCCAAGGATGTCGGCAATCTCGAGGCTACCCGCCTCATCAATACGGGCAATGCGCTGCTCGTCGATTTGCGCGAGACGCAGGAATTCGTCGGAGGTCGTCTTCCGAACGCCGTTCATATTCCGCTCTCGCAGCTCGACAGCCGCGGCAACGAGCTTTCGCGCAACGTCGGCAGGCCCGTCGTCACGTATTGCATGAACGGTAACCGTGGCCGGACGGCGGGCAAAGCGCTCGCGCGCCTCGGCTTCAAGGACATCTACAATCTGCACGGAGGATTCAGGGCGTGGAAGGACGCGGGGCTGCCCGTGGAGAAATGACGTGCCGGTGGTGACGATGTACACGACGGCCGCGTGTCCATACTGCATCCAGGCGGAGCGTTTCCTGAAGGCGAAGGGTGTTGCCGAGATCGCGAAGATCCGCGTTGACATCGAGCCGGCGCTGCGCCGGGCGATGATGGAACGGACCGGCCGTCGCACGGTGCCGCAGATCTATGTCGATGACCATCACGTTGGGGGCTACGAGGATCTGATCGAACTGGATCACGCGGGCGGGCTGGCACCTCTGCTTGCCCGCGGAGCCACGTAGCGAGGATCGGCCGATTCGATCACCGTGCGGTTGCTCCTAGGGTAAAATCAAAGGTTTTACCGTTCCGAGGACATCATCATGGCCGACCCGCAGCAACTTGGCGGCGGCGCTCAAGGCGCCGTGTTTTCCATAGACAAGATCTATGTCAAGGATCTCTCGCTCGAGAGCCCGGGCGCGCCCCAATCGTTCTTGACGCAGGAACAACCGCAGGTCGAGGTCGGTTTGCGCACGCGCGGCGAGCAGATTCAGCCGGATGTCTACGAGTGCGTGCTGACTGTGACTTTGACGGCAAAAGTCGGCGACAAGACGCTGTTTCTGGTCGAGGCGTCGCAGGCGGGAATCTTCACGATCCGCGGCGTTTCTCCCGAGCAGCTCCAGCCCGTGATCGCGATCAACTGCCCGACCGTCCTCTTCCCGTACGTCCGCGAAACGCTGGCGGATGCCGTAGCTCGTGCCGGCTTTCCGCCGGTGCACCTCGCCCCGATCAACTTCGAAGCGCTCTACCAGCAACAGCTCGCACAGCAGCAGCAGCCGGCCGCAGTCGTCAACTGACGGGCCACGGTGAGCGTGGGCGCCCGATGACGGGATCGGCAAACACACAACGTCGCACCTCGTTGGGCGTCGGGTTCGCGTTCGTCGTGAATCTCGCGATGGTGTCGAGCGTCGCCGGTGCTTCCGATTTTCGCTCGACCGCCGAACCCGCGACCATCCTGTACGACGCCCCGTCGGCGAAAGCGAAACCGCTATTCGTGCTGGGTCGCGATACGCCACTCGAGGTCATCGTGCCGGTAGAAGGGTGGATCAAGGTCCGTGATGCCGGCGGCACGATCGGCTGGGTCGAGAAGCGTTCGGTGGCCGACCGCCGCTCGCTCGTCGTGCGCGTCCCGCTCGCCGAAGTGCGCGTCAGTCCCGACGACGCCGCGCCGCTCGTCTTCCGCGCCGAGCAGAATGTGCTCCTGGAACTGGCCGAATCGGCGACGGGAGCGACCGCGACGGCGACGCCGGGCTGGGTCAAGGTCAAGCATCGCGACGGCCAGACGGGATTCGTCCGGATCGTCCAGATCTTCGGCCTCTGAGCGTCCCGGCGCGGGCCGCATGACTGCTTCGATCGCTGTCGTCGGCGCGGGCGCATGGGGTACGGCGCTCGCGGTGCATCTGTCGGCGCGTACCGATGTGCGCGTCACGCTCTGGGCGCGCGACGCCGCTCAGGCGCGCGCGATCGCCGATCGGCACGTCAACGAGCGATACCTTCCGGGCATCCAATTACCGGAATCGATCGCGGTCACCTCCGATATCGCCAGCGCTGCCGGCGCCGGCCTGCTGATCGTCGGTACGCCCATCGCGGCGCTTCCCGCGGTGGCGCGCGAATTTGCGGCCGTCGGCGCGCGAGCTCCTCTCGTCTGGCTGTCGAAGGGGCTCGTCACGGTCCCCGTGACGGCAGCGCATCCGGCCGGCGTCGCGCTCGCGCACCAGGTGTTGGCGCCGCTCTGGTTCGAGCCAGTTGGAATCATTTCCGGACCGAGCTTCGCGGAGGAGGTCGCCCGCGGCCTGCCGACGGCGGTCACGGTGGCCGCGACGGACCCGGCACTTGCTTCGCGCGTAGCCGCGCTGCTGCGAGCCGACACCCTCCGCGCATACGAGAGTGATGACATTGCCGGAGTCGAAGCCGGGGGCGCCGTGAAGAACGTGCTCGCGATCGCCGCTGGTGCGAGCGACGGGCTCGGTTTCGGCAACAACGCGCGCGCCGCACTGATCACGCGCGGGCTCGCCGAGACCGGACGCCTTTCCGAGGCGCTCGGCGGCAAGCGCGAGACGCTGATGGGCCTCGCGGGTCTCGGCGATCTCGTCCTCACCTGCACGGGCGATCTGTCGCGGAACCGGCGTGTCGGGCTCGCGCTCGCGCAAGGGAAATCCGTGACGGAGATATTGGCCGAGCTCGGTCACGTCGCCGAAGGGGTCGCCGCCGCAGCTTCGATACGCATGCTCTCGCGCCATCTTGGCGTGGAAATGCCGATCTGCGACGCGGTTCATGCCGTGCTCTACGACCGACTCGCCCCCCGCGATGCCGTCGAACGGCTGCTGAAGCGCGAACCGCGATCGGAAAGCCAATAGGCAACCTCCATGCTGCTCCGTTGTGTCCCGGCAGAGCGCAAGCGCCCGGCCAACGGGCACCGATCATTGGGCACCCGTGAAACCCACCTGCCGCCAAGCCTCGTAGACGCCGACCGCTACCGCGTTCGACAGGTTGAGGCTGCGCACGCCCGGCCGCATCGGTATGCGTAGCCGTGCGTCGGGAGCGAAATGCGCGAGGACCGTTTCGCTCAGGCCGGACGATTCGCATCCGAACACCAGAACGTCGCCGGGCAGGAAACGCGTGTCGTAGAGCGAGCGTGTCCCCTCCGTCGTGAACGCGAACCAGCGCCGCTCTCGCTCACCGTCGAGTGCGGCCCGGCACGCGCCGAAATCCCGATGAACGCATACGCTTGCGTACTCGTGATAGTCGAGTCCGGCGCGCTTCAACTCACGGTCGTCCATCCGAAAGCCGAGCGGCTCGACCAGGTGCAGCGTCGTCGCCGTGTTTGCGGTGAGCCGGATGACGTTGCCGGTGTTCGGCGGAATCTCGGGTTGGACGAGAACGACAGTGAATGCGGAAAGGGCGGGGCGGGACGCCATGGCAATGCCTTCATTGCCGTTCGGACGGCAACGTGCGCGCGACGACCCAGCACTCGACACGCGCGGCGCCGGCGCGTACGAGCATGCGAGAGGCTTCGGCAAGCGTGGCGCCGGTCGTCATCACATCGTCGACGACGGCAATCTGCGCGCCACGGACGTCGCGGCGCACGGCAAAGGCCCCGCGGACATTTCTGCGCCGCTCGGCCCAAGGCAGCGCGGCCTGCGGGGGGCCAGCGGCTATGCGCGCGAGAGGTGCGCGCAGCGGAAGTGCGGTCGCTTGCGCGACGCGCGACGCGATTTCTCCGGCCTGATTGAAGCCGCGCTCGCGCTGCCGCGCGTCCGCGAGCGGCAGCGCGACGATCCATTCCGGCCGTTCGGTGTCGCTCCGGTCCGCGAGCGCCGTTCGGGCCGCCGCCGCCAGCGCCGCGCCCGCCCACTCGGCAAGCGTGATCCGGCCCCCGTACTTGATCTGCTGGAGGAGGCGATCGACCGGGAACGCGTAGACATGTGCCGCGACGGTCGCAGCAAAGGGCGGCGGATTTGTCAGGCATGCGCCGCAGACGGCACCAGCGGCGGAGGGCAGTGCGCAGACGGGGCACGCCGCGGCAACCGACGGCAGCCCCGATGCGCAGTCGGCGCACAGCAGCGCACCACTTCCAGTGCGCGCCACGCAAAGTTCGCAGCGTTGCGGCAATGCCAGGCGGAGGATGTCCGCCACGCACGATACGCTCGAACGCAACGCATCGCGCGCTGCGCTCAGCGCGCCGCAGTCAAATGGTTCCGTACGCGCATTTGACAATGGCCGGGCCTCCCTCGACACTCGAAACCGATTGTAGACGCGGTAGCCCCGATCGCCACGCGCCCGATCACGTTCGTGACACTAACCCCGAGACCACCGCGATGCCATCCGCCGAACGTACGAATGCCGCCCGCGCGACAACGGTGGTGTCTCGCCGGGATGAAGCCAATGCATCCCCACGATGGCCGGTCGATGCCGTCGACGCGCTCTTCGCGCTGCCGTTCCCTGAACTCATGTTCCGCGCACAGGAGACCCACCGCGCGCACCATGCGCCCAATTCGGTGCAGCTGTCGACGCTGATCTCGATCAAGACCGGCGGCTGTCCGGAAGACTGTGGATATTGCCCGCAAGCCAAGCGCTACCACACCGGAGTCGAAGAGCAGTCGATTCTCGGCCTCGACGCCGTCGTAGCCGCCGCGCGCCAGGCCAAGACGCAGGGCGCTACGCGCTTTTGCATGGGAGCGGCATGGCGCGGGCCGAAGGACCGCGACCTCGAGCCGGTCCTCGCGATGGTCCGCGAAGTCAAAGCGCTCGGTCTCGAGACCTGCTGCACGCTCGGGATGTTGAAGGATGGCCAGGCGGTAAAGCTCAAGACTGCCGGACTCGACTACTACAATCACAACCTCGATACCGCGCCGGAGTACTACGGCGAGGTGATCACGACGCGCGACTACGAGGACCGGCTCGACACGCTCGGACGCGTTCGCGCCGCCGGCATCGGCATCTGCTGCGGCGGGATCGTGGGCATGGGCGAGTCGACCGCGCAGCGCGCGGGGCTGATCGCGCAGCTTGCCAACATGGACCCCTACCCTGAGTCCGTGCCGATCAACCATCTCGTGCAGGTCGAGGGCACGCCGCTCCATGACCGGCTTGGTGGGAGCAGCGCACTCGACCCGTTCGAGTTCGTGCGCACGATCGCCGTCGCGCGGATCACGATGCCGAAGGCGATGGTGCGACTCTCGGCGGGACGGCGGGAACTGGGCGAAGCCGTGCAGGCGCTGTGCTTCCTCGCCGGCGCCAACTCGATCTTCTACGGTGACAAGCTGCTCACGACCGGCAATCCCGACGTCCGCGCGGACCGCGCGCTGTTCGCGAAGCTCGGGCTGACCGGCATGGATGCACCGGCCGCCTGACGCCGCCGGCGTGCCGACGGAACTGATTGCCCAACTTGCGCGGAGCCTCGCGGCGCGCGAAGGCGAAGGACTGAATCGAAGCCGGCGCACGATCGACTCCGTACGAGGCACTCGAGTCGTCGTCGACGGCCGCGAGCTCGTATCGTTCGCGAGCAACGACTATCTCGGCCTCGCGCATCATCCGGACGTCGTCGCGGCGGTGCGCGACGGGGCATTGCGCTGGGGCGCGGGCGCGGGCGCATCGCATCTCGTCTGCGGTCATTTCGCTCCGCACGCGGCGCTGGAAGCCGATCTGGCCGCTTTCGTCCGACCCTGTGCGGACGCGCGGGCGCTGACCTTCTCGTCGGGCTATCTCGCCAATCTCGCGATTCTCACCGTGCTAGCTGGGCGCGGCGACGCGATCTTCGCCGACCGCCTGAACCACGCGTGTCTCAACGACGGCGCGCTGCTCTCACGGGCGGAGTTCATCCGCTATGCGCATGGCGACGTCGCGGCGCTCGAGGGCCGTCTCGCCGCGTCGAAGGCGAAGCGCAAGCTGATCGCGACCGACGCCGTGTTCAGCATGGACGGCGACCTCGCGCCGTTACCCGCGCTTTGCGCGCTCGCCGAGTTCCACGACGCGTGGCTCATCGTGGACGACGCGCACGGCTTCGGCGTGCTGGGAGCCGGAGCCGACGCGGGTCGCGGCACGCTCGCGCATTTCGGTCTCGCCTCCGAGCGGATCGTGTACATGGGCACGCTCGGCAAGGCGGCCGGGGTCGCGGGCGCATTCGTCGCCGCGCACCCGGCGGTGATCGACGCGCTGGTCCAGACCGCCCGGCCTTACATCTACACGACGGCCGCGCCGCCGCTCCAAGCCGAGGCATTGCGCGCGAGCCTCAGGATCATTCGGGACGATTCCGCGCGACATGCGCATCTTTCCGCGCTGATCGCCCATTTTCGCAGCCGGATGCGGAAGCTCGCGTGGACGCTCTCCGATTCGCAAACGACGATCCAGCCACTCGTCGTGGGCGGCAACGCGGCGGCCGTCGAGCTCGGCGGGGCACTGTGGGATCGTGGTTTCTGGGTGCCGGCGATCCGTCCGCCCACGGTGCCGAAGGGCACGGCCAGGCTGCGGATCACGCTGTCCGCGGCGCATTCGCTGGCCGATGTCGACGCGCTTCTCGATGCGCTCGCCGCGCTGGGGACCGAATCCACGGGATCGAGCCGGCAGTGAGTGCACGGCTGCACGTCGAGTCGACCGGCCGCGGTCCGCCGCTCGTGCTGCTTCACGGCTGGGCGATGCACTCGGGCATCTGGGGCGCGCTCGTCCCGCGGCTCGCTGCGCGTTTCCGCGTGCACGCGGTCGATCTGCCGGGGCACGGGTACAGTGCGTCGTCGTCGCCGTTCACGCTGGACGGGGCCGTGGCAGCCGTCGGTTCCGCGCTCGAAGCCGAAAGAGGTCCGCTCGCCGTGCTGGGATGGTCGCTGGGAGGTCAGGTCGCGATGCGCTGGGCGGTCTCGGAACCGGCGCGCGTCGGTCGCCTCGCGCTCGTCTGCACGACGCCGCGCTTCGTCTCGGGCGACGATTGGCCGCACGCGCCATCGCCGGAGACGCTCGCCCGGTTCGGCGACGAACTCAACGTCGCGTGGAAGCTCACGGTGCAGCGGTTCCTGACGCTGCAGATGCGCGGCAGCGAACATGGCAGGGCAGCGCTCGCAGAACTGCGCCACCAGGTGTACGCGCGCGGCGAACCTTCGCCGGCCGCGTTGTCCGGAGCGCTCGACGCGCTCATGACGGCCGACCTCCGCGACGACATTGCGGGTGCCGAACAGCCGGCGATCGTCGTGTCGGGAGGCCGCGATACGTTGACGCTGCCCGGCGCCGGACGCTGGCTCGCAGAAAATCTGCCGAACGCGCGTTTCGCACTGATTCCCGGCGCGGCGCACGCCCCATTCCTGTCGCACTCCGAGGTGTTCGACGCTGCGCTTGGCGGGTTCCTCGATGGCCGTTGACGTACCGCGCGACTTCGACCCCGGTGCGTCAGATTCGCGCGCGGTGCGCCAGCATTTCACGCGCGCCGCGGCGACTTACGACGATGCGGCGGTGCTGCAGAAGGAGATCGGGACACGCATGGCGGAGCGGCTCGACGTGGTGAAGCTCGCGCCGGCCGCGGTGCTCGACGCCGGGTGCGGCACCGGCGACGCGATCGCGCAGCTCGCGGTTCGCTATGCCGACGCGCGCCACGTCGCGCTGGACTTCGCGCTGCCGATGCTCGGCTTGGCGAGGACCAAGGCGAGGTTGCGGCGGTCGGCCTTTGCGCGGATCTTCTCGACCTTCACCGGAGGGCGCGGCGGCCGCGATCCCGATTTCGTATGCGGCGACATCGCCGCGCTGCCGTTCGCGGCGGGGTCGTTCGACCTCGTCTGGAGCAACCTCGTCCTTCAATGGGCGCCCGATCTGCCGAAGGCGCTCGCGGAAATGAGCCGGGTCCTGCGCGTCGGCGGGCTCGTCACGTTCTCGACATTCGGTCCCGACACATTGAAGGAGTTGCGCGCCGCCTTTGCGGGCGTCGACCGGCATGCGCATGTCGGCCGCTTCACCGACATGCACGACATCGGCGACATGCTCGTTCACGCGGGATTCGCCGACCCCGTGATGCAAATGGAGCTGCTGACGCTGACGTACGCCGACGCGCCGGCGATGGTGCGCGACCTGAAAGCGATCGGCGCGACCAACGCGACGGAGGCGAGGCCGCGTGCGCTGATGGGCCGCCGGCGCTGGGAGCGGGCTCTTGCGGCGCTCGAATCGATGCGGCGCGAAGGACGGATTCCTGCGACCTTCGAAGTGATCTACGGCCACGCGTGGAAGGCGGCGCCGAAGCGCACGGAGGAGGGACACGCGATCGTGCGCTTCGGTCCGCGGTCGCGGGGGTAGCCCGCCGCTTCGCGGTCGGCCCTTCCGAGCGGCCTGGAGAGACCGCTTGGCACCCGCACGCGTTCCGGCTTCCAATGGTCCAAGGGTTATGAGAAACTGAACCGCAACATGGGTCCGGGGTCTGGCCAGTCGGACCGATGTCGTGGTGCGTACACCGATGTTTTCGGCGGACCGATGGACTTCGACGGCACGAGGAGCTCGCAATGGTGTCCACGTCGAAACTAGGGGGAAGTGATGCGTTGTCTCTACTATCTCGCGCCCACGCTCGATAGCACCCATCAGATCTCCGACGATCTGCATGCGGCCGGCATCAAGGATTTCTTCGTCCACGTCATTGCCAAGGACGAGTCCGGCCTCGAGCAGCAGCACATCCACTCCAGTAACTACCTGGAGACTCTGGACATCATTCGCGACGGATTCATCGGCGCGGCCATCGGCGCGGTCGCCGGAATGGTCGGTGCCGGACTCCTGATGTATTTCGAGCCGTTCGGCCCCGATGTGCCGCGGTACGTCTATTTCATCATCGTCGCGGTCGTCACCATGTTCGGTGTCTGGGAGGGTGGTCTGACGGGTATCGCGACCGAGAACAACAAGCTCAAGAAATTCCACCACGACATCGAGGCGGGCAAGTTCCTGATCCTGATCTATGCGCGGAAGGAGCAGGGGGCGGCGGTCAGGACGCTGATGCGCGCCAAGCATCCGGAGGCGGAGCTCGTCGCGGTGAACAAGCATTTCATCAATCCGTTCAAGCCCGTGCGGCGGCGCCACCGGACGGCCCGGCACGACGAAGCCGCATTGCAGAAGGACTAGCCATGACGATGGCGGTGGTCCTGTCGCTGTTGGTCGTCGGCTCCGTCCTGTTTCATCTGCTGAGCCCGTGGTATTTCACACCGATCGCGTCCAATTGGACCAACATCGACGACACGGTGACACTCACGTTCTGGGTCACGGGGTTTGTCTTCGTCGCCGTGAATCTGTTCATGGCCTATTGCGTGCTGCGCTACCGGCACGGAAAGGTGAAGGGGGCGCACTACGAACCCGAGAGCAAGAAGCTCGAAGGATGGCTTATCGGATTGACCACGGTCGGCGTCGTCGCGATGCTGGCCCCGGGGCTGGTGGCATGGGCGAAATTCGTCGATGTCCCGTCGGACGCGGCGGTGTTCGAGGTCGTGGGCCGGCAATGGAACTTCAACTATCGCTTCCCCGGGGATGATGGTGTGCTGGGCACCGTCGACGCCCGTTTCGTCAGCGATGCGAATCCCTTTGGCATCAATCCGGACGATCCGCGCGGAAGGGATGACGTGCTGGTATCGAGCCCCGAACTGCATCTACCCATCGGCAAGCCGATCAAGGCGGAGCTCCGCTCGATAGACGTCCTTCACGACTTCACCGTGCCCCAGTTCCGGGCCAAGATGAATATGGTGCCGGGCCTCGTAACGTATCTCTGGTTCACGCCTACCCGGACCGGGACCTTTGACGTCTTCTGCGAACAATTGTGCGGTGTTGCGCATTACGCCATGCGGGGCAAGGTCGTGACCGAAGAGGAGCGCGCGTTTCGGACGTGGCTCGCCGCCTTTCCGACGTTCGCGCAGACTTCGGCGCAAGCTCCCGGCGATGCTGCGGCGGGTGCGACCCTCTATGCGGTCTGTGCGGCGTGTCATGGCGCGCAAGCGGAGGGCAACCCCGCGCTGAATGCGCCGAAATTGAGCGGGCAGGGAGGCTGGTATCTGAAACGGCAATTGCTGGATTTCAAGAGCGGTGCGCGGGGCGCGCACGAAAAGGATGTCTTTGGCAGGATGATGGCGCCGATGGCGGCGACGCTGACCGACGAGGCCGCCATCAACAACGTCATCGCCTACATCAAGACGATGCCGGACGCTCCTGCCCCGACCACGGTGAAGGGGAATGCGAACAACGGTCAGGGTCCGTACGGGACCTGCGCAGCCTGCCACGGTGCCGACGGCCGGGGCATCCAGGCGACGAATGCCCCGCGACTCAAAGGCATGAGCGACTGGTACATGGTCACGCAGCTGAATAATTTCAGACACGGCGTCCGCGGCACCGACAAGAAGGACGTTTACGGTCCGCAAATGGCGGCCGTCGCGGCGATGCTGAACAGTGACCAGGCAACCTCCGACGTCGTTGCCTACATCAATACGTTCAAATGAGACTCGAGCGGATCGAGCGTGACGACGATTCAGTAAAGAGGAAATACCGATGACCTACGTGACGCATGACGAATCGGCTTTCGTTCCTCCGATGGAAGTCGAGGAACCGGAGCTCTACCATCCGAAAACGTTCATCGGAAAGTACATCTGGAGCCAGGACGCCAAGGTCATCGCGGTCCAGTACTCGATCACGGCGATCGCTGTGGGGCTGGTGGCACTGGTGCTGTCGGGAATCATGCGGTTGCAGCTGGGGTTCCCGAACGTCTTTTCCTTCATCACGCCGAGCACGTACCTCCAATACGTCACGATGCACGGCATGATCATGGTGATCTACCTGCTCACCGCGTTGTTCCTCGGCGGTTTTGGCAACTACCTCATCCCGCTGATGGTGGGCGCCCGCGACATGGTTTTCCCCTATGTCAACATGGTGAGCTACTGGGTCTATCTGTTCGCCGTGCTGCTGTTGATGGCAAGCTTTTTCGTACCCGGTGGACCCACGGGCGCCGGCTGGACCCTGTACCCGCCGCAAGCCATTCTCGATGGCACTCCGGGGGCGAGTTGGGGAATCATCCTGATGCTCGTGTCCCTGGCGTTCTTCATCATCGGATTCACGATGGGCGGCCTGAATTACGTAGTGACGGTGCTGCAGGCGCGCACGCGAGGGATGACGATGATGCGTCTGCCCTTGACGATATGGGGCATTTTCATGGCCACCATCCTCGCGCTGCTCGCGTTTCCTGCGTTGTTCGTCAGCGCCATCATGATGACGCTCGATCAAACGCTCGGCACGAGCTTCTTCATGCCTGCCCTCGTCGCCAGAGGAGATCACCTCGGCTACAGCGGCGGGAGCCCGATCTTGTTTCAGCACCTGTTCTGGTTCTTCGGGCACCCCGAGGTCTACATCGTCGCCCTGCCGGCGTTCGGCATCGTCTCCGACCTGATCAGCGTCAACGCAAGGAAGAACATCTTCGGCTACCGGATGATGGTCTGGGCGATTCTGGCGATCGGAGGCCTCAGTTTCATGGTTTGGGCGCACCACATGTACGTGAGCGGGATGAATCCGTACTTCGGCTTCTTTTTTGCCACGACGACGCTGATCATCGCCATCCCCACGGCGCTCAAGGTCTACAACTGGGTGCTGACGCTGTGGCGGGGTGACATCCACTTCACCGTCCCCATGCTCTTTGCCATCGGCTTTGTCTTCACCTTCATCAACGGCGGGCTGACGGGGCTTTTCCTCGGCAACGTGCCCGTGGACATCCCGCTTTCCGGCACGATGTTCGTCGTCGCCCACTTCCACATGGTGATGGCGGTGTCGCCGATCCTCGTGGTGTTCGGCGCGATCTACCACTGGTACCCCAAGGTCACCGGGCGAATGCTGAACGACGCGATGGGGAAGTTTCACTTCTGGGTCACTTTCCTCGGGACCTACGCCATCTACTATCCGATGCATTACCTGGGCTTCATGGGCGTGCCGCGCCGGTACTATGCGATGGGAACCACGGTCTTCATTCCCGACTCGGCCCAGACACTGAACGAGGCGATCACCATCGCTGCGCTGGTCGTTGGCGCGGTCCAGGTGGTGTTCATCTACAACCTGATCTGGAGCTACTTCAACGGCAAGCCATCGGGCGGGAACCCTTGGCGCGCCACCACGCTGGAGTGGCAAACGCCTGACACGCCGCCGAAGCACGGCAACTTCGGCCCGACGCTTCCTGTGGTTTATCGCTGGGCATACGACTACAGCGTGCCGGGAGCCGCCACGGACTTCATACCGCAAAACCAGCCACCGGCAATCAAGGCCGCCGGTGCGAGGGGGGCGTCGGCGTGACGACCGCTCTGTTGTTCCTGAGCGCCGTCATGGTCATCGTGGTCGGGTGGCTCGTACGCAAGACGATAAATGTCGCGCCCTGGATCGAGCAGCGTCCGGTCGAATTCGCCCACGGCGACGGCGCGCTGCCGCTGCTTCCCGTGCAAGTCGGCCTCGGGGTGTTTCTTGCGGTCGCCACGTCGCTGTTTGCGCTGCTGATCAGTGCCTACCACATGCGAATGGTGGAAGCGGACTGGACGAACTTGACCCTGCCGCGGGTGCTCTGGCTCAACACCGTCGTGCTGATCCTCGCCAGCGTTGCCATGCAGTGGACCCTCTTCGCCGCACGGCAGGGGCAGATGGACAGCGTGAGAAAGGGGTTGGTTGCCGCGGGCGTTTTCACGTTTTCATTCCTTGCCGGACAACTTTGGGCGTGGCAACAGCTCCGTGCCTCGGGGCAGTTCAGGGCGTCCGATCCGGCCTACGCGTTCTTCCTGTTGCTGACCGCGCTGCACGGCATACACCTGTTGGGCGGTCTGACGGTCTGGGCCAGGACGACCGCGCGGGCGTGGCGCGGTATCGACATCGACATTGCCAAGGTACGCCTCAGTGTCGAGTTGTGCACGGTGTATTGGCATTACCTCCTGCTCGTCTGGGCAGTCTTGTTCGCGGTGTTGCTGAATACCCATAGTTAGAGAGGATCGGGCGACATGACGCAATCCGCGGCGACGAGTACCGGAGAAGCGCTCCCGCTGGCCCCTGGCATGCAAGGCGTTGTCGCCGACTGGTCCTCGGACCAGCGGGCGTTCAAGAAGGTGCCCTGGGGCAAGGCGATGATGTGGATCTTCCTCCTGAGCGACACCTTTATCTTCAGCTCGTTCCTGATCTCGTACATGACGGTGCGGATGGGCACTACGGACCCGTGGCCCAACCCCAGCGAGGTTTTCGCGTTGACCATCGCGGGCAAGAGCATCCCCCTGATCCTGATCGCCATCATGACGTTCGTGCTGATCAGCAGCAGCGGGACGATGGTCCTGGCCGTCAACTACGGCTATCGAAAGGATCGTGTCAGAACCTTCGTCTACTTGCTGCTCACCGCGGCACTGGGCGCCACGTTCGTAGGCATGCAGGCCTTCGAGTGGACCAAGCTAATTATGGAGGGGGTGCGTCCGTGGGCCAACCCGATGGGCGCGGCGCAGTTCGGCTCGAGCTTTTTCATGATCACCGGCTTCCACGGCACGCACGTGTCTATCGGCGTAATTTTCCTGATCATCGTGGCGATCAAGGTGTTGCGCGGAGACCTGGACAACGAGCGACCAGGCTTCCTGACCGGCAGGAAAGGTAACTACGAGATCGTAGAAACCATGGGCCTGTACTGGCACTTCGTCGATCTCGTTTGGGTGTTCATCTTCGCATTCTTCTATCTCTGGTAAGCAAAACCATGGCGCACGCAGAGGGGCAGCACCATCCCGCGGCCGGGCAACACGCTTCCGCCGCAGGGGGGCAACATCACGTAGAAGGGCAACAGCATCCGCTCGGCATCTATTTCAAGATCTGGGGATTGCTGTTCGTTCTAAGCACGTTCTCTTACCTTGTCGACTACTTCCACTTCCAGGGTTACTTGAGGTGGACGCTGATCATCGTGTTCATGCTGTTGAAGGCCGGGCTGATCGTCGCCGTGTTCATGCACATGCTCTGGGAGCGACTCGCGATGGTCTATGCCATTCTGCTCCCTCCGCTTTTGCTGCTGACGCTGCTTGGGATCGGTGCGGGTGAAGCGGACTACACGTTCTTCACGCGCGGCACGTTCTTCGGCGCGGCCAACGCGGCGCCCGCGACACCGGTGCAGCATCCGAAGGCGGTGGCGAAGTGATTCAGAGGCGGGGCACGCTTGCGGCTTAGACCTTCCCGGCGGCCGACCCCTTTCTGAAGCAATTCTGCCCACTCGCGCGACGTGAGCCGTCGCGCGATGGCCACATGACCCGCGGAATCTTCATCACCGGCACCGACACCGGCGTCGGAAAGACGGTCGTCGCCGCAGCGCTGCTGCGCGCGTTGACGGGCGCGGGCCATCGTGCGGTCGGCATGAAGCCCGTCGCAGCGGGTGTCGCCGCCGGCGAAATTGTGAACGCGGATGTCAGCGCGCTGCTCGCTGCGGGAAATGTCGTCGCGCCGCCTTCCGATGTCAACCCGTACTCGTTCACGCCGCCGATCGCGCCACATCTTGCCGCACGCGGCGCGGGCATCACCATCGACCTCGATCTCATAGCGGCTGCGTACGCGCGTCTCGGTTCGGTGGCGGACGCGATCGTCGTCGAAGGAGCGGGGGGCGTCCTCGTCCCACTCGGGCACGGCATCGACATGCTCGACATACCCGCGCGCCTCGGGCCGATTCCATCGGTGCTTGTCGTCGGGATACGGCTCGGCTGCCTCAATCACGCGCTCCTGTCGGTTCTCGCGCTGGGCGCGCGCGGCCTCTCGCTCGCGGGTTGGGTCGCGAACCGGATCGACCCCACCATGCGTGAAGCCGACGCGAACGTATCGGCGTTGATCGATCGGCTGCCTGCACCGTTGCTGGCCGATTTCGCATGGGACGCGGGTGGCGCGCACTCGTTTTCTGCGGGAGGCGACGCGCTGCGGCAACTCGGATTCGGATCGCGCTTCGAGCACCGCGCCCCGGCGCATTTGCCGGCACGGTGATCCATGCTAAGATTCCGCGCCTTTCGCACCAATCCGGCGTGGCGTGCGCCGCGGGCTGGCCGCGACCCGTCGCACCGGCCCTGGCTGCACCGCTCAACTTCCCGTCCGACCGCGCGAAGCGATCAGTGCAGCGCGGCGAAGACCCTCCGTTTTCCTTGGCATTCGGGCAGAGCGTCGCAGCGATGAAACGGGCCGTCGGGACGCGGCGCCGGCCGGACTGGCGGGCCGGAACGAAGTCGAGAAGAATGCGAGACGCGATCGAGGGTTGCATGGTGCGCACTGATTACAAGACCGGCGGAATGCTGACCTCCCTCGTGCTTGCCCTCGTGGCGCCCGGGACAGTGCTCGCCGCGCGCGAATACAACCTGCAGCCGCCGGTGACGCCGGTCGCGCGGCAGATGTACGACCTTCACTCCTTTATCTTCTGGATCTGCGTCGCGATCTTCATTGTCGTGTTCGGAGTGATGTTCTATTCGATCTTCCGGCACCGGAAGTCGGTGGGACACAAGGCCGCCCAGTTCCACGAGAACACGCTGATCGAGATCGTCTGGACCGTGATCCCGTTCCTGATCCTGCTGTTCATGGTCTTTCCGGCGACGAAGACGATCCTGACGATGAAGGACACGACGGCGCCGGACATGACCATCAAGATCACCGGCTACCAGTGGAAGTGGAACTACGATTACATGCAGGAGGGCTTCGGTTTCTACTCGAACCTTTCGACGCCGTTCGCGCAAATCGAGAACCGCGCGCCCAAGGGCGAGCACTACCTGCTGGAGGTCGACAATCCGATGGTCGTGCCGGTCGACACCAAGGTTCGGGTGCTGATCACGGCCGCCGACGTGCTCCATGCGTGGTGGGTTCCGGCCTTCGGGGTCAAGCAGGATGCGATCCCCGGGTTCGTCCGCGATGCCTGGTTCAAGGTCGACAAGGTCGGCATCTACCGCGGTCAGTGCGCCGAACTCTGCGGCAAGGAACACGGGTTCATGCCGATCGTGGTCGACGTGAAGTCGAAGGAAGACTACGCGAAATGGACGGATGACCAGAAGAAGAAGGCAGGCGCCGGAGCCGGCGACCCGAACCGGGTGTGGGAAGCGAAGGATCTCATCGCCCGGGGCGCAGCGGTGTACGCGGCCAATTGCGTCGCGTGCCATCAGGCGAATGGCCGGGGTGTGACGGGGGCGTTCCCGGCGCTCGACGGCTCGAAGATCGTCAACGGACCGCGCGCCGGACAGATCGCCATCGTGCTGAACGGCAAGCCCGGCACCGCGATGCCGCCATGGACTCAGCTCTCCGACACGGACTTGGCCGCCGTGATCACCTACACGCGGAACAACTGGGGCAACAAGACCGGCGAGGCGCTGCAGCCTTCCGAAATCAAGGCCGCCCGCAAGTAGCGCCCGATCGAACCGTTCTGGAGACTCCGAGATGAGCAGCATCACCCACGACCACGCTCCAGGCTACGGGCACGGCGATCACGCGCACCACCCGAGCGGGATCACGCGCTGGCTCACGACGACCAACCACAAGGACATCGGCACGATGTACCTGTGGTTCTCGTTCACGATGTTCCTGGTCGGCGGGACGATGGCGATGATCATCCGCGCCGAGCTTTTCGAGCCAGGGCTGCAGGTCGTGAATCCCGAGTTCTTCAACTCGATGACGACCTTGCACGGCCTCATCATGGTGTTCGGCGCGATCATGCCGGCCGCCGTCGGTTTCGCGAACTGGCAGATCCCGATGATGATCGGCGCACCGGACATGGCGTTCGCGCGGATGAACAACTGGAGTTTCTGGCTGCTTCCGCCCGCGGCAATCCTGCTGGTGACGTCGCTGTTCGTCCCAGGCGGCGCCGCGGCCGCAGGCTGGACCCTGTACCCGCCGCTCACGATTCAGGCGGGGATGGGAATGGACCTCACGATCTTCGCCGTTCACATCCTCGGCGCATCGTCGATCATGGGTTCGATCAACATCATCACGACCATCCTCAACCTGCGCGCGCCCGGCATGACCTTGATGAAGATGCCGCTCTTCTGCTGGACGTGGCTCATCACCGCCTACCTGCTGATCGCCGTGATGCCGGTGCTGGCCGGCGCGGTGACGATGTTGCTCACCGACCGCCACTTCGGCACGTCGTTCTTCAACGCCGCCGGCGGCGGGGACCCGGTGCTGTTCCAGCATGTGTTCTGGTTCTTCGGCCATCCGGAGGTCTATATCATCATCCTTCCGGCATTCGGAATCGTTTCCCAGATCATCCCCGCGTTCTCACGCAAGCCGCTGTTCGGCTATGCGTCGATGGTGTACGCGACGGCAGGCATCGCGATCCTGTCGTTCATCGTCTGGGCGCACCACATGTTCACGACCGGCTTGCCGACCGCCGGAATCCTGTTCTACATGTATGCGACGATGCTGATCGCAGTCCCGACCGGCGTGAAAGTCTTCAACTGGCTCGCCACGATGTGGCGTGGGTCGATGACGTTCGAGACGCCGATGCTGTTCGCGATCGGGTTCCTGTTCCTGTTCACGCTGGGCGGATTCACCGGGCTGGTCTGTTCGATCATGCCGGTCGACGTCCAGATCCAGGACACGTATTACATCGTCGCCCACTTCCACTACGTGATGGTGGCGGGGAGCCTGTTCGCGTTCTTCGGCGGCGCGTATTACTGGATTCCCAAGTGGTCCGGGACGATGTACAGCGAGAATCTCGGCAAGGTCCACTTCTGGTCGTCGCTGATCTCGTTCAACGTGACTTTCTTCCCGATGCACTTCCTGGGTCTCGCCGGGATGCCGCGCCGGATTCCCGACTACGCACAGCAGTTCGCCGACTGGAACATGATCGCGTCGATCGGCAGTTTCTGGTTCGGCGCCTCGCAGCTCCTCTTCCTGTGGGCGATGGTGCAATGCGCCCGCGGAAAGGGCCCGAAGGCTCCGGCGAAACCGTGGGAAGGGGCCGATACGCTGGAGTGGACGGTGCCGTCGCCGGCGCCGTATCACACGTTCGAAACGCCGCCCGTGGTCCATTGACCGCGGACTGACGTCAGGCGGAACGCCGCGGAATGCTGACCACCCACGAGCCGACGCCGGACGCGGCCGCGCGCCTCGAGTCGAGGAATCGCAAGACGGCGCTCGTCCTGTTGTCGATCGCCGCCGTCTTCTTCCTCGGCATCATCGCGGTCAAGTTCATGGGCGGCCCGACGACGGGGATTGGCATCATGGGGTCGGTCATGCTGCTGTTCCTCGTTGTGGCGATCGGGCGCAATCTGCGCGGCAGGCAATGAACGGCGCGCAACAACGTCGGAACCGCGCGCTTCTCGCGAAACTCGGCGTCATCGTGATCGGCATGTTCGGATTCGGCTATGGGCTGGTGCCGTTCTACGAGAAGATCTGCGAGGTCACCGGTCTTCGCAACATCGCGCAAGCCGACGAAGTGCGGAATACGCAGGTCGACAGCGGGCGCACGGTGCGCATCGAGTTCGACTCGAATGTGCGCAAGCTGCCGTGGACGTTTCGCCCGCTCGAAACCGTGGTCGGTGTCCATCCCGGGGAAGTGCGGCAGGTGATGTACGAGATCGTCAACACGAGCGACCGGGCGCTTACGGGCCAGGCGATCCCGAGCTACGGCCCGCCACAGGCCGCGGAGTTCTTCAAGAAGCTGGAGTGCTTCTGCTTCGCGACCCAGACGTTGCAGCCGGGCGAGCGGCGCCAGATGCCGGTCGTGTTCGTGGTCGACGCATCGTTGCCCCCGGATGTCGCGACGATCACGCTGTCCTACACGTTCTTCGAGGTCGAAGGCGCGGGCAAGTCATAATCGCAATGTCGGGCGCGCTCGTTGGCGCCCGCCGGTCCAGAAAGAGGTGTTCCGCATGAGCGCAGCCCAGGAAGGCGCCAAGCCCTACTACTTCGTACCGCAGCCGTCGTACTGGCCGCTCGTCGGCTCGCTCGCCCTGCTGCTGCTGGGGATGGAGCGGCGCTCTGGATGAACTCGATCGCAGCCGGCCCGTGGCTGGTCACCGCCGGGTTCGCGGTCCTGCTGGTGATGCTCTTCGGCTGGTTCGGCACGGTGATCGGCGAGTCCGAGCATCGCCTGTACAACAAGAAGGTGGACCTGTCGTTCCGCTGGAGCATGAGCTGGTTCATCTTTTCCGAAGTGATGTTCTTCGCCGCGTTCTTCGGCGCCCTGTTCTACGTCCGCAACCTGTCCGTGCCGGACCTCGGCAGCCCGGGGTCGAAGCTGCTGTGGCCCGATTACGTCGCGGCGTGGCCGACGGTGGGACCGTACTTCAAGGAAACGTTCACGCCGATGGGAGCGATCGGCATCCCGCTCCTCAACACGATCATCCTCGTCACGTCGGGATTCACGCTGACCGTCGCGCACCACGCGCTCAAGACCGGCCATCGCGGCACACTGAAGTTGTGGCTGTTCCTGACCATCGTGCTGGGGTTCACGTTCCTGGGCTTCCAGGCTTACGAATACACCCATGCGTACAGCGCGCTCAACCTCAAGCTGTCGACCGGCGTTTACGGGTCGACGTTCTTCATGTTGACGGGATTCCACGGCGCGCACGTGACGATCGGGGCGATCATGCTGTCGGTGATGCTCGGGCGCGCGATCAAGGGCCATTTCGACAACGAGCACCACTTCGCGTTCGAGGCGGCGGCGTGGTACTGGCATTTCGTCGACGTCGTCTGGCTGTTGCTGTTCGTCCTCGTCTACTGGCTCTGACCGCCGCCCGGACAAGAGGCCGCACGGCTGCCGTGCGGCCTTTTTTGTCGGCGCCGATCAGCGAAGGCCCGTCGAAGGGATCCAGCCCAGCTTGTACGAAACCACGAGGAACAGCACGAGCGTAGCGGACAGCGCGACGCGGATCGCCAGCGCCTTCACCATGCGCTCGCCGTGCCCGCGATCGCGGTAGAGATAATAGAGCGCCGAGAAGAGGCTGGCGATGACGGCGATGAGCCCGGCGATGACGACGAACTTCACGATGCTTGCTCCATGGACCGAGTCTAGCAAATACCTCTCATGAGCCTCACCGGCACCAACGCGGCGGACCCGGTCGTGCGTCGGAGCCGCCCGCGAATTCTGCCGACGCTCGCCGCCGTTGCGGCTGTCGTCGCATGCGTGGCCGCGGGACACTGGCAGCAGAATCGGATGCACGCGAAGGAATCGCTGCGCGCGCAATTCGATGCCGCGGCGCACCTCCCGGCGGTCGACCTTGCTGCATTGCCCGCTGGCGCGGACTGGGCGTCGCTTCGCTACAGGCCCGTGGTCGCCGCGGGCGAGTTCGTCGCTTCACGGCAGATCCTGATCGACAACAAGGTCCATGCCGGTCGGGCTGGCTATCACGTCGTGACGCCGCTTGTGCTCGCCGATGGACGAATGGTGCTCGTCAACCGTGGCTGGGTCCCGCAAGGCGCGTCCCGATCCGCGCTTCCCGTCGCCGCGCCGCCCAATGGGCCCGCCACAGTGCACGGCCGTCTTTCGCTTCCGCCGAGCGGCTACCTCGAACTCCGATCCGAAACGCCGGCTGGCCCCGTTTGGCAGAATCTCGATCCGGCGCGCTTCACCGAAGCGACCGGCTTGGCAGTGCTGCCGGTTGTCATCGAAGCGACTGGGCCTCCCGCGACCGACAACGGACTCGTACGCGACTGGCTGGCGCCGGATTTCGGAATCGAGACGCACCGGATCTACATGCTGCAGTGGTACGCATTCGCGCTGCTCGCCGTCATCCTCTGGCTATGTTTTCATCGTCCGCAGTTCGCGCGCGGAAGCGATGCGTGACATTCCGCCGCCGAAAGACCTGGGCGCGCGCGGCGCGGCGCCGGGCAAGGGACGGCGCACGCTGCTGCTGATCGCGGCCATCGTTGCCGCACCGGTCGTCGCGTCGTACGTCGCCTACTACCTGTTCCCGCGCGACCAGCGCACGAACTACGGAATGCTGCTGCCGACGGAGCCTGCTCCTGCAATCCGAGGGTCGCGGGACAACGGCGCGCCGTTCCGCCTCGAGGATCTGCGTGGACGCTGGGTGCTGCTGGTCAGCGCGCGCGGTGATTGCGATCCCGGCTGCGAGCGAAAGCTTTACGCGACGCGTCAAGCCCGCACGATGCAGGGCAAGGACCAGGATCGCATCGTCCGTGTCTGGATCGTCGCTGGGAACAGGGCGCCCGCGGCGACGCTGCTCGCGAACCACCCTGGCCTCGTCGTTGTCCACGCGGCGGAGACAGCGCCCGGGATGCTGCCCGGCGGCGCGGACTCGCTCTATCTGATCGATCCCCTGGGCAACCTCGTGCTCCGGTTCCCGGACGACCCGGACATAAAGGGCATCGCGAGCGATCTGGCACGGTTGCTGAAGGCATCGAGGATCGGGTAAGCCTCCCATTGGGTGCTAAAATTCCCAGCCTGACTTCGGGGTGCCCGCCTACCGGCATTCGCACGGCCGAACCCTCCCGCCTCATGACATCGCTCGCGCTTACCGAATACCGGCTGAAAAGCTTTCTCGCGTTGACCAAGCCGCGTGTCGTGTCGCTGATCGTCTTCTGCGCGGTCATCGGGATGTTTCTCGCAACGCCGGATTTGCCGCCGGCCGGCGTGGTCTTCTTCGCGACGATCGGCATCGCGTTCGTCGCGGGCGCAGCCGCCGCGATCAATTGCCTCGTCGAGCAGAAGATCGACGCGCGGATGTCGCGTACGCGGAGGCGCCCGCTGCCCCGCGGCGACGTCACCTCGCGGTCGACGCTCGTCTTCGCCGGCATCCTCGGCGGGTTGGGCCTGTGGCTGCTGTACCGTCACGTAAACGCGCTGACGATGTGGCTCACGCTTGCGACGTTCGTCGGCTACGCGGTCGTCTACACCGTGCTGCTGAAGCCCGCGACGCCGCAGAACATCGTGATCGGCGGCGCGTCGGGCGCCATGCCGCCGGTGCTGGGCTGGGCCGCGGTGACGGGCGATGTCGGGGCCGAACCGCTGCTCTTGTTCCTGATCATCTTCATGTGGACGCCGCCGCACTTCTGGTCGCTCGCGCTCTACCGGACGCAAGACTATGCCAGAGCCGGGCTACCGATGCTCCCCGTCACGCATGGCGCGCGGTACACGCAGCTCATGATCGTGCTGTACACGTGCGCGCTCGTCGCCGTGACGCTGCTGCCGTTCGCGATCAGGATGAGTGGCGTGCTCTACCTTGCAGCGGCCCTTGGGCTCGGCGGGGTGTTTCTCGCCTACGTCGTTCAGCTCTATCGCGACTACAGCGACGCGCTCTCTCGCGCGACATTCAAATTCTCGATCTTCTACCTCGCGGCGCTATTCTCCGCGTTGCTCGTCGACCACTACTGGCGCTGATACGCGTGCTCGCGAAGGCTGCGATCCTGCTTTTTGCCGGCGCGCTTGCGCTTGCGGGCTGTGGCGCCGGGGCGCCGAAATTCAAGTCGTCCGATGTCACCGGCGCGGGCTTTGGCCGCGATTTCGCGCTGTCCGACCACGCCGGCAAGCCGCGCGTGCTCGCCGATTTTCGCGGCAAGGTCGTCGTGCTGTTCTTCGGCTACACGCAGTGTCCCGACGTCTGTCCGACGACACTCGCAGCACTCGCCGAAGCATTGAAACAGCTGGGGCCCGAAGCCGAAAAGGTCCAGGTGCTATTCGTGACCGTCGATCCCGAGCGCGACACCGCGGAACTCCTGTCGAACTACATGATGGCGTTCGGCCCGTCGTTCATCGGCCTTCGCGGCGACGCCGATGCGACCGCACGCACAGCGAAGGAATTCAAGATCCTCTACGAGAAGCGGCCGGGCAAGACTCCCGAAAGCTACACGGTCGATCACTCGGCGGGAACCTTCGTCTTCGACCCGCAGGGTCGGCTGAGACTCTACGTCGGCAACGGACAGGGCGCCGACGTCTTCGCCCACGATATCCGCGAGCTGCTGCGCGCGCCGAGCTGACGCCGCCGCGGTCAGCCCGGGGCCTGATTGCGTTCGATCAACTCGATCTTGTAGCCACAAAATATGGATTGGCGAACCTACTGCGACTCTCCCAATCAACGAGTTAACGTCGAAGTACCGCAGCAATCTACGATCATGGAAATGTGCGCTACGATTGATCGTCACTTCGGGAGATCCCTGACATGAAGATGCTCCATACAATGCTGCGCGTAGGAGACTTGGATCGGTCAATCGATTTCTACACCCGGGTCATCGGCATGACTTTGCTGCGCCGAACAGACCGGCCTGACCAAAAGTACTCGCTCGCATTCGTCGGCTTCGGGTCCGGCAATGCCGACGGCAATGCTGAGCTTGAGCTGACCTACAACTATGGGGTCGATCACTACGACCTTGGGACCGCATACGGTCACATCGCGATTGCGGTCGAGAGCGTGGTCGATGCTTGCAATAAGATCCGAGAAGCTGGCGGAAAGGTTACTCGCGAGCCCGGGCCCGTGAAGGGTGGAGCGACGGTCATCGCCTTTGTAGAGGATCCAGATCGGTACAAAATTGAGCTGATCCAGGGTTCGGCGTAACAGGATGGCGAGCAACCCGTTTGCGGTGCGGCCCGGCCTTGTCCGCCTACGCGTTGCTCATGAGAGGTGCGCGGCTTAATCCCGATGCCCGCGCGCAAGAAATCAATTGGATTGCGCTGCGAGCACAAGTGACCTCACGCCAACGGCGCGACCGAAAATGCCACGGGCGGCTCGCCCCGCTGGTGGCGGTCCACCATAACCACGTACGCAGCTTCGAGATGGCGGCGAAAGCGCTCCGTGTCGAACAGCGCGCAGGACGCGCGCCCACGCTCGAGCCGCTGGCGCAGTGACGACAGCAGCCCGGACTCGACCGCGAGCCGTCGCGCGAGCGCTTCGTAATCGTGCTCGTTGTCGACGACGAGCTCGGGCAGGCCCGCGGCGTGGAGCAGGCTTCCCGCCACCCGCGCGGCAAAGGCGCCCCCCGTGCACGTCAGCACGGGCAGCCCAGCCCACAGCGCGTCGCTCGCTGTGGTGTGCGCGTTGCACGGCAGCGTGTCGAGGAACAGGTCGGCCCGCCGGTGTCGGGCCAGATGGTCGGCAAGCCCGATCCTTGAAGCGAATACTAGCCGTTCGGGCGCGATCCCGCGCTGCTGCGCCGCGCGCCGCAGGTTCGTGACCGCGTCCCCGTTGTCGGCCAGTAGCCACAACACGCTGCCGGCGACGCCGTCCAGCAACCGCATCCAGATCGCGAAGAATCGGGGTGTGATCTTCCAGCTGTTGTTGAAACAAGCGAACACGAATCCGGCAGGCGGAAGGCCGACCTCGACACGCGTAGGCACGCGCTCCGCGATTGGGCGCGTCGGGTCGTTGACCTGATAGGTGTCCGGCAGTCGCACCACCTTTTCGGTGTAGAAGGCATCGTGCCCGGCGGGAATCACCCGCTCGTCGGCGATGATGTAGTCGATGTAATCGGTGCCCATCGTTCCCGGATAACCGAGGAAGCTCACCTGGATCGGTGCGGCGCGGTGCGCGAAGATGCCCGTGCGGCAATCCGTGGTGAATCCCTTCAGATCGACGGCGATGTCGATCTTGAGCTCGCGCAGCATTTCGCTGACCTCGCGATCCGCCATCGAGCGGACGTCGACGAAGTGGTCGAACGCCCGCAGCAGTCGCTCGCGCATTGCGTCGCTCGTGTCGGGGCCGAAGGAAATGGCGTGAACCTCGAAGCGACTGCGATCGTGCTGCTCGAAGAGTCGCGCCGCGAGGTAGGCCGTCGCGTGCCCGTGAAAATCCGCGGACAGATAGGCGATGCGAATGCGGTCGTGCCGCGCGTGCCCGCTGCTCACTTCCGGGCGTGGCGACGGCGGGTACACGTCGGCGGCGTAGGTGCGGGCGCACTTAAGCTGCGCCGCCTCCGAATCGGAGATGGCAATAAAGTCGAATGGGTCCGCCGCCCGCGCGCCGCGCGCCACCGCGGTGGTGACGCTTTCCACCTGCTGCGTCAGGTCCATCCAGTCGCAACACCGAAGACGGCAACGCAGCAGATTCCCGACTGCGTATGCGAATTCCGGCGCCCGTCCGACGAGTTCCGCGAAGGCGCGGGCGGCATCGGCGAAGCGTCCTGCTTCCCAGAGCGCCACGCCGCGGTTGGAAAGCGCGTCGAGATAGTCCGGACGCAGAGCGAGCGCCCGGTCGTATGCGGCCACCGCTTCGGCGGGCCGTTTCAGCTTGACCAGCACGTTGCCACGATTGTTGAGCGCGTCCGCGTGGCCGGGCGCCTGCGCCAGCACGCGATCGCAGTCCGCGAGCGCGCGATCTAGGCGCCAGATCTCTCTGAGCGCGTTGCCGCGGTTGTACAGGATCTCGACGTTGTCCGGCAGCAGCACGAGTGCGCGGTCGTAGCTCGCGACGGCGTCCGCCGGCCGTTGCAGCGCCACCAAGGCGTTGCCGCGGTTGAAGAGCGTCGCGGCGTCGTCCGGGCGCAGCGCGAGCGCGCGGTCGTAGCTCGCGAGCGCGTCGGCCGGTCGCTTCAGCTCGGCGAGCGCATTGCCGCGGTTGTACAGTGCATCGGCGCCTTTGGGATCAAGGGCGAGCGCGCAGTCGAAGTTCGCGAGCGCATCCTCGTAACGGCGCAACGCGAACAGTACCGTGCCACGGTTGTAAAACAGGTCCGCCCTGTCTCGCCGCAGGGCCAGCGCGCGATCGTAGGACGCCAACGCGTCGTCGCCGCGGCCGAGCGCGAGCAGCGCTCCACCACGATTGGCAAGCGCCGCCACGTGCGCGGGATCGAGCGCGAGCGCCAAGTCGTAGCTCGCGAGGGCGTCCGCGGGCTGACCCTGCGCGAACAGTGCATCGCCGCGACGGAAATGCGAATCGGCGCTCGCCGTGTCCGATGCATCAGCCGACAGCGGCTCGTTCGCCACGATACCAGCCTTCGTGAAAGGAGGCCGGTCTTGCCCGCAGGCGGCGCCGCCGCATCCGGGCAACCAACCGCGTGATCTTCGAATTCATCGACCTTCGCCCTGCCCGTTGTTCCGCCTCGCCCGCTTTTCCCCCTCGTCACCCTGGGCTGAGTGCCCATCACGCCGGTGTAGAAATCGATCGATCGCTCGAGGGCGCCGCCGCGGAGCATCGTGTGCAGGATTCGCATGTCTGGTTTTCCTTGGTTCGTTGCGTCAGAACTCGACCAACTCGAAGTCTTCCTTGCGCGCGCCGCATTCCGGACATGTCCAGTTGGGCGGCACGTCTTCCCACTTCGTCCCCGGCGGGATCCCTTCCTCGGGCGCTCCGGCTTCCTCGTCGTATATCCAGCCGCAGATCAGGCACATGTATTTTTTCATTGGGGGTGAGGCGGTTGGAGTAATATCGTTCGATTCTAGCAAGCTTGCCGCGCTCTCGCGCGAAACGATGCGGCTGCCGCCGCCCTCACCTCCACCGGCTGCCGCACGATGCCCGCCGACTCCGATCCCGAATTTCCGCCCATCGTTCTGACGTTCGCCGCATCCGATCCGTCGGGAGGTGCGGGATTACAGGCCGACATCCTGACGCTCGCCAGCATGGGTTGCCATCCGCTGTCGGTCGTGACGGCGATCACCGTGCAGGACACGCTTGGCGTCGAGGGAATTCAGGTGCTCGACGCCGAATGGGTCTCCGATCAGGCGCGTTGCCTGCTCGAGGACATGCCGGTCGATGCGTTCAAGATCGGCGTGCTGGGGAGTCTCGAGATCATCGCCGCAATCGCGGAAATCGTTTCCGACTATCCGGACGTGCCGCTGGTGCTCGATCCGGTGCTGGCGTCGGGCCGCGGAGATGAATTCGCGACCGAGGAAATGACGGACGCGATACGCGAACTCCTGCTGCCGCATACGACGATACTGACGCCGAACAGCATGGAGGCGCGACGGCTCGCCGATGTGGATGACGACGACGAAGCGTCGCTCGCTCTTTGCGGCGAACGGTTGGTCGCGATGGGCGCCGAGTTCGTGCTCATCACCGGCACGCACGAGGCCACGCCGGATGTCGTCAACACGCTTTACGGAAAGAGCGGCATCGTGCGCAGCGACACGTGGGCGCGCCTTCCCGGCAGTTACCATGGTTCCGGGTGCACGCTCGCCTCGGCGATCGCGGCGATGCTCGCCAACGGCCTCGAACTGCCCGAGGCGGTCCGCGAGGCGCAGGAGTACACGTGGCACACGCTCAAGAAGGCGTACCGGCCCGGCATGGGCCAGCACCTTCCCGATCGCTTGTTCTGGGCGCGCGAGGAGTCCGACGCTCCGGCCGAGGATGCTGCAGCGTCGCACGGATCGGATGCCCAGAGCCGTCATTGATGCGGCGATTCTCGCGCGCCGCGCCCGGGCAACGCGTCTTGCCGGCCTCTACGCGGTCACGCCCGACCTCGCCGACACCGCGCTCCTCGTCGTCCGCGTCGAAGCTGCACTCGAAGGCGGCGCCAGCGCGATCCAGTACCGCAACAAGACTGCGAACGCCATGCTCAAACACAGCCAGGCCTCCGCGCTCGCCCGCGTTCACGCGATGCGCCGTGCGCTCTTCATCGTCAACGACGACGCCGCGCTCGCGGACGCGGTTGGCGCCGACGGCGTGCACCTGGGCGAAAGCGACGGCAGCATCGGTACCGCGCGCGAACTGCTCGGACCGGAGCGCATCATCGGCGTCTCGTGCTACGACGAAATTGCACGGGCGGAGTTGGCCGTGGCCGCCGGCGCCGACTACGTCGCGTTCGGCAGTTTCTTCGCGTCGGCCACGAAGCCCGGCGCGCGCCGCGCAGATATCGGATTGCTCGGCCGTGCAAAGTCGCTCGGCGTGCCGATCGTTGCGATTGGTGGCATCACCGCCGTCAATGCGGCTGAGCTCGAGCGCGCGGGCGCCGACGCGGTCGCTGTGATTTCCGCCGTGTTCGACGCACCGGATGTCAAGGCGGCAGCGAGTGCCATTGCCGGGATGTATGCACGGCGGTCCGGTCCGCTTGTTGCCGGACCGGCGCGCTGACCGGCCTCACCTCGGCCGCGCGTGAGGTTCGTGCGAGGCTGGCTGTGCCTGACGCCCGAAAACATGGGAGCTTCCGAACAATGACCAGCAGGAACGAAACCCTGTTTGCCCGTGCCCAGCGCACGATCCCGGCGGGCGTCAATTCGCCCGTGCGCGCCTTCCGCTCGGTCGGCGGCACGCCGCGGTTTTTCGCGCGCGGCGAAGGAGCGTACCTGTGGGATGCCGACGGCACGCGCTATCTCGACTATGTCGGCTCGTGGGGACCTGCGATCCTCGGTCATGCGCACCCGGCGGTGGTCGAGGCTGTGCGGGAACGGGCGAAGGACGGCCTGTCATTCGGTGCGCCGACCGAGCTCGAGATCGAGATGGCCGAGACGCTGTGCGCGATGCTGCCATCGCTCGAAATGGTGCGGCTGGTGTCGTCGGGCACCGAGGCGACGATGTCGGCGCTGCGGCTCGCGCGCGGGTTCACCGGCCGCAGCAAGATCGTGAAATTCGAGGGTTGCTACCATGGTCACGGCGACAGCCTGCTCGTGAAAGCGGGTTCGGGCGCGCTGACCTTCGGGCAACCGTCCTCGGCGGGCGTTCCAGCGGCGATCGCCAACGAAACGATCGTGCTGCCGTACAACGACATCGAGGCGGTCGAGGCCGAGTTTGCCGAGCGTGGCGACGACATCGCGTGCGTCATCGTCGAACCGGTCGCCGGCAACATGAACCTCATCGTCCCGCGTCCCGCGTTTCTGCCCGGATTGCGTGCCGTTTGTGACCGCCACGGCGCCATCCTCATCTTCGACGAGGTGATGACCGGGTTTCGCGTGCACCCACGCGGCGCGCAGGGACTCTACGGGATCACGCCGGACCTCACGACGCTGGGCAAGGTGATCGGCGGCGGAATGCCCGTGGGCGCATTCGGGGGCCGGCGCGCAATCATGGAGAAGATCGCGCCGCTCGGGCCGGTATATCAGGCGGGAACGCTCTCGGGCAATCCTGTCGCGGTTGCGGCCGGGCTTGCAACGCTTCGCGAGGTCCGGTCGGTCGATTTCCACGCCCGACTGTCGGCCGTGACGAAGCGCCTGACCGATGGCCTCGCCGCTGCGGCCAGCGTGCGGACGTGCCTTTCGTCGCCCAGTCGGTCGGTGGGATGTTCGGACTCTATTTCGCGAACGCGATCCCCGACACCTACGAAGCCGTGATGGCCTGCGACAAGGACCGTTTCAATCGCTTCTTTCACCGAATGCTCGACGCCGGCATTTACCTTGCGCCATCGGCCTATGAGGCCGGCTTCGTTTCCGCAGCGCACACGTCCTCCGACATCGACGAGACCGTGCGCCTGGCGGAAGTGGCCATGCGCTCGGAAGGCTGACGAACCGTTCGGGCCAGCGACGCGCGGCGCTCCGGAACGACGGCTAGTACAAAGCGAGCGTCCAGGCCGCGAAAAGCTTTGCATAGTGCAGCTTGACCGCCTCTTCGTCGGGGAGCGATACGTGGTACCAGTGCCTGTATTTTCCGGCATCCGGAGTTCAAGTCAGGAAATTTCGCCGCGAATGCCGCCTGCGCCGCATTCCATCCCGCGTCCACATTTCCGCGCGACTGATGAATCAGAGCCAAGTCGCAGGCAATCGTCAGTCTGGCGCCGGCAAGGTACGCTCGATAGCTGAAATCGAGGTCATAGAAATGAAATCCCGGGATGCCCTTGGCGTCGAAACCGACACGATTGATCCATTCTCGTTTGGCGGCAATGAATACGCCGTCGAGTCCCTGTGCGTCGCTGACCCTAGGTCCGCGCATCGAGGACAGCGCAAGCTCATAGGATGTGTCGGCCGGCGCCTTGTGCGTGACGGTGCCATGCAGATGTGGATGCCCGGACCAAAGCAACGCCGGGCCCGAGACCTTTGTCGTCCCGGCTACGCCGACGAGGTCCGCGTCCGCCATCGCTTCCGCCAAACGCGCCGCAAAATCCGGAACGGCGAAACGGATGTCGTCGTGCGAAAAAACGACCAGTTCACCGCCGGATCTCTCGAAGCCTCGGGCGTAGCCGTCGTACATCGACGTCGCGTCCCTTATGCGTATTCGCTCGTGCGACCAGCCGGCGAACGCATTCTCGTACTGTGCATCGACCTCTGCATATCGTCGATCGTCGCGACTGACGATGACGACAGAAAGCGTTGGCGGCAGGGCCGGCATCGCCTTCGGCGCGTAGGTCGAACTTGCGGCAAGCGCAGGTAGTGGGCATTCATGCAAGGAACGAACCATCTTGTCGACAAACGGAAAATCGAGGGGATCGCGAATCGAGGCGCTGATTCCGGCGGCGAGCGCCGTTGTCCAGTCCCCATCCGCCCGAGCGATCTGCCATAGCGCCTTCAATGTTCGCGGATCGACTTCTGGCTCGCCGGAGGCTCTGATCGCGGCGCGCAATCTGTCGCGAGCCTCGCTGTTGCGACCGCCCGCGCGAGGGCGACTGCCTCGTTGTGCAATTGTCGGGCAAGTTCGGAAGCGTCGTGCATGAGTACGAGTCTCTGTTCGACGGAATGACTGCAACACGGTACGTCGGCAGGGCGGCCAGTGCGAATATTACGCGCGAATGCGATGCGTCTCAGGTCCTCGCCGGAGGTTGCGCGCACGTGCGCGCGAGTCCGGTGCGTGTCTTCGGGATGGTAAAGCAGCGTTTGCGTACACGGCTCGCGCAGTTGCCGCATCGTCCGAGCCGACGCGGCAGACAACGTCACTGCCGGCACAGCCATGGCCCGATCCGCGGACGAGGTACTTGCGATTGCATCCGCGCACATTGCGTCGGGCAACCCGCGCAGGCGCGACCGCTCTACGACGAGGTGCTCGCCGCCGATCCCGGTCATCCGGTAGCGCTCCTCCGCGTCGCGGAGCTGGAACTCGCGCAAGGGCGCGCCGACGACGCGGCGGTCGCGTCGAGCGCGCGCTGCGCGCGGCGACGGATCGCGGGCAACCCACGCGCGAGGATCCTGGTTCGTGCTTGGCCGCGCACACATGGCGCGCCGCGACTGGCCGGCGGCCGAGCATGCGTTCGCGGGCATGCTCGACGCGTCTCCGGGTGACGGCGCCGCGCTTCTGAGCCTCGGCTGGGCGGCGCTGGCCGCCGGCGATCCCGCTCGCGCCGAATCACCGTTACGCGAGGCGGTTGCGCGACATCCAGGCTTCGCCCCTGCGTGGGCGAACCTCGCCGTCGCGCTCGCCGCGCAGCAGCGCCTAGACGAGGCGCTCGTGTGTGCGAAGACCGCGGTCGAATGCGCGCCGGAATCGGTCGCGTCCTGCCGGGTCTTCGCTGCCATTGCGATCCAGAGCGGCAATGCGGAGGCCGCCATACCGGTATGCCGCGCGGCGCTCGCACGCTCGCCGGGCAACCCCATGCTCATCGCGGCGCTCGCGGACGCGCTCAAGGGTGCGGGCGCCCGCCCCGAAGCGCTCGCGCTGCTGGCGCCGCTCATCGCCGATCCGCGAGCCCCTTCCGAAGTGCTGGTGAGTTACGGTGCGCTGTGCGTGGAATTGACGAAATTCCCCGAGGCGATCGAATGCCTCGAGCGGGCGGTCGCAGTCGGGCCTGCCGAGTCCGCGCGCCTGGGACAACCTGGGCACGGCGTACGCCATGACCGGAGAAGACGAGCGCGCAGCCGCCGCCTTCGCGCGCGCTACGGAACTCGACCCCAAGCTGTCGCCGGCGCTTTGCCACCACGAGGAGGCGTTGCGCAAGCTTTGCCGCTGGGACGGTGTCGAGCGCATCGACGCCGCCTGGTTCGACCGGTTCGATCGGTCCGGACAGCGATCCACGCTGGAACCCGTTCATCGCCATCTTCCTGCCAACCTCGCCTGCGCAGCAACTACGGGCTGCGCGCCTGTGGTCGCGCCACACGCTGCCTGCCGTCGCGACTCGTGCACCGGCGTTCGTGCGCAGCCCCGGGTCGCGCCTGCGCGTCGGATACCTGAGTTCGGATCTGCACGACCACGCGACTGCGCGCCTCGCGGCAGGGCTGTTCGAGCGGCACGATCGCTCGACGACGGAGATCTCTGCGTACAGCTACGGAATCGACGACAAGAGCGCGATGCGGGCGCGACTGGTCGCGCGGATTCGACCGTTGGGTCGACATTTCCGACGTGAACGATGCACGTCGCCGCAATCGCATTCGCGGCGATGGCATCGACGTGCTGGTCGAGCTCAAGGGTCACACGGCCGGCAACCGGCTCGGCATTACATGCCGCCGTCCCGCCCCGATACAACTCCACTACCTCGGCTTCCCGGGCACACTGGGGCTCGGTGCGATATCGCACCTCGTCGCCGACGCGGTGGTTGCCCCTCCCGGCGAAGAGGCTGACTACCACGAGACCCTGTTGCGCATGCCGCTTTGCTATCAGGTCAACGACGATCGGCGCGTGCTGCCGGCCGCGCCGGCCCGCTCGGCGCTGGGGCTTCCGGACGATGGAATTGTTCTCGCCTGCTTCAACCAGACGACCAAGCTGTCGCGCGCCTTCTTCCGCCTCTGGGTGCAGGCGATGAAGGAGGTGCCGCGGAGCGTTCTGTGGCTGTACGTGCCGAACGAAATCGCGCAGCGCAACCTCCGTCGCGAAGGAGAGCGCGAGGGCCTCGATCCGGCGCGCATCGTTTTCGCTCCCAAGGTGCCGAACGAGGCGCACATCGCGCGGTTGCGCGCGGCGGATCTCGCGCTCGACCTGCTGCCCTGCGGATCACACACGACCGGCAGCGACGCGTTATGGGCAGGTGTGCCGCTGCTCTCGTGCCGCGGCGCCACGTTCGCCGGCCGCGTCGGGGCGAGCCTGCTTGCGGCGGTCGGACTGCCCGAGCTCGCGAGGGAGACGACCGAAGACTATGGCGCCGAATTGCTGCGCTTGTTGCGCCACCCTGAACGCCTGCGCGCGTACAAGGACTACCTCGACACCGAGCGCAGGCGCCTTCCTCTGTTCGACACCGAGGGCTTCACCCACGCGTGGGAGCGCATGCTGATCCGGCTGGCGGACGGATCATGACGCGTCGGCGAGCGAGCGGATGACACCGGCGGTGCGGCGCAAGTCCCGTCGACGTCCGCCCACGACATGCAACTCACGCTTCAAGACGCATTCGCGCTCGCGGCGAGACACGAGTCCGCTGGGCGTCGCGCCGATGCGCGTGCCATCTACGAGCAGATCCTCGCCGCGTTGCCCGATCATCCGGGGGCATTGCTGAAGGTCGCGCTGCAGGAGGTCGACGAGGGACGCGCCGATGCGGCACGCGAGCGCCTCGAGCTAGCGCTGAAGGTGGCGCGACAGCAGGCATTGCCCACGGAGGAAATCTGGCTGGCGCTCGGCCGCGCGCACCTTGCCCGTGCCGACCGGGAGAAGGCCCGGGACGCGATCGAACGCGCCATCGAGATCGCGCCGCAAAGCGCTGAAATCATGACCAAGTTGGGACAGCTTGCGCTGGACTCAGGCCATTCCAGCCTGGGGGAGCGCTGCTTTCGCGCATTACTGGAGCGCGTGCCGCGTCATGCCGCCGCCGCCTCGGGCCTGGCGCTCGCGCTGGCGGCACAGCACCGATTGGACGAGGCGCAGGCGGCCGCCAAGGCGGGGATCGATATCGCGCCTGCATCACTGCACGCCGTCCAGGTGATGGCGTTCGTCGCGCTGCAACGCCGCGAGCTGGCACAGGCGCAGCAGATTGCGCGCGAAGGCCTGCACCATCACCCCCGCGATGTGTATTTGATGCACCTGCTCGGCAACGCCCTCAAGGCCTCCGGTGCCGCGAACGCCGCGCGCAAGGTGTTGGCCGAATGCGCGGTGCTCACGCCGGATGACTCTGGCGTGCGGATCAGCCTCGGTGCCGCGTGCCTGGATGACAACGCGCCGATCGACGCGCGCGAGCATCTGGAACGTGCCATCGCGCTTGGCGCCCAAGGCGGCGAAGTCTGGGACAACCTCGGCCTTGCGTACCGGATGCTCGGCGAGCAGGAGCAAGCGTTGCGCGCCTTCGAGACCGCCGTGGCACGCGATCCCGCGTTGACGCCGGCGTTCGCGAACCTGGTGTACACACGGCAGTATCTCTGCGAATGGGATGGTCTCGAGGATTGCGAGGACAAGCTCGTGGCCACGCTGGACGATCCGACGGCCGACCCGCGCTGGTCGCCGTTCGTCGCGTTGTCCATGGATCTGTCGGCGGCGCAGCAACTCGAGGTCGCGAGACGCTGGTCGCGGGCGATGTTGCCCACGCCGGTCGCGCGGCGGCCGGCGCCGCCGCGCCGCGGTCGGCTGCGCGTCGGCTATCTTTCGGGCAACTTTCACCAACATCCGACCGCTCGGCTGATGGTGGGTCTCTTCGAGGAGCACGATCGCAGCGGATTCGAGATCACGGGCTACAGTTACGGCCCGGACGACGGCAGCGCATTGCGTGCCCGGGTGCGGTCCGCGTTCGAGCACTGGCACGACGTGCGCGGCCTCTCGGACGCCGACGTCGCCGAGCGTATCCGCAACGACGGAATCGATCTCCTGATCGACCGCAGTGGCCACACGCTCGGCGGCAGACTGGCAATCCTCGCGCAGCGGCCGGCTCCGGTGCAGGTGCACTACATGAGCTTTCCGGGCACCATCGGCTACGACGGCGTGGACGGCATCATCGCCGACGCCGAGGTGATCCCCTATGGAGACGAGGCGTACTTTCACGAGCGCGTATGGCGGCTACCGCGTTGCTACTATGTCAACGACAGGCGGCGCGGGCTGCCGCCCGCATCGGCTCGATCGAGCCATGGGCTACCGGAGGGGGCCTTGGTGCTCGCGTGCCTCAATCACAGTTACAAGCTGCGGCGCGCCGAATTTTCCATCTGGATGCACGCGCTGCGTGCGCAACCCCACGCGGTGCTGTGGCTGCTGGCGGGCCATCCGCGTTCGCAAGCCAACCTATGCGCAGAAGCGAGGCGCGCCGATGTCGATCCTAGTCGATTGATCTTCGCACCATTGTTGCCGCAGGAAGAGCACATCGCGAGGCTGCGCTGCGCCGACCTTGCGCTTGATACGCTGCCCTACGGCGCGCATACGACCGGCGTCGACGCGCTCTGGGCGGGCGTGCCGACGCTCACCTGCCGCGGATCGACGTTCGCGGGGCGCGTCGGGGCGACCCTGCTGCTCGCGACCGGCCTGCCGGACCTGATCGCCAATTCGCTCGGCGCCTACGAGGTACGGCTACTCGATCTGGTCGCAGAGCCGACCGCGCTGCGCGACTACCACGAGTACCTGGAGCGGACGCGCGACCGGAACCCGCTGTTCGACACCAAGGGGTTTGCTCGCGACTGGGAGGCGTTGCTCGTGCGCATCTACGACGAGGCTGCCGCGTGACCGCGACTCCGGCGACTCCATGACGAGAGAGACATGCGCCTCTTCGGTGTAGCGATGGTGCGAAACGAAGCGGACGTCATCGAGGCGTTCGTCCGGCACAACCTTACAATGCTCGACGGCCTGGTGGTCATCGACCACGGCTCGCTGGATGGCACTGCCGGCATTCTCGCCAAGCTCAAGGGCGAGGGGCTGCCTCTGCACGTCGTGCGCGCCGAGCGGCACGGGACATACAAGAGCGTCATCGGACGAAGCTTCGTGCAGCAGCAGGCGCAGTACGTGATCAGTGGCAATCATCTCGTCGACGATCCCGCGAGGCCGAAGCCACCCCCGCATATCCGGTTGCCGCAGGATGTCGTTGCGCTCGCTGCTACGATGCCGGCCCGGTTGATCAAGTCGTGACCGCGCCGAACGACACCGAGTCTGACTCCCTGCCTTCCCGTGTACGCGAACTGCTGCGGCAAGGCGCCGTGGAGGCTGCCGACGTCCTGGTGGACGCGGCACTGGCGCGCGCACCCGCGGACGCCGACGCGCTCTACCTGCGCGGCGTGGTCGCCAATCGGCGACGCGAACATGGCGCCGCGATCGCTGCGCTGCGGCAGGCAATCGTCATTCGACCCGACATGGCGCTGGCGTGGCTCGCTCTGGGCAACGCCTATTCGCGTGCCGGGGATCTCGGTGCGGCCACGGATGCCTATCGCGTCGTGCTGCTGCGCGAACCCGGATGGGCCGACGCGCATTTCAACCTTGGACTGACGCTAAAGCACCAAGGCGAACGACTCGCGGCGGCGCGCTCTCTGCATACGGCTTGGTTGCGCGACCCGATGCTGTTCGACGCGGCGAAACACTGCGTGGCGACGATCGCCGACTGTGTGCGCCGTGGCGAGGCATGCGCCGTGCCCGAGTCGGCGCCCGACGACTCCGTCCGGAAGTCGGTCACCATCGTGCTGTGTTCGATCGACGACGCCAAACATGATCGGGCAGTGGCCCTCTATCGTCGCCTCTTCGCGGATGTTGCTCACGAAATCGTCTCAGTTCGCGATGCCCGCTCGCTGGCGGAGGCGTACAACCGGGCGATCGCGCGCAGCACCGGCGAAATTGTGCTGCTGTCGCATGACGATATCGACGTGCTGGCGCCGGACTTCGCCGCACGGCTGTCGCGGCAATTGCGCGAGTTCGACGCCGTGGGGATCGTTGGCAGCGCGCGGATGGACGGACCGGCGGTCGGGTGGAGCGGGCATCCGCATTTGCGGGGCTGGATCACGCACCACGCGCCAGGCGATGCTGCGTGGAGCGTGGACGTGCTCGATCCGCGAGGGGCCTCCGGCGACATCGTTGTCCTCGACGGGGTCCTCCTCGCGGCGCGCCGCGAAGCGTTCACCGCGGTGCCGTTCGATGCCGGGACATTCGACGGTTTTCACCTCTACGACATCGATTGGAGCTACCGCGCGGCGCGCGCCGGTTTTCGTCTCGGAGTTGCGGGCGAGCTCCTTGTCGTGCACGCGTCGCGCGGCGGGTATGACGCAGCATGGCAAAGCTATGCGGATCGTTTTTGCGCCAAGCACAACGCGGGGCGGACGCCGCCTAAACCCTCGTCTTTCTTCGGGGTGGCGCTCGACGATGCGGATCAGGTTCGCGCGTTCTATGCGCTCCTCGCGGCATTGTCCCGCTGATACCATCTGCGTTCGTCGCGACTGAGAAGGGAAACGACATGGCGGCGAGCGACGTTCGAAGAATCGATCCTTGTCCCTGCGGCAGCGGAAAACGGTACAAGGAGTGCCATGGCAGAGTTGGAATGGGCGGGAACACCACGCCGGTACACGCCGCCTCGGTTAGCGCAGAGGTCCTGTTCCACAAGACACAAGCGCGTACTCACCTTGCGAGCGGCTCGTTCACTGACGTCGCGGTCAGCGCGCGCCGCGCCCTGGCGTTGAATGCGACGGATGCCGACGCCTGGGTCGTTCTTGGACTCGGTCTCGAAGCGGCCGAGCCGGAGGCCGCTCTGGCCGCCTGGCAAAAGGCCGTGGCGCTCGCGCCCGCGAATCCCGAAGCGCATTTCCGGATGGGCGATTTCCATCGCCGCCGGCGCGACCACGCTGCGGCAGTCGTTTCATACCGGGCGGCTCTCGCCGCGGGCGCAGACCACCCGGTGCTCTTCAACAACCTTGCGTTGGCTCTGCAGGAGCAGGGGCAGACCAGCGAGGCCGAGAGGTGGTACCGCAAGGCGATCGAACAGCAACCGGGGTTGGCCGAGGCCAGTGCCAATCTCGGAGACTTGCTGACGCGCGAGCGTCGCTTCGCCGACGCGGTCCGAGCGTACGAGCAGGCGCTCGCGCTCAGGCCGACGGTCGCTGCGCTGTGGCAGAACCTTGGCCTCTGCCTGCACCGGATGGGAGCGCTGGCGCGGGCACAGGCGAGCCTGCAGCGTGCCGTCGAGCTCGACCCGGGCGACACCGGGAAGCTCCTCAACCTGGCGGCCCTCCTGCTCGCCCAACAACGCGAGGTGGAAGCGCTGCCCGTCATCCGCAAAGCGCTCGCGCTGCGACCGGATCTCTCCGACGCTCAGAGCATGCTGCTCTACGTCAGCCAGCACACTTGCCAATGGCAGGATCTCGATCGGCTATTCCTGCAGCAGCGCGCCGCGATCCAGGATCCCGCCGCTGCACCGGTCGTGCCGCACAGTCTGGTCGCGTTGCCGTTCACGCCGCCGGAACTGCTGGCGGCCGCGCGGAAGTGGGTTGCATACCGGATTCAGTCGAAGCCTGTAGCGCCGCCGCCCCTGTTCGACCTCGTCGCCGGCCGGCTGCGGATCGGCTACATCGGATCCGACTTTCGCACGCACGCGCTGGCAAACCTGTTGACCGAGGTCATCGAACGGCACGATCGCTCGCGCTTCGAGGTCTTCGGCTACTCGTTCGGTGTGGATGATCGCAGCCCGGCGCGCACGCGCTTTGCCAGCGCTTTCGACCATTTCATCGACGTCCGCGCTGAGACCTTCGAGCAGACTGCGGAGCGGATCCGGGGCGATCGGATCGCGATCCTGTTCGACACCGGCGGCCATGTGGTCAACGCGCGCACCGAAATCTTCGCGACGCGGCCGGCGCCGATCCAGATCAACTGCATGTTTCCGAGCACGCTGGGCGCCGATTTCTACGCCTACATCATGACCGACCGCTTTGTGACCCCGCCTGAACAGCAGGTGAATTTTGCAGAGCGATTCATGCTGCTGCCCCATTGCTACATGCCGGGCGACACGAAACGCGTGATCGGGCCCGCACCGACGCGTGAACAGTGCGGGCTTCCGGCGACAGGCTTCGTCTTCTGCTCCTTCAACGCCAGCTGGAAGATTCACCCGCGCCTGTTCGACGTCTGGATGCGCGTGCTGAAGAAAACCCCGGGCAGCGTGCTGTGGCTCCTGGACACGAATCCGGCGAGCCGCGACAACCTGCGGCAGGAAGCGCGCCGCCGCGATGTCGCGCCGGAACGGCTGATTTTCGCGCCCCGCGTTCCATTGGCCGAGCACCTGGGCCGGCACAGCGTGGCCGATCTGTTCCTCGACACCTTTCCTTGCAACGCGCACACGACAACCAATGATGCGCTGTTCGCCGGCTTGCCAGTACTGACCTGTACCGGCGAGACCTTCGCCAGTCGGGTCTCCGGAAGCCACCTGCTGGCGATCGGCCTGCCGGAGCTGATCACCGATGCGCTCGAGGACTACGAATCGCTCGCGCTCAAGCTCGCACTCGAACCCGGCCTGTTGGCCAGCTACCGGACCCGGCTTCGCGCCAACCGCGACCGCGAACCGTTGTTCGACACGGTTGGCTACACGCGCGCGCTGGAGCGATTGCTCTGGACCGCATGGGAGGAATGGGTCGCGACCAACAAGGGCCGGCACGCCCGCGCGTGACCTCTGTCATGGGTTGGGATCGAGCGCTTAGAGCTTGTCCGTCAATAAATCGCGTGATGCGTTTGTCCACAATGCGATCGGATGCGCGAAGGACGGCGAAGCGTGTGGCAGGCCCCACACGCGAGCCGGCCACAAAGCAGACCACGCATTGTGGACAAACCCTTCGGGAACGGGCCGCTTGGGCCGATTGCTTTGTCGCTCGGCTTGCCTTGGGGAGCCACCCAAGGCGGCGCCTCGCTTCGCGCACTCGGCCCAACCTGCCGCGTTCGCACACGTGATTTATTGACGGACAAGCTCTTAGCAACGCACCTACATCGGCAGTGCAGAGTTTCTGGTCCTAGCGCATGCTGACCGGCGCGGCTGCCGGCGCGAGAGCGTCGCGCGTGGCCTGCAGATACGCACGGCCGAAAGCTTGGTCGGGCTCGAGGTGACAGCCCTCGCCCCACTCGTTCCACGCATTGACGAACACGATCCGCTCTTCGGGCTCGCGCGTACGCCGCACCTCCCCGACGATTGCCGAGAGCCACCGGCCGTAGTTGGCAGGGTGGCTGTTGACGAAGATCTGGCCGTTGTTCTGCAGGCGTGGCGTATTGTCCCACCCGACCATCACGCCGCGAAAGTGCCGGTATGACGGTGTGGCGCGCTGCAGCGCGTTCCTGGCAGCGGAAACGTAGTCCCACACCTCACCACTAAACGCCGGATTGATCTTTTCGATCTGGTCGGTCAGCGGCACCACATCGAGCCCGTGCGGCGGGAACTCGACCGTTGCATCGAAACCCAACGCGTCGGGACACGGCAACCCGGGGTGCTGGATGTACGCGAGGCACAATTCACCGATACCCGCTGCGCGCGCCACGCGGCGGAATGTTTCGGCGGCGCGCCGCGGTTCCGGCAGCAGATTGGCGCGGTAGACAAGCAACAGCGGCCGTCCACCGACGCGGATGTACCGTCGATCCTCGAACGCCGGCAGGAGTTCCTCGATGAAACGCTGCTCGTGTTTCGGCAAATACCCCTGCGCGATCAGCAGCTCGTCGTTACCACCGTCCCAGCGCCGCGACCAATTCTCGTTGGCCCAGCACACGCAGAATGGGAAGTCCGGCTCGCCGCTTTCCAGGACTGCGTTCAGCGGACGCTCGAGGAGGCGCTTGCCGTTGAACCAATAGTAGTAGTAGCAGAAGCCGTGGATGCCGTGCTGCCGCGCGAGCTCGGCCTGCGCCGCACGCGTTTCCGGAACGCGCAGATCGTAGTAGCCGAACTCGGTCGGCACGTGCGGCTGGTAGTGACCGACGAAATTGGGCCGCGCTCGCCGAACATTGACCCATTCCGTGAATCCGGAGCCCCACCACGCGTCGTTTTCCGGAATGGGGTGGAATTGTGGCAGGTAGAAGGCGATCAGCTTGACGTCGTGCATCCCATCGCCTCCAATTGACTGGCCAGGGCGGTCAGCGGCTCAACCCGGTCGAAGATGTTTGAACCACCCTCCAGCATGCGCCGGGAAAGATCCTGACGCCGCGCCGCGTTGCGGGCGATATCGACTGCGGCTCCGACAAATCCCTCGTGGTCGGCCGCAATCAGTTCTGGAACACCGGAAAGCCGCAACATCGCTTGGCTCTGTCGGCCACGCATGAAGCGTCCGGGCAGCGTCACGATGGGCAAGCCGACACTGATGGCGTCGAGGGAAGTATTGCCGCCGGACCAGTGCAGGCAATCGAGCATCACGTCCGCATGCATGTTTACCCGCAGATAGTCGTCGTGGCGCAAGAAAGGGAGCATCAGAACGCGATCCGGTGCCACGCCGAATTCCTCGAGGGCACGATCGAGGCGCGCGCGGAAAGTGGCCTGGGCGAAACGGTTCCTGGATTCGAACATGACCAGCATCCCCTGCGGATCGCGGCGCAGCACTTCGGCCAGTAGTTGGTCATTTTCGGGATGAATCTTGAAGAGCGATTGGGGAAACAGATAAAGATGTCTGCCTTCCGGCAAACCCAGACTGCTGCGGCTTTTCTGCTCGGGGAGCGTTGGTCGGGTGTAACGGGAGCCGATACCCGGTAGCGTCACCAGATGCTCACGATAGTGGCTGGCGGCGTTTGGGGGCTCCATTTCGGCGCAGGAGAGGAAATTATCGATGGTGGGTAGACCACTCGTCACGGGATGTCCCCAGGCTGCGCACTGTACCGTGGCGAGGCGCATGGCTGCCAACAGGAAGACCTTGCCGTTCATGCCCAGTTCGGGGAACACCAGCACATCGAGTTGGTCTTCGCGAATCCGATCGGCGGCTTCGGTCAACGACCCACCCAGATGGCGGTAGCAACTGGCGTCTGCCTTGATGGCCCGGGTCACCTGATCCTCGACGTGACCGAGGTGATAGGCGTAGACGTCGAACCGACGCTTGTCGAGGGCGCCAACCCAGGAGCCGAAATAACTCCCCACCGTCGTCCGCCAGAAGAAGAAGCTGGCGAATCCAACTCTCAACCTTCCGCTGCGGCGCGGCCCTTCGCGTCGACCGCACAACCGCGGTACCGCGTGGTCGAGGATGCTCCTGACGATTCGCCCGTAGCGTACTTGCAGCCCCAGATCGTCCTCGCCTTGGTAGGCCAGATGAAAGTTCACCCGTTCGGCGGCGTCCAATAGTTCGGTTGGCGTTCCGGCGAGCAAGCCGGGCAATTCCGCCTCGAGACGTTCCAGTTCTCTCGTGTAACGGGCACGGCAAGCGGCCATTTGCTGCTCTGACGCATACACGATCGGCAGGGTCAAGGCTGCGTCTAGAGCAGCGGCGAGATTCGCGGGCCGGATTGCCTTGAGGCGGCCGAATGCGGCAACGGCATTCTCGGCACAATTCATTCGCGCGAGCAGTTGAGCCTCGGCGGCGATGCTGCGGACATGTTGCGGATCGAGCGCCCGCGCCGCTGCAAACTGCGCGCGCGCCTCTTCCAAATTGTCGCCGGCCGCCAGGGCTTGCCCAAGGTCGCAGTGCGCTTCGGCACTTTGGGGCGCGAGCGTCGCCACGATGCGGAAGCTTTCCACTGCTTTCTCGACGGCCCCAAGAGACAGCTGTACCGCTCCCTGGTGTTTGTGGGCCAGCGCGTAGTCGGGGCGCCGGGCGGTGGCATCGGCAAATGCCCGCGCCGCTTCCTCGAGCCGTCCCATGTCGCGCAGCGTGATGCCCAGATTGACGTAAGCCTGGACCAGCTCCGGATTCAATCTCAGGGCACGCCGATAAGCGGCGACGGCAGCAGGCAAGCGATTCGTTTCCTGGTGGACGATGCCCAGTGTGTAAAGAAACACCGGGTTATCGGGCGTCGCGGCGACGGCTTGTCCGATCAGCCGTTCCGCATCGTCGAGCTGGCCGCGGGCGTGGGCGACGAGACCAAGGCGGTGCAAGGCAACGGGATGCCCCGGCGCGAGCGCCAGAGCGCGTAAACAATCCGCCGACGCTTCTTCGAGGCGGCCTGCCTTCTGATGAGCCCACGCCGATTCGAGGCAGGTCTGAAGGGCTTTGGCATCCATGATATCGATTGCCTACCGCGGGCGCCAAGAAGAGTACGGGCGCGGGGCGGTTCCAAAGTGCCGCAGCGATATCGCCTCCGCCAGAGTCATCCTTCGCGTCGTCGCGCGATCGGATGCAAGTCTGGGAAGTAGAACGCGATCAGCTTGACGTCCTGCACTTTGGGCGAAGCAGGAAACGTCGGGGGGTGGCGACAGACTGGCGCGGCAGCGTCGCCCGATGGCGACAGTCTTGATGAAGAATCCTCCGCAACACATTGATCCATGCGGTTGCCGGCGATTTTCGCAACGTCGCCATGCTACCATCCACCGATCAAATTTTGTGCGATTGAGGAACGCTCGCACGAAGTTTCACGACATGGACACGCCCACACGCAAACGGCTCGGCGAAATTCTGATCGAGCGCGGCAAACTCGACGCCGCGGGACTCGAGCGCGCGCTTCGGTTGCAGCAGGAATCCGGAGACAAGCTGGGGGCGCTGCTGGTCACGCTCGGCGTCGTTGCCCAACGCGACGTCTCCGAGGCGCTCGCCGTGCAACTCGGGCTGCCGCTGGTCGAGGCCGCCGGCTATCCGGAGTTGCCGATTCTCGAGGAGCGTGTGTCGGCCCGATTCCTGCGCGAATCGTGCGCGCTTCCGCTCGCCGAGGACGAAAGCGAACTCGCGCTGGCCATGGCGGATCCCACCGACAGTTACACGGTCAACGCATTCGAAATGGTGACCGGGCGCAAGGTGAGGCCGCTGGTCGCGATCCCGACCGAGCTCGAGGCGGCACTCGAGCGGCTGTACGGCGCCGGCAAGTCGGCGCTGGGACAGATCTTCGGCGACGTCGAGCAGCGCGACGACATCGGATTCGATGCCGACATCCAGCAACTGAAGGACCTCGCGTCGGAAGCGCCGGTGATACGGCTCGTCTCGCTGATCATCAGCAACGCGCTGGAGATGCGCGCGTCGGATATTCACGTCGAGCCGTTCGAGAATCGGCTGATCGTTCGCTACCGCATCGACGGTGTCCTGCACGAAATCGAATCGCCCCCCCGACGGCTTGCCGCCGCCGTGATATCGCGCATCAAGATCATGGCCAACCTCGACATCGCCGAGAGGCGCCTGCCGCAGGATGGGCGCATTCGCCTGCGCGTGCAGGGAAAGGAAATCGACCTGCGCGTCTCGACGGTACCGACGATGCACGGCGAGTCGGTCGTCATGCGGATTCTCGACAAGGGCGGCGTCGCGCTCGATTTCAAGAAGCTGGGCTTCGAAGACGATACGCTCGAGGCATTCCTCGAAGTGCTGTTCGAGCCGCACGGTATTCTGCTCGTCACCGGCCCGACGGGAAGCGGCAAGACCACGACGCTTTATACGGCGCTCGATCGCCTGAACAAGCCCGACGTCAAGATCCTCACGGTCGAGGATCCGGTCGAGTATCAGATGCCGGGCATCAACCAGATCCAGGTCAAGCCGCAGATCGACCTGACGTTCGCGAACGCGCTCCGCTCGATCGTGCGACAGGATCCGGACGTCATCATGATCGGCGAGATCCGCGACCTCGAGACGGCGCAGATCGCGGTGCAATCGGCGCTGACCGGTCACATGGTCCTCTCCACCGTGCACACGAACGATGCCGCGTCGACCGTCAATCGGCTGCTCGACATGGGCGTGGAAGACTACCTGCTCACGTCGACGATCGTCGGCATCCTGGCGCAGCGGCTGGTGCGGACATTGTGTCCGACTTGCAGGGAATCGTACAACGCGTTGCCCGAGGTCGTCGACGAGCTGGGGCTGCGCAAGTTCACCAAGGATCGCGACGTCACGCTCTTCCACGCGAAGGGTTGCAAGGAATGCGCCCAGACGGGTTTCTTCGGTCGGATCTGCATCATGGAAATGCTGCCGATGACCGACCCCTTGCGCAGCCACGTGATGCGCCACGCGACCTCGACCGAATTGCGCGCCGAGGCGATCAAGGAAGGCATGGTGACGATGTACGAAGACGGAATGCGCAAGGCGTTGGCCGGCATCACGACATTCGAAGAAGTGCTGCGCGTCACGCGTGAGAACTGATGCCTCTGTACCGATACAAGGCGGTCAACACCGCCGGTGATGTCGCGGCCGGCGAGCTGGAGGCCGCCAACGAATCCGAAATCGTCGATCGGCTGCGCGACCAGGGCCTGATGCCGATGCAGGTCGACGCGGCTCTCGGCGGCAGACCGCATGCCGGCGCGGCGCCGACCGGCCCGCGCCGCGGCTGGTTCACGTCCAGGACCGTCACGCGCGACAACCTGCTCGCGCTCACGCGCGAACTCGCAACGCTGCTGCGTGCCGGACTGCCGCTGGATCGCGCGCTCGAAGTGCTGATTTCCCTGGCAACGACAATTCCGGTCGCTAATCTGCTGCAAACGATTCGCGACGACGTGCGCGGCGGCAAGTCGCTGTCGCAGGCGCTCGATGAGCATCGCTCCGTATTTTCCCGCTTCTACATCAACATCGTGCGTGCCGGCGAGGCGGGCGGTGCGCTGGGGACGGTGCTGACCCGGCTCGGCGAAACGATGGAGCGCAACAAGGATCTGCGCGAGAGCGTGAAATCGGCGCTGATCTATCCGACGATCCTGATCGGCGTGGCGATCACGTCGGTGATGGTGCTGCTCATCTTTGTCGTGCCTCAGTTCCAGCAGACCTTCGCTCAGTCGGGGAAAGCGCTTCCGTTGCCGACGCAGATGGTGATCCTGTTCGGCACGGCGCTGCGCAAATACTGGTGGGTGTTGATTGCCGCTGGCTTTCGCGCTCGTCTGGTTCGTTCGGCGGCGGCTGAAGAACCCGGCAGTGCGCTTGCGCTGGGACGGCCGTGTGCTGCGCATGCCGCTCATTGGCGATCTGCTCGGCAAGGTCGAGGTCGCGCGCTTCGCACGCACGCTGTCGACCTTGCTCGCCAACGGCGTCACGCTGCTTGCCGGATTGGCGATCGTCAAGGAAACGATGACCAACAGCGTGCTGGCGCAGGCGCTCGACGGCGTCATCACCCGGCTGCGCGAGGGCAAGGGTTTCGGGCGCCCGCTTGCCGAAACCGGCGTGTATCCGAGACTCGCGACGCAGATGATCCTGGTCGGCGAGGAATCGGGACGCCTCGAGGAAATGCTGAACCGCGTCGCCGAGGTCTACGACCGCGAAGTGCAGATGGCGATCAAGCGCTTCCTCGCCGTGCTCGAGCCCACGCTGATCCTCGGGCTGGCTGTGCTGATCGGGGGCATCGTGTTCTCGATCCTGCTCGGTGTGATGGGCATGAGCGAACTAGTCGGATAGGCGCGTGCTCTAAGGAAGTCGCGAGCCGGACCCAGAGAAAGAGTGGAAATCATGCGAAGCAAGCAGTGGACAACGCAATTTGCCGCGCGCGAAAGTGCAGGGCATGACGCTGATCGAGATCCTGGTCGTGCTGGTGCTTATCGGCATCGTGATGGGCATCGTCGGTGGCAATTTCATCGGCCAGGGTGAGAACGCCAAGCGCAAGGCCGCGAAAATCGAGATCGAGCAGATCGGACAGACGCTCGACCTGTTCAAGCTGGAGATCGGGCGCTACCCGACCTCGCAGGAAGGGTTGCAGGCGCTTCTCACCGCCCCGGCGGGTGTGAACAACTGGAATGGCCCCTATTGGAAGAAGGGCACGCTGCCCAAGGATCCATGGGGCGTCGAGTACAAGTACGCGGCGCCAGGGCAGCACGGCGCGTACGACATCGTTTCGCTCGGTGCCGATGGCAAGGAGGGCGGCGAGGGCGCCAACAAGGACATCACCAGCTGGGAATGATCGTGGCGCCGGGGCACTCCGACCACGTGTCGTTGGAACTCGCGTCAATCCGCAGCGGCGGGGAGGCAGGCAAGGTGTCCGAACTCGCACCCGTGCTCATTGCGTCGGGGCTGGCCCACCAGAAAGGCGGGCGACTCGCGGATGCCGAGCGTTGTTATCTTGCTGCGTTGCGCCTCGATCCAGGCAACGACGAGGCGACCTACCTCATGGGGGTGCTTGGGCTGCAGTCCGGTAACGGCGACGGGGCGCTGGCTTACCTGTCGCGCGCCATCGGCGCACGCCGGGGCGACGCCGACGCGCTATGCAACATGGGCACGGCGAATGTGCTGAGTCTTCGCCTGGCGGATGCGGAAAACTGGTTCCAGCGGGCGCTTGCCGCGGACCCCGGACACATGACGTCCCGCCTGGGGCTGGGCAATCTGTGTCGGATGCTCGGCCGCGTCGGCGAGTGGACAGAATATTATCGAGTTGCGCTGGAATCGCCTAGCCTCACGCCCGCGATGTACAGCACATCTGCTGGTGGCGCTGCACAGCAGTCCGCTCGTGTCGCTGGACGAGCTCTACGGCCTGCACCGGGAATGGGAACGCAGATACGCAGCTGCCGTGTACAGCGGCTGGCCGGACCACGCGAACGATCGCTCGGCGGAGCGAAAGATCCGCCTGGGTTTTGTCTCCAGCGGCTTTCATGCGACCTTCGTCGGCCACTTCTTTCGCGGAGTACT
>CAWJMQ010000020.1:0-21662 GCA_963844005.1 uncultured beta proteobacterium | reverse complement strand
GAACCGCGAACCCGGTTCCCGCAGAAAGGCAATTTCGTCGGCGGTCGAGTCGCGGCCGAGGATCACGTTGCGGTGGGGATAGCGCCCGAATCGGCGGATGATCGCCGCATGCTTCTCCGCCCATTCGAGCGGCCCGGGATCGCCGGTGTCATCCTTTAATCTGGTGAACAGCGCAATCGACAGCTGCTGCATCGCCGGATCTTCGGAATGCTCGAACGGCATGTACAGGAACGCGCGTTCGTAGCGGTCGAGTTCGCGATCGAGGCCAGCGTCCACGACCGCGAGCGCGGTGGCGAGGGCTTCGGGATCGCCGGCGAACGCACGTGGTGTGTCCCGGTAGGCGTTGCGCGTGAACTGGTCGAGCAGCACGACGTGCGCGAGCGCAGTGTGTGGATCGCCGCGCCAATCGCGATCGGCGCCGCCGAGGGCCGCTTCGAGCGCGTCGCCGAATCGCGCGCGGATCGCCGCGTCGAAAGCGGGATCCTTGCGAAACCATTCTGCGCGCACCGCATGCGGCAGCGGACCGAACCAGAATTCCAGGATGTCGTGGGCGGAGGGCGTCATGGGCTTTGCTATAGATGATCGGCACTTCCGGCGCGCGGAAGGCCACCCAACGGGGAGTCGGATCGGGTTGGAAGTCGGCGCGATCCGTACGACGGCTTCATCCACGCATTCTGGAGAGCGGCCGTCCGCCGGGCAAGCGCGGGAGCACGGCGTTCCGCAACCTCCCGGGTATCTCCACAATGTGCGTCGGGATTGCCACAACCGGCGCGCGGGTGCCTCGCTCCCGGCCTCGCACTGCGTCCCCTAAGGGCACATCGTGGAAGGCAATCGTCGCGAACTCAGGTCCGGATCTGGCCCGATCCCAGCACGATCCACTTCCGGCTCGTGAGACCTTCGAGCCCGACCGGGCCGCGTGCGTGGAGCTTGTTCGTGGAGATGCCGATTTCGGCGCCGAGCCCGTATTCGAAACCGTCGGCGAACCGGGTCGACGCATTGACGAGTACCGAGCTCGAGTCGACCTCGCGCAGGAAGCGCATCGCGTTCGGGTGGTCCTGCGTGACGATCGCGTCCGTGTGTTGCGATCCGTATCTGCCGATGTGATCGATTGCATCGGCAAGCGAATCGACGATGCGCACGGCGAGGATGGGCGCCAGGTACTCGGCGTACCAGTCGTCCTCGGTCGCCACCCTCATCGTCGGCACGATCGCGCGCGAACGCTCGCAGCCACGCAATTCGACGCCCTTCCCGGTGTAGATGTCACAAAGCGGCGGCAGCACGTGTTCGGCGATACCGGAATGGACGAGAAGCGTCTCCATCGTGTTGCACGGCGAATAGCGCTGCGTCTTCGCGTTGTCCGCGATGCGGATCGCCATCGCACGGTCGGCGGAAGCGTCGATGAACACGTGGCAGACGCCGTCGAGATGCTTGATCACCGGCACCTTCGCCTCGCGCGCGATTCGCTCGATCAGGCTCTTGCCGCCACGGGGCACGATCACGTCGACATGCTTCTCGTCGGCGATCAGATGGCCGACCGCCGCGCGATCGGTCGTGGCGATCACCTGCACGGCGTTTTCGGGAAGGCCCGCGGATCGCAGGCCTTCATGCACACACGCGGCGATCGCCCGGTTGCTGCGGATCGCCTCGGAACCCCCGCGCAGGATCGTCGCGTTGCCGGCCTTGAGGCACAGTCCGGCGGCGTCGGCGGTCACGTTGGGTCGCGATTCGTAGATGATGCCGACCACGCCCAGCGGCACGCGCATCTGGCCCACCTGGATGCCCGACGGGCGGAACTTGAGGTCGGTGATCTCTCCGACGGGGTCGGGCAGCGCGGCGATCTGATCGAGGCCCTCGGCCATCGCCGCAACCGACGCCGGCGTCAGCGTCAGCCGGTCGACGAAGGCTGCGTCGTGGCCCGTTGCCGCGGCAGCCGCGACGTCCTCCGCGTTCGCTTCGCGCAACCTCGTGGCGTCGTCGCGGATCGCCGTCGCCATGGCCGCCAGCGCGCGATTTTTCGCACTCGTGTCCGCGCGCGCGAGCTCCCGCGCCGCGCCGCGCGCCGCCGCACCCACGCTCTGCATGTACGCGCCGACGTCGGCAAATGTCCCGAGACCGGGAACGGCAAGGTTTGTCATCGCAGGATTGTAGCGCGGGAATGCCGGGTCACGGATAAACGGGGCCGGACTTGGCCAGACTCGAAAATCCCCCGAATCGCGCTCGATTCGCATTTGGGGGATGTCGAGCGTTTCGAGTCCCACCCATATCTCTTCAACCCTTCGGCTTCAGCGTTCGCACGCCTGCATCGCCGCCCAACAGGATCACGTCGGCGCCGCGCTGCGCGAAGAGGCCTACGGTGACCACGCCGACGATCGCGCGGATCTTCGCCTCCATCTCGACCGGGTTCACGATCGACGGCCCGTGCAGGTCGAGAATGACGTTGCCGTTGTCGGTCGTGAATCCCATCCGCCACGCCGGTTGTCCGCCCAGCAGCACAAGCTGACGGGCAACGTAGCTCCGCGCCATCGGGATCACTTCGACGGGCAGAGGAAATTTGCCCAGCACGCCGACGAGCTTCGACGCATCGACGATGCAGATGAACTTTCGCGCGACCGCGGCGACGATCTTTTCGCGCGTCAGCGCGCCGCCGCCGCCCTTGATCATCGCGCCGCGCTCCGTCACTTCGTCGGCGCCGTCGACGTACACCGGGATGTCGGCGACGTTGTTGAGCTCGTCGACGTAGATGCCGTGCGCTTTGAGCCGCTCGGCCGTTTGCACCGAGCTTGCGACGGCGCCTTTGATCCGGTGCTTGATCTTCGCGAGTTCGTCGATGAAGAAGTTCGCGGTGGAGCCGGAGCCGACGCCAACCACGGCATCGTCCACGACGTACTTGATCGCCTCGCGGGCGACCGCCTGCTTCTGCTCGTCCTGCGTCATTGCGTGCCTTCCGATGTTGGGGCCATGCCTATCGCAACGTGTGCGCTACTTCTTCCGTGCCGGCGGCAGATCCGTGCACACGCCCTCGAACACTTCGGCGGCGAGCCCGACGGATTCGGAAAGCGTCGGATGCGGATGGATCGTGCGGCCGATGTCCACGGCGTCCGCGCCCATTTCGATGGCCAGCGCGATCTCGCTGATGAGATCGCCCGCACGCGTGCCGACGATGCCGCCGCCGACGATCCGGTGCGTCTCTTCGTCGAAGAGGAGCTTCGTGAATCCCTCGTCGCGACCGTTGGCGATCGCGCGTCCCGACGCCGCCCACGGAAACAGTCCCTTGTTGACCTTGACGCCCTTCGCCTTCGCCTCGTCCTCGGTCATGCCGACCCAAGCGACCTCGGGATCGGTGTACGCGACCGATGGGATCACCCGCGCATCGAAGTGGGACTTCTGGCCCGCCGCTGCTTCGGCCGCGACATGACCTTCGTGCACCGCCTTGTGCGCGAGCATCGGCTGGCCGATGATGTCGCCGATCGCGAAGATGTGCATGACATTGGTGCGCATCTGGGTGTCGACCGGGACGAAGCCCCGTTCGGTGACGACGATGCCGGCCTTGTCGGCACCGATGTTCTTCCCGTTCGGGCTGCGTCCGACCGACAGCAATACCGTGTCGTAAGGCTGCGGGCCCGCCGGTGCCTGTTCGCCTTCGAACGTCACGTGGATCGCGTCCTTCCTCGCCTCGACAGCGACCGTCTTCGTCTTCAGCATCATGCGGTCGAAGCGCGGTTTGTTCAGCTTTTCCCAGACGCGGACGAGGTCGCGGTCGGCACCCAGCATCAACCCGTCGAGCATCTCGACCACATCGAGCCGCGTGCCGAGCGTCGAGTAGACCGTACCCATCTCGAGGCCGATGATGCCGCCGCCCACGACCAGCATCCGCTTCGGAATCGACGGAAGCAGGAGCGCACCCGTCGAGTCGAAAATGCGTGGATCGTCGGGAATGAACGGCAGGCGCACCGATTGCGAACCGGCGGCGACGATCGCCTTCGCGAAGCGGACGACCTTTGTCGCGCCCGACCTGTCCTGTCCGGATCCTTCCGTCACCTCGACCTCGACGTGGTTCGCGTCGAGGAACTTGCCGTAGCCGCGTACGACCTCGACCTTGCGCGACTTGGCCATGCCCGTGAGCCCACCCGTCAGCTTGCCGACGACTTTGTCTTTCCATCCGCGCAGCTTGTCGAGGTCGATCCGGGGTGTGCCGAACTCGATGCCGTGGTCGGCGAGTGTCCTTGTCTCGTCGATGACGGCTGCGATGTGCAACAGCGCCTTCGACGGAATGCAGCCGACGTTGAGGCACACGCCGCCAAGCGTCGGATAGCGCTCGATCAGCACCGTCTTCATGCCGAGATCCGCGGCGTGGAACGCCGCGCTGTAGCCGCCCGGCCCTGCCCCGAGAACGAGCACCTCGCATTCGATGTCGGCCTTGCCCGCGTAGGTCGCCGCGCCTGGAATCGGAGCCTGTGCAGCAACGGGGCTCGCCGGCGCGCCACCTCCGCCGGTCGGGGGTGCCGCCGACGGTGGCGGTGCGAGCGCCACCGGCTTTGACATACCTGCGCCCGCGTCCGCGGTTTCGAGCACGACGATGATCGAACCCTCGCTGACCTTGTCGCCCAGCTTGACCCTGATGTCCCTGATCGTGCCCGCCACGGGGGCGGGCACGTCCATCGTCGCCTTGTCGGATTCGAGCGTGATGAGCGCGTCGTCCACCTTCACGATATCGCCCGGCTTGACGAAGATCTCGATGACCGGAATGTCCTTGAAGTCGCCGACATCCGGGACTCTGACGTCGATCGCGCTCATGGGTGTGGCCTCCGCACCGATCGCGGGATTCGAGAGCGAGCGCTGTCGGCCACCGCGATCGCGCGCGGACGCGCCCTTCGGGCCTTGGCTTCGCCCCGCGCGCTCACGGGTGTGGCCTCGGCACCGATCGCGGGATTCGAGAGCCAGCGCTGTCGGCCACCGCGATCGCGCGCGGACGCGCCCTTCGGGCCTTGGCTCCGCCCCGCGCGCTCACGGGTGTGGCCTCCGCACCGATCGCGGGATTCGAGAGCGAGCGCTGTCGGCCACCGCGATCGCGCGCGGACGCGCCCTTCGGGCCTTGGCTTCGCCCCGCGCGCTCACGCGTACTCCCACGCTCGCGGCGGTCATAGCATCACCCGGCGCATGTCGGCGAGCAACGTCGCGAGATAGGCGATAAAGCGCGCCCCCGACGCCCCGTCGATCACGCGGTGGTCGTAGGAAAACGACAGCGGCACCATCAATCGCGGCGCGAACGCCTTGCCGTCCCAGACCGGCTTCAACGCGCTCTTCGAGACGCCGAGGATCGCGACTTCCGGTGCGTTGATGATCGGCGTGAACGCCGTACCGCCGATTCCGCCCAGGCTGGAGATGGAGAAACAGCCGCCTTGCATGTCGGCCGGACCGAGCTTGCCCTCGCGCGCCTTCGCCGAAAGGGCGGACATCTCCGCGGCAATCGCGAGCACGCCCTTCTGATCGGCGTTTCGGATCACCGGCACGACCAGCCCGTTCGGCGTGTCGGCGGCAAAGCCGATGTGGTAATACTTCTTGAGAATCAGGTTCTCGCCATCGAGCGAGGCGTTGACCTCCGGGAATTTCTTCAGCGTGGCGACGCTCGCCTTGATCAGGAAAGCAAGCATCGTCACTTTGATGCCGGCCTTTTCGTTCTCCTTGTTGAGCGCGACACGGAACGCCTCGAGGTCGGTGACGTCGGCCTCGTCGAATTGCGTGACGTGGGGAATCATCGCCCAGTTGCGCGCGAGGTTCGCGCCCGAGATCTTCTTGATCCGGGAAAGCGGCCGCGGTTCGATCGGTCCGAACTTGGTGAAATCCACCGTCGGCCATGGCAGGAGGTTGAGCGATCCGCCGCCGCTGATGCCGCCTGCGCCGCCGCCGCCCGCACCGGCCGCCGCTGCGGCTGTGCCCGCCATGATCTGCTTGACGAATTTCTGCACGTCCTCCTGCAGTATTCGGCTCTTCGGTCCAGAGCCCGTGATGCGCGCCAGGTTGACGCCGAGGTCACGCGCGAACTTGCGCACCGACGGTGAGGCATGCGCCGCCTTGAACGCGTCGGCGTCGATCGGTATCGCGGCGGTCGCCGCAGCCGGCGTTGCCGTTGGCGCGGCGGGTGCGACAGCGGTTGCCGGCATGGCTGCCGAGGCGGATACGGTTGCCGTGGCAGGCGCACTCGCAAGTGCGGGCGCAGCCGAAGGTGCAGGCGCGGGGCGCGGCGCGGCGCCCGCCCCAGCGGCGGGCGCGGCGGTGTCGGCGTCGAGGACCACGATTAACGTGCCTTGGCTGACCTTGTCGCCTACCTTGACCTTCAGTTCGCGCACGATGCCCGTAGCCGGCGAAGGCACGTCCATCGTCGCCTTGTCGGACTCGAGGGTGACTAGCGAGTCTTCCGCCTTCACCGGGTCGCCCGGTCTGACGAAGATCTCGATGACCGGGATGTCGGTGAAATCGCCGATGTCGGGGACTTTGACTTCGATCGTGCTCATGGTCTGTCCCTGGGCTACATCGTCCACGGCGCCGGCTTTGCCGGATCTATTCCGTACTTCTTCATCGCGTCGGCGACCTTCGCGGCAGGCACCGTGCCGTCATCGGCGAGCGCCTTGAGCGCGGCGACGGTCACGTAGTGCCGGTCGACCTCGAAGAACCCGCGGAGCTTCTCGCGCGTGTCCGAGCGGCCGAACCCATCGGTGCCGAGGACGACGTAACGACGCGGCACATGTGCGCGAATCTGCTCGGCGAACGCGCGGATATAGTCGGTCGCGGCGATCACCGGACCCTGAGTGTCGGCCAGGCAGAGCGCAACGTGCGACAGCTTCGGTTTGGCCGTCGGGTTCAGCAGGTTCTCGCGGGTGACCGCCATTCCGTCGCGCGCGAGCTCCGTGAAGCTCGGACAGCTCCAAAGGTCCGCGTCGACCCCCCAGTCGGCCTTCAGGAGTGTCGCAGCCTCGATGACCTCGCGGAAGATGGTCCCGCTGCCCAGAAGTTGCACGCGTGGCGCCTTCGGCTTCCTGTCGCCGGCCTCGAACAGGTACATCCCCCTGATGATCGAAGGTGCGGCACCGTCCGGCATCGCCGGCTGCCGGTAGTTCTCGTTCATCACGGTGAGGTAGTAGTAGACGTCGTGCTGCTCGGCATACATCCGCCGCAAGCCTTCCTGGATGATCACCGCGACTTCATAGCCGAACGTCGGATCGTACGAAATGCAGTTCGGGACCGTCGCCGACAGTATGTGCGAGTGGCCATCCTCGTGTTGCAATCCCTCTCCGTTCAGCGTCGTGCGCCCGGCCGTGCCGCCCAGCAGGAAGCCGCGTGAGCGCATGTCGCCGGCGGCCCAGGCGAGGTCGCCGATGCGCTGAAACCCGAACATCGAGTAGAAGATGTAGAACGGAATCATCGGAACGCCGTGCGTCGAATAGCTCGTCGCCGCCGCGATCCAGTCGCACAGGCCGCCGGCCTCGTTGATTCCTTCCTGGAGGATCTGGCCGTGCTTGTCCTCGCGGTAGAACATCAGCTGGTCGCGGTCCTCCGGCGTGTACAGCTGCCCCTGCTGGTTCCAGATGCCGAGCTGGCGGAACAGCCCCTCCATGCCGAACGTGCGAGATTCGTCGGGGACGATCGGCACGATGTGCTTGCCGATGTTCTTGTCGCGCAGCAGCATCTGCAGGATCTGCACGAACGCCATCGTCGTCGAGATTTCCCGCTCTTCGGTGCTCTTCAGGAAGCGCTCGAAGGCGGAGAGCTCCGGCGTGACGAGCGCTGCAGCCTTGTGCCGGCGCGCGGGCAGGTAGCCACCCAGTTCCATCCGGCGCGCGCGCATGTACTCGAGCTCCGGCGAGCCTTCGGGAAACGTGACGTAGGGCACGTCATCGAGCTGGTCGTCCGGCACCGGAATCCTGAATCGGTCACGGAAGTTCCGGATCGACTCGTGCGACATCTTCTTCTGCTGATGCGTGATGTTCTGCGCTTCGCCGGACTCGCCCATTCCGTAGCCCTTGATCGTCTTCGCAAGGATCACCGTCGGCTGGTCCTTGTGGTTCACGGCCGCGTGATATGCAGCGTAGACCTTGAACGGGTCGTGACCGCCGCGGTTGAGATTCCAGATGTCCTCGTCGGAATAGTCGGCGACGAGTTCCTTGAGTTCCGGCGTGTTGAAGAAGTTCTCGCGCACGTAGGCGCCGTCCTTGGACTTGATCGTCTGGTACTCGCCATCGACGACCTCCATCATCCGCCGCATCAGGATGCCTTTCTTGTCGCGCGCGAGCAGCGGGTCCCAATGCCGGCCCCAGACCACCTTGATCACGTTCCAGCCGGCGCCGCGGAAATCGGACTCCAGTTCCTGGATGACCTTTCCGTTGCCGCGCACCGGGCCGTCGAGACGCTGAAGGTTGCAGTTGACGACGAAGATCAGGTTGTCGAGCTTTTCGCGGCCCGCCATCCCGATTGCGCCCATCGATTCCGGCTCGTCCATCTCGCCGTCGCCGCAGAAGCACCACACCTTGCGGCCGTCGGTGGTAGCAAAGCCGCGATCCTGGAGGTACTTCATGAACCGCGCCTGGTAGATCGCCATCAGCGGTCCGAGGCCCATCGATACTGTCGGAAACTGCCAGAAGTCGGGCATGAGCCACGGGTGTGGGTACGACGAAACACCCTTGCCGTCCACCTCCTGCCGGAAGTTGTCCATCTGCTCCGGGGTGAATCGGCCAAGCATGAACGCGCGTGCGTAAACGCCGGGCGCCGAGTGACCTTGCACGAACACGAGGTCGCCGCCGTGGCGGTCAGACGGCGCGTGCCAGAAGTGGTTATAGCCGATGTCGTAGAGCATCGCCGCGGAAGCGAAGCTCGCGATGTGGCCGCCGACGTTCGTGTCCTTGTTCGCGCGCAGGACCATCGCCATCGCATTCCAGCGCACGTAGTGCCGGATCTTCTGCTCGATGTTGAAGTCGCCGGGGAGTTTGACCTGCTTCTCGACCGGGATCGTGTTGATGTAGGCGGTGTTCGCGGAGAAAGGCAGGTACGCGCCGGAGCGACGCGCCTTGTCGATCAGCGCCTCGATCAGGAAGTGCGCGCGGTCGGGTCCTTCGGCGGCGAGCACTCCTTCGAGCGCTTCGAGCCATTCGTGCGTCTCCTGCGGGTCGAGGTCGGGAATCATGTCCATGGAGGGAATCTCCGCGACGATGGGGCGCCCGGCATGCCGCCGAGCGTCAGGGTGGGAGGGCGATTGTATGTGGCGACAGGGTTGTCAGGGTAGTCGCCAGCGCGATAAGCGCGCCATTATCGAAACCTCGAAGCCCGATCCCCCGGAGCTTGACCGTGCCACCGAACGGAAGATGTTCCAAGAACCTCAGGATTGATTTCGGGATCACAATTGGACGCCGCCTCAGGGATCGAATCGAAAATACAAGTGCGAGCACTCACTGCTTGTGCTTGATAAGCAGTGCCAGACCACAGAGCAGGGAGACGCTGCCAAACACCGCGAATCCGACGCGGTAGCCATTGGTCAGCGCGGCAATCGCCGCGAATATCGGCGGTCCGACCAATACCCCCGCGAATGTCACGAAATTCGCAGCCCCCGTAACCGCGCCCTCCTGGCCGGCGGGCGCATGACGGGCCACCTGGGCGAGCTGAACGCCGTTCCAGCCGATCGCTGTCATGCCGAACACCACGCATACCGCGAGGATCGCCACGACCGGCCACCTTGCATCGAACATGACGGCCGACCACGCACATCCGCCTGCGGCGAGGCCTATCAGGCCCAGCAACGCGCGCGGCGAAACATAGAGGTCCGCCACGGCGCCCCACAGGATGCGCCCGACGATACCACCGAGGTTGGCCGCCGTCAGTGCGAGTCCTGCCGCAACGAGCGAGTAGCCAACCGACTCGGTGAGATAGATCACCAGGAAGCTCGTCAGGCAGACCTGAAGTGCCGCGTAAACGAAACCGGAGAGCGCCAATTCCAGCAGCGCCGGCGTTCGCCATACGCGAATGAGAGGCGCGACGACGCCGGCGACAGAAAGTACCCGCCCACGGATCCGTTCCGCATCGAGCCCCGCGCGCACTCTCTGCGCTGCGATCGCAATCACGATCCCGAGCGCCGCGATCAGCGCGAAGGCGGCGTGCCAGCCGATCCCCAACGCGACGGCGGGCAGGAGCGCTCCCGCAAGTGCCGCGCCGGCCGGCACGCCGGTCTGTTTGATGGAGAACGTCAGCGCCATTCGCGACGGCGGTGTGGTTCGCGCGAGGACTTGCGACGATGCCGGCGTGATTGGCCCGTAGCCGAGGCCGATCACGATCGGCGCTACCGCAAGTGCTGGCATCACGACGGCGGGCAGAGTCGCGACCACGGCCACCATCGAGAGGCCGCCGGCACAGAGGAGCACGCAGACCTGCGAGACGCGAATCGCGCCGTAACGCTCGATGATGCCGCCGGACACGAGGCTCGCGGACATCGCGCCCGCATAGATCAGGCCGACGAATACGCCGACGAGCTTTGGCGCGACGTCGAGATCGCGACCGATTTCCGGAGCGAGCACCGCCGTCGCCGTCGCGGCGAGCGATGTGAATATCTGTATGGCCAGGGTGATCGCGAGCGCGATCGCGGCAGCGCGCATCCGGGGATCGCGCGGTCGGCTGCCGGATTCACTCATCGACTGAGCACGAGTGTCCGCGATTCCGTGACGATCGTGTCGACGTGGGCGTCGTGCGGTGCGGCGGGAACCCGATCGACGAGCTGGAGTTCGAAGGCGCCGGCGACGCGCGCGGCCTCCGACGAAAGGAGAGGAAGGAGCCGGTCGTAGTACCCGCCGCCGTACCCGAGCCGCCGTCCCGCGAGGTCGAACGCAACACCCGGCACGAGGACGAAATCGATCGCGTCGCGCGGAACGCGGGCGCTTTCCGGAAGCGGCTCGGGAATACCCATGGGGCCGGCGACGATCCCACTCTCGGGATCCGAAAGCGCGTGGAGGTCGAGCATCCGTGTCCCCACATCGACACGCGGTATCGCCACGATCTTGCGCGCGGCGAGCGCCACGCGAACCAGCGCCAGCGTGTTCCATTCGCTGCGAAATGCGAGCGTCAGCAATACAGCGGTCGCGGCGTCGAATTCCGGCAGCGCGATGATGCGCTCGACGATGGCTGCTGAGGCCGCCGAACGCACTTCCGGCGGCAACGCGTCGCGCTCACCGAGCAACCGCCGGCGCAGTGCCAACTTCGCCCCGTGCAACGCCGCCCCCGTGAGAACGTTTGAGTCGCTGTCGTGGGAGGATGGCGGCATTCACCGATGTTAACGCATCGCGTCGGCCGTTTCAGCGCGGGTGCCGTCCCGATTCGCGGAACCACTATAATTGCACCTCACCCCGAGGTATCTCGATGAACCACAACCACCAGATCTATCGCGATCGACGCTCGGCGCTGTTGAAACAGATGCATGCGCAGACGGGCGGCGGTCTCGCCCTTGTGCCAACGGCGACCGAAATGGCGCGCAACCGCGACTCGCTGTTCCCGTTCCGGCACGACAGCTACTTCTATTACGTCTCCGGCTTTCCCGAACCGGAAGCGGTCGTTGCGCTGGTCGCGGGACCCGACGGCGACCGGCAGCTTCTGTTCTGCCGCGAGAAGAACGAGGAACGCGAGGTCTGGGACGGCTTCCGCTACGGTCCGGACGCCGCGCGCGAGATTTTCGGCTTCGACGAGGCGCGCCCCATCGCAGAGCTCGAAGAGGCTCTCCCGGATCTTGCCGCGGATCGTCCGGCGTTGTACACGCCGCTTGGACTCTTCGCCGGATGGGACGCCAAAATCACCAACCTCCTGAACGAAGTCCGCAGCCGGGCACGTTCGGGCGTCTCTCCGCCGGAGGAAATCGTCGATGTTCGCCAGGCGCTCGACGCGCTGCGGCTCGTCAAGGACAACCATGAGCTAGCGCTGATGCGCCGGGCGGCGGCCATTTCTTCGGGAGCGCATCGGCGCGCGATGGAACGCACGCGCGTTGGCTGGTTCGAGTACCAGGTAGAAGCCGAGCTTACGCACGAATTCCTGCGCCTCGGCGCGCAGGCGGTTGCGTACCCGTCGATTGTGGCCGGTGGTCCGAACGCCTGCGTTCTGCACTACCGCGAAAACAATCGCCAGCTGCAGGACGGCGAATTGCTGTTGATCGACGCCGGCTGCGAGTACAAGGGCTACGCATCCGACATCACACGCACCTTTCCGGTGAATGGCCGCTTCAGCGGGCCCCAGAAGGCGATCTACGAACTCGTGCACGCCGCGCAGCAGGCGTGCATCGACGCGGTGAAGCCGGGTGTGGACTTTCACGACTACCACAAGGTTGCCGAGAGGGTGCTGGCGCAGGGCTACCTCGACCTCGGGCTGTGCAAGGGAACGCTCGACGAAGTTATGGAGAGCGGCAGCTACAAGCAGTACTACATGCACCGCGCCGGCCATTGGCTCGGGATGGACGTTCACGACGCCGGGCTCTACCAGGTGAAGGGCGCCTCGCAGAAGCTACTGCCGGGCATGGTGCTTACCGTCGAGCCCGGCACCTACATTCGACCGGCCGACAACGTTCCCAGGGAATTCTGGAACGTGGGCGTGCGCATCGAGGACGACGTGCTGGTTACGCCTGGCGGCATCGAGAACCTGACCGCGGCTGCGCCCAAGTCGATCGCCGACGTCGAGGCGGCCTGCAGGCGCTAACGATCCTCCGAACAGTCCCGCGTCGGTTCCCAAATGCTTCACGACGTGATCGTCGTCGGCGCTGGCCCGGTGGGTGCGACGCTGGCGCTCGCGCTTGCGGGCGCCGACCGCGATGTCGTGGTTCTCGACGCCCGCGCGAAAGGCGAGGCGCTACGGGGCGACCGCTCGCTCGCGCTGTCGCATGGATCGCGGCTCATCCTCGAGCGCCTCGGCGCGTGGAGTGGCCTCGCGGCGGCGTCCGATGCGGTGACGCCGATCGCGTGCGTTGACATTTCTCAGGCCGGCGGATTCGGCCAGATGCAGCTCGCGGCGGAAGAGCAGGGCGTTCCGGCACTCGGTTACGTCGTCAGCTATCGAGCGTTGCAGGCCGCGCTGGACGCGGCGCTCGTGCGCGCTGCCGTGGCGATACGTCATGGCCTCACGGCAACTTCCGTCGGCGGCACGCCCGCCTACGCGGCCGTCGAGCTCGACGGCGCGGAGATCGAGCCGCTGCTCGCGCGTTTGGCGGCTGTCGCCGATGGCACCGGCGCCACGGTGACGGGGATCGTGCGGCGGCGGCACGACTACGGGCAGGTCGCGCTCGTCGCCAAGATCGCGCGCACGGCGTCGTACGACGGCGTCGCCTACGAGCGATTTACCCCCGAGGGTCCAGTGGCGCTGCTGCCGGAGGGCGACCGCTACGGTCTGATCTGGACGACGACGCCGCGCCGCGCAGAGGCGCTGCTGGCGCTCGACGACGCGGCGTTTCTCGCGCAACTTGTCCTGCATTTCGGGCCGCGGACGGGCGGCTTCACGCAGGTGTCCGAACGCCGTGTGTTTCCGCTGGCGATGGAATTCGCCAGCGATCCCGTGGGTGCGCGCTGCATCGCGTTGGGCAACGCGGCCCAGACACTGCACCCCGTGGCGGGTCAGGGATTCAACGTCGGGCTGCGCGATGCCTTCGAGCTGGGCGAGATCGTCGTCGACACGCCGCGCGCGAGCCTGGGTGATCGCGCGATGCTCGATCGTTATCGGCGTCGCCGCCGCGCGGACCGTTTCGCGGGCATCGCATTCACGCACGGACTCGTCTCCGTGTTCGGCAACGACCTCCCGTTCGTTCGCTGGCCGCGTGGGCTGGCGCTCACTTTGCTTGGCGCGGTTCCGCCCGCGAAGCGCGCCTTCACCCGCGCGATGCTGTTCGGATTCCGCTAGCCGTCTCTGCAGGGCGTGCCTTGCAGCAATTTCGAGAAGCGATTCCAACGCGGGATTTCTGCACCATCCCTGGGAGCGTGCGATTCCGCTTTTATTCGAATCAACGAGTTGCGAACAGAGCAGTCATGGCTGCGGAATTCATGCCACGCGAAGGCGAGGATCTTGCTTGATGTGACGGCCAATTCGAGCAATCGGTTGCTGTGTTGCGGAATCATCGCGCAAATGTGTCAGATTCGATCTGCATCAATTTGCGTTGAAAAATGCGCGCTCGTATCGTCCGCGGAACGGTTATAATTCGCTCCCCGCCGCAAATCTCTTTTCAATTCCCGATCCGACTTCCGTGCACATCGGTCCGTACACCATCGCGAACAACCTCGCCGTCGCGCCGATGGCGGGTGTTACCGACCGTCCGTTCCGCCAGCTGTGCAAACGGCACGGTGCGGGCTACGCGGTGTCGGAAATGGTCGCGTCGAACCCGCGCCTTTGGGATACCGAAAAGTCGCAACGCCGAACCGATCATCGCGGCGAGGTCGCACCGATCGTCGTGCAGATTGCGGGCGCCGACCCGGAGTCGATGGCGGATGCCGCGCGTTACAACGTAGAGCGTGGCGCCCAGATCATCGACATCAACATGGGATGTCCCGCGAAGAAGGTCTGCAATGCTGCCGCCGGCTCTGCACTGCTCGCGAATGAACCTCTGGTCGCGATGATCGTGGACGCCGTGGTGAGGGCGGTCGACGTCCCTGTGACGCTGAAGATCCGCACGGGGACCGACCCGGCGCATCGCAATGCGCTCGCCATCGCCCGGATCGCGGAGAGTGCCGGAATCCGTGCGCTCGCGGTTCACGGCCGCACTCGCGCTTGCGCCTACGTGGGCCCCGTCGAGTATGAGACGATCCGCGCCGTCAAGGCGGCAGTCGCGATCCCGGTGATCGCCAACGGCGACATCGCGACGCCCGACGAGGCAAGGCGCGTACTCGAATATACGGGCGCCGACGCGATCATGATCGGCCGCGCCGCGCAGGGACGTCCGTGGATCTTCCGCGAGATCCGCCACTTCCTCGATTTCGGCACGCACGTTCCGCCGCCGACGGTGGACGAGGCACGCGGGGCGATCATCGAGCATCTCGACGATCACTACGCGTTCTACGGTGAGGCCTGCGGCGTGCGCATCGCACGCAAGCACCTCGGCTGGTACACGAAGGACCTCGCCGGCGGCGACGACTTCCGCCGAGCGATCAACGCGGCGGAGACGATCGCAGAGCAGCTCGCGGCGGTCCGTCGGTTTTTCGAAACCCTCGCCGAACTGGGCGAGCGTCTTGACTACCGCATACCCGAAGCGGATATCGTCGACGCGCGCTGCGCCTTCGGCCGATCGCGACAAGAATCGCTACGGGGCGGGGAGGCCCTGGCCGCGTGAGAAAAACCCTGCGCATCAACGGCAACAACGAGATCGGCAAGACGGTCGAGAAATCGCTCGACGAATATTTCCGCAGGCTCGACGGCGAGGCGCCGCACGGCATCTATGACATGGTGATCAATCACGTCGAGCGCGCGCTGATCGCCTCCGTGATGGACCGCGCGGGCGGAAATCAGACGCAGGCCGCCGACATGCTGGGCATGAACCGGAATACGCTGCGGGCCAAGCTCACCAAGTACGACATTCGCTGACGGGCCGCACCGGCTCGTCGCGCCCATTCTTCGCCGCGGTCTTCCGCGAAGCAGTCATGCCCGCGCCCGTCATGCAAGCGCTGCTTTCCGTATCCGACAAGACAGGTCTCGTCGAATTCGCGCGCGTGCTCGCAAGACTCGGCGTAAGACTCCTGTCCACCGGGGGCACTGCAAGGATACTGGTGGACGCCGGAATTCCGGTCACGGAAATCGGTGAGTACACGGGGTTTCCCGAGATGCTCGACGGGCGCGTCAAGACGCTGCATCCGAAGGTACACGCCGGCATTCTCGCGCGGCGCGACCTCCCGGCGCACGCGGCGGCGCTGGAGATGTACGCTATCCCGCCGATCGACCTCGTGGTCGTCAATCTCTATCCGTTTCGCGAGACCGTCGCAAAGGCCGGGTGCACTCTGGACGAAGCCATCCAGAATATCGATATCGGGGGGCCCACGATGGTCCGCGCCGCCGCGAAGAACTGGCAGCACGTCGGCGTGGTGGTCGATCCGGCCGACTATCCGGCGCTCGCGGCGGAGCTCGCCGCGAATGGCAAGGCCCTGTCGGCGGCAACACGGTTTGCGCTCGCGCGGAAGGCGTTTTCGCACACGGCGTCCTATGACGGCGCGATCTCGAACTGGCTCACGGCCCGTGGTCCGGATGGCGCCGCCGGCGCATTTCCCGACCGATTCAACCTGCAGGTGCAAAAAGTGCAGGACCTTCGCTACGGCGAAAACCCGCACCAGAAAGCGGCGTTCTACCGCGACGAAGATCCCTCGCCAGGCACGATCGCCACGTACCGGCAGCTGCAGGGCAAGGAGCTGTCATACAACAACGTCGCCGATTCCGACGCCGCCTGGGAATGCGTGAAGACGTTCGCCGCCGCGTTCGAGGAGTCCGCAGCCTGCGTGATCGTCAAGCATGCGAACCCCTGCGGCGCTGCGATCGCTGATTCGCCGCTCGCGGCGTACCGCAAGGCACTCGCGACCGATCCGGTTTCGGCATTCGGCGGCATCATCGCGTTCGATCGGCCGGTCGACGCGCAGACGCTCGAGGCGGTGTCGGCGCAGTTTCTGGAAGTGCTCATCGCGCCGGGATACACGGCGAATGCGCTGGCCGTGATCGCGCAGAAGAAGAACGTGCGCGTGCTCGAGATCGCGCCTGCGTCGGGCGTCCCGCCGGCGCAGCTCGACCTCAAGCGGGTCGGCGGCGGCCTCCTCCTGCAGAGTGCGGACACGCGCAATGTCGGGCTGTCCGAGATCAAGGTCGTCACGACGAAGGTGCCGACGCCGGAACAGCTGCGAGACCTGATGTTCGCGTGGCGCGTCGCGAAATTCGTGAAGAGCAACGCGATCGTCTATTGCCGTGGCGGGCAGACGCTCGGTATCGGCGCAGGACAGATGAGCCGTGTCGATTCGACCCGTATCGCGGCGTCGAAGGCGAACGCGGCCACACTTTCGCTCGCCGGTTCGGTCGTCGCCTCCGATGCGTTTTTTCCTTTCCGCGATGGCCTCGATGTCGTCGCCGACAACGGTGCCGTTGCGGTGATCCAGCCTGGGGGCAGCGTGCGCGACGATGAAGTGATCGCAGCGGCCGACGAGCGCGGCATCGCGATGGTATTCACCGGTGTACGGCATTTTCGACATTGACAGGAACGAAGCGATGCTTGCCAAATTGAAAGGCGCCGTCCTGGCTGCGCTCCTCGTGGGCGTTCCGATGTCCGCGAGCGCGGCCGAATGCGCCGATCTCTGGGATTGGTTGAACGCAGGCTGCAGGCGGCTGGTGGACACCTACGAAAATGGCAAGAACGATCTCATCGTCTCGGGCTACGCCTGGCATACGCCGTGGACGTGGACGGCCGAGAAGCGCGCCGAGGAAAACGAGTACGCGTGGGGCGGTGGCTTGGGCCGCACGGTGGAACGGGAAAACGGCGACACCGATACCGTCTTCTTCCTTGTGTTCAGCGACTCGCACAGCCGTCCGCAGTACAACCTGGGCTACGGCTGGTCGACGTACTGGCGCGCGCGTGACACTCTCCAGCCCGGGCTGGGGTATACGCTGATGCTCGTGGCGCGGAACGACATCTTCAACGGCTGGCCGTTTCCAACCCTGTTGCCGCTTGCTTCGCTCCGCTACCAGAATTTCACCCTGTACGGTACCTATATCCCGACGGTCGGTGGTGTCAACAACGGCAGTGTCCTCTATCTCTTCGGCAAGATCGCGTTTGACTGAGATCAGCCCATGAACATCCTCGTCATCGGGGGCGGCGGCCGCGAGCACGCGCTCGCGTGGAAGCTCGCGCAGTCGCCCCGCGTGGCGAAGGTGTTCGTCGCGCCCGGCAACGCCGGCACGTCGCGCGAGCCCGGACTCATCACGGTGCCCATCACCGCAATCGCCGAGTTGGTCGAATTTGCGAGCAACGAGCAGGTGAGTCTGACGATCGTGGGCCCGGAAGCGCCACTCGCTGCCGGAATCGTCGACGCGTTCCGCACCGCGGGGCTCCGGATATTCGGACCGACGCAGGCCGCCGCTAAGCTCGAGAGTTCGAAGGACTACGCGAAGTCCTTCATGGCGCGGCACGGGATTCCCACGGCGCGGTACCGGACATTTACCGATGCCGCTCCGGCCCGCGCCTATGCATCGGAGCATGGAGCTCCGATCGTCGTCAAGGCAGACGGCCTCGCCGCGGGCAAGGGGGTCGTCGTGGCGACGACGGTCGCTGAGGCGCACGCGGCCATCGACGCGATGCTCGTCGACAATGCGATGGGCACCGCCGGGGCGCGCGTTGTCGTCGAGGAATTCATCGTCGGCGAGGAAGCGAGCTTCATCGTGATGGCGGATGGACGACACGTGCTGCCGCTCGCGTCGTCGCAGGACCACAAGCGCTTGCAGGACCGCGACCGGGGGCCGAACACCGGCGGGATGGGCGCGCACTCGCCGGCTCCGGTCATCACCCCGGCCATCCATGCACGAATCATGCGCGAGGTGATCCTGCCGGCGGTGAACGGGATGGCCGCCGACGGCATTCCGTACTCGGGGTTCCTATACGCGGGCGTGATGATCGATGCTGCCGGAACGCCCAGAGTCCTCGAGTTCAATTGTCGGCTCGGCGATCCCGAAACGCAGCCAATCATGTTGCGGTTGAAGTCGGACGTCGTGGATCTCGTTTCCAACGCTGTCAACGGCACGCTCGACCGCGCCGAAGCCGAGTGGGACCGACGCGTCGCCCTGGGCGTCGTTCTCGCCGCGCATGGGTATCCATCGAACCCGCGTGTGGGCGATGTGATCGAGGGCCTCGACCGCGTGACGCCTGCGACGCATCCGGACTGCAAGGTCTTCCACGCGGGCACCGCGCTCGACCGCGGGAACGTGGTCGTCGCCGGGGGGCGTGTCCTCTGCGTCACGGCGCTGGGCGACTCGGTGAAGCAGGCGCAACGCGCCGCCTACGCCGCGGTCGGCCAGATCCACTTCGCGGGCATGCAGTATCGCCGGGACATCGGCCATCGCGCGCTCGCGATCCGTCCGGCCGCATCCGGCACGCCGCCGTCGCAGTCATGAACGTCGCGGTTCCACGCGCCTACTTTCTCGGACTCCAGTCGCGCATCGTCGAAGCGCTCGAGGCCGTCGAAGGGCAGGCGTTTCGCCGCGACGAGTGGACTCGGCCCGAGGGTGGCGGCGGCAGCTCGCGGCTTCTCGAGGACGGCAAGGTGCTCGAGCGGGGCGGCGTCAACTTCTCTCACGTGACAGGCGACCGCCTGCCCCAGTCGGCGAGTGCGTCGCGCCCCGCGATTGCCGGCCGCGCCTGGGAGGCGTTGGGTGTGTCGCTCGTTCTGCATCCGCGCAATCCCTATGCGCCGACCGTGCACATGAACGTTCGGATGCTGGTCGCGCGCGCGCCCGTCCGTTCCGACGAGGATGTCGTCTGGTTTGGCGGCGGCATGGACTTGACGCCCTACTACGGTTTCGAGGATGACGCGATTCACTTCCATCGCACGTGCCGTGATGCGCTTGCGCCCTTCGGCACCGACGTGCACGAAAAATACAAACGCTGGTGCGACGAGTACTTCTACCTGAAGCACCGGGGGGAGCCTCGCGGCATCGGCGGCATCTTCTTCGACGATCTTGCCGAAGGAGGATTTGATCGCTGCTTCGCATTGACGAAAAGTGTAGGCGACCGATTCCTCGACGCCTATCTTCCGATTCTCGAGCGACGCAAGGCGATGCCGTATGGCGAGCGCGAGCGGGACTTTCAGGTTTATCGCCGCGGCCGGTACGTCGAGTTCAACCTGGTCCTGGACCGGGGCACGCTGTTCGGGTTGCAGTCGAATGGCCGCACCGAGGCGATCCTGATGTCGCTCCCCCCCGTCGTGAAATGGCGCTACGACTGGAAGCCGGCGCCGGGCACGCCGGAGGCGCGGCTCTATACCGATTTTCTGATAGCGAAGGATTGGCTCGAATGAACGAGTGGGGCGAAGCCAAGGCCCGAAGGGCGCGTCCACGAGCGATTGAGGCGGCCGACAGCTCGATGGTCGAGTGTTCACAATGCCATGCGGAGGCCGCAAATGAGTGGTGAACACAGCGTTGCGCCGGACGCTCATCTGGCGGAAACGACGGTATCGTCGGAGGCCGTGTTCGACGGGAAACTCCTTCACGTCCGCAGTGACACCGTTCGCCTTCCCGATGGCAGACTCGCGACGCGCGAGTACGTCGTGCATCCGGGCGCCGTGCTGATCGTTCCCGTGCTGCCTGACGGTAGGCTCGTCGTCGTGCGCCAGTATCGCTATCCGGTCGGCAGCGTGTTCATCGAATTTCCGGCGGGCAAGCTCGACCCGGGAGAGGCCGAACTCGCTACGGCACAGCGCGAGCTCACTGAAGAGGCGGGCTATACGGCGACAACGTGGACGCCGCTTGGCAGAGTCCACTCGGTCGTCGGGTATTCAAACGAGGCGATCGACTTCTTCGTCGCGGAGGGGCTCACCGACGTCGGCGCGAAACCCGACGACGGCGAGTTCCTGGAGATCGTCATGATGAGCGTCGATGAAATGCTCGCTGCGCTCGATTCTGGCGCGATCACCGACGCCAAGACCGTCGCGGCGCTGCTCATCTACGCACGACGTCGACCGCACCAGGAACCCGATTGAAGCGATGATCGCGAAGCGGCTGATCGTTCGCGGCCGCGTCCAGGGCGTCGGCTATCGCGAATCGATGGTCGACGCGGCGATGGCGCTGGGCGTCGCCGGCTGGGTGCGCAACCGACGCGATGGCACGGTCGAGGCGCTGGTGCAGGGCGACGCGGATGCGGTGGAGAGTCTCCTGACATGGTGCCGACGCGGGCCGCCAGCCGCCCGTGTGATGTCGGTCGCAATCCTGGCCGTGCCGGCCGATCCCGCGCTCGACACGTTCGATCGGCGGCCGACCGAATAGACAGCGGAATCGCAATGCGTGCCGACCGCCACGCCGATCACCACTCAGTCAGCCCCTCGATTTCGTAGAGCTTCTTCCAGCTCACGCGCGCCCGCACCAGCGCAGCCAGTGCGTCGAGCGCCGGCCACTCGGTGGCGGGATGAGGCATCTTCCGCGACCAGCGCATCAGCATCGTAAGCAGCAAATCGGAGCCGGAGAACTCGCGGCCCAGAAGGTACGGGCCGCCCGCGGCAAGATGGGTGTCGAGGCGATCCCATACGCGCTCTATCTTGTTCCGCAAGGCCTCGCGGACGGCAGGGGTATGTTCCGGCGCACCGAGTTCCGACGGGTAGAACCAGAATCGGAAAGTTGCCGCCAGGGCATTGCTGAGATAGACGACCCATTGATACCAGGCATCGCGCCCGACGGCGCCCGGGGCGGGCGCGAGATGGGCTTCCGGATGCCGATCGGCCAGGATCATCAGCAACGCCGCGGATTCGACGAAGGGTTTGCCGTCGATCACGAGCGTCGGCACGACGCCGTGCGGGTTGAGCTCGAGATAGCTCGAATCGCGCTGCGCTCCAGAGGCGAAGTCCACGAGTTCCAGTCGGTAAGGTGCCCCGATTTCGAGGAGCGCCAGATGAACGACAATGCCGCGGCGCCCGGAGAGTAGTAGAGCGTGTACATGGATA
>CAWJMQ010000019.1:0-32981 GCA_963844005.1 uncultured beta proteobacterium | reverse complement strand
GTGCACTACGGGAAACGCGATAAAGTTCGCCCCGCCGACGAATGCGCCGATCGCGGGATCGGTGGCGACCAGCACGACTTCCCGGAACGCTCCGTATTGCTCTCGAAGCTCGGGATAGCGTGGGGGCCGGTTCAACGCCATGCACATCCTGAAGCCCTCTAGCACTTCCTTCTCGTTGGCCAGTACGAAGGAGCGATCGTAGCCTTCGAAGAACGATGCGAGAATCGGATCGTCCGCGTCCGTCGTCGCATCCACAAGCAGGCCGTCTCGGGTCCGCAGCGAAAATCGGCGCTCGAGCCTCTCGGCGAAGTAGGGCATTGGCGTGTCCATGCGCTGTCCATGCCGCCCTTTAAGGGCTGCAGGCACTCGAAGCTGCGACTGCGTTCCGGATCAGCGTATCACGACCCCGCGGGACAAGCGCAGACACAGACTGCGATGACGTTACGGTTTCGCACGACGGGTCGGTAAGAGTCGGCGAAGCGCCAAGGGAAGTGACGGGCATCGATCCTTAAGAGTCTACATGCAGAGGCATTGTTCGCGAAACCCCATACGACGGGACCTCGGTAGCCACCGTAGACCCGTTGCGCATCAACAAATTACGGTGGCATCATCGGCGTTCGCTCTGCTCCAAGCATGTCCCGAAGCACGCGCCCGGCTAATCCGGTTTGGGGAGATCCGCCATGACGCACCTTGCGTGGCCCGACCTGCCATACGACGCGTGGAAGGACACGTTCGAGACGCTGCACATGTGGACGCAGATCGTCGGCAAGATCCGGCTGACGCGGATGCCGTGGCTCAACCACACGTGGCAGGTCACGCTTTATCCGAACGCATCCGGCCTGACGACCGGGCGGATGCCGTACGGCGACGAGGCGTTCGAGATCGATTTCGATTTCATCGCCCACGAACTCAACATCCGAACGAGCCGCGGCGATCATGGCCTGATCCAATTGGTGCCGATGTCGGTGTCAGAGTTCTACGGTTCGGTGATGGAGGCGCTGAAAGCATTCCAGATGCCGGTGTCGATCTATCGCAAGCCCGCCGAAGTCGAGAGTCGACTACCCTTCGACGAGGACGACGTCCACCGATCGTACGATGCCGAATACGCGACCCGCTGTTGGCGCATCGTGTGTTCGTCTGCCAACGTGTTAGACCGCTTTCGCGCTTGCTATTATGGAAAGGCGAGCCAGGTTCATTTCTTCTGGGGGAGTTTCGATCTCGCAGTCACGCGATTCTCGGGCCGCGTCGCCCCTCCGCACCCCGGTGGCATCCCGAATCTTCCCGATCGTGTCACGCGCGACGCGTACTCGCACGAGGTGAGCAGCGCCGGGTTCTGGCCCGGAGGAGCGCTCGCACCGTATCCGCTCTTCTACAGCTACGCCTACCCTGAGCCGAGAGGCTTCGCCGACGCGAAGGTGCAGCCGCTGTCCGCGCGCTACGAATCGGCGCTGCGCGAATTCATCTTGCCATACGACGACGTGCGGCGGGCCAACGAGCCCGAACGGACGCTTCTCGCGTTCTTACAATCGACTTACGCGGCGGCGGCCGACCTGGGGGCGTGGGATCGCGCCTCGCTCGAAGTGCCGCCGGAGGTGTTACGTGCGGTCGATGCCGTGTGACGAGACTCAGGGGCGCGCATCGAACGCTCCCTCGGAGCGTCAAGCGACGCATCAGCCCTCGACGCCCAAGCGTCGGCACGTCCCCGAACGTGGTTGCAAACACCCTAGAGTGGGCTAGCCGCGCCGCCGAAGCCCAAGCCACCCGGGTCCCGATGATCGCCAATGCGCGTCGCCAATCCGGAGCGCGCTTCGAGCGGCTCGCGCACGATCGGATACGAGCGTCGACAGCTTCGTGCTTGGGAATAGGTGGATCGACCAGGTGTTTGCCAATCCAGCACCACGCACGCTTGCTCCATTCGTGCCGGTGTTGACGCGCCATCGTTGCGTCCTGTGGATTTACAAGACTATCCTGCTCGGAGGTATTTCCATGCCCACCTTAACGACGATTTTTCGCCAAGCGATTCCGGCGACGCTCATCACTCTCGGATTGGCTGTCACCGCTCCTTCTGTTGCCGGACCCACCGACAAGACGAACGGCTTTCAGGTGCACACACTCGTATCCAACGGCGGCGTTCCCGCTGATCACAATGACGGCCATCTCAAGAATTCCTGGGGCGTCGCATTCAATCCCGCGGGTTTCGTCTGGGTCACGAACAACCACACGGGCACGTCGACGCTCTATGATGGCAACGGTGTGCCATCGCCACTACCCACCGCGACGCCACCCGGCCCCCTCGTAGTGACGATTCCCGCGGCCACCGGTGTTGCAACTGACATGGGCTCGCCGACGGGGATCGTGTTCAGCGGATCAAATGACTTCCAGGTGACCAACGGCACGGCAACGGGTCCCGCCCGATTCGTCTTCGCGTCGGAGGACGGAGTGATCTCGGGATGGGCGCCGAACGTCGATCCAACGCACGCATTGAAAGGCGCGCTCAATCCGGATGCCGTTTATACCGGCATCACGATCGCGGGGAATGGTTCCGACCACTTTCTCCTGTACGCGGCAGATTTCAAAGGGCGCAAGATTGACGTCTATGACTGGAAGTTCAATCCGGTCAGCGTGTCCGGTGGATTTGCCGACCCGAATCTCCCTCCGGATTACGGCCCCTTCAATATCCAGAACATCCAGGGCAACCTCTATGTCGCGTATGCGAAGAAAGAGGACCCCGATAGCGATGAGGAAGTCCAGGGTCCAGGACTCGGCATCGTTGATGTGTTCGATGCCGACGGCAATCTGCTGCTCCGATTTGCGAAGAACGGTCGACTCAATGCTCCCTGGGGACTCGCGTTGGCGCCCAAAGGCTTCGGCCAATTCAGCCACGATGTCCTCGTCGGCAATCTCGGCGACGGGACGATAAGTTCGTTCGATCCGCAGAACGGGCACTTCGACGGACAGCTGAAGACCCCCGACGGGAAGACGCTGAAAATCGATGGGTTGTGGGGCATCGCATTCGGTAACGGGATCCTCAATCAGCAAACGGACACGCTGTTCTTCGCGGCCGGGCCGAACGGCGAGGAGGACGGCGACTATGGCCGGGTTGACTTGGTCCCCTCCTCCAAGGGTCGCAAGGGCGGCGATGAGGGCAACGACTGATCGGAGCCTCCGTGGTGCCTGGCGGCCACGGCGCCCCGTTCTTCGACGGTTAGGGGCGACGCCGCGATGCGACGAGCTCCGAACGCTCGAGCCCCGCAGACTCGAGTTGCGCCGGAGGTGTCGCGGCATGTCCCGCGCGCCCCTCCGCAGGCTGCTTGCGGTCATTGGCCGCGCTCGGGTGGCGTTGGCACGACGCTGGAGCTCGTGTGCGGGCGCGGAATTACCCGACCCCGGGTCACCGACCGTCACGGACGCAGCTGCCATCCGCCGATGGCTGCCCATCGCTGCTCGAAATGCCAGGCGTCCGCGTCGGATCGCGTCCTCACACCCATCAGGATGCCGCCGTCCCGAATCCCGGCAGCGTACTGTTCGGCGCGCTCATCCGGGATGCCCCAATCGCTCAACGCGGCAATCAGGCCGACTGTGACGCCGGCGGCGCCCGCGGCCGCCAATCCCACCGCCAGCGGACCGGCGAAAACCAGGCCCAAGCCGGGGAGCGCCACGACACCCAGCCCGATGAGAGCGGGGAGTAGCGTGCCTAGCGTCGCTCCCATGGGCCCACCCATCTGGCCGCCCTCTGCGGCTTTGCGGCCCAGGTCAATGTTGACTTGACGATCGTCGGAGAAATAGCGTCTGCGAGTATCGTCGGACATGACCACGTTGATGTCGGCAAATCTGTAGCCACGCTCAGCGACGATCTCGTACGCGCGCTCGACGCTCTCGCTGTCCTTGAACAGACCGGTGACCATTCTTCCCGAGTTGTCGCGAGCTGCGTGTGCGTCTGCGCTAGCGGTGGTCATCGCTGTCCCTTCGGGGTCAGCACATCTCACGTCGACGGGATCTGGCACCCCTGACCGAGTTCGATTGAAGTGTGACGAAACGCACGGACGGGTGTCTGTAGGGCGACGGATCATGCACGCGTAGGAATACAGGATGACTGGCTTGGAGAGCGCCAAACGGGTGTGGCGCGCATTGCGATGGCACGCAGCCGAGTTCGTTCCGGCATTGGCGTGTCACACGACAACCTCGGCGATGAGCGGCAAATGGTCCGATGCGACCCGCGCCAGCGGACTCGCGTGGCAATGCAACCGCCGCAGGCAGCCCACCGGTGAGATCCAGATCCGATCGAGCGCTAAAACAGGACGCCTCGCGGGAAACGTCGGCGGCGCGCCCGGTTTCTCGCGAAAATGCGCATGCAGCCAGCGCAACGGACGACCCCACAAGTACCATTCGTTCAGATCACCCATGAGGATTGTAAGCTGCGGGTTCTCGCACTCGACCGCAGCAAGCAGCCTTCTCACCTGCTGGCGCCGTTCTCCGGGACGCAACCCCAGATGAGTTGCCAGGACGCGCAACGAATCGCGTGCGCCAACGTGGATCCGGACATCAAGCGCGCCACGCGGCTCATAGTCGTCGACCGTCAGATCCAGGTGAGCCACGCTTTCGACTGCATGGCGGGAGAGCACCGCATTGCCGAAATCGGTCCCGCGTCGTTGAAAGAGGGGGCCGGCGACGACGTGATACCCGGTCGCCCGCTCCAAGTCCACGAGAAAGGTCTCGTGCGTTTGCAGCAAAGGCACTTCCTGCAGCGCAACCAGGTCGGCGTCGAGCTCGGATAACACGTCGACGATCCGCGTCGGCGCGTAGCGGCCGTCGGTGCCCACCGCACCATGAATGTTCCATGTGGCGACGCACAGCATCGTCCTGGATCCCGCCGGCGGTCGCGGGGTCCGGAGCGCTGTCGATTCAACTGCCATGCACAGCCGGCGCGGCGCCGCGTCTTGCTTCGCCCCGGTGGCGAAGCTTTCGCCCAATTGCCCATACGAGAGCGATGAGCGCGATGCCCACGGCGGCGAGGAGCGCAAAGGCGCCGAATCCCGGTTCGAGAATCGCCGCGGCGACCCTATCGACGAATACCGATGCCACCGTAACGCCAGGCGCGAGGCCGATTACCGTTCCGAGCAGGAAGTCGCGCCAGCGGATGTGCGACGCCCCGGCCACGATATTGACGATGGAAAATGGCCCGACCGGCACCACGCGCGCGAAGATGACCGCAAGAAGACCGCGCTCACCGAGGCGTCGCGACAGGTCGTTCAGTCGTCGTCCGGCAAGCCTGCGAACGGTGTCTCTGCTCAGATGACGACCGATTGCGAACATCATCGCACCGCTGATCGTGGCGCCGATCATCGCGTAGGCGATGCCCAGCACGGGGCCGAAGACGATGGCGGTAATGCCCACGAGCACCATTACCGGGAAGAGCACCAGTCCACCCCCCACGAACGCCAAGATGGCGAACAGCGGCGCCAGCGGATCTTCGCGCAGCGACGCGCCGAGCTCGATCAGCCGCGCGGGCTCGAGCCACGGCTGCAGCGCCGGGTGACGTCCCGCGACGCCCGCAGCCACCAGCACGATCACAACCAGCGCGACTCCGACCAACCGGACCCGGACACCGCTGCGCGCTCCTTCGCGCGGCACGAGATCGGCGACGATGGTGTCCGGGTCGATCGGGCGCTCCGGGTCGAGCACCTTCTGATCCGGCACCAGTGCGTCAAGGCTCGGATCAAGCTCCGGCTCGATCGCCCTCAGCGATCGCTTGCCGTCCCTGGCGAGCGACTCGATGGCTCGGTGCATGCTGCGCGTACTGCGAGTGACCTCGGCGACTTCCGACGGCGAGCAGTCGAGATGCTCGGCGAGGAGCCGATCGCGCAAGCCTGTGATCGCCCGTTCGACCTGCGGATTTCCGCGCGCCTCGAGCGCAAGGTTGCATTCCGTATCGGTGCCCATCGAGCGATCGGCGAGATTGGCCGAGCCGATCATCAACAGCCCGTCGTCGGCAATGAGCACTTTGCTGTGCACATTGAGACAGTCATTCTTGGCTTCGAGCCAGGGCAGCGTTGGATAGTAGAGGCGGTAGCGGCCGTTCCGGTCGGCCGCACGCAATACGCGATGATTGCGGCCCCGCAATACTCCCATTGTCGAAATCTCGAGCCAGCCGCTTTGCGTGTACGGCGAAATCACGGCAATCTCAGGCGCATCGTCCTCCCGCAGTCGCAGCGCGAATGCATCGGTGATCAGCCGAGAAGTGAAATACTGGTTTTCCGCGAAGATCCGGCGCCGCGCACCCGCGATCGCATCCAGGTGCAGCTGCAGGATTTCGTCGACGGCGGGATAGCCGTTGAAAGCCGGCTCGGTGCGCGCGATCGCTACATCGACATTGGTCAATGCGGATTCGAGCCCGGCTGGCCATGCGTCGGGCGCTGGCGTGGCGGGCGTGGGTCTCGGCAACCGTCCGGTGGCGCGCCGCCAACGCTCTCGCGCGAGCTCACCCAGCGCGCGAGCGCAGTTGCCTCCGACGGCGATGCCGACATCGTGGAACGGCGGATACGGTTCACCGTCGTGATTGACACGTCGCGAGTCGCTCTGGTGGTGAGCGCAGGTATCCCAGCGCACGCTCGTGAGATCGTAGCCGCTGACGAACGCGACCGCGTCGTCGACGACCACGATCTTCTGATGGTGCGATGCGGCGACCGGATGCTGATCGTCGAGACGGAATGAGAGCCGCCGGTGCGTGCGCCAGTCGAGTTTGTAAATCGGCAGCCACTCGCGCTCCATCGCGTAAAGCATCGCGAAATCCCACGAGAGCACGTAGCCGCGTAATCCACGCCGCGCCACAATGATGGCATTCAGGAAATCCCCGAGCGGTTCGGGAAGGCCATCGTTCGCGCCGCCGGGAGTTAGCCGCATCCGGCTGTCGATGTCCCAGCCGAGGATGAAGAACGAGCGGCGAGCGTGCGCGAGCGCCGCGCGCACGGCTCCGAAGTATTCCTCGCCATCGACGAGGAAGGCGACCCGCGTGGCGCGTTCGATCCGCCAGCAATTGCGCCCCGGCGCGAAGACGGACCCTTCGGTGCGCGCCGGGTTGCCGCGTGGCAGGTTCGGTGCAATAGAGGCAGCCGTATACAAAATGGATTCCTCGCCCGGCAAGGGCGCGCGCGCATTGTGCGCGATGCCGATCGCGATGTCTGTCGGCTTAGTCCGACATTCCGTTGGCTTGTGGACCGGCCGGCTTGGCAGTCCGTTCAAATAAAGCCAAGTACCCCCACCCGGGGCACCGGTGGCCCCGCGGCGACCCCTGACCATCCCCGCTTCCCGTCGGTCCGGGCAAGACAAGACGTGCTACGGTGCTCCGGTCGGCGGTCGTGGCCCCGGATTTACTATCCGTCGACGCCTTTTCCTTCCGTGTTATGCGCCCGACACCCCCTGGGAGCGCGGAAAAAAAAGACCCCCAACATCGCGGGGGTCAAAAGCCTTGCCAGAGGAGTAACAACAACTACAAACGCACTGCTTGCCCAAATCAACTCGATCCCACACGACGCGCGACACGTACTTGGTCGCACGCCTCGTCGAAGTTCACGATCGCGGTTCAGCCCTTGCGCGCTGTCTCTACAATCGCATCATTTCGCTGCATCGGAACATCTCGCATACTTCGTGCCATCGGGCTGTTGATTAACAAAAACAATCGTTTATGCAGGAGGCGATTTCACCGAATGGTGCGAATGTAAAATCCGTCGACGCGATCCCACGTTCCGATGACAGGGCTCTACGTGCGATTGACGAATCCTGCGTCCGTCTGACCCGCGCGGATGGGCGGCAACGAAGCTTCGCGCGTCGCGACATGGCTCAATTCGCACTCTCCGACTTCGACTACGCGCTGCCGACCGAGCTGATCGCGCAAAGGCCCGCTGCGGAACGCAGGGGCAGCCGGTTGCTGCATGTCGACGGCAGCGCATTCGCTGATCTCGCGTTTGCCGACCTGCCGCGACTTGTCATGCCGGGTGACCTTGTCGTGTTCAACGACACCCGCGTGATCAAGGCACGACTGTTTGCAGCGCGTCCCACCGGAGGCAAGGTGGAACTGCTGCTCGAGCGAGTGCTTGGGTCGGACGAGGCGGTCTTCCAGTTGCGCGCGAGCCACCCTCCCCACCCGGGCGGCTCACTGCTGTTGCCCGGGGATGCCCGTGCCATCGTCACCGAGCGCGACGGCCGCTTCGTCCGATTGCGCATCGAAGGGATCGCGTCAGTCTTCGACTATCTGGAGGCGCACGGCGCCGTGCCGCTTCCGCCGTACATCGCGCGCCCCGCCGGAGCGGCCGATGCGGCGCGTTACCAGACCGTCTATGCGCGACACGCCGGCGCGGCGGCGGCGCCGACGGCCGGCCTGCATTTCGACGCGCCAATGCTGGCGGCGCTCGAGGGCGCCGGAATCGCGCTCGCTTACCTCACTCTGCACGTCGGTGCCGGCACGTTTCAGCCCGTCGAAACCGAAGATCTCACCCGGCACCGGATGCACGCGGAGCGATACCGCATTCCGCCGGAGACCGTCGAAGCCATCGACGCGGCGCGCGCGCGCGGCGGCCGGATCGTTGCCGTCGGCACGACCAGCCTGCGCGCGCTCGAGTCCGCAGCGGACGACGACGGGCGAGTACGCGCAGGCGAAGCGGAAACGCGACTCTTCATCACGCCGGGCTATCGGTTCCGCGTCGCCCATCGGCTTCTCACCAACTTCCATTTGCCGAAATCGACGCTGCTGATGCTCGTCTCGGCATTCGCCGGTCACGCAAACGTTCGTGCCGCGTACGCGCATGCGATCCGCGAGCGCTACCGCTTCTTCAGCTACGGCGATGCGATGCTGCTGGAACGCGCATAGCGAGCCGCTGCGCATAGCCACTGCTAGAATCGGGATGATGCAATTCCAACTGCTGGCGACGTCGGGCCGCGCGCGCCGGGGCCGGCTTGCGCTCGCGCGCGGCGTTGTCGATACGCCCGTCTTCATGCCGGTCGGCACTTACGGCACCGTCAAGGCAATGGCGCCGAACGAGCTGGAAGAGCTCGGTGCGCAGATCGTGCTTGGCAACACGTTCCACCTCTGGCTACGGCCGGGCGTCGAAGTGATCGCCGCGCATGGCGGCCTGCACCGGTTCATGGGGTGGCGACGACCGCTTCTCACGGACTCCGGAGGCTTTCAGGTCTGGAGCCTGGGACCGCTGCGCAAGGTGCGCGAGGAGGGCGTCGCGTTCGCGTCGCCGGTCAATGGCGACCGGCTTCTGCTCACACCCGAGATCTCGATGCAAGTCCAGCGCGCGCTCGATGCCGATATCACGATGGTATTCGACGAATGCACACCGTATCCCGCGACGCGCGACGAGGCGGCGGCATCGATGGAGCTTTCGTTGCGCTGGGCGCGGCGCTCCCGCGCGGAGTTCGACGCGTTGGGAGGCCCGAACGCACTCTTCGGGATCGTCCAGGGGGGGATGTTCGACGATCTGCGCGACGCCTCGCTGGACGGGCTCGCCGACATCGGATTCGAGGGTTACGCGATCGGCGGGATGTCCGTTGGCGAACCGAAGGACGAGATGCTCGCGGTTCTGGACCACACGGCGCCGCGCCTTCCCGCTCACCGGCCGCGCTACCTGATGGGCGTCGGCACGCCCGAGGACATCGTCGCCGGCGTGGCAGCCGGCGTCGACATGTTCGACTGCGTATTGCCGACGCGCAACGCGCGCAACGGATGTCTGTTCACCCGCTTCGGCGATGTGAAGATCCGCAACGCGAAGCACCGGACGGACACACGCCCGCTCGACGAGCATTGCGGCTGCTACACCTGCGGCCACTTCACGCGGGCCTACCTGCACCACCTGCAGCGCGTCAACGAAATCCTCGGGGCCCGACTCAATACGATCCACAATCTCCACTACTACCTTTGGCTCGCCGCCGGCATGCGCGAGGCGATCGCAGAGGACCGCTTCGACGCCTGGGTCGTAGAGTTCCGGCGGGATCGGGCCCGCGTGGTAGAATATTAAGTTATTCATTCGTGCCGCGTCCCCGCCCGGCGGCCGTGCCGCACCCGATGCGATGTCGTGCGAGCCCAATCTTCGGAGGATCCAAACGTGCCGATCGACCTCTTGATCACCCCGGCGTATGCGCAAGGCGCGCCCGCCTCGCCGTTCGGCGGCGACCTGATGGCGTTTCTGCCGATGGTCGCGATCTTCGTCGTCTTCTATTTCCTGCTCATCCGCCCGCAGCAGAAGAAGGCGAAGGAGGCGAAGGCGATGCTGGAAGCGCTCCAGAAGGGCGACGAGGTCGTCACGGCAGGCGGTATTCTCGGGCGCATCTCGAAGCTCGGCGACCAGTACGTGACGGTCGACATCGCCAACGGCACCGAGATCACCGTCCAGCGGGGCGCGATCTCGCAGCTCTTGCCCAAGGGCACGATCAAGGCGCTGTGACATTCACCGGGACACCACGCGTCCCAAGCGCCGATCCGCTCCCTGCGCACGACCGCGACCGTGGTTGATCCGGGTCGCCCGCCGGCGTCCCCCACGCACCTGCAAGCGCCATGAACCGATATCCCCTCTGGAAATACCTGATCATCGCCGTCGCGCTCGTCGCCGGCATCGTGTACACGGCGCCGAATTTCTTCCCGGAGGTGCCCGCGGTGCAGGTGTCGTCGTCGAAGGCGGCCGTGAAGATCGACGACGCGCTTCTCGCCTCGGTCGAGGACGCGCTGAAGGCCGCTTCCATCACGTACCGCGGCGCTGCGCTCGATGCGACCGGCATCAAGGTCCGCTTCGACGACCCGGATACCCAATTGAAGGCGAAGGACGCGCTGCAGGCGAAGCTCGGCGCCAACTACATCGTCGCCCTGAACCTGCTCTCGGCGTCGCCGCGCTGGCTGACCGGGATCGGCGCGCGTCCGATGTATCTCGGCCTCGACCTCCGCGGCGGCGTGCATTTTCTGCTGCAGGTCGACATGAAGGCTGCGCTGGACAAGGCAGCGGACCGATTCACGACCGATATCCGCTCGCTGCTGCGCGAGAAGAAGGTGCAATACGCCGGCGTCTCGCGCGAAGGCGCGAACGTCGTGGTCCGATTTCGCGATGAACCGGAGCGGGCCAAGGCGCGCGGCGAGATCGAAAAGGCGTTTCCGGACCTCTTGCTGCGCGATGCCGACGCGACAGGCGAGTTTCGAATCGTCGGGTCGTTGAAGCCCGAGGCGCAGAAGCGCATCCAGGACGGGGCGGTGCAGCAGAACATCACGATTCTGCGCAACCGCGTCAACGAATTGGGCGTCGCCGAACCGATCGTCCAGCAGCAGGGACCCGACCGCGTCGTCGTGCAGCTTCCGGGCGTACAGGATACGGCACGCGCAAAGGACATCCTGGGCCGCACGGCGACGCTCGAGATCCGGATGGTCAACGACGAGCCGGGCGCGCTGGAAGCCGCGGTCGCGGGGCAGGCGCCTTTCGGCAGCGATCTCTTCACCGAGCGAAGCGGCGGGCCCGTGCTCGTCCGGCGGCAGGTCGTGCTGACCGGCGACCGGATCAACGACGCGCAGCCCGGCTTCGACCAGCGCAACAACGAGCCCGCAGTGCACGTCAATCTCGATCCCACCGGAGCGCGGATCTTCAAGGAAGTGACGCGCGAAAACGTCGGCAAGCGGATGGCGATCGTCCTGGTCGAGAAGGGCAAGGCCGAAGTCATCACCGCACCGGTGATCCGCGAGGAGATCGGCGGCGGACGCGTCCAGATCAGCGGCCGGATGACCACGCGCGAGGCGAACGACATCGCGCTCCTGATGCGCGCCGGCGCGCTGGCGGCGCCGATGGAAATCGTCGAGGAACGGACTGTCGGCCCATCGCTCGGCAAGGAGAACATCGAGAAGGGCTTCAACTCGGTGAAGTACGGCTTCATCGTGCTGTCGCTTTTCATGTGCGCGTATTACCTGCTGATGGGGCTCATCTCGGCGATCGCGCTGTCGGTCAACCTGATGCTGCTGGTCGCCCTGCTGTCGATGCTGCAGGCGACGCTGACGCTGCCGGGCATCGCGGCGATCGCGCTGACGCTCGGCATGGCCATCGACTCCAACGTGCTGATCAACGAGCGGATACGCGAGGAGCTGCGCTGGGGCGCGACGCCGCATGCGGCGCTCACGGCAGGCTACGAGCGCGCATTCGGCACGATCCTCGACTCCAACGTGACGACGCTGATCGCCGGCATCGCGCTCCTGATCTTCGGCAGCGGCCCCGTCCGGGGCTTCGCCGTCGTCCATTGCCTCGGAATCATGACGTCGATGTTCTCGGCGGTGTTCGTCTCGCGCGGGATCGTCAACCTGATCTATGGCGGCCGCAAGCATCTCACCAAGATCTCGATCGGTCAGGTGTGGCGGCCCGCCACCGCGACCGGCGCTGCGGTGAAGTGAATACGGAATGTACGATGCTCATGATCCCCGACAGGCCATTCGCCGCGGTGCGCGCGCCGCGCGCGCAGGCGTATCGCTAGTGTCGCCGTAGCCACCCACGAGACCGAACCATGGAATTCTTCAGAATCCGGCGCGACATTCCGTTCATGCGTTTCGCGCTCACGTTCAACGTGATTTCGCTCGTCACGTTCGTGCTGGCCGTGGTCTTCCTCGCCACGAAGGGCCTGAACCTCGGCGTCGATTTCCGCGGCGGTACGTTGATCGAAGTGACTTACGACCATGCGGTGGACTTCAACCGGTTGCGCGGCGCGATCGACAAGCTGAATCTCGGCGAGTACGCGGCGCAGAGCTTCGGCAGCTCGAACACGGCGCTGATCCGGCTGCCCCTCAAGGAAGGCGTGTCGAGCGCCCAGCTTTCCGAACAGGTGCTGGGAGCGCTCCGCGGCGACGACCCGTCGGCCACACAGCGGCGCGTCGAGTTCGTCGGCCCGCAGGTCGGCAAGGAACTCTACGAGAACGGCGCGCTCGCGTTGCTGCTCGTCTCGCTCGGCATCGTCGCCTACCTCGCGATGCGGTTCGAATGGCGTTTCGCGATCGCCGCGATCATCGCCAACCTGCACGACGTCATCATCATCCTGGGCTTCTTCGCGTTGTTCCAGTGGGAATTCTCGCTGCCCGTGCTGGCGGCGGTGCTCGCCGTGCTCGGATACTCGGTGAACGAATCGGTGGTGATTGCCGACCGGATTCGCGAGAATTTCCGCAAGATGCGCAAGGCGACCGTCACCCACGTGATCGACAACGCGATCACCAGCACGATCTCGCGGACGATCATCACCCATGGCAGCACGCTGCTGATGGTGCTGTCGATCCTGTTCTTCGGCGGCGAAACGCTCCACTACTTCGCGCTCGCACTGACGATCGGTATCTGCTTTGGCATCTACTCGTCGGTCCTCGTCATGGCGCCGCTCGTGATGTGGATGGGCGTGTCGCGCGAGGATCTCGTCAAGCCCGAACGCAAGCGCGACGGAGCTCAGGGCGACAAGATCCTTCCGTAGCAAAGCCGAGTCGGAAATTTGGGGCTGACTCGGTCGGACTCGACTTTTCACGACGAAACCATCGGGGCGAGACTCGAATTCGCCGGTCGCATCGCGCCAGAGAAATGTGCCGAGAAGTCCGTCTGACCCCGATTATCCATGCTGACGACGCTCATCTATTCGCTGTTCGCGCTGGACCAGACAGTCGCGCAGCTCGCTACCCAGTACGGGCATTGGCTCTACGCGCTCCTGTTCCTCATCATCTTTGCCGAAACGGGGCTCGTCGTGTTCCCGTTCCTGCCCGGCGACTCGATCCTGTTCATCGCCGGGACCGTGGTCGCGATGGCGGGGTTGAACGTGCATCTGCTGGCCATCGTCCTGATCGCCGCGGCAATCCTGGGCGACACGGTCAACTACTCGATCGGCCACTACATCGGACCGCGGGCGTTCGATCGGCCCGATTCGCGCTGGTTCAAGCAGGAACACCTGCGCCGCACGCAGGAGTTCTACGATCGGTTCGGTGGCGTCACGATCATCATCGGCCGGTTCGTGCCGATCATCCGGACCTTCGCTCCCTTCCTCGCCGGCGTCGCGGGGATGACGTACCGCCGATTCCTCTCGTACAACGTGGTCGGCGCCGTGGCGTGGATCTCCTCGCTCGTCTATGCGGGATACCTGTTCGGCAACATCCCCTGGGTCAAGGAGAACCTGACGCTCATCGTCTTCGCGATCGTCGTGGTTTCGCTGATCCCGGCAGTGTCCACGTTCGTCAAGGAACGCCGCTCGCGACCGCAACCGCCTGCCGCGTAAGGACGCGATTGGCGGTCAGATGCGCTTCGCGAGTTCGGCGGCCTTGCCGGTGTAGGTCGCGGGCGTCAGCGCCCTGAGTCGCGCCTTTGCGTCGGCGGGGATCGCCAGTCCGTCGATGAACGCGTGCAGGCTTTCGCGCGTCAGGCCGGTCACCCCCTGCGTCAGCGCCTTCAGCTGCTCGTACGGATTCGGCACGCCGTAGCGGCGCATCATCGTCTGGATCGGCTCGGCGAGCACCTCCCAGTTGGCGTCGAGATCGGCGGCGATTCGCGCTTCGTCGACCGCGAGCCGGGCGAGCCCCTGCGAAAGCGACGTCCAGCCGAGCAGCGCATAGCCAAGCGCCACGCCCATGTTGCGCAACACCGTCGAGTCCGAGAGATCGCGCTGCCAGCGCGACACCGGAAGTTTCTCGGCGAGGTGGCGCAATATCGCATTCGCGAGCCCGAGATTGCCCTCGGAATTCTCGAAGTCGATCGGATTGACCTTGTGCGGCATTGTCGACGACCCGACCTCGCCTTCCTTCACGTGCTGCCGGAAATAGCCGAGTGATATGTAGCCCCAGACGTCGCGATCGAGGTCGATCAGCACGGTATTCGCGCGAGCCACGGCGTCGAAGAGTTCGGCCATGTAGTCGTGCGGCTCGATCTGCGTCGTGTACGGGTTGAACTCGAGGCCGAGCCCGGCAACGACCTTGGCCGCGAGCCGCTCCCAATCGACGTCCGGGTACGCGACGACATGCGCGTTGTAGTTTCCCACCGCGCCGTTCACCTTGCCTTTGAGCGGCACGCGTTCGATCGCGGCAATCTGCCGCTCGAGCCGGGCATAGACGTTCGCCATCTCCTTGCCGAGCGTCGTGGGTGTCGCGGGCTGGCCGTGCGTCCGCGAAAGCATCGGCACGGCGGCGTTCGCGTGCGCGATCGCGCGGAGCGCCCCCGCGATCTCGCGCAGTGCTGGCAGCAGGATTGCCCGCCGCGCTTCGGCGAGCATCAGTCCGTAGGCGAGGTTGTTGATGTCCTCCGACGTGCACGCGAAATGGATGAATTCGCTGGCGCGCGCGATCTCCGGATCGTTCGCGAGGCGCTCCTTCATCCAGTACTCGACCGCCTTGACATCGTGATTGGTCGTGCGCTCGATCGCCTTGACCCGCGCCGCGTCGGCGTGCGAAAACGATGTGCAGGCGACCTCCAGCGCGGCGCGGGCGTCCTTGCCAAATGGTGCGATTTCGCGGATGCGCGCCTCGTCGGAAAGGGCGACGAGCCATGCGGCCTCGATCCGCACCCGTGCGCGGATGAGACCGAACTCGCTGAAGTGCGCGGCGAGGGGGGCCATCTTCGCCGCGTAGCGACCGTCGAGCGGTGACAGGGCCGTGAGAGCGGTTTGGGTATCAGGCATCGCAGCGAACGCGTCCGAGAGGCGAAGGACCGCAAAGTCGAGTCGAGTCTAGCACAGCGTCGCGATGCTATACTCCGCGCCGAATTCGCTGCGACCCGAATTTCAGCCACAGGAAAGATCGGCTTGAAGGCAGACTGTGATATCGGAGGCTCGTGTTGTGCTCACGTAGCGCGCGTCGTCCGGCGAAAAAAGCCCCGTTGCCGCACACACCCATTCCCGCGCCCGCGATCTTCGCCAGCCTGAAGCAGGCGCTGAAGCCGCATGCGCCGTTCTCGGCGATGCGAGACCGCGAACTCGACGAGATCGTCCGCGCGTCACGTCTCAAGTACTTCGCGCCGGGCGAAACGATCCTCGTTCCGTCTTCCGATCGCCCCGCGCATTGCTATGTGATTCGGCAGGGCGCGGTTCGCGGCGAGCGACCGGGAGCCGATGGCGCCGCCGTCGCATTGTGGGAACTCTCGTCCGGCGAGATGTTTCCGCTGGGCGCGCTGCTCGCGCGGCGCGGCGTGACCAGCATCTATCGCGCTGCGCAGGACACCTTCTGCCTCGCGTTTCCGACCGCCGTGTTCGACGCGCTCATCGGCGCGTCCGCCGTCTTCCAGGACTTCTGCACGCGTCAGCTCGCGCACCTGCTCGACCTGTCGCGGATGCGCCTGCAGGCGGAGTACGTTGCAGCGGTAACCGAGCAGCGCGGGCTGGAAACTCCGCTGGGAAGCCTGCTCCGGCAGACGGCGGTCGTGTGCGCTCCCGACGCCCCGGTCGGCGATGCGCTGACGACGATGGAGAACCTCCGGATCGGCGCGATGGTGATCGTGGGCGCAGACGAGAAACCGCTCGGCATCTTCACCCGGCAGGACGTTATCGGACGTGTCGCGTTGCCGCAACGGATGCTCACGGCGGCGATGCGTGACCTGATGAGCGTTCCCGTCATCACGCTGTCCGTCGACGCGACCGCAGGTGACGCTGCGCTCGTGATGGCGCAGCACGGCATCCGCCACATCGTCGTGGTCGACGGCGGCGGCCGAGTCGCCGGTGTCGTCTCCGAGCGCGACCTCTTCAGCCTGCAGCGATTGTCGGTGCGCGAGTTGTCCTCGGCCATTCGCCGAGCCATGGACATCCAGGCGCTGGTCCAGTGCGCTGCGGACGTCCGCGCGCTGTCGCATTCGCTGGTCGCGCAGGGCGTGGCTGCCGGGCACTTGACGCGAATGATCTCCAGTCTGAACGACCAGCTCACCGTGCGTATCCTCGACCTGACGGCGCCGAAACACGATCTTTCGGGCCTCGCGCTGTGCTGGCTCGGGATGGGGTCCGAAGGCCGGCGCGAGCAGACGATCGCGACCGACCAGGACAATGGCCTCCTCTTCGTCGCCAACGACGAGAGCATCGAGCCGGACACGGTCCGAGCGCGATTGTTGCCGTTCGCGCGCACCGTCAACGAGGCGCTGGACCGCTGCGGCTATCCGCTGTGCAAGGGCGGCGTGATGGCGATGAACCCCCGTTGGTGCGCGTCGCTCGATGAATGGAAGGCGGCGTTCGCGAACTGGATCGATCGGGGCGATCCCGACAGCTTGCTCGCCGCCAGCATCTTCTTCGATTTCCGCGCGCTGTGGGGCGAGCCGCTGCTCGCGGACATGCTGCGCACCGACATCGCCAGGCGGGCGCAGGCGAATCCGCGGTTCCTGAAACAGATGTCCGACAATGCGCTCAGGAATCGTCCACCGCTCAACTGGCGGGGCGAATTGCGGACCGCGCCAGGCGATTCCGGCGTGGAGGGCATCGACCTCAAGATGAGCGGCAGCGTCCCGTTCGTCGATACGGCGCGCATTTACGCGCTGGCCACCGGCATCACCGCGACCAACACGGTCGAGCGGATGGTCGAGGCAGCCGCGAAGCGCGGCATCCCCGCGCCGGAGGTTCCCGTGTTGCGCGACGCATTCGAGTATGTGCAGCTCTTGCGCCTGCGCGAACAGCATCGCCGCATGGCCGCCGAGGGCCGGAAGGATGACGCCGCCAACCCCAACGTCGTGCCGCTTGCAACGCTGTCTGACCTCGACCGGCGCATTCTGAAGGAGGCGATGCGGCAGATTCGAAAGGTGCAGCAGCGGCTCGAACTCGACTATCCGGGATGAGCACCGCGTTTCGGTCGCTGCGACGCTGGCTTCGCCACGGTTCCGACAGTGGGGACAGGACGGAGTCGACGGCCCGGCGCTGGGTCGTGATCGACACTGAAACCTCCGGCCCGGATCCGCGAACGCGACCGGTTGCTGGCCATCGGTGGCGTCGCCGTCGATGACGGCGGCATCGTGCTCGAAGACAGCTTCGAGACGGTTCTGCAAGGCGGTCCGTCCGGCGATCCCGCGAATATCGTCGTTCACGGGATCGGCCACGCCGCACAGGCAGACGGAATGCCGACGCACGACGCGCTCGCTGCATTCCGCGAGTGGTCCGCCGGCGCCCCGCGGGTGGGCTTCCATGCCGATTTCGATCGCGCTGTGCTGCGAATCGCGTTCGCCGGCGCGGGAATCCCCACGGACGACGGCCAGTGGCTGGACCTCGAACCGCTCGCTGCGGCGCTCCTGCCCGACGCGCAACGGTGCGCTGGTCGCAGCCTCGATGAGTGGCTCGCGGCATTTGGCATCGAATGCTCGAATCGCCACAACGCGGCATCGGATGCGCTCGCGACCGCGGAATTGCTGCTGCGCCTGCGCTCAATCGCGGCAAAGCAGGGCGCAAGGGGATTCGAGGCGCTCGTCAGGGCGGCACGCCAGCAGAAATGGCTGGGAAAGCCCCGCTGACGAACGACAACGATTGCGGTTGCGCCGCCGGACCCGCTACGATTCGTTGCCGGCGCACTCGAACGACGAAGCGCCGGTCCTGGCGCGGCGGAGCGTCGAACGACGGCGCTGCAATTGCGCACTTCGAAACGTCCATGGAAACCCTGCGCCGCATCGTCTATCTGGTCTTTCGCCCAACCGCGGAGTGGGACCGGATCGCCAGCGAGAAGACATCGGCGGACGCGCTGCTGCGCAACTACATCCTGCCGCTGGCGCTTCTGGCGCCCGTCGCCACGGTGATCGGAATGAAGACCTTCGATCGGAACTGGGACCCTGTTCACGGTTACCTGGTGCCCGCCGACCAGATCCTCACCGCCGGCATCGCGACGTATTTCGCTATCGTCGGCTCGATCCTGGTTCTCGCCGCGATCTTTTCGCTCATCGCGCCGATGTTCGGCGGCGCTCGCGACTACGTCGCCGCACTCAAGGTGGCGACCTACGGGGCGATACCCGTGATGCTCGCCGGCGCCACCCTGCTGCTACCGGTGATGGCGATCGTCGGAATAGTGGGTCTGTGCCACACGCTGTTTCTCTTCTGGATAGGGGTGAGACGCGTGCTGAATGTGGCAGCCGGGACCCAGGCCGAATTCGTCGGCATTTCAATGCTGCTGCTAGCCTTCCTGTCCGTACTAGTCGGAGCGGCCGCCGGCGCGATCGGGCTCCTATGATTCCTCGACAGGGAATCGGCGACGATTTGCGCTGCAGCATGCCGTTCGATTGCGCCAGGAGTCTGCGTGAAGTTGAAGCGAACCGTCGCGGCACCGCGACGCAGCGCCAAAGGAAAAGGCCCGCCTCGCTGCGGGCCTTTTCCAATGCCGCGGATGGCGACGGCTACGTGCCGACCGTCACCATGGTGTCGCCGGTGAGGTTCGGATACCGGACATGCTCGACCAATTCCTGCGTCTCCTTGTCGGGCGCCCGCGTCAGCAGGCTGACAACGATGATGACGAGGAACCCGAGTGGCACGCCCCATAGTCCGGCCGAGATCGCCCCGATGCCCCACCACGTGTTGTCGGCGATCGAGCCAGTCACGCCGAACAATCCGCGCAGCCAAGGTTGCGTCGTGGCCATGTAGTAGAACGTGACGCCAAGGCCGGCGATCATGCCGAGGGTAGCGCCCCACTTGTTCGCGCGTTTCCAGAAGATCCCGCATACCAGCGCCGGGAAGAATGCTGCGGCCGCAAGCGAGAACGCCGCCGACACGAGGAACAGGATATCGGCCGGTTTCTGTGCCGCCACGGTCGCAGCGATGAGCGCCACCACGAGGAGCAGGATCTTGGAAATCGTCACGCGGCGTGCCGTGGACGCGTTCGGATCCAGCATCTTGTAGTAGAAGTCGTGCGACAGGGCATTGGCGATCGTCAGCAGCAGACCGTCCGCGGTGGACAGCGCCGCGGCCAACCCGCCGGCCGCGACGAGACCCGATATCACGTACGGGAGGCCCGCGATCTCTGGCGTCGCCAGCACGACAATGTCACCGCCGATCGAGATTTCGGCAAGCTGCACGATGCCGTCCTTGTTGACGTCGATGATCGACAGCAACCCGGGGTCGACCTTCTGCCACGCAGCAACCCACTGCGGCAGCTTCGCGAACTCGGAGCCGACCACGAACGAGTAGACGTCAAACTTCGCAAGCACCCCCAGTGCAGGCGCTGTGAAGTACAGCAGGAAGATGAAGAACAGCGACCAGAACACCGATTCCCTCGCCTGTCGCACCGACGGCGTCGTGTAGTAGCGCATCAGGATGTGCGGCAGCGCCGCGGTGCCGACCATCAGGCAGAACACGAGCGCGAGGAAATTCCGGCGCGACACGTCGCGCGCCGCGTCGTCCTTGCCCGGAAATGCTTCGGCATGTCGAAGCGGCGGCCCCGCACGGGCGGCGAGGCCCGCATCCTTGGTCCACGCCGCCTTCGCCGCATCGGCGTCCTTCGGATAGGCGGCGACTGCCTTTTCGGCGACGGCGACCTGCTCCGGCGGTGCGTTTTCGGACTTAAGCTTCTCGACGTCGCCGGCAAGCTTTGCTTTTCCGGCGGTGTACGAGGTTGGCAGCCCTTTCAGATTTGCGCTGGCTTCATCGGCGCGCGCCTTGAAGATGCCCCGGACCTCGAGCTCCTTCGGGTCCTTGATGAACTTCTCTTCGAGCGCCGTCACTTTCTCGAGCTGCTTCCCGTACACGATCTGCGGGATCGGGAAGCCGGTCTGCTTCACCGACAGCCAGACCACCGGGATCATGTACGCGATGATCAGGATGATGTACTGCGCGACCTGCGTCCATGTGACCGCGCGCATTCCGCCGAGGAACGAGCACACCAGGATGCCGCCCAAGCCGAGGAAAATACCCAGCTCGAACGGGACGCCCGTCAGGCGCGTCGTGATGAGTCCGACGCCGTAGATTTGCGCCACCACATAAGTGAACGAGCACAGGATCGCCGCGAAGATGCCGACCGCGCGCGGGATGTGGCCGCCGTACCGCGCGCCGAGGAAGTCGGGAATCGTGAACTGCCCGAACTTGCGCAGGTACGGCGCCAGGAACAGCGCGACCAGGCAATAGCCGCCCGTCCAGCCCATGACGAACGCGAGTCCCCCGAATCCCGTCAGATACAGGGTTCCGGCCATGCCGATGAACGACGCGGCGCTCATCCAGTCCGCGCCGGTGGCCATGCCGTTGAACAGTGACGGCACCCGGCGACCGGCGACGTAATACTCGGCCGCGTCGGACGTTCGGCTCATCACGCCGATGCCTGCGTAGAGGCCGACCGTCGCCAGCAGGAACATATAACCGATCCACTGGCGCGAAAGGCCCATCTGCTCCGCGATCGCGAGTAGCCATCGACGAACACGACGAAGCCGCCCGTATACCACGTGTAGATCTGCTTGCAGCTTTGAGTTGAACCCGCTTGTGTCGAGCCCGCAAAAGAGGCCCCTTCCTTCCCGTGCTCGTGGTTGCGTTCGTGCCGTTTGTCATTCGTCCTCTCCCTCGTGCACGTCATAGGTCTCGGTCGAGTCGGTTCATGTACCGGGCGTAGTACCAGATGATGATCACGTAGACGACAACGAGCCCTGTGCCGCCCATCCAGAACGCGAATGGCCAGCCAAAGAACCTGAAAGAAGTTCGCGGGCGTAGTAACCCAAGACGAAGGTACCGACGAACCAGATGAAGAGCAGGACGGCGGTGATCGCGAGATTCTTCCGCCAGTACTCCAGATGCTTCTGGGTCAACTGCATGACATGCTCCTCCTGACGAACGATCGTGGACACCGTATTTCCCCGAAGCGAGGCCGGATAGCGATTCTTGTACTTTTCCCGACCCTCTCGGGAGTCGTGCAATCTGGCGGAGTATAGCCACCTTTTCGCCGACGCAACTACGGCGCGCGCTCGCACCTTGCCGCGGTGCCGCAATCTTCGCCCCGGCCGGACGCCGCATTCCGTCACCCAAGCGTGCTTGATTTCAGCCCGGTCTCACGTTCCAACTGCCGTGCAACCTTTGGCTCGAACTTGGCAAGATGGTCGAACACCTTCTGCGTTTCGTCGAAACGGCCGAGTTCGTGCTGGACCCGCGCCAGCTGATACCAGCCGTACGGACTCATTGGCTGCAGCTTCGTATTCGCCTGAGCGGCGCCAAGGCCTCTTCGAGGCGATGGGCGCGATGAGCGACAGCGCCATTCCGTACAGCGCGCGATCGTGGTCGGGATTGATCGCCAGCGCCCGCGGAACGCAGCCATCGCGCCTTCGTGGTCCCTGCGCTCCTGCAACAGGAAGCCTCGGTCGAAATGCGCCTCGGCATCGTCGGGCTTTAGCTGCACGACGCGATCGAACATCGCCAACGCCTCCGCCGAGCGACCCTGTTGTGCCTTCTGATAACGATCGAGGCCAGCGCCATCTGTCGACCGGATCCAATTCCAGCATCCTCGCGTACTGGTCGAGCGCGCGGTCCCGCGCCGATAACAGCACGCACCACGCAGCGACATGATGTTGAAGTACCAGCGCCGCACCCGGCCGACACGAGTGCGTCATCGGACCTGAAGGCACTGACCGACCGGGAGCCCGGCGCCGACGCACGCGCTGGCGATCGCCAGCAGTGTAGAGACGTAGCCGACGACTAGCAGCGACAACGCCACCAGCGGAAATGCCGGTCGGCAACGAACTTAGGTGTGATCCATCGACATGGCCCGACCTACCGGCGTGGTCACGATCTTCAACAACCGATAGACGAAGTTCGCTCCGGGTCGCTGCCCGAACATCCGTGCGAGTACATTGACGATCCCCTGCCCCGATCAGCGCGAACAGCGGATATCGCAAGAAGAAGCTGGGCGAGCCGGAGCCAGAAGAGCGTCGATTGAAGATCGGTCACGGGAGAGCCATCGAGAGGCTTGGCGGAACGTGGTTGCCGGGAAAACGACGGCGCCGCTCCGATCGATTCGATCGCCAGGTGGCGGTGGAAACGCAACGCCCGACCCTGGCCGCCGGCGGCTTTGCCGCACGGGGCCCACGCCGTGAACCGCTCCGATGCGTTCACCCACCGGCGATCCACAGTGCCTGTTTCAGCTGCTCGAGGATCGCGGGATTTTCCAGCGTCGACACGTCCTGCGTGATCTCCTCGCCCTTCGCAATTGAGCGCAGCAGCCGGCGCATGATCTTGCCGGAGCGCGTCTTCGGCAGGTTGTCGCCGAAACGGATGTCCTTCGGCTTGGCGATCGGGCCGATCTCCTTGCCCACCCAATCCCGAAGCTGGCGCGCGATCTTCTCGGCGTCCGCCCCGAATGGCCGCGCCTGTTTCAGAACGACGAACGCGCACACGGCCTCGCCGGTCATGTCGTCGGGGCGTCCGACCACAGCGGCTTCGGCGACCAATGGATTCGCGACGAGGGCCGACTCGATCTCCATGGTTCCCAGCCGATGGCCGGACACGTTGAGCACGTCGTCGATGCGACCCATGATGGTGAAGTACGTCGTCGCCTTGTCGCGCACCGATCCGTCGCCCGCCAAATAGAGCTTGCCGCCGAGCTCCTCGGGGTAATACGACTTCCGGTACCGATCCGGATCCCCCCAGATCGTGCGGATCATCGCAGGCCACGGCCGCTTGATGACGAGGATGCCACCGTGACCGTTCTCGACGTCATGCCCCGTCTCGTCGACGATCGCCGCCATGATCCCCGGAAGCGGAAGCGTGCACGATCCGGGGACCGTCGGCGTCACGCCAGGAAGCGGCGAAATCAGGTGGCCGCCCGTTTCCGTCTGCCACCATGTGTCGACGATCGGACAGTGTCCGCCGCCAACTTGTTCGTGGTACCACATCCACGCTTCCGGATTGATCGGCTCGCCGACGGTTCCAAGCAGGCGCAGGCTGGACAGATCGTAGTTCGTCGGCGCCGTCGACGGCGTGACGCCGGACGCCTTGACGAGCGCGCGTATCGCCGTCGGCGCCGTGTAGAAGATCGAGACCTTGTGCTTGGCGATCGTCTGCCAGAAGCGGCCCGCATCGGGATAGGTCGGGATGCCCTCGAACACGACCTCGGTCGCACCCACCGCGAGGGGCCCATAAGCGATGTACGTGTGACCGGTCACCCAGCCGATGTCCGCCGTGCACCAGAACACGTCCGTCGGCTTGATGTCGAACGTCCAGCGCATCGTCAGCATCGCCCAGAGCAGGTAGCCACCGGAGCTGTGCTGTACACCCTTGGGCTTGCCCGTGGAACCGGACGTGTAGAGGATGAACAAAGGATGCTCGGCGCCCACCCATTCCGGCTCGCACGTCTCCGGCTGTTTGGCGACGAGCTCGTGCAGCCAGAGGTCCCGCGGCGGCGAGAATGCGACGTTGCCGCCCGTACGCTTGTAGACGATCACGTTGCGGATGCCGTCGCACCCGCCCATGCCCAGCGCCTCGTCGACGATCACCTTCAGCGGCAGGTGCTTGCCTCCGCGCGCCTGTTCGTCCGCCGTGATGACCGCGACGGCTCCGGCGTCGATGATGCGCTCCTGAAGCGACTTCGCGGAAAAGCCCCCGAATACGACCGAATGCGTCGCGCCGATGCGCGCACAGGCCTGCATCGCGACGACACCCTCGATCGACATCGGCATGTAGACCAGCACGCGGTCGCCGTTGCGAATGCCGATCGACTTGAGGCCATTGGCAAGGCGGCAGACGCGGTGATACAACTCGCGGTAAGTCACCTTCGTCACGGCCCCGTCGTCGGCCTCGAAGATGATCGCGACCCGTTCCGCGTTGCCGTTCGCGAGGTTGCGGTCGAGACAGTTGTACGAGACGTTGAGTTCACCGTCCGCGAACCACTTGTAGAACGGCGCATCGGATTCGTCGAGCGCCTTCGTGAACGGCTTGTGCCACAACAGCTGATCACGCGCGAGCTTGGCCCAGAATCCGGGGTAATCAGCCGCCGCGCTCGCGTTCAGCGCGTCGAAATCGGCCTTCTTTACGTTGGCCTGCGCGACGAATTCGCGCGGGGGTTCGAAGATCCGCTTCTCGTTGGAAACCGACTCGATCGTGGACATGCTCCGCTCTCCTCCTTGGGGCGCCGCTGCCGCGCTCCGGGGCCGGCCGCGGTGTCTAGAGATTGCCTTGCAGTCTAACCAATCGCAGCCGAAATCCGCAATCCGCCAGTTTGATGCAGCGCAACCCTACTGCATGTGGACGAGCTGTCGCAGGCCGATTTCGCGCCGCGGCCGCACGGGTCAAGGGTCGGCGGCGGCGTCCGCCCCAGCGATGATAGACTCGCAAACCACGAACACCATGCCGGCGACCCTGCCATGCCCCAACCCCAAATAGGCCCCATCCCGCGCATTCTGTTCCTCAGCCGTTGGCTGCAGCTGCCGCTCTACCTCGGTTTGATCGTCGCGCAGGGGGTCTATGTCTGGTACTTCATGGTCGAGTTGTCGCACCTCGTCGAGGCCGCGTTCGGCAGCAAGGATGCCCTCGAACTGATCGTGAGAAATGTCACGCCGGTAGGCGCCGAAGTCGTCAAGGCCCCTCCGGAGACCCTCGTGATGCTCGTCGTGCTCGGGCTGATCGACGTCGTGATGATTTCGAACCTGCTGATCATGGTGATCGTCGGCGGATACGAGACGTTCGTGTCCCGGATGGGTCTGGAGGGTCATCCCGATCAGCCCGAGTGGTTGTCGCACGTCAACGCGAGCGTGCTCAAGGTCAAGCTCGCCACCGCGATCATCGGCATCTCGTCGATCCACCTGTTGAAGACGTTCATCAACGCGAATTCGTACGACTCGAAGGTGCTGATCGCGCAGACCGCGATCCACATCACGTTCCTGCTGTCCGCACTCGCGGTCGCCGCGGTGGACCGGATCATGCCGCAGGGCCGTCCCCATGCGGCACGGGTCACCGCACTCAGCGGCGATCACGGCGCCGGCTGACACCGGAGGGCCGGCCCATGGCCACGATCAGGCAGGACGATTTCATCGGCAGCGTCGCGGATGCGCTGCAGTTCATCTCCTACTACCATCCGGTCGACTACATCGAAGCGCTCGGGGAAGCGTACAACGCCGAGCAGTCGCCGGCCGCGAAAGATGCAATCGCGCAGATCCTCACCAATTCGCGGATGTGCGCCGAAGGGCACCGCCCGATCTGCCAGGACACTGGCATCGTGGTCGCGTTCGTTCGGGTGGGAATGGAAGTCAAGTGGGACGGCTGCACGATGTCGATCACCGACATGGTCAACGAGGGCGTGCGCCGCGCCTATCTCAATCCGGACAACACGCTGCGCGCATCGATCGTCGCGGACCCCGCAGGGTCGCGGAAGAACACGAAGGACAATACGCCCGCGGTGGTCCACCTTGACGTCGTACCGGGAGGTACCATCGACGTCAAGATCGCTGCCAAGGGCGGCGGCTCCGAGAACAAGTCGAAATTCGCGATGCTCAACCCGTCGGACTCGGTCGTCGACTGGGTGCTGCGGACGGTCCCGACGATGGGCGCCGGCTGGTGTCCGCCGGGCATGCTGGGAATCGGCATCGGTGGCAGCGCAGAAAAGGCGATGCTGATGGCCAAAGAGGCCCTGATGGAGCCGATCGACATGCACGAGCTCTTGCGCCGTGGCCCTCGGAACGTCATCGAGGAGCTCAGGGTCGAGCTCTACGAAAAGGTGAACGCGCTCGGCATCGGCGCGCAGGGGCTTGGCGGCCTCTCCACGGTGCTCGACGTCAAGATTCTCGATTATCCGACGCACGCGGTCTCGAAGCCGGTGGGGATGATCCCGAACTGCGCAGCGACGCGCCACGCGCACTTTGCGCTCGACGGTTCCGGCGCGGCGAAACTCGCGCCGCCCGATCTCGGACGCTGGCCCGACGTGCGCTGGGCACCGTCGCCCACCTCCCGGCGAGTCGATCTGGACGCGCTGACCCCCGCCGAAGTCGCAACCTGGAGACCGGGCGAAACGCTGCTGCTTTCGGGCAAGCTGTTGACGGGGCGCGACGCGGCGCACAAACGAATCGCGGACCTGCTCGCGAAGAACGAAGGGCTGCCTCCGGGCGTCGATTTCACGAACCGTGTCATCTACTACGTCGGCCCGGTCAACCCCGTGCGAGACGAGGTCGTCGGCCCCGCGGGCCCGACGACGTCGACGCGGATGGATAAGTTCACGGAGATGATGCTCGCGAAGACAGGACTCATCGCGATGATCGGCAAAGCCGAACGCGGTCCCGCGGGGATCGAGGCCATCCGCAAGCATCGCGCCGCCTACCTGATGGCCGTCGGCGGCGCCGCCTACCTCGTGTCGAAGGCGATCCGGAGCGCGCGCGTCGTCGCGTTCGGCGATCTCGGCATGGAGGCGATCTACGAATTCGGCGTGAAGGACATGCCGGTGACCGTTGCCGTCGACGCGAACGGCACGTCGGTGCATGAGACCGGTCCGCGCGAGTGGCAGCGACGCATCGGCAAGATACCGCTGTAGGAGCCTGTCGAACGTGCGTTCACACATGCGTTGCTACGCCAGAAAGCGATGAACCGGTTCCGCAAGCATCTGTCGCCCCTTGCCGCCGATTCGGTGTCGTCGCTCAATCTTCCGCGCGTGCGGATGGGGCTTTTGACCAAGCTCAATCTGCTCACCATCGGGCTCATCTTCCTCACCGCGATCTCGACCGCCGGCTACTATCTGTGGCAGCAGTGGCGCGACGAAAACCTCGATCTGCACCGGCGGGGATCGGCGGCGCTCGCGATGCTGGCGGAGCTCGCCGAGTACGGGCTGTACACGAACAATCGCGCGCATCTCGACGCGATCCTCGACAATCTCTCGGACAACAGCGATATCGCGTATGCGGTCGTCATCGACGCCAAGGGCGAGACGATCGCGTCGCGCCGGATCGCGGACTCACTCGGAACCGCCGAGCCGCCGCCGCTTCCGCCCGAAGCGCGGCTGCCGGCGCCCGGCGCGATGACGACCACCGATCTCTCGATTCGGGGGCAGCGTTACATCGAACTGATCGCACCGGTGGGCGGAACCAAGACGGCGCTCGCGATGGGGCTCGCCCATGGCGCCGGCGACCCCGTCGCGACCGACCCAAGGACTGCGGTGGCGCCGCTCGGTTATGCGCGGCTCGGGATGACGTTCGACCGGATGCAGCAGCAGTTCCGCAAGCACCTGGTCCGCACGCTCTCCGTCATCGCGATGCTCATCGTGATTGCGATCGGCGCAACATTCCTGTTGACGCGCGGCCTCGTGGCACCCATGCACCGGCTGATGCGCGCGGCCCGCGCCGTGGGGGCGGGCAAGCTCGACGTCTTCGTGCCCGCGAGCTCGTCCGACGAGCTCGGACTGCTGACGCACACGTTCAACCACATGACTCAACGCTTGTCCGAATCGCAGGCCGAAGTCGGCAACTATCAGCGCACGCTGGAGGACAAGGTCGTTCAGCGGACGAAGGAGCTGGAAATTGCCACGGCGCACGCGTACAAGCTCGCGCAGCACGACATCCTGACCGGATTGCCGAACCGGGCGCTCTTGAACCAGCGACTGAAGCAGATCCTCGCGCAGTCGCAGCGCAATGCGACGCATGTCGCATGCCTCTTCCTCGACTTCGATCACTTCAAGCGGATCAACGACACGTTAGGTCACGACGCGGGAGATCAGTTGCTGCAGTCGGTCGCCCAACGGCTGACCACCGCCGTGCGCGAATCGGACACGGTGGCGCGACTGGGCGGCGACGAATTCGTCGTCATCCTGCCGGGGCTCGATCCGGCGCATGCGACGTTCGAGACCATGACCGTGCTCGCGCGGGTCCGCGAGTCGTTCCTCGCGCCGTTCCGCCTCGCCGACCAGACGCCGACGTTGACCTGCTCGATCGGGGTGTCGATGTACCCGCTCGACGCCAACGATCCGGTAACGCTGATCAAGCAGGCGGACACGGCGATGTACGCGGCCAAGGAGGTGGGCCGCAACGCGTATCGCTTCTACACGGCCGACATGAACGCGCGCGTGCAGGCGCGACTGCAACTCGAGACCGACATGCGCCGCGGCTTGCTTAACAACGAGTTCTTTCTCGCCTATCAGCCGCAGATCGACATGCAGACCGGGCGGCCTTGTGCGGTCGAGGCGCTCCTACGATGGCGCGACCCGATGCGAGGCGTGATCGCGCCGTCGGAGTTCATTCCGATCGCCGAGGAATCCGGGATGATCCAGGCGCTGGGCGCCAAGGTGCTGCGCGACGCCTGCCGCCAATTGGTCCGATGGCATCGGAAGGGGGTCATGCTGCGCCTCTCGGTGAATCTCTCGGTACAGCAGCTGCAGCACGACAGCTGCCTCGCTATCGTCGAAGAGGCGCTGACCGCGAGTGGTCTCGCGCCCCAGTATCTCGACCTCGAGATCACCGAAAGCGTCATCATCACCCATCCCGACAGGGCCGTCGCCACCCTGGCCAAGATGAAGGAGCGCGGCATCTCGATCACCATCGATGATTTCGGGACAGGCTATTCGAGCCTGTCCTACCTCGCGCGGCTGCCGATCCACGCAGTGAAGATCGACCAGCGCTTCGTCCATGGCCTCGAGCACAACCGCAACGACGTTGCGATCACGCAGGCGATCATCGCGCTGTCACACTCGCTCGGCCTGCGCGTGATCGCCGAAGGCGTCGAGACCGCCGCCCAGTTCGACTTCCTCAAGGAAAGCGGCTGCGAGGCCGCGCAGGGATTCCTGGTCGCGCGCCCGCTCGAGGAGCGTGAGTTCCTCGCCTGGTGGCAGGCGCAGGAGGAGGTGTCGCGCGTCACGCAGCTCCAGCCCGACATGTTGACGGGAACCGATCCGTAGCAGGTTCACGCGAACGGTCGACGCGCTGCCGGCGTGGCCGGCGCCGGACGGGCGGGATCGAGGTCAGCAGGGTAGTCGACATCGCGCAGGGTCCCGGCATCGTCGACGTCGATGCGGGCGAGGCTGTCGGCGTGCTCGGCCACGACGGCTCTCGCGCCTTCGTCCCCGGTCAGCGCCGCGAGCGCGGCGTAACACACCGAGGAAAATCCGACCGGGTGCCCCCGCGTTCCGCAGTGAAACGCCGCAGCGGCTGGCGCTCCCTCCGCCACGGCCGCCGCGACACGCGCAATCGTCGACGGGAGGATCCACGGCATGTCGGCAAGCGCGACAACCCAGCCTGCCGCCTCCTTCGTCGCCGCGACGCCGCAGGCGAGGCTCGCGCCCATGCCATCGTCGGCATTCGGGCAGCGGACGATGCGCGCGCCGGCGGAGCCCAGCGCCGCGGCAAGCGCGGCGTCGTCGGACCGCACGACGGCGATTACACGTGGCAGGGCGACGACAAGGTGACGGCATGCAATGGTGCCGACATGTTCGCCCGCCAGGCCCGCGAGCAACTTACCGCCTCCGAAGCGCGTGCCGCGTCCCGCTGCAAGCAGGATGCCGACCACGCCGGGCACCGCGACCCCGCTCATTCCGGCATAGCTGCTCAGCTCTTGATGACCACCCACTTGCCGTCCTTCACCTCGAAGATCGTGAGGAGGCCGTGCGTCAAATCGCCGTGCGCGTCGAACGCGATGTCGGCGGTGACGCCCTTGTAATTGACTTTCGCGAGCGCCGGCAGGTATTTCGCCGGGTCGGTCGAGTTCGCAGCCTTCATCGCCGCGGCGATCGCCATCACGCCATCGTAGAAATACGGCGCATAGAGCCCGATCTCCTGCCCGAACCGCGCCTTGTACTTGTCGGCAAATGCCTTGCCGCCCGGCCGCGATTCGAGCGCCGCGCCAGGCGTCGATGCGATGCTCCCTTCGGCGGCAGGACCGGCGAGCTCGATGAACTTGGCGGAGTTCATCGTCTCGCCCCCCATCAATTTGATGTTCATGCCGAGCTGCCGCATCTGCTTCACCATCGGCGCCGCCTGCTGATCGTAGCCGCCGAAGAAGATGGCCTCGGGACTCGTCCCCTTGATGCCAGTGAGCACCGCCGCGAAGTCCACGGCCTTGTCGTTCGTGTGCTCGTGCTTGACGACCTGCCCACCCGACGCCTTGACGGCCTTCGCGAATTCGTCGGCGAGCCCTTGCCCGTACGCGGTCGCATCATCGATCACCGCCAGCCGCTTCAACTTCAGCGTCTTCACCGCGTACTCGCCCAGCGCCTTCCCCTGCTTGCCATCGTCGGCCATCAAGCGAAAAGCCGTCTTGTAACCCTGCTGCGTGTACTTGACATTGGTCGACACCGACAGCTGCGGGATGCCGGCGCCCGAATACACCGACGACGCGGGAATCGTCACGCCGGAATTGAAGTGGGCCACCACTCCGCTCACTTTCGCGTCGACGAATTTCTGCGCGACGAGCGGTCCCATTTTCGGGTCGGCCTGGTCGTCTTCGGCCATCAGCTCGAACTTCACCGTCTTGCCGCCGATCTTGACGCCCTGCGTGTTCAGCTCGTCGATCGCCATCTGTGCGCCGTTCTGGTTATCCTTTCCGTAGTTCGCCTGCCCGCCGGTCAGCGGCGAGGCGAACCCGATCTTGACGACATCCTGCGCCTGCAACGACGGTGCGGACAGCGCGGCCGCGGCGCCAAACCCGATGGCGAGACGTTTGATCGTGGCTGAAATGACATTCATGCAACCCTCCCGGTTCGGATGATGGATTCGATGGCACCGGATCATGTCGGCGCTCGTCGGGGAGCCGAGTCTACACTTTACCGGACGAATTGCCAGAAGCCTGTCCCCACGTCCGTCTGCGCGGGCGTTACGGCGCGAAAAAGTCGCGGACCTTGTCCATGAACGATTTCGCACGCGGATTGTGCGCGCCGGGGTCCTTCTCGTTGATCGCTTCGAACTCGCGCAGCAACTCCTTCTGCCGCGACGTGAGCTTCACCGGAGTTTCCAGCGCCACATGGCAATAGAGGTCGCCCGTGACCGAGCCGCGCACCGGCCGGATGCCCTTGTTCCGCAGCCGGAACACCTGTCCGGTCTGGGTCTCCGCCGGGATTCTGATCTTCGCGTGGCCATCGAGCGTCGGGATTTCGATTTCGCCGCCGAGCGCCGCCACCGCGAAGCTGATCGGCATCTCGCAATGCAGATCGGCGCCCTCGCGCTGGAACACCGTATGCGGTTTGAGGTTGACCACCACGTACAGATCGCCCGGCGGCCCACCATTCGTGCCGGGCTCGCCCTCGCCGCTCAACCGGATCCGGTCGTCCTGGTCGACGCCTGCCGGAATCTTGACCGACAGCGTCTTGTGACTCTTCGTGCGTCCGGCACCATGGCATGTCGCGCAGGGCTCGGGAATGACCTTGCCGGTTCCGTGACAAGTCGGGCAAGTCTGCTGGATCGAGAAGAAGCCCTGCGATACACGCACCTCGCCTCGTCCGTTGCACGACGGGCACTGCTTCGCCTGCGTCCCGGGCTTGGCGCCGCTGCCGTGGCACGTCTCGCAGGCCTCCATCGTCGGGATGCGGATCTTCGCCTCGGTCCCACGCGCGGCATCCTCCAACGCGATTTCCAGGTTGTACCGAAGATCCGCGCCGCGATAGACGCCGCTGCCGCGCCCGCCGCGCTGCGCGCCGAAAATCTCGCCGAAGATGTCGCCAAATGCGTCGGCGAATCCACCGAAGCCCTCGGGGCCACCGGCGCCGCGCGCACCTGCGGCGCCAAAGCCCATCGAAGGATCGACGCCGGCGTGACCGAACTGGTCGTACGCTGCCCGCTTCTTGGCATCGGTCAGAACCTCGTAGGCTTCCTTCGCCTCCTTGAACCTGTCCTCGGCGCCCTTCTCATCGGGGTTGCGATCGGGGTGATGCTTCATCGCGAGCTTCCGGTAGGCCTTCTTGATATCCGCCTCGGAGGCATCGCGATTGACGCCGAGCACCGTGTAGTAATCGCGCTTTGCCATCGAACTCCCTCGGCCTGCCGTTTCCCCGCCCCAACGTAAACGCGAGCAGCCGGATCGGCAGTGCGCCCTGTGGCGCACTGCCGATCCGGCCACAATCGGCTACGCGGGCGGCTACCGTGCCCGCATTAGGTGCCCGCCGAACCCGCTCTCCTGCAAGTCCGACGGGCTCCCAT
>CAWJMQ010000018.1:0-60673 GCA_963844005.1 uncultured beta proteobacterium | reverse complement strand
CGGCGGCGCCCACCTCTACAAGGCCGAGACCACCCGCCGCCTCGGCGAGCTGGCCCTCGCGCACCTGACCCGCTGGGCGCCCGACGCGGTCGCGCTCGCGCCGCGGTGGGTTTCGTGCCGACGACGATCGCCGACGGGCTCGACGCGGCGGCGCTGCGCGTGCTGTTCGACGGCGACGCGGCCACGCTCCGCCGGCAGAGCCCCGAGGCGTGGCTCGCGTTCACCGTCTACGAGCGCGTGCGTCGAGAAGCTGCGCGCGCGAGCCGGTCGAGGACTTCCGCATCGACTTCGAGGACGGCTACGGCAACCGCCCCGACGACGAGGAGGACGGCCACGCCGCGGCCGCCGCGCGCGAGGTGGCGCCGGGCTGCGCCGCAGGGCACGCTGCCGCCGTTCATCGGCATCCGCATCAAGCCGCTCACCGAGGAGCTGCGCAGCGCGCGGCGCTGCGCACGCTCGACCTCTTCCTCGACCACGCTGCTCGCCGCGACCGGCGGCGAGCTGCCCGACAACTTCGTCGTCACGCTGCCCAAGATCACGATCGCCGAGCAGGTCGCGGCGCTGGTGCGACCTGCTCGAGCTGCTCGAGCGCGCGCCACGGCCTGCCCGCCGGGCGCGCTGCGCATGCGAGCTCATGATCGAGACGACGCAGTCGATCCTCGGTCGCCGACGGCCGCTCGCCGCTGCCGCGCTTCCTGCGGCGCGCGCGAGGGCCGCTGCGCGCGGCGCGCACTTCGGCACCTACGACTACACCGCGCTCGTGCGACATCACCGCCGCGCACCAGCGCATGGGCCACCCGGCGTGCGACTTCGCCAAGCACGTGATGAAGGTGGCGCTCGCCGGCACCGGCGTCTGCCTCTCCGACGGCGCGACCAACGTCATGCCGGTCGGGCCGCATCGGCCGGGCGACGGCCGCTCACGCCGGCAGCAGCGCGACGAGAACCGCGCCGCCGTGCACGCGCGCCTGGCGGCTGCACGTCGACCACATCCGCCACTCGCTCGTGAGCGGCTTCTACCAGGGCTGGGACCTGCACCCGGCGCAGCTGCCGATCCGCTACGCCGCCGTCTACGCGTTCTTCCTCGAGGGCCTCGACGCCGGCGTCCGAGCGCCTGCGCAACTTCGTCGACAAGGCCGCGCAGGCCACGCTGGTCGGCGACGTGTTCGACGACGCCGCCACCGGCCAGGGCCTGCTCAACTACTTCCTGCGCGCGCTCAACTGCGGCGCCATCGATGCCGAGGCCCTGGGCCAGACCGGCCTCACCCTCGACGAGCTCGCGCTGCGCTCGTTCGTGAAGATCCTGGCCGCGCGCCGCGACCGCCTGCGCCGACGGTCAGCCTCGGAAGCGCGCTCCGCGCCGAGCGCGAAGTTACACGAGGCCCATGGTCCGGAAACAGTAGGCTGGGACGCGTGATGTGCTGTGATCGTCTCATCCAGGATGAGGGGACACGGGATCATGACGCGCCTCGTTCGACGTCGACCGGAGCTGCGACCTGACGCCCCTCGAAGGCGGCGGGCAAGCGAGGTCGACTTCGGCGTCGACGCCGGTCACGTCGACCTCGACCCCGCACCTCGACGACGCGCACGTTCGCCGCGCTCGAGCGCGCGGTGCTGACGCACGCCGTGGTCGTCGTGCGCGGTCAGGAGCGGCTGCCGCCGCGCGCGCAGTTCGAGCTCACGCGGCGCTTCGATCCGAAGGTCACGACGTACGGCCACGGCAACCGGCCCGACATCATGAAGCAGAGCGTGCTGGTGCAGGACCTGGTGTCGATCCCCGCTGGCCGCAGGTCAAGCTGCTACGGCAACGGGCGCGTCACCGATCACGAAGAGCTGCCGGCCGTCGAGCTACACCACCCCTGGCACCGGACCTTTCACCGGAGCCCTCACCGACGAGCAGGAGGCGAGCGGCCTGACCCGCTTTCTACCGGTGGCACATGGACGCCGCGCCTGCGAGCTTCACCCGCCCAAGGTGACGACGCTGCTCGCCCTCAAGCTGCCGAGACCGCCCGCAGACCGTCGTCTACGACGACGGCAGCGGCGACGACCCTCGACGTCTCGCTCGGCACGACCGCGTTCGTCTCGGGCGAGCGGCGTTCGCGCGCCTGTCGCCCGCCGAGCGGGCGTGGGCGCTGAAGCAAAGGCCCGCTACGCGCCGCACCCCTACGTCTGGATGCGCAACGCGCGCGCCCGCTCGAACGGCCTCGGGCTCGTCTCCGAGAGGCGCGAGCTGGCGCGCGCGAGCTGCCCCCTACGAGAATGCGCGAAATCACGACGCTGCCGCTCGTCTGGAAGAACCCGCTCACCGGCGAGCCGTCGCTGCAGCTGCACGCCTACTGCGTCGAGGCGCTGATCGTCGACGGCCGGTCCAGTTGGCGATCTCGCACCTGCCGCCGCTGCTCTACGAGTTCATGCGCCCGGCGATCGCGCCGGACCGGATCTACGCCCACCCGTGGCGCGACGGCGACCTCGTCATCTTCCACAACCGCGCTTCGAAGGAAACGCGATGAAAGCCACCACGACTGATCAAGGCCCGCGCAAGAACACTCGCCAGCGGATGCTGGTGATGGCGGGCGGCGCGTTTGTCCTCGCGGGTCTTGCGTACGCGGGCTACTGGATGTTCGTCTCGCGCTACCAGGAGCGAACCGACGACGCGTACGTGCAGGGCAACGTTGTGCAGGTCACGCCGCAGGTCGCGGGTCTCGTGCTGTCCGTCAACGCGGACGACACCGAATTCGTCCGGGCGGGTCAGCCGCTCGTCACGCTCGATCGCGCCGACGCGGAAGTGGCGCTCGAGCAGGCGCAGGCCGTGCTTGCCCAGACCGTACGGGAGGTGCGCACGCTGTACGTCAGCAATACCACGTGGGGAGCGAACATCGCGCAGCGCGAAGCGGAGGTCGGGCGTGCCACGACCGAGCTCGCGCGCGCCGAGGACGACCTCGCGCGCCGCACGACACTGGTCGACTCGGGTGCGGTCAGCGGCGAGGAGATCAACCACGCGCGATCGGCGGTCACCAATGCCCGTGGCGCCCTTGCCGGCGCAGAGGCAGCCCTGGCGTCGGCACGGCAGTCGCTCGCGACCAACCAGTCGCTCACGGAAGGTACGTCGGTCGAGAAGCATCCGAATGTCGAGCGCGCCGCCGCGAAAGTGCGCGAGGCCTATCTCGCGTACGCCCGGACGACGTTGCCGTCGCCGGTATCGGGCTACGTTGCCAAGCGCACGGTGCAGGTCGGCCAGCGTGTCGCGGCGGGGGCTTCGCTGATGTCGATCATTCCGCTCGATCAGCTGTGGGTCGACGCGAACTTCAAGGAGGTGCAGCTCCGTCGAATGCGAATCGGTCAGCGGGTGACGCTCACCGCGGACGCCTATGGCAGCCGTATCGAGTATCACGGCACCGTTGCGGGTGTCGGAGTGGGCACCGGCGCCGCCTTCGCGCTCCTTCCAGCGCAGAACGCAACGGGTAACTGGATCAAGGTCGTGCAGCGCGTTCCCGTGCGCATCGCGCTCGATCCCAAGGAGCTCGCTCTGCACCCGCTGCGCATCGGGCTGTCGATGGAAGCCGACGTCGATGTGACCAACGACAAGGGGCAAACGCTCGCCACGGCGCCGCGCGTCGCCGCGCCCTATAGCACCGCGGTGTTCACCCATGATGCGGAGGAGGCGGATGGGCTGGTCAGGAAGACCATCGCCGCCAACCTGGGTGTGCCGCCGAAGGCAAGCGGCGGTGCGTCGGGCTCCCTGGCGCGCAGCAACACGCCGGCCGCGAAGGCCGCTGTGCACCCGGCAGCGCCAGCGGTGTCCGCGAAAGCCGGGGTCGGCTGCGCCGCTGTAGGCCGCTCGCCGCATCCGATTCACGACGAGCAGGCTGCATGGCGACGACCGCCACCGCCGATTTGCCCGGCGACCCGCCTCCCGTCGCGGCTGCGGCTCCGGCTGTTGCCGCCCCCTTGTCCGGCCTGCCGCTCATTGCAGGTACGTTCGCGCTGTCGGCCGCGACCTTCATGGTCGTGCTCGACACGTCGATCGCCAACGTATCGATTCCCGCGATCTCCGGCGACGTCGGCGTCAGCACCAGCCAGGGGACGTGGGTCATCACGTCGTTCGCGGTGTCGAATGCGATCGCGGTGCCGCTGACCGGCTGGCTGGCGCAGCGCTTCGGCGCGGTACGCGTGTTTACGCTGTCGGCGCTCCTCTTCGTGCTGTTTTCGTGGCTGTGCGGGCTCGCGCCCAACATCGAGACTTTGATCGCGTTCCGAGTCATGCAGGGCCTCGCTGCGGGGCCGCTCATCCCTCTGTCGCAGGCGCTCTTGCTGTCGAGCTATCCGCGAGAAAGGGCCGGTGTCGCGCTGTCGATGTGGTCGATGACCACGCTGATCGCGCCGGTGGCGGGTCCGCTCCTCGGCGGCTGGATCACGGACAACTTCTCCTGGCCGTGGATCTTCTACATCAACATTCCGGTGGGGCTGTTGGCCATTTACATCACGTGGGGCATTTACCGGCATCGCGAAACCGCGACCCGCAAGCTTCCGATCGACAAGGTGGGGCTCGTGCTGCTCGTGCTCTGGATCGCGGCCGTGCAGATCATGCTGGACAAGGGAAAGGAGCTCGACTGGTTCGAAAGCCGGCAGATCGTCGCGCTCGCCATCGTCGCGCTCGTCGCGTTCGTCTTCTTCCTGATCTGGGAGCTGACCGAAGAACACCCGGTGGTCGACCTCTCGCTTTTTGCCGGCAGCAATTTCGCGATGGGCACGGTGACGCTGGCGATTGCCTACGGCATCTTCTTTGCCAACGTCGTGATTTTGCCGCTGTGGCTGCAGACGCAGATGGGCTATACGGCGACCGATGCGGGCTACGTCCTCGCGCCCGTCGGATTCCTCGCGATTCTGCTGTCGCCACTGGTGGGGCGGGGTGTCGGGCGGATCGATCCGCGCTACATCACGACCGTTTCGTTCCTGTTGTTCGGGTTGATCAGCTACATGCGCTCGCAGTTCAACGCGCAGGTCGACATGGGCACGCTGATCGTGCCAACGATCATCCAGGGCGCCGCCGTTGCCTGCTTCTTCATTCCGCTTGTCACCATTACGCTCGCGGGCCTGCCGGCGCACAGGATTCCGAGCGCCTCCGGCGTGTCCAACTTCGCTCGGATCATGGCCGGCGGATTCGGCACGTCCATCTCGACCACGCTCTGGGAAAACCGGGCCGCGATGCACCATGCCCATCTCGCGGAATCGGTCAACGCCGGCAACCTCGCCGCGACGCAGGCGCTGTCCAATCTACAGGCGTCCGGATTCGACAATGCACAGAGCCTCGCGATGCTCGATCGCCTGGTCAACGTTCAGGCCTACGTACTGTCCGCCGACGACATCTTCTACGGGTCGGCGGTCATATTCCTCTTGATGATCCCGTTGATCTGGGTCACGCATCCAGGCAAGGCGAGCGCGGTGGACGCGGGCGGCGCGCACTGATGGCTTGACAATCGCCGCGGCCGATTGACGGCGCGGGCATCAAACTTGCGGGCTCGTGGATGGGCATCCCCATTCATTCGACGTCTCGCCGCCATGAACCTGACGATCCCGCCGCTGCAGAAGTACCTCGTTGCGCTTCACGAAAAGTACCTGGGCCTCACGGACGGGGAGGTTGCAAACTACATTCCCGAGCTCGCTAAGGCCGATCCAGCGTCCTTCGGGATCTGCATCGTCACCGCCGATGGCTATTCGTATGAAGTTGGCGACTGCGATCGCGAGTTCACCATGCAATCCGTATCGAAGCCGGCCGTCTACGCCGCGGCGTTGGCCGATCGAGGACCCGCCGGTGTCCTGCGCAAAGTGGGTGTCGAGCCGAGCGGGGAGGCTTTCAATTCCATAAGTCTCGATCCCCAAACCGGTGCGCCGTTGAACCCGATGATCAATGCTGGTGCAATCGCGACGACGGGACTGGTCGCCGGCAAGACGGCGGCGGAGCAGTGGAAACGCATCGCCGAGGTCATAGCCACGTTTTTCGGGCGCGTCACGACGGTCGACCAGGCGGTCTACCTTTCCGAGAGCGAGAGTGGCTTTCGCAATCGTGCCATCGCGTGGATGCTCAAGAACTTCGGCATCATCGACGGCGATCCGATGCCGGTGCTCGAGAACTACTTCCGGCAGTGCTCGGTCCGTGCGACCTGTCGCGATCTCGCCTATATGGCCGCGACATTGGCCAACAGCGGCGTGCATCCCGTGACGGGGAAGCGGGCCGTGCCTGCAGAGGAAGTGCAGCGCGTGCTCACCATCATGGCAACTTGCGGCATGTACGACTACGCCGGCAGCTGGTTGTACGACGTCGGCTTGCCTGCCAAGAGTGGCGTGGGCGGTGGCGTCATTGCGGTGCTGCCGGGACGCTTCGGGATAGCCATCTTCTCGCCGCGGCTCGATCAAAACGGCAACAGCGTCCGCGGCATCGCCGTCTGTCGGGAGGTATCGCGCGAGTTCGGGTTGCACGTCTTCGGAGCTTCAATTTCTCCATCGCTGGTCCTGGGCCGAACCTTTACGGCCCTCGATGCGCCGTCGCGACGGGTACGATCGCCGGCGGTCGCCGCGCAGCTGCGGCAGGTCGCTTCGCGGGTAAAGTGCTTTGGCCTCCAGGGAGATGTCGCTTTCGATGGCGCCGAATTCGTCGTGCGCAAGGTGATCGAGCTGGCACCCGAGGCGGACAGCTTCATCCTCGACATGCATCGGGTCAGCTACCTTTCCGATAGCGCGGCCCGGCTTCTGCACCAAGTGCGCCAATTTCTTGGCGCGCAGGACAAGGCGCTCGTGTTCTCGCGGATCCGCGGTCGCGCCGTCGTCGAAGACGCGCTGAAACGGGCGCAACAGGTAGGTGGCAAGGGCTACCTGACCTTCGAAGACAACGACCTCGCGGTCGAATGGTGCGAGTACCGGCTGTTGAAGGCGATCGCGGAGTTGCCGCCACCGATAGATTCGCTGCTGGCGTTTCCGCTGTTCGCGGGGATGGATGAAACGACACTCGCCAAGCTTCGGGATTGCATGCGGCCGGTCGAGTTTCCCGCCGGTGCCACCATCATTGCGGCCGGCCAGGAACACGACGATCGCGTCTTTCTGATCCGTGACGGCGAGGTCAGCGTTGTCTTGGCGCTCGCCAACGGTGCGCACCAGCGCATCGCAACGCTATCGGGCGCGATGAGCTTCGGCGAAATGGCGATGCTCGGCCATGCGCCCCGCAGCGCGAATGTTCACGCCGACACCGTTGTACGGTGCTGGACCTTCAGTGCCGAGGTGCTCGACGATCTTGCCGTCGCACATCCCGAGATCAAGATCACCATGCTGACGAACCTGTCGCGCGATCTTGCGCAGAAATTGCGGCATGCCAACCAGCTGATAGGCGTCCTGGCGGAATAGCGGCCTGGACGGCGACGGGCGAGCATACAACTCGTTGCGTCCGTTGTCCGGTGCAGCGCGGCGCCGCTGCGTCACGTCGATTGATGTCGCGCGGCGCGCGGACTATCATGGCTTCCCCAACGTCGCCGAAAACAACTCGCAGAGGCGGCGTCCCCACCGAGGAGACACGATGCCTGTCACGCTTTCGCTCTCCGTCAACGGCAAGCAGGAGACCGCGGAGATCGATCCGCGCACGCTGCTTGTCGAATATCTGCGCAACGACCTGGGCCTCACCGGCACGCACGTCGGCTGCGACACCGGTCAGTGCGGCGCCTGCACCGTGCATCTCGACGGCGTTGCCATCAAGGCGTGTACGATCCTCGCGGCGCAGGCGCAGGGTGCCGCCGTCGTCACGATCGAGGGTCTCGCAGCCGCCGACGGCACGATGCACCCGATGCAGGCGGCGTTCAAGGAATGCCACGGCCTGCAATGCGGGTTCTGCACGCCCGGGATGGTGATGAGCGCGATCGACCTCGTGAACCGGCATCCGAAGGCATCGGAGCAGACGATCCGCGAGGAGCTCGAAGGCAACTTCTGCCGTTGCACCGGTTACCACAACGTCGTCAAGGCGGTCCGGTACGGCGCCGCCGCGATGGGTAAATAGGAGGACGCGATGGGTGCCATCGAGCAGGGTGTCATCGGCGCGTCGAATACGCGTATGAAAACGACAGTATTCAGCTGCTGACCGGCGGCTACATGGAGGCACCGACATGTACGCATTCGAATTGACGCGCGCGAAGACGGTCGCCGACGCCGCCGCGGCGCTTGGCAAGTCCGGCGGCAAGCCGCTGGCCGGCGGCCAGAGCCTCGTGGGTGCGATGAAGCTCCGGCTCGCGCAACCCGGAACGCTGGTCGACCTTTCGGGCATCGCCGAATTGCGGGGCATCAGGAAGGATGCCGATGCGATCGTCATCGGCGCGATGACGCGCCACGCAGAGGTCGCTGCCTCGGCAGCCGTCAAAGGTGCGATTCCGGCGTTGGCGGCACTGGCGCAGGGCATCGGCGACCGCCAGGTGCGCAACATGGGCACGCTGGGTGGTTCGATCGCGAACAACGATCCCGCCGCGGACTGGCCCGCCGCGGTCCTTGGCCTGGGCGCGACCGTGCATACGAGCAGGCGCAAGATCGCCCCCGATGACTTCTTCCAGGGTATGTACGAGACGGCTCTCGGCGCCGACGAACTGATCACTGCGGTGAGCTTTCCCGTTCCCAAGAAGGCGGCCTATGCGAAATTCCCGAACCCGGCGTCGCGCTTCGCGCTCGTCGGCGTGTTCGTCGCGCAAACGAGCGGAGGCGTGCGCGTTGCGGTAACGGGCGCGGCGCCGGCCGTGTTCCGCGCGAAGCCGCTCGAGGATGCACTTGGCCGGAGCTTCACGGCCGCTGCCGCCAGGAGCGTCAAGATCGACGCGAAGGGTCTCAATGCCGATCTGCACGGATCGCCCGAGTACCGAGCGCATCTGATCGCGGTCATGGCCGCGCGCGCGGTGGCAGCCGCCGGCTGATCCGTCGCGTTTTGCTAAGCTGTCGGGCGGGGCATTGCCACCCCCTCCCGATCGTTTTTGCTGATGACCACCGCCCTTCCCGCATCCGTCGACGCCGTGCTGGCGCTGCTCGACCGCCACGATTACGTCGCCGACCGCCGGCTCGCGACCAGTGTGTTCCTTGCGCTTAAGATGGGCCGCCCGTTGTTTCTCGAAGGCGAGGCGGGCGTGGGCAAGACGGAAATCGCCAAGGTGCTCGCTACCGCGCTCGGAAAGAAGCTCGTCCGTCTCCAGTGTTACGAAGGGCTCGACATTTCGTCGGCGGTCTACGATTGGAACTATCCGCGGCAGATGATCGAGATCCGGCTCGCGGAATCGGCCGGCGCGGTCGATCGCAACGCGCTGGCGCAGGACATCTTCACATCACGCTTCCTGCTGAAGCGGCCGCTGCTCGAGGCGCTTTCACCTGATGATGGCATCGCACCGGTGCTGCTGATCGACGAGCTCGACCGCACCGACGAGCCGTTCGAGGCCTACCTCCTCGAAGTGCTCTCCGAGTACCAGGTCACGATTCCGGAGCTCGGACCCATCCGCGCGGTGACCCCGCCGGTCGTTGTCATCACATCGAATCGGACGCGCGAGATCCACGACGCGATCAAGCGCCGCTGTCTCTATCACTGGGTCGGTTACCCCGATGCGGTGCGCGAGCTTGCGATCGTCCGTCGGAAATGCCCGAAGGCAGGGGAATCGCTCGCTCGTGCGATCGTCGCATTCACGCAGCGGCTCCGCGCGATGGATTTGTTCAAGGCCCCCGGGATTGCCGAAACGCTGGATTGGGCCGAGGCGCTGGTCGCGCTCGACCGTGTCGCGCTCGATCCGCAAACCGTTGCGGATACGGCCGGCGTGCTGCTCAAGTACCAGGACGACATCGGCGCGCTCGGCCCCGAGCTCGCGGCGAGGCTCGTCGCCGAATCCGCGGCGGAGGGCATTCGGTTGTGACGCCGGCTGCGGGCATCGACACGCGGCGGATCGAAGGCGCGATCCCGCTGATGCCGAAGGGGCGGCTCGCCGAAAACGTCGCCCATTTCGTTCGCGTGCTGCGCGCGGCCGGGATGCCAGTCGGGCCCGAGCGCACATTGGCCGCGATCGAGGCGGTCGAAGCGGTCGGTCTTGCCAACCGCGAGGATTTCCGTGCGGCGCTAGCGGCGGTGCTCGTTTCGCGTCACGAACACTTGCCGATATTCGAGCAGGCATTCGACCTGTTCTGGCGCAACCCCAAGCTCCTGGAGAAGCTGATCGCCTCGCTGCTGCCGAAGATGTTCGGACGCGGTGGCGAGCCGATCCCGGAGCCGGAGCTTCCGGCGCGGATCGCGCAGGCGATGCTGCCACCCGCGGGACGCGATCTTCTGCAATTGGACGAGGACGAGATCGAGCTCGATGCGGCATTCACGATGTCGCCGCGCGAGGTCCTGCAGCGCAAGGACTTCGAAACGATGACGACGGAGGAGCTCTCGGCAGTGCGTGTGCTGCTGCGCGACCTGCGGCTGCCGCTGCCGGAACTTCCGACGCGGCGCACGACGCCGTCGATTCGCGGCCATCGCGTCGATCTGCGCGCGACGTTGCGACGCGCGACCGGCGGAGCCGGCACGCTGTCCCCGCTCGCGTGGCGGCAGCGGCAGCGGCGGACGCCGCCGCTCGTCGTGCTGTGCGACATCTCGGGCTCGATGGACCGCTACGCGCGGATGCTGCTGCATTTCCTTCACGCGATCACCAACGACCGCGACCGTGTCCACGTGCTGCTGTTCGGGACCCGGCTCACGAACATCACGCGCCAGCTCAAGCATCGCGACGTCGACGTCGCGCTGGCGCGTGTGGCAAGTGCGGTATCCGACTGGGCCGGCGGCACGCGCATCGGCAGCTGTCTCGCGGAATTCAACCACCGCTGGTCGCGGCGGCTGCTCGGACAGAACGCGGTGGTGCTGCTGATCAGCGACGGCCTCGACGCCGAGGGAGGTGAAGGGCTCGGCGCGCAGATGGAGCGGCTGCACAAGTCCTGCCGGAGGCTCGTGTGGCTCAATCCGCTGCTTCGCTACGAAGGCTTCGAGGCCCGGCCGGCCGGGATCAAGGCGATGCTGCCTCACGTCGACGACTTCCTGCCGGTGCACAATCTCGACAGCCTGACCCAGCTCGCGGTGGCGCTGGAGCGGCCGGTGCCGCGTGGCATGCAGCCGTGCGCGCGGCACGCACGGCAAACTGAGAGCCCGGCATGGAAATGACCAGCACGCGCGATGTGCCCGCCCCAGTGGAGACGGTGTGGGCAGCGCTCAACGATCCGGCGGTCCTGAAGGGATGCATCCCGGGCTGCGACACGATCGAGCCCGATGGTGAGAACGCGTTCCGGATCGCGCTCGCCACGCGGGTCGGGCCGGTGGCGGCGAAATTCACGGGCCGGATGCAGCTTGCCGATGTCGATCCGCCGCATGGCTACACGCTGTCGTTCGACGGGCAGGGTGGCCCAGCGGGGTTCGCGAAAGGGGAAGCGAAGGTTTCGCTCGCGCCCGCCGAGAACGGCACGCAGACGGCGCTGTCCTATACGGTGAAAGCACAAGTGGGGGGCAAGATCGCGCAGATCGGTTCGCGGCTGGTCGATGGGGCGGCGCAGAAACTCGCCGACGATTTCTTCGGCTGCCTCTCGAATGCCGTGGCAGTGCAGGTGGGTGTGGCACCGGTGGCGCCGGCACCGGCCGCTGGGCGCCGCTGGGTGAGGTATGCGGCCATTGCGATCCTAGTGGGCCTCGTCCTCTATTTGCTGTCGCGCCTGGCAAGATAGAACGTCGTCGAAAAGCCTCGCCCGGGAGTCACCATGGACAGCGTCGATCTCGAAGTTCTGAAACGGTCCGCCGATTGGCTCGATGCCGGACGGCGAGTGCTGCTCGTCACCGTCGTCAAGACCTGGGGCAGTTCGCCGCGGCCGCCGGGCGCGATGCTGGCCGTTCGCGATGACGGCCGCGTCGAAGGCTCGGTGTCGGGCGGCTGCATCGAGGACGATATCGTCGGGCGAGTCCGGCATTACGGCATGACGGCGACGAAATGCGAGGCCGTGACCTATGGCGTGTCCGCCGACGAGGCGCGGCGCTTCGGACTTCCCTGCGGCGGCACGATCCAGCTCGTGCTGGAGCCGCTGACCCGGGAGTCGGGTATCCGCGCGCTGCTGGCTGCGATCGAGGGCGGCACGCTCGTCGCGCGAAGGCTCGATCTCGCTACCTGCACTGCGACGCTTTCGACGGCACCGGCTTCGCAGGACCTTGCGTTCGATGGCCAGGCACTGACGACTGTTCACGGCCCGCGCTACCGTATGCTGGTGATCGGCGCGTCGCAGCTTTCGAAGTACCTGGCGCAGATCGCCGTCGGACTCGACTACCAGGTGACTATCTGCGATCCTCGGGTCGAATATACGGAGACATGGGATGTCCCCGGCGTCACGCTGGTGAAGACGATGCCGGATGACACCGTGCAGGCGATGAAGCTGGACGAGCGCTGCGCGGTGGTCGCGCTCACGCACGATCCGAAGCTCGATGACCTGGCGCTGATGGAGGCGCTGAAGTCGCCGGCGTTCTACGTCGGCGCGCTGGGCTCGCGCGCGAACAACGCCAAGCGGCGCGAGCGGTTGCTCGAATTCGATGTCACCGCCGACGAGATCGCGCGGCTGCACGGTCCGATCGGCCTCTACATAGGCAGCCGCACACCACCCGAGATCGCGGTCTCGATCCTGGCCGAGATCACCGCAGTGAAGAACGGCGTCGCGCTGCCCGACATCGCGAAGATCACCGTCGCCAAGGAAAAACTGGCACCTTCGGTCGCGTGCGAGACGGAGTAGTTTCCTAGTCGACTCCGATTGCCGCATGTGATCGTCGGCGTGTGCGCTACTACGCATAACCGAGGCTTCGCTGGTCAAAGGAAACGGCTTTGACCAACGCATAGATTTCCTGCCCGGTGCGAATTCCCAGCTGCTGGAAGGAACGGCGCGTAATGCGCGCGACGAGTGTTGCACCGCCGACCGCAAGTTGCAGATCGACAATCGGGCCGGTCTCCTCGTCGATAGCCGTGACGTGAGCGCGGAGCACGTTGAGTGTACTGATACCTGTTGGCCTCTGGATGGAAAGCGACACATCACGCGCACGGATCCGTACTCGCACGCGTTCTCCTATGGACCCACCGAGATGAGGCACGAGGATTTCGCCGCCATCGAAGGCGAGCACCGTCAGCTGATCTTCATCATGGTGTGCCGTTAGGCGAGTATCGAGGACCGATCCTGCCTCATAGCGGCCGGTCGCGGGCTTCAGATCGAGGCGGCCCATCACATCGTCGACATCGCCGACAGCAAGACACTTTCCATCCGAAAGGACCACGACCGTGTCGGCAAGCCGGGTGATTTCCGTGACTGAATGGCTTACGTACACGATCGGAATGTTGAGTTCGTCCCGCAGGCGTTCGATATAGTCGAGGATCTCGGTCTTGCGCGGTACGTCGAGGGCGGCCAGCGGCTCGTCCATGAGCAGGATCCGCGGTTGAGCGAGCAAGGCACGGCCGATGGCGACGCGTTGCTTTTCTCCGCCCGACAGCGCCTTGGGCTTTCGGCGCAATAGTGTGGAGAGGCCGAGGAGCTCGATGACGCGCGCTTCTTCGATGAATCGATCCCCCGGTCTGCGCAACCGCTGTCCATAGAGCAGGTTCGATTCCACATCCATGTGTGGAAACAGCAGTGCATCCTGAAACACGTAACCAACCCGGCGCTCTTGCGGCGGCGTGTCGATGCGTTGCGCGGCATCGAACAGGACTGCGCCGTTGATTCGAATCGAGCCGCGCCGGGGCTTGGCGATCCCTGCAATCGCATTGATGACGCTGGTCTTGCCCGAACCGGAGCGACCGAAAAGGCCCACGATGGGGGCCTCCGCGGAAAACCTGACGTCGAGGTGAAAGGTCCCGAGCTGTTGCTCGATGTCAATGTCGATCATCGCTTTGCGACTGCGAGGAGCGGCGGGTGAGCCATTCGGACGTCGCCAGGGCGATGATCGACAGAATGACCGCGATGATGCTCAGGCGCAATGCCTGGGTGTCGCCGCCGGGAACCTGGGTGAATGTGTAAATTGCCAGCGGCAGCGTCTGGGTTTCGCCCGGGATATTGGACACGAAAGTGATCGTCGCACCAAATTCGCCCAACCCGCGCGCGAACGACAGAAGTGTTCCGGTAATGATCCCCGGTACGGCAAGCGGCAGCGTGATGGATGCGAATACCCAAAGGCGCGAGCCTCCCAGAGTCAGCGCGGCCACTTCGAGCCGCTGATCGATCGCCTCGATCGACAACCGGATTGCGCGAACCATCAGCGGGAAGCCCATGAGGGCAGATGCCAGCGCGGCGCCGGTCCATCGGAACGCAAACACAAGCCCGAACCAATCGTTGAGCAGGCTCCCGATGGGGCCGCGCTTTCCAAGCAGCACGAGCAACGCAAAGCCTACAACGACGGGCGGCAGCACGAGCGGCAGATGGACGATCGCATCGACCAGGGTCTTCCCGGGAAAGGAAAAGCGGGCCAAGCCATACGCGACGAGTATTGCAATCGGCAGACTGCACAAGACGCTGACGACAGCGACCCGGAGACTGAGCGCCAGGATTCCTACTTCATCCGGGCTCAATCCGAGCATGGCCTATTGAGCCAACCCGAACCCGTGTTTCTCCCAGACCGAGCGCGCGGGAACGGAACGAAGGTATTCCAGCAAGGGCTTGGCCGCAGTCGACTTGCTGGATGCAAGCAAAGCCGCGGGATACACGATGCGTGGATAGCTCTCTGACGGAAACGCGTCGATGATCTTCACGCCCTTGTCGGACAATGCGTCGGTGGAATACACGATGCCGAATGGGGCTTCGCCCCGGGAAACCAGGGCCAGTGCCGCGCGCACGTTCTCCGCACGAGCGACCTGCTTTTCGACGCTCGTCCAGACGCCCAATTTCTCGAGGGCGCTCTTTCCGTATTTGCCCGCGGGCACGCTGTCGGGATTGGCCATGGCGAGCTTCTCCGTGCCCAGCGCGGCGGCGAGACCGAAGTTCGGCGCGATTTTGAGGGTCGCGTTGCTCGAAGACGGCGCGATCAGCACGAGCGTGTTGCGCAGGAGATTGACCCGGGTGTTTGGCGCCAGCAGATTATGCTGACCGACGTAGTCCATCCAGTCGAGGTCGGCAGAAATGAAAATGTCTGCGGGCGCCGCGGCCTCGATCTGCTTCGCCAACGCGTTGCTCGCCCCGTACGAGACAACCACCTTGTTGCCGGTGCCGGCTTCGAACTGTTTGGCTTGTTCGTCCATCGCCTCTTTGAGGCTTGCCGCGGCAAAGACGGTCACGTCGGCCGCCGCGGCCATCGGCGACACGACGGTTACAAACAACGCCACAACGAGAGAAGCTAGAGCCCCACTGAGCCAGAGCATGCGATTCTCTCGCGCAGATGACCAGAGCGTAATATACAAGCAAATATTGCGGATACACAAGCGACCCGCAGCCGCGGAGAAATCCCGATCAAGCGGAGCTGAGGTTCGGACCGCGCTGCCGCGGCGCTTCTAGAGGATTCGGAGGCGCAAATGGCGCCCACGGCGCAGAATGTCGGAATGCGCACGCGGCACGCCATTCGGCGCAGTTCAACACGAAGGAAACCTCATGCGAGCGATCCCGGTCGGCACCAAGGGCTCATTCAATCTCGTCGTCGCTCCAGACCACCTCGCGAACCGTTTCAAGGATGCGATGTTGCCTCCGGTGCTGGCCACACCCGTAATGATCATGGTTATGGAGAATGCAGCCCTCAACGCCATGAAGCCGTATCTCGACGCCGGCGAAAGTGCGCTCGGCACGCGCGTAGACATTCGCCACCTGGCCGCGACTCCGGCCGGACGGCGTGTCACAGGCGAGGCCGAAGTCACCAAGGTTGACGGGCGGCGCATCGAGTTCGCCATCCGGGCAACAGACGGTACCGAGGTGATCGGCATCGGCACGCACGAGCGGGTCCTCATCGATCGCGCCAAGTTTTCCGAACAGCTGAAGTCGAAACACGGCTAGCGAAACCTATACATTCCAAGTCGGGCCTCTGTCGCGCGGCAGTCGAAATCCCAACGCGATCAACTCCTCGCGCACCGGGACATCGTCCAGCAATGCACGGAACGCGCGTACAGCCGGACGTTCCAGTCGCGCCTTCGGCACGATGAAATCGTAGCGCTCTTCCTGCACCGGGATGAATCCCAGGTCGTACTGAAAGGCCACGGTATCGATCGCGACACCCCAGTCCGCGCGCCCCTGGGACACTGCCGCGGCCACCGCATTGTGCGACTTCGTCTGTATCCCATAGCCGGAGGGCCTGTGCTGGCCGAGCAGTTTGTCGATGATGATTCGCGTGCCGCTGCCTGCGTTGCGGTTGACCATGACGCAGTCCGGCTCCCGGAGCGCCGCCGTGACCGCGTCTTCGAGACGCTTCGCCTCGAAACGGGAATCGCCTCGCCGATGCACGATGCCCTGCATGCGGCCATAGCCGGGCACCAGCGACAACGCGTCGGTCAGCAAGGGGCGGTTGTACTCGCCCGTCGCGGGATCCAGGAGATGGACGCCGGCGATATCGCACTCGCCGCGCTTCGCCGCCGCCAGGCCGCCCATGCTCCCGACATAGAGCGATTTTGCCCGGATGCCCTGGCGCATCAGTCGCCCGATGAGGAGATCAAGGCCGACGCAGTGGCTGCCGATGATCACGAGGTCGGCGGGCTCGAGATCTCGCCCGAGCAGCTGCACCGAAACCGTGGACCCGGAATCGAGGATCTCGGTATGCTGGTCGATGGTGATGAAGCCATCTGCGCCGCTGAACGTGGTCACGGAGCCGGAACCCTTGCCCATCGGATACGCGGTGAGTCCAAGCGGCCCCTGCACCAACCCGACAAGAAGATACTCGGTTCGTCCGCGTTCGGAATTCACGCGCATGGGCAGAGTAGCGACCACCGTTTGCCTGCGTTCGACCGGCAGGCCGGCAAAGGCGCGAAGGACCGGTGCCACGAATTCGTGGAACGTGAAGATTGCGGACGTCGGAAATCCGGGGAGGATCACGACGGGCCTGCCGTTGGTCACCGCAAGGCAAATGGGCTTGCCCGGCTTGAGCGCGACGCCGTGGGCGACGACACCCGGGTTCTTCAGTTGGCGGACGACGCGGTACGAGAGGTCGCCGGCGCCCTTGGACGTCCCTCCGGAGAAGACCACGAGATCGGATCTGAGACCCTGCGCGAGCGCGCTAGCGAGCGCGTCTTCATCATCGGGAATGACACCAAGATGGACGGGGATACCGCCCAGCTCCTCCACGGCAGCGCCGATGATCGCGGCATTGGAATCGTAGACAGCCCCAGGACGCAGGGGATTGCCGGGGGCCACGATCTCGTTGCCCGTCGAGAAGATCGCCACCCGCGGCCGACGGTAGGCGACGATCTCGGAGAGTCCCAAGGCGGCCAGCACGCCGATCTCGCGCGAGGTCAGATGCGTTCCGGCCCGAAGCACTGTTTCCCCTCGCGCGATATCCGTACCGGCGTAGCTCACGTTTTCGCCGCCGGTAAGGGCGCGTCTCACCTCCATCCGCTGGCCGGCGTCGGATCGGACGACCTCCGAATGCTCGACCATCAGGACCGCGTCGGCTCCGCGCGGCAGCATTCCACCCGTCGCGATCGGCGTGGCGACACCGGCGACGACCGTTATCGTGGGCACCACTCCCGGCGCGAGGACTTCATCGTTGATTTGCACCGTTCGCGGCCTTTCCTCCATCGCGCCAAAGGTGTCGCTCGCCAGCATGGCGAATCCGTCGACATTGGAACGATCGAAACCGGGGACGTCGACGTCTGCGCGGACGTCTTCGGCCAGGACACGATTCAGCGCCTCGCGAAGCGGCAGAGTTTCTTTGCCCAGCGGGGCGAGCAGAATGTGCTCGCGGAATCGAGCAGTTGCCTCATCGCGCGTGATGACGTTGAGAAACTGAGTTTGGCCGGAGTCCGGTTCCGCGCCTTTTCCGACCGGCAGGTTCGACATTGGCTCTTAGCTGCGCTCTCAATCGTACAGGTACACGGTGACCTCGGAGTCGGGGCCGTAACCCTCGCTCTCTGCGGGCACGATCACGAAGCCGTCGGCCCGCGTCGTCGACGAGAGTATGGACGCTCCGCTCAAGGCAATCGGTTCGATGCGGTCGTCGACGATCCGGACGCGGCAATAGTCGACGCGTCCGATCGCAGATACTATCTTGCGGGCGACAACGCACCGGCGGGTTCGGTGCGGCCAGTCGGCCGGGCGCCCGCCGCGCAGCCGAATGGCGCGGCCGGCGAAGAAATCGTAAGCGCACAGACAGGACACCGGATTACCGGGCAGCAGAAACACCAGCGCGTCACCGATTCGACCAACCCCGGCGGGACTCGAAGGCCGCATCGCGACGCCGTGAATGGGGAGCTCCCCGAGCTCGGCGATCAGCCGCGGAGCGTAGTCTTCGCTGCCCACACTCGAACCTCCGGATACGAGAATTACATCCACCCCCGGCGCAAGCAGCGCATGGCGAATCATCTCTGGATCGTCGCCCAGCCGGTAGTGGGCTTCCAGTAGACCTCCATCGCGACTTATGAGACCGCGCAGCATGTAGGAATTGGCATCGTAGATCTGATACTGACCCTTCGACTCCCCGGGCGCTCGCACTTCGTTGCCCGTGACGAGAATGCGAACGCGCGGTCGTTGAATGACCGATACGTTGGCCAGGCCCAACGATGCAATCAGGCCGACATCCTGCGGACGCAGACGCCGGCCCGCACCCAGTGCCGGAGCGCCTTCCGCGATGTCCTCTCCGCAGCGCCCGAGGTGCTGGCCGGGGGCGACCGGCCGCGTAATCACGAGCTCTCCGGATGTCTCCGTCGCATATTCGGCGGGCAACACCGCATCGAGACCCTCCGGCATCGGGGCGCCCGTCATGATGCGTATGGCAGCGTTGGTTTGGACCGCACCGGCGAACGGTTGGCCGGGCATCGACTGGCCGAACACCGGGAAGGCGAGTGGGTTGTACTCGCCTGCCCCCGAGGTCTCCGCACCGCGCAGCGCATAGCCATCCATGGCGGCTCGATCGAATCCCGGCACATTGATCGGTGAGACAACGTCCGCCGCCAGGATTCGGCCGGCAGCTTCCTCCAGCAGCACGGTCTCGTCGCCCAGAGGTTGGGCGTGCCGCTCAATCCATTCCAGAACGGCGGGGACCTCGCTTCGCCGACTGAAGCCGTGCATCCGCACGTCAGCTATGGAAGGCGCATCGTTGTGCATGGGATGTCCTGAAAGCGGAAACGAATCTGGAACGCATCGAAATGGACCTATGGTAACGTGATCGAATACAGATGCTCAAAGTCAAACTCGACGCCAGCGTCCGTATCGGCCGCAATGCTCTTTATGCCTTGCCGCCCGAACTGACCGGATTGTTGCGCTCGATCCGGCAGCACGGATCGCTGGTCCGTGCCATCCGGGAGGTCGGCGTAGACGACATTGGTCTTCTGATCGACTGCGCCTGAGTTCGTCGAGCCTGTCATCTGGAAGCCGGTCCGGCATCGTCCTGCCGTGTGGATGGCGTCCCGGGCGACTGGGTAGACCGGACCCGGTGTAACGCCCGCCGTGGCACCGCCTTGATGCAGGTCAGGGCATTTGCCCTCATTTGGGGGGATGCTTGCGCGATCGATTGCGTCAGGGGGTTCGATGCTGCAACCGCGCAAGCTCAGCGCCAAGCTGGTCGGGATCCAGGTCTTCGCGCTCATGGTCGCGTTGGTGTCGATTGGTGCGACGCTGCTGGTGTCGTGGCGTCTGGAAGGCAGCGCCGCGGCGATCAACGATGCCGGAAGCCTGCGGATGCGGACGTACCGGCTCGCCTACCTGGCGCAGGAGGCGGGGCGCGGTGAAGCGGCGCCGACCGCCCGGTGGCTGATCGCGCGGGAGATCGTCGCGTTCGACGACGTGGTGGCGACGCTGCGCAAGGGCGACCCGGCGCGGCCCTTGTTCGTGCCCGATACCGCGGCGATCGCGACCGGGTTCGCGAACTTCGACGCTGCCTGGGCAGCGCTGCGGCCTGCGCTCGAAGATGTCGCGGGCGGGGGCGTGCTCGAGGTGACGCGCCCCAATTTCGAACGCTTTGTCGAAATCGTCAACCGGCTGGTCGCGACGCTCGAAATCGACATTGCCCGAACGACATCGCTGTTGCGAAGCATCCAGCTGGCCCTCGTCGCGCTCGCCATCGCGGGCACGGTCGCGCTGATCTATCTCGCCTTCCTGTTCATCATTCGGCCGGTGCATCGGCTCGAGGAGGGATTGCAGCGAATGGCCAAGGGCGAATTCGATGTGCGACTTCCGGTGGAATCGAGCGACGAATTCGGTGAACTCGCGCGAGGTTTCAACAACATGGCGGAGCATCTGCAGGAGTCGTATAGAACGCTGGAAGGACGTGTGGCGGACAAGACGCGCTCGCTGGCGGAGCAGAACGGCCGGCTTGCAACGCTTTACGACATGACTGCATTTCTGAACTCGCCGAATACGCTGGAAGGCCTGTGCCGCGGTTTCCTGACCCGGTTGCTGGTGGCGACCGGCGCCGCAGGAGGCGCGGTTCGACTCGTTTCGCGCGAGAGCGATACGTTGCACCTATTTGTTCACGAAGGACTGTCGGTCGAGTTCACCGAAAAGGAAAACTGCCTGCGGCGGAGCGAATGCGCGTGCGGCGACGCGGCGACGAAGAACATCGCGACGATCCACACGCTCGGCACGCGACGCCCGTCGCTGGCGCTGACGTTGCCGCATTGCCTCGAGGCGGGCTTCGGTATCGTTGCGGCATTTCCGGTGGCCGCCCAGCAACAGGTGCTGGGTGTCTACAATCTTTTCTACAAGGATGCGCGCGCTACGACGAGCGAGGAACGCCACATGCTCGAGACGCTGGGCCAGCATCTCGGCGTGGCCATCGAGACGTTGCGCCTCGCGTCGCGCGATCGCGAGCTCGCGATCACCGAGGAGCGAAACATGCTCGCGCAGGAGCTGCACGACTCGATCGCGCAGGCGCTCGCATTCCTCAATCTGCAGACGCAGATGTTGCGCAAGGCGCTGACGGAACGGGACAGCGGCGAAACGAAGCGCATCCTGGACGAAATCGAGGCCGGCGTGCAGGAGTCCTACGCCGATGTACGCGAACTCCTCGTCCACTTCCGTACCCGTGTCGCCGAGGGCGACGTGGAACACGGGATCCGGACCTTGCTTGCGCGCTTCGAGCACCAGACGGGCGTGCGCACGGAATTCACGGCCACCGGTGCCGCGGTGCCGCTCGCGGCCGATGATCAGCTTCAGGTCATGCACATTCTGCAGGAAGCCCTATCGAACGTCCGCAAGCACGCGCACGCGACGCATGTCGAAGTCGAATTGGTGCGCGGCACCGACTACGCATTCGCAGTGCGGGACAACGGCTGCGGATTCAATACGGACCGGTCGCAGGACGATGTGGCTGACCACGTCGGCCTGCGGATCATGCGGGAGCGCGCCGCGAGGATCGGCGGGCGGGTCACCGTGCGATCGCGACCTGACGGCGGCACCGAAGCCATGCTCCACCTCCCGGTTGCGCCAGGGCAGCTATCGGCTCGCCCCGTTGAGGAAGCCGCATGAGACACAACGCGTTGCGCCTCGAGGAGGAGGCCGCATGAATGACGGTCCGCGACGGATCCGTATCGTCGTCATCGACGACCACACGCTGTTTCGAAGAGGCATCACGATGTTGTTGTCGCGCGTTCCCGGTTTCGAAGTGACCGGCGAAGCCGCGGACGGATTCGAAGGGATCAAGGCTGTCGCCGAACACAGGCCTGACGTCGTGCTGCTCGATCTCAACATGCCGGGCATATCCGGTGTCGAGGCGATGAAGGCGATCCTCCGCAACGCGCCGGAGACCCACGTCGTGATGCTTACGGTTTCGGAGGACGCGGAAGATCTCATGGCCGCGTTGCGCTCCGGGGCGCTCGGCTATCTGCTGAAGAACATCGAGAGCGAATTCCTGACCGAATCCATCCGCCGTGCGGCGGACGGGGAATCGGTGATGTCGCCCGAGATGACGGGCAAGCTGCTGCGCGAGGTGCGCGCTGGGACGAACGCGCCGGCGGCGCCGGCGTTGAGTCCTCGCGAGCGCGAGATCCTTCAACACCTCGCCCGCGGGGCCAGCAACAAGGAGATCGCTCGCGATCTCGAGGTGGCGGAGAGCACCGTCAAGATTCACGTCCAGCACATTCTGCGCAAACTCGAGCTGACGAGTCGCGTCCAGGCCGCAGTCTGGGCCGTCGAGCATGGCATCGCCGCGAAGGCTTAACGCCGGGGTGCTGGCTCTGTCGCCAGGCTCGCGAACAGTGCCGACTATTCGCTTCGCTTGCTTCGCGCCATCCCTGCCGGAAAGCACCCGTCGCGCCCACGTGGGACTTGTTCAGAGGTTCCTTAGCACGCCACCTCGGCGTCCCGGCGTGCGTACCAGCGCCAAGTCCCCAGCACACAGCTTAGGTAGAACACGCTGAAAAAGAAGAGCGCCCCCTGCGGGCTGCCCGTCAGCTTGATCGAGGTGCCGTAGGCGATCGGGATGAAGAAGCCGCCGAAGGCCGCGACCGCCGAGCTGAAGCCCAGCGTCGCCGCGCCTTCGGTGCTGCCCACGCGCCGGGCCTCATCCAGCGCTGCCTGATCGTTCTGGTCGCCGACCGCCCGTTCGCGCAGCGTGCGGAAGATGATCGGGATCATCCGGAACGTGGAGCCGTTGCCGACGCCGGCCGCGATGAACAGGGCGATGAATGCCAGCACGAAGCCGATCAGGCTGCCGCCGCTACCCGCCGTCGGCAGGAAGAACACCGCGAGCAGCGGTGCGACCGCCATGGCCACGAATATCCAGAACGTGATGATCGCGCCGCCCACGCGATCGGCGAGCCAGCCGCCGAGGGGGCGCACCAGCGCCGCGAGCACCGGCCCGATGAACGCGAACTTGAACGCGTCCGCTGCCGGGAACTCGGTGTTGACCAGCATCGGGAAGCCCGCCGCGAGCCCGATGAAGGAGCCGAACGTGCCGGTGTAGAGCCAGCTCATCCGCCACTGCTGCTTGTGCCGGACGATCGCCACCTGCTCGGCGAAGCCGGCGCGCACCGTGGCGATGTTGTCCATGCCGAACCAGGCGGCGATGACGGCCACGACGATCAGCGGCACCCAGATGAAGCCGGCGTTCTGCACCCAGATCGACATCGTCGCGCCCTGGTCCACGCGGGTCTGCGCGCTGCCGCCCAGGATCAGCAGCGCGCCGCCGTACATGGCGATCGGCGCGATGATCTGCGCCAGCCCGACGCCGAGGTTGCCGACGCCTGCGTTGAGTCCAAGCGCCGTCCCCTGCAGCCGCTTCGGGTAGAAGAAGCTGATGTTGGCCATGCTGGACGAGAAGTTGCCCGCCCCCAGTCCGCAGAGGAGGGCGATCGCCGCGAACACCGCGTAGTTGGTGCCGGGGTCCTGCACGGCGAAGCCGATCCATACGGTGGGCAGCAGCAGCATCGTCGTGCTCCACACCGTGAAGTTGCGCCCGCCGAAGATCGGCACGGCGAACGCGTACAACGCGCGGAAGACTGCGCCCGAGAGCCCCGGCAACGCCGCCAGCCAGAAGAGCTGGTTGGTCGTGAACTTGAACCCGATGTGCGGCAGCTCGACCACGACCACGCTCCACACGACCCAGACCGCGAAGGCCAGCAGCAGCGGGGGCATCGACAGCCAGAGATTGCGGTTGGCGATGCGCTTGCCGGTCGTCGCCCAGAAGCCCTCGTCGTCCGGCCGCCAGTCGACGAGCACGTGCCGGCGCGGCCGCGTAGGCTCGATGAGCTCGGCTCCCGCCAATGCCGCGCGCGCTGCGGCGTGCTGTTCGAGGATGCCCTCGCGCTCGTTCCTTTCCGCCACCCACATCCAGATCATCGTGACGATGATCACGCCGGTGATCAGCATGAAGCAGCTGCTGCGCACACCGATCACGTCGGCGGCGATGCCGAACATGATCGGCAGGCTGAACCCGCCCAGGCCTCCGATGACACCGACGATGCCGCCGACTACACCCATGCTCGTCGGGTAGTGGTCGGCCAGGCTGCGGTAGACGCTGGCCTTGCCGAAGCCCTGCGCGAGCCCGACGATGAAGATGAGCACCGTGAACAGCCAAACGCCCACCCCGATGTCGATCGCGACGTCGCCCTTGATCGCGTGGACGATCATGGTCGTGGGCGGATAGCTCAGGAGGAACATGCAGGCGAGGCTGATCCACATCACCCACCAGGTGACGGTATTGCCGCCCCATTTGTCCGACGCCCATCCACCCAGCGCGCGAATCGCCCCGGAGGGCAGGTCGAACAGGATGGTCAGGAACGCGGCGGTGGCCAGCGGCAGCCCGTACTGGCCGACGTAGTACTTGGGCAGCCACAGCGCCAACGCCACGAATGCGCCGAACACGAAGTAGTAGGCGAGCCCGAAGCGCCATACGCGCAGATCGAGCAGCGGTAGCAGCTGCTCGCCCAGCTTGGGATGGCGCCGGGCCGCCGCGTCCTTCCGATGCAACGGATCCTCGGTGGTGAGGAACCAGAACAGTATCGCCATCACCAGCATCGCGACGGCGTAGACCCTGGGCACCATCCGCCATGACGCCGTGGCGGAGGCTGCGATGATCAGCGGCGCGATGAACTTGGTGAGCGAGGAGCCCGCGTTGCCGGCGCCGAAGATGCCCATCGCCGTGCCCTGCCGCTCCTTGCTGAACCAGGCGGAGGTGTAGGCGATGCCGACCGCGAACGAGCCGCCGGCGACCCCGATGAACAATCCCAGCACGAGGTACTGCCAGTACTCGGTCGCGTAGGACAACATCCAGGTGGGGATCACCACGGAGAGCATCTGCACGAAGTACACGATCCGCCCGCCGTAGCGGTCGGTCAGGATGCCCAGCGGCAGCCGTATCAGCGAGCCGGTCAGGATGGGGGTCGCCACCAGCAGGCCGAACTCGGTCTCGTTGAGATTGAGCTCCGTCTTGATCTTGATCCCGATGACCGAGAACATCACCCAGACGGCGAAGTTCACCGCAAAGGCGAGCGTGCTCATCGAGAGCGCCGAGATCTGTTCGCGACTGACGCCCGGCTTGGCTACGGTGGATGTGGTCACGTCGTTTCTCCCTTCGTCGTGCGCAGTGCGCGCCGACGTTCGCGTCATTCGATGCGCGCTGCCAGAGATTCACCTTGACCGACGTCAAGGCGGAGTGGTTTAGCTGTCCGGGTTTCACGTTCGTGTTACTCCCTGCGTAGCGTTGTAGTTCTTTCGAACTATCCCCGCATCATCCATTCGGCTTGCGCGGAGCAGCCCACCGGGGAATTCGCGGATTGCCCGACACCGTCCAGAATCATCTGATGCCGCTGTCACGACGAGGGAGACCACAATGAGCACCGTACGCTCCGCGGCTGCTCCGCTGCCGAAGCGGTCAAGAAATGCGGACATCGCCGACTGGCGCCCGGAAGACAACGCGTTCTGGGAGACCACCGGCAAGCGCATCGCCTACCGCAACCTCGCGCTGTCGGTGCCGGCACTGCTGTGCGGCTTCGCGGTCTGGGGCATGTGGGGAATCATCACCGTACAGATGTTGAACCTCGGCTTCCCGTTCACGCAGGCCGAGCTGTTCACGCTGACCGCGATCGCCGGGATCGCCGGCGCCACGATGCGTATCCCGGCGTCGTTCCTGATTCGCCTTGCCGGCGGACGCAACACGATCTTCCTGACCACCGCGATGCTGCTGGCGCCGGCCATCGGCACCGGCATCGTGCTGCAGCACAAGGACTGGCCGCTCTGGGCGTTCCAGTTGATGGCGCTGTGGTCGGGCGTGGGCGGTGGCAATTTCGCGAGCTCGATGTCGAACATCAGCACGTTCTTCCCGAAACGGCTGCAGGGCACGGCGCTCGGCATCAACGCCGGCATCGGCAATTTCGGCGTGACGACGATGCAGATCGTTATCCCGCTGGTGATGACGATGGGCATCTTCGGCGCAATCGGCGGCGAGCCGATGACTTTGCTCAAGGATAGCGGCTGGATCTTCGGCAAGATCCCGGCGGGCACGCCGACGTTCATACAGAACGCCGGCTTCGCGTGGGTGACGTCGCTGGTGCCGCTGTCGATCCTCTGCTGGTTCGGCATGAACAACCTGAAGACGGTGTCGCAGGACACCGGCAACCCGATCGTCGCGTTCGCCAAGGTCACCTGGCTGTACACGCTGGCGTTCGTACCCTCGATACTCGGCCTGTATCTGTACCTGCCGAAGCCCACCGGCGTCGGCCTCATCAGCATGTGGGTGGCCATTCCGCTGGACGTAGTCAGCGCGCTGCTGGTGATGCGGCTCACGGCATTCGGCGCGATGAAGGAGAACATCGCCAAGCAGTTCGCGATCTTCCGTGACAAGCACACCTGGTCGATGACGCTGCTGTACATCGTCACCTTTGGCTCGTTCATCGGCTTCTCGATGGCATTGCCGCTCGCGATGAAAGTGATCTTCGGCGTCAGCCACGTCCCCGATGCGGCGGGCGTGATGCAACACACGCTGAACAACCCGAACGCGCCGACGGTGCTGGCCTATGCGTGGATCGGTCCCTTTGTCGGCGCGGCAATCCGCCCGATCGGCGGCTGGATCTCGGACAAGGTCGGCGGCTCGATCGTCACTCAGATCATCTCGGTGGTGATGGTCGTGGCCTCGATCGCCGTCGGCTACGTGATGATGCTGGCCTACGCGTCGGCGACGCCGGAGCAGTACTTCTTCGCTTTCCTGGCGCTCTTCATCATCCTGTTCGCGGCAAGCGGCATCGGCAACGGCTCGACCTTCCGCACCATCGGCGTGATCTTCGATCGCCAGCAGGCCGGTCCGGTACTCGGGTGGACCTCGGCGATCGCTGCCTACGGCGCGTTCGTCGCACCGATCGTGATCGGCGAACAGATCAAGGCAGGCACGCCGCAGTACGCGATGTACGGCTTCGCGATCTTCTACGCGCTGTGCCTGGTCCTGAACTGGTGGTTCTACCTGCGCACGAACGCCTACGTCAAGAATCCCTGAGGCGCATGACCGCGATGGCGGCGTCGTTCAATACCGATGCAATGACACCCGCACGCGCGCCGGCGGGCCTCGATCGCACATGATCGCCATGGCACCGCAACTTGCCTACTGGGAACCGGAGGATCGCCTGTTCTGGGCGCGCGAAGGCGCGCAGGTCGCGCGGCGAAATCTGTTGCTGTCGATTCCACCGCTCGTGTTGTCGTTTGCCGTGTGGATGCTGTGGAGCATCGTCGTCGTGCAGCTCCCGCAAGTCGGCTTCCGGTTCAGTACGAATCAGCTGTTCTGGCTCGCGGCGTTGCCTGGCCTCGCCGGAGCGTCGCTCCGGCTCTTCTTCTCGTTCATGGTGCCGATGTTCGGTGGGCGCACCTGGACAACACTTTCGACGGCTGCATTGCTCGTTCCGGCGATCGGACTTGGGCTTGCGGTCCAGGATCCCGGGACCGGCTACCCGACCTTTCTCGCGCTCGCACTGTCGGCCGGAATCGGCGGCGGCAATTTCGCCTCCAGCATGGCCAACGTCAGCTTTTTCTATCCGACCGAGCGCAAGGGCACGGCGTTGGGTTGGAACGCCGGGCTCGGCAACCTCGGCGTCGGCCTCGCTCAGGTGGCCGTGCCATTGGCAGTCGGCGTCGGGCTTTTCGGCGGGATCGGCGGGGCGGCGCAGGTATGGAGCGATGGCGTGACCGCGCGCGAGATCTGGCTGCAGAACGCGGGCTACGTCTGGGTTCCGTTGATCATCGCAGCGGCGCTCGCGGCGTGGTTCGGCATGGACGACCTCGCTACGGTCAAGGCCGCGTTCGAGGACCAGGCGGTGATCTTCATGCGCAAGCACAACTGGATCCTGTCGTGGCTCTATCTCGGCACCTTCGGCTCGTTCATCGGTTTTGCCGCCGGATTCCCGCTCGTGGCCGAAACCGAATTCGGGGGAGCCGCGACGATCGGCTATACGTTCATCGGTCCGCTGCTCGGCGCGTTCGCCCGTCCGGTCGGCGGCTTTCTTGCCGATCGTCTCGGTGGTGCGCGGATCGCGCTGGCGAGCTTCGGCGTGATGGCGTTGGTCGTCGCCGCGATGCTGCTGCCCGCGTCGATGACCGGATTGCACCGCTTCGGGCCCTACCTGGTTCTGTTCTCGCTTCTGTTCATCGCGAGCGGGGCAGGTAACGGCGCCGTCTTCCAGATGATTCCCGCCGTGTTCGTCGCCGATCGCCGGCGAGCGTTTGCGGGGCAGGTCGACGCGGGCGCGCGTGCGGTGCGCGAAGGGACGTTCGAAGGCGCGGCGTCGCTCGGGTTCGCGTCCGCGGTCGCGGCCTTCGGCGGCTTCTTCATCCCGAAGGCCTTCGGCACCGCGTTGTCCCTCACGGGCGGGACGGCTGCTGCGCTGTATCCGTTTCTCGTCTTCTACCTTTCGTGCGGTGTCGCGACGTGGTGGTTCTATGCGCGCCGCAACGCGGAGTCGCCATGCTGACCGACCCTACGGTGTCGGTCGGTCGGGTGTCCGCAAACAGCGTATCCGCGACGTCGCCGGCATCGCGTGGTGCCGGTGCGCGCACGCTGGAATCCAGGAGCATGCGATGAGCCACTTTGTCGACCGTCTGATGTACTTCACGAAGAACCAGGAAAAGTTCTCCGAGGGCCACGGCGTCACGACGACCGAGGACCGCAGCTGGGAGCGTGCATACCGCGACCGCTGGGCCCACGACAAGATCGTGCGCTCGACGCACGGGGTCAACTGCACGGGATCCTGCAGCTGGAAGATCTACGTGAAGGGCGGCATCGTCACCTGGGAGACGCAGCAGACCGACTACCCGCGCACCCGGCCCGACATGCCGAACCACGAGCCGCGCGGGTGCTCGCGCGGTGCGTCCTATTCCTGGTACATCTACAGCGCGAACCGCATCAAGTACCCGATGGTGCGGGGCCGACTGATCCGCCTGTGGCGCGAGGCGAGGCAAACGCTCGGGCCGGTCGAGGCATGGGCGTCTATCGTCGAGGATCCCGTCAAGGCCCGCTCGTACAAGAAGATGCGCGGACTCGGCGGCTTCATCCGCTCGCAATGGGACGAAGTCAACGAAATCATTGCCGCGGCCAACGTCTACACGATCAAGAAGTATGGGCCCGACCGCGTGATCGGGTTTTCGCCGATCCCGGCGATGTCGATGGTGTCCTACGCTGCGGGCAGCCGTTACCTGTCGCTGATCGGCGGCGTCTGCATGAGCTTCTACGACTGGTACTGCGACCTGCCGCCGTCGTCTCCGCAGACCTGGGGCGAGCAGACGGACGTGCCGGAGTCCGCCGATTGGTACAACTCGACGTTCATCATGGCCTGGGGCTCGAACGTTCCGCAGACGCGCACGCCGGACGCGCACTTCTTTACCGAGGTTCGCTACAAGGGCGCCAAGATCGTCGCCGTTACCCCTGACTATGCCGAAGTCTCGAAGCTCGCCGACCTGTGGCTGCATCCGACCCAAGGCACCGACGCCGCGCTCGCGATGGCGATGGGCCACGTGATCCTGAAGGAATTCCACCTCGAGCGCCCTTCGGCGTACTTCCAGGATTACTGCCGGCACTACAGCGACATGCCGATGCTGGTGAAACTCGTCAAGCGGGGCAATCAGTACGTCGCCGACCGGCTGGTGCGAGCGTCCGATTTTGCCGACCACCTGGGGCAGGCGAACAACCCCGAATGGAAATCGACGGCGTTCGACGAGATCAGCGGCAACGTCGTCGCGCCGCTCGGCTCGATCGGATATCGATGGGGCCAGAAGGAGGGTGGAGACCTTGGCAAGTGGAATCTCGAATCGAAGGAAGGCACGCACGATGCCGAAACCAGGCTCCGGTTGTCGCTGATCGATGCGCGCGACGCCGTCATGCCCGTGGCTTTCCCGTATTTCGGCGGCATCGAGCACGAAAGCTTCCGCCACAACGACCAGGGCGTCGATATCCTGGTCCGTCATGTTCCGGTGCGTAAATTGGCCACGGCGGATGGCGAGGCGGTCGTTGCCACCGTGTTCGATTTGATGTGCGCGAACTACGGGGTCGATCGTGGCCTCGGTGGTGGCAACGTCGCAACGTCGTACGACGTCGACGTTCCTTACACGCCTGCGTGGCAGCAGAAGATCACCGGCGTGCCCGCCGACCAGGTGATCACGATCGCCCGCCAGTTCGCCGACAATGCCGACAAGACGCACGGCAAGTCGATGGTGATCATCGGCGCCGCGATGAACCACTGGTTCCATTCAGACATGAACTACCGCGGCATCATCAACATGCTGATCATGTGCGGTTGCGTCGGGCAGTCGGGCGGCGGGTGGGCGCACTACGTCGGACAGGAAAAGCTGCGGCCGCAGACCGGTTGGACGGCGCTCGCCTTCGCGCTCGACTGGCACCGCCCGCCGCGGCAGATGAATTCGACTTCGTTCTTCTATGCGCACACCGACCAATGGCGCTACGAAAAACTGCAAGTGAAGGAGATCCTGTCGCCTCTCGCCGATCCCAACGAGTACACCGGCAGCCTCATCGACTTCAATATTCGCGCCGAACGGATGGGCTGGCTGCCCAGCGCGCCGCAATTGCAGACGAACCCGCTGCAAGTGGTCAAGGATGCGGCAACAGCCGGAACCGACCCGAAGGACCACGCGGTCAGGATGCTCAAATCGGGGGGGCTCAAGATGTCCTGTGAGGATCCCGACAATCCGGCCAACTTCCCGCGCAACCTGTTCGTCTGGCGGTCCAACCTGCTCGGCAGCTCCGGCAAAGGGCACGAGTACTTCCTGAAGCACCTGCTCGGCACCAACCACGGGGTACAGGGCAAGGACCTGGGCAGTGTCGACGGACAGAAGCCGGAAGAGGCCATCTGGCACGACGAGGCGCCCGAAGGCAAGCTCGACCTCCTCACCACGCTCGATTTCAGGATGTCGACGACGTGCATGTACTCGGACATCGTGTTGCCGACAGCGACCTGGTACGAAAAGAACGACCTCAACACGTCGGACATGCATCCGTTCATCCACCCGCTGTCCGCGGCGGTCGATCCGGTATGGGAGTCGAAGAGCGACTGGGAGATCTACAAGGCGATCGCGAAGAAGTTCTCGGAGGTTTGCGTCGGTCATCTGGGTGTCGAAAAGGACATGGTGCTGACGCCGACGCTGCACGACACGCCGTCCGAGCTCGCCCAGGCGGTGGACGTCAAGGACTGGAAGAAGGGGCAGTGCGAACTCGTGCCGGGAAAGACGGCGCCGCAGATCGTCGTGATCGAGCGCGATTACCCGAACACCTACAATAAGTTCACGGCACTCGGCCCGCTGATGACGAAGGTCGGCAATGGCGGCAAGGGCATCGCCTGGAATACCGAGCACGAGGTGAAGAACCTGAGCGAGCTCAATTATCCGGTCACGGCGGAGGGAGTCACCAAGGGCCTGCCGCGGATCGAATCCGACGTCGACGCCGCCGAGGTGGTGCTGATGCTGGCGCCCGAAACCAACGGCGAGGTTGCGGTGAAAGCGTGGGAAGCGTTGTCGGTCATCACCGGACGCCCGCACAAACACCTGGCGTTGGCGAAGCAAGACGAGAAGATCCGCTTCCGTGACATCCAGGCGCAGCCGCGCAAGATCATCTCCAGCCCGACGTGGAGCGGCATCGAATCCGAGCACGTGAGCTACAACGCCGGCTACACCAACGTGCACGAGCTGATTCCGTGGCGGACGCTGACCGGCCGCCAGCAGTTCTACCAGGACCACAAGTGGATGCTCGCGTTCGGCGAGGGATTGTGCGTCTACCGGCCGCCGGTCGACATGAAGGCGGTCCACCCGATGCAGGGCAAGCGTTCCAATGGCAACCCCGAGGTGTTGCTCAACTTCATCACACCGCACCAGAAGTGGGGCATCCACTCGACCTACACCGACAACCTGCTGATGCTGACGCTGTCGCGTGGCGGACCGATCGTCTGGCTTTCGGAGATCGACGCGAAGCGTGCGGGCATCGAGGACAACGACTGGATCGAGCTCTTCAACGTCAACGGCGCCATCGCGGCGCGGGCGGTCGTGAGCCAGCGCGTCGCCGTCGGCATGTGCCTCATGTACCACGCGCAGGAAAAGATCATCAACACGCCGGGCTCCGAGATCACCGGCGCCCGCGGCGGGATCCACAACTCGGTCACCCGCATCGTCATCAAGCCGACGCACATGATCGGTGGCTATGCGCAGCTGTCGTATGGCTTCAACTACTACGGCACGATCGGCACCAACCGGGATGAGTTCGTCATCGTGCGCAAGATGCAGAAGGTCGACTGGCTCGACACGCCGGCCGCCCTCGAGGAGTCCGCCAAATGAAGATCCGCGCGCAAATCGGCATGGTGTTGAACCTCGACAAATGCATCGGCTGCCACACGTGCTCGGTCACGTGCAAGAACGTCTGGACCAATCGCGAAGGCGTCGAGTATGCGTGGTTCAACAACGTCGAGACCAAACCCGGCATCGGCTACCCGAAGGAGTGGGAGAACCAGGACAAGTGGAACGGCGGATGGGTGCGCAAGGGCAACGGGAAGATCCAGCCACGCCAAGGCAGCAAGTGGTCGATTCTGATGAAGATCTTCGCCAATCCGAACCTGCCGCAGATCGACGATTACTACGAGCCCTTCACGTTCGATTACGAGCACCTGCACACCGCGCCCGAAATGAAAGCCACACCGGTCGCGCGCCCGCGAAGCCTCATCACGGGCCAACGGATGGAAAAGATCGAGTGGGGCCCGAACTGGGAGGAGATTCTCGGCGGCGAGTTCGCCAAGCGGTCGAAGGACTCCAATTTCCGCGACATCGAAAAGGCGATCTACGGCGAGTTCGAGAACACGTTCATGATGTACCTGCCGCGGCTGTGCGAGCACTGCCTCAACCCGACGTGCGTCGCCTCCTGTCCCTCGGGCTCGATCTACAAGCGCGAGGAGGACGGCATCGTGCTGATCGACCAGGACAAGTGCCGCGGCTGGCGGATGTGCGTGTCCGGCTGCCCCTACAAGAAGATCTATTACAACTGGTCGTCGGGCAAGGCCGAAAAATGCACGTTCTGTTATCCGCGAATCGAAGCGGGACAGCCGACCGTGTGTTCGGAGACCTGCGTCGGCCGCATCCGCTACCTCGGCGTGCTGCTCTACGACGCCGATCGCATCGAGGCCGCGGCATCGGTTGCGGATCCGAAGGCGCTGTACGGCGCGCAGTTGTCGATCTTTCTGGATCCGAACGATCCGGAAGTGATCGTCCAGGCGCGACGCGACGGCGTGCCCGACGCCTGGCTCGAGGCGGCGACCGAATCGCCGGTGTACAAGATGGCCGTCGACTGGAAGGTCGCGCTGCCGCTGCACCCGGAGTACCGGACGCTGCCGATGGTGTGGTACGTGCCGCCGCTGTCCCCGATCTCGGCGGTGGCGAATGCCGGCCAGATCGGCACGTTCGGCGCGTTGCCCGACGTTCGTTCGCTGCGAATCCCGGTCCAGTACCTTGCCAATCTGCTGACTGCCGGCGATGAGGCGCCGGTGGTGGCCGCGCTGGAGCGGATGCTGGCGATGCGCGCGTACATGCGCGACCGCCACGTCGAGAAGCGCGAGAACGTCCAAGTGCTGCAGCAGGTCGGGCTTTCGGTCGGAGAGGTGGAGGCGATGTATCGATACATGGCCATCGCCAACTACGAGGACCGGTTCGTCATCCCGACGGCGCACCGCGAGTACGCCGAGAATGCGTTCGACGTGCGCGGCAGTTGCGGCTTCTCGTTCGGCAACGGCTGCTCCGACGGCGAGAGCAAGGCGAGTCTCTTCGGCGGCAAGGGCAAGCGGACGATCCCGATCAAGGTCGCCGTGCGGGGAGCGTGAACATGACGACGACACCTGTCTTCAAGGCGCTCGGCGCGCTGCTCGCGTATCCGTCGCCGGACCTCATCGCCGCACTGCCGGAGATCGGCTCGATCGTCGAGAGGGAGCCGCGGCTCGACCGGCAGCACAGGGAGGCTCTCCATGCGCTGATCGCGGAGCTCACGCGAGCCGATGTTCTCGACGCACAGGAAATCTACGTCGCGCTGTTCGATCGCGGCCGAGCGACCTCGCTGCACCTGTTCGAACACGTGCACGGCGATTCGCGCGATCGCGGTCAGGCCATGGTGGAGCTGAAGGAGATCTACGCCAGGGCCGGGCTGTCGCTTTCGGCCAACGAGCTCCCCGATTTCCTGCCCCTGGTGCTCGAGTACCTGTCCCAGCGGCCGCACGCCGAAGCCTTGGACATGCTCGGCGACTGCGCGCACATCCTGCGCGCGATCGGCGAGGCGCTGCAGGACAGAGACAGCAGCTACCGCGCGGTCCTCGCGGCGACGTTGGCAATGGTGGGCGAACCCGGGCTCGGCGCGCCCAAACGCGAGTCGCCGGCGCCGAAGGAGAAGACGCTCGACGATGAATGGGTCGACGAGCCGGTGATTTTCGGGCCCGCGGGTGCGGCCGCGTGCGGCGCGACCCAACCGCAGACCGCCGTAGTGCAATTCATGCCGCGCCGCGCCTGACGCGACAAAGGAGCGAAACGATGTCCTACTTGAATCAATTCCTGTTCGGGATCTATCCCTACCTTGCGCTGGTGGTGTTTTTCGCAGGCAGCCTGCTGCGCTTCGACCGCGATCAATACACGTGGAAGAGCGACTCGTCGCAAATGCTCCGTGCCGGACAATTGCGTTGGGGCTCGAACCTGTTCCACCTCGGAATCCTCGGCATCTTCTTCGGCCACCTGTTCGGGCTGCTGACCCCGCTCCCGGTCTGGCATGCCCTCGGCGTGACGCCCGCCGCGAAGCAGCTGCTGGCGGTGGTCGCCGGGGGACTTGCCGGCGCCGTGTGCCTCATCGGCCTGATCCTTCTGATCCACCGCCGTCTCACGGAGCCGCGGATCCGCCTGACCAGTCGTCCGATGGACATGGCTGTGCTGCTGTTGCTGCTGGCGCAGCTGCTGCTGGGGCTCGTGAGCATCACGGTCTCCCTGCAGCATCGGGACGGCGAGGAGATGATCAAGCTGATGATGTGGGCGCAGCATCTCGTCACATTCCGTGGCGACGCCGCCGGATTCGCCACCGATGTCGCACTGGTGTTCAAGCTGCACCTGGTGCTCGGGATGACGATCTTCCTGATCTTTCCGTTCACGCGGCTCGTCCATGTCTGGAGCGGGTTCGCCGCCGCCGGCTACCTGGTACGCGCGTACCAGCTGGTCCGCTCTCGTTGATCGATTGCGCCCGATCGATGCTCGCGGTCGCCCGATGCCGAAGAGGAGATCCACGATGACGATCACCGTCAATGGCAGGACCCTTCCTGCGGAAGCGGTTGCTCTCGAGGCGGCGCTGCACGCCGGCGCCCCGGACCCCGACGCGGCGGCGCGGCGCACGGTGGCGATCAGGGAACTGCTGCTCCAGCGCGCCGGCGAACTCGGGCTGCTAGACAACGGTGCCCAGCGTGCCGCCGTCATCTTTGCGGATCGAGACGCGGAAGATAGTGTGATCACCAAGGTGCTGGAGCTCGACGTCAGGACGCCTGCGCCGACGGCAGACGAGTGTCGGCGCTACTTCGAAACGCATGCGGAGCGGTTCACCTCGGGCGATCTCGTCGAAGCGCGCCACATTCTCTTCGCCATCATGCCCGGCACGCCGGTGATGGCGCTGCGCGACCACGCCGAGCGGGTACTGCTGGAACTGCGGGATACGCCGGAGCAGTTTGCCGAGCGCGCCGCCCGGCTGTCGAATTGTCCGTCGGGCCAGCATGGCGGCAATCTTGGTCAGTTCGGACCCGGCGAGATGGTGCCGGAGTTCGACAAGGCCATCTTCGGCACGACAGCCGTCGGCGTGCTGCCGACGCTCGTCGCCACGCGCTACGGGTTTCATATCATATCGGTCGAACGCCGGATTCCGGGCCGGCGGCTGCCTTTCGAAGAGGTCGAGTCGAGGATCGCCGACTATCTTGCGGCGCGGGTCGAAGAGCGGGCGCTGAAACAATACGTCGAGGTGCTGGCCGGGCGCGCGTCGATCGAAGGGGCGGACCTCACTGCCGCCGCGACACCGCTGGTCCAGTGAAAGCGTCGCGCGACAGGCGGCCATCCGTGCGGACCATCCCGATCATCGGGCAGCCATCCATGGCAGCGCATTCCTCCGCGTCGCCCGCCATCGCGCCGTCCTCCGGATTTGCGCTGTGGAACCTGGGCTTCCGGCCGTTCTATCTTCTCGCGTCCCTTTTCGCGGCGGTCGGCGTGCCGCTGTGGGTTGCCCAGTATGCCGGGGTGCTCGGTGTCTCGTCGTATCTCGCCGGCCCGATGTGGCACGTCCACGAAATGGTGTTCGGCTACACGGTCGCGGTCATCGCGGGTTTCCTGCTGACCGCGGTGCGGAACTGGACCAGCCAGCCGACACCCGTTGGTGCGAAGCTCGCTCTCCTGGCGGTCGTCTGGATCGCCGCGCGCGCAGCGGCACTCACGCCGCATGGACTGACGGCGGCGCTGCTGAGCGTGTCGTTCCCGCTACTCGTCGCCATAGCCATTGCGATTCCCGTCGTGCGCAGCGCCAACCGGCACAACTATGTCTTCATCGCCGTACTGGTCATGCTGGCGTTGGCCGACCTCTGCTTTCAGCTCGCGTATTCTTGGCATCGTCGACGTGAATCCGCTCCACGCCACGCGCGCTGCGCTCGATCTGATCCTTTTCGTCATGACGGCGATCAGCGGTCGTGTCGTTCCGATGTTCACCAACAACGGTATCCCGGGCGCAGCGGCGCGCCGGCATCCCGTCGTCGAAGGGGCGGCGCTCGGCAGCGTACTGGCATTGCTCGTCGCCGATCTGCTGCAGACGCCGCCGTTCGTTGTCGGCACGGTCGCGGCCGTGGCGGCGACGGCGCACATCGCGCGGCTGTATCTCTGGCGGCCGTGGAAGACGTTCGGTGCGCCGATGGTATGGATTCTCCATGTCGCTTGCGGCTGGATAGCCGTCCATCTGCTGCTGCGTGCACTCGCGGTCGCCGGCTTGATCGCGGAACCGCTGGCCACGCATGCGCTGACGCTCGGCGGGATCGGCGGGCTCACGCTCGGCATGATGACGCGCACGGCGCGCGGCCATACCGGCCGGCCGTTGCTGGCCGATAACTTCGAATTTGCGATGTTCGTCCTCGTGCAACTCGCCGTCGTGACGCGGGTCGTCGGACCGCTGCTGCTCCCGCGTGCTTACCTGGATAGCGTCGTGTTGGCCGGAGGCTTCTGGTCGGCGGCGTTTGCGCTCTACGCGATCCGCTACTGGCCGATCCTGACGCGGCCGCGACTCGACGGCAGGCCGGGCTGACACGGTGCGATGCGCGTGCGGTTGCAACGTTGCCGGGACGCGCGACGCCCCGCACACCGCCGAGTCGGGTTTGATCCAGCGTCAATGAATGCCGCCGGAACGAGGATCGATGACCGTGCGTCGAGACTAGACTGATTTCCCGTGTCGGAGATCGGATCAGGGAGGGGTGATGAAGCATCTTTTCGTGTGCTCATTTGCACGTGCGGTCGCGGTCGCCCTGTGGGCTGCCATTGCCCTCGCCAGTGGGTCGGCGCTGGCACAGGCCGCAAACAAGGCGGCCTCCACCAAGACCGCATTCGATGCTTCGGCGTGCTATGGCTGCCACCAGCCGATCAAGGAACTTCACAGCGGCGGCGGGCACAAGAGGATCGGCTGCAATGCCTGCCACGACGGCACGGCGGAGCACCTCGCCGATGCGTCGAAACGTCCCGCAACCAAGACCGATCTCGCCAACTGCGGCGGCTGCCACCAGAACCAGTACAAGTCGTTTGCGCAGATGAACTGGAACCGGACCGCGCGCTTCGAGAAGAAACAATACAGCGGTCCCGCGCCGGATCCTTCATATGACCTGTTGATGTCTCCGCACGGATTCACGAAGGAGCACAACCTGCCGCGTTCGCACACGTTTGCGCTCCTCGATCAGTATGTGGTCGACCGTGCGTTTGGCGGCCGCTTCGGCACGAAGGAGGGCTGGCGTTACCTCGCGGGGTCGGGCGACATCAACGTGTGGGATGTCGCGGTCGACCAGTTCCCCGACAACAGCGACCAGAAAGTGTTCAAGCCCGGCACCGCCGCCGCTGCGAATCCCGTATGCCTTTCCTGCAAGAGCCAGGATCACATCCTCGAATGGGCGTACATGGGCGACCCGGTCCCCGGAGCGAAATGGAGTCGCACGTCGAAGGTGGTCGAGCTCGCCAAGGCGACGCAACCATGCGCTTAACTGCATCTTCTGCCACGACCCGCATGCGGCAAAGCCGCGCATCGTCCGCGACGCGCTGATCGAGGTGGTAACCCGCACCGATGTCCCGACGCTCTACTCGCTGGACGCGCGCAAGACGAAAGTCGACGTCAAAGAAATGGGCCTGCGCGGCTACACGCGAAAGATCGGCATGCTCGAGCGCTACGATGGCAAGCTGCAGTGCGGCCAATGCCACGTCGAGTACAACTGCAATCCTGGATTCAATCCCAACACGGGCGAAGCGATCACGATGGCCGACCAGCGGACGAATTACTTCCCGTTCGTCGACGTCAACAATGTCCTCAAGGCGTACGACGGGATCCAGTTCCGCGACTTCCGCAACCAGTTCACCGGCGCGGCGCTGTGGAAGGCGCAACACCCCGACGTCGAGACCTACTACAACTCGAAACACGAGAAGCTGGGAATCGACTGCACGACGTGCCACATGCCCAAGATCAAGGATGCGAAGACGGGCAAGTTCTACACGTCGCACTGGCAGACCAATCCGAAGAACTACCTCAAGGAAACCTGCCTCCGCTGCCACTCGCAGTGGGACGAAACGCAGGCGAGGTACGTGATCGAATCGATGGCCGCCCACTATCAGGGCAAGGTGCGCAACGCCGAGTTCTGGCTCTCGCAGCTGATCGGCAAGTTCGGGCAGGCGCAGCTCGTGGGCGTTGGCGAGGACGCCCTCAAGGCCGCCCGCGCCAAGCACGGCGACGCGCACGCGAACTGGGAATGGTGGACGGCGGCGAACGGCGCGTCTTTCCACAACCCGGAACTCGCGCACGAGTCGCTGGCGAAATCGGTGAGCGCATCGCAGGAAGGGCATCAAGATCCTCGACGACGCGATCAAGGCGCGGCAGACGGCCACGACCCCGACCGCGGCTGCTCCGACGACTGCGCCGGCACCCAAGTGACCTGGCGCCGCGCAACGCCAATCAGGAACGGCGCGCGAGTCGCAATCGGCCGCCGGTTGCGATCGGCTCTTCGGACATGGAAGCGTTTGCCGCATCGCCGTGATCTTCTGGGGCATCGCTGCCGCGATGACGGGCGTTGCGCTGGCGTTCGTGTTGCCGCGCCTTGTGCTGAAGCTTCCAGCGTCGAAAGCGAGGTCGGCCACGGCTTCGAACGCGGACGTGTATCGCAGCCGCCTTGCCGAGCTCGACCACGAGTTCGCCTCCGGACTGTTGAACGAAGACCAGCATCGCAGCGCGCGTCAGGATATCGAGCGCCGACTGCTTGACGATATCGGCGGCGATGAGCAGCGGAAGCGCGCTCGTCCGAAAATCCGGAAGTGTCGCCCTCGCGATAGGCATCGCGCTCCCCGCACTGGCGTTCGGCCTGTATGCGTTGCTGGGGAGTCCCGACGCGCTGCGCCGTGATCCTGCGGCCGCCGCGAATCTCTCGGCGGCGACTGCAGCGCGGACGGAGGCGCTGCGGGACGAGCTCGTCCTCCATCTCGCACGGAACCCGCGCGATGGCCGCGGCTGGGTAATCCTTGCACGCATCGAGTTCGATCGCGAACGCTTCGGCGAAGCCGCCGACGCTTACGGCAAGGCGACCGCTGTGTCCACCAAGGTCGCGCGCGATCCCGGCGTGTGGTGCGAATTCGCCGACGCGCTCGCCATGGCGCAGGGAGGCACGCTCGCCGGGCGCCCGCGTGAATTGATCGCCCACGCGCTGTACCTCGATCCGAAGCACGCAAAGGCGCTCGAAATGGCGGGGAGCGCAGCATACGAGCGCAACGAATTTGCCGCGGCCGCGAGCTACTGGCGGCAATTGCTGGCGCAGATTCCCCAACATGCTCCGGCGTACCGCGAGCTCGCCACGGCCACTCGCGAAGCCGAACGGCTGGCCGACGCGTCTGCCCCCAAATCCATTCCAGCGCGAAGATAGCGAAATATCGGCTCACATCCCCCAGCGCAACGCGGCCGTTCGCACGGGCGCATCCCAATGCGACCGCAACTCGGCATCGAGCAGAGCACACAGTGATAGAGCAACCCGCCATTTCCAGCGATGTGACGTAGTTCCCGGTGAGAAAGCGGGACACGGCGAGTCCCTTCTTCCGCAACACGCGCAACGCCGAGTTGACCATCAGGTACAGCTCCATCGCCGGCGTGCCGCCGAAGCCGTTGACGAAAAGGAACGCTTCCGTTCCCGGTTTCGAATCGAGATCGTCGAGGATCGCGCCCGACCATTTCGGCCGCGATGGCATCTGCCGTGGCGAGTTGAACGCGCCTTCGTCCGGGTTCGCCGTGGATGCCGACGCCCATTTCCATTTCGCTGTCGCCCAATTGGAACGTTGGATTGCCGGCGGCGGGAACCGTACACGACGTCAGCGCCACGCCCATCGAGCGAGTTTGCCGATTGACCCGATCGCCGAGATCCTTCAGTTGGGATAGCGCCGCTCCTTGCTCCGCGGCGGCGCCGACGATCTTCTCGACGATCATCGTGCCGGCGACTCCGCGTCGTCCGGTCGACCACGTCGACGTTTCGACCGCCACATCGTCGTCGGTGATGATCGTCGCGATGTTTCGCCCGCGAGGTCGGCGGCCATCTGGAAGTTCATCACGTCGCCTTCGTAGTTCTTGACGATGAAGCACGCAACCGGCGCCCGTGTCAACCGCTTCGACGGCCGCGACCATCTGGTCCGGGGTCGGCGACGTGAACACCTGGCCGGGACAGGCGGCATCGAGCATGCCATGGCCGACGAAACCGGCATGAAGCGGCTCGTGCCCGGAACCGCCGCCCGAGATCAGAGCCACCTTGCCCGGCTTCAATGCGCGCCGGCGCACGAACTTGTGCTCGGCGCCGAGCGTGACGATGTCGGCATGCGCCGCCGCGAAGCCGTCCAGGCTCTCCGTGAGCATGTTGTCGGTGACGTTGATGAATTTCTTCATGTGGGGTCTCCTCGACTAGCCTGCTAATCTTCTTCGTTGAAACGCGCCAGGCGGCGGGCGATTTCGGTGATGGTCTCGTCCAGAAGCCGGTTGCGCCGCGCGTTGCCCAAATCGGGCAGGGTCAGCGTCACCTTGCGCGTGCCAGCGTTCTTCCTGGCGAGCTCATGGCGCCGCGGGTGAGCTTCGGCATAGGCGGCGAGGAAATCGCGTCTGTCAGCTCGCGGTGAAGTGACAGATCTCGAAGATCGTTTCGAGATGCTGCACCGGAATCGGCATTGCGTAGACCGGATTGGCAATCTGCGATATGAAGGAGCGGTTCTTGCCGAGCGCGATGGCGAGCCGGTGCCGCGTGCCCGAGGGGCGCGTGTCTATGATCCGCTTCAGCACGGCCTTGTAGGCAGCGACCGCGTCGGCGCGCGGGCGCTCGAGCGTTATCGCGGCCATGGTGCAAGCACAGGTAGCGTGTCGAGGTCGATCGCGGCGATGGCGAGCTTCGCGTGGCCCACCAGTGTCGGTGCCATCGACAGGCAGCGCAATCCGGTCGCGAGCAACGGCGGAATGGCGCGCGGATCGCCGCCCGCGTCGCCGCACAGGCTCACCTCGATCGTTTCCGCAGCTGCGCCACCTCGACGACGTATCGTAAGCAGCCGCAGCATGGCGGGCTGGCACGACGTCGGCGAGATCGGCCACGGCGTCGATGTCGCGGCCGGCGGCGGCCACGTATTGCGTGAGGTCGTTCGAGCCGATCGAGAAGAAGTCCGCGTCGAACAAGTCGGCGGCGATCGCTGCTGCCGGAACTTCGACCATGATGCCGAGACTCGGGCGCGCTGCCGGAATCTTCGCCGCGCGCAGCGTGCGACCTCCTCGTCGAGCATCGCGCGCGCTGCGGCGAGTTCGCGCGGCAAAGTCACCATCGGCAGCATGATCTTCAGCTCGCCGTGCACGGCGGCGCGGGCGAGGGCGCGCAGCTGGACGCGAAAGACGTCGGGCCGGGCGAACGACAGGCGCAGCCCGCGCACGCCGAGAAACGGATTGCTCTCGCCCTCGACCGTAAGGCCGGGAATCGGCTTGTCGCCACCGGCGTCGAGCGTCCGGATGGTCACCGGTCGATCCTGTGCCCATCGGCGATGCGGCGGTAGACGGTGTATTGACGCTCCTCATCCGGGAGCCCGCGCTCGTCGTGGAACAGGAGCTCGGTGCGGACGAGGCCGATTCCGTCGCAGATCGCCGGATCGAGGCCGTCGAGCTCCGCCGGGTCGGCGATGTTCAGCATGACGCGAATCGGCGTTCCGTCCAGCGTGATCGCCGGTCGCAGTGCCGCCGCGTCCGCCAGGGCACGTCCGGCAGACGCGGATCGCATGCGTCCTGTTCGAACCGCGCGCGCGCGTCCGCGCCCGGGATTGACGATCAGCAAACCGCGATGCGCATCCACGAGCGCGTCGCCGGCAAGCTCGGTCACGTCGACGCCGAGACCGACGACAGCCGGCACCCCACGCGACCGGGCAAGCATGGCAACGTGGCTCGTCGTGCTGCCGGCGGTCAGGACGAGCGCACCACCGTGCGACCAATCGATGGCGAGGAATCGCGACGGCGCGAGATCGACGGCTGCGACGATCGCGCCCGGGAGAAGGTCGGCGATCGGCCCCGATCCGTTGAGCGCCGCCAGCACCCTGTCGCGGACGTCGTCGAGATCGGCGGCGCGCGCGCGAAAGTACTCATCCTCCGACGCCTCGTAACCTGCCGCCTCCGCCTTCATCGCCTCGTGCCAGGCATCGTGCGCGGCGCGACCCGCGGCGATCGCCGCGAATGCCGGCTCGGACAGCGCGTCGTCCTCGAGCAACGCAACCTGGAAGCCCAGTATCTCCGCGGCCTCGCTCCGGCAACTGGCTACGAAGCTCGCGCAAGTCGCCGAGCGCCCTCGCGAGCGCAGCGCGCAGCGCCTGCGTCTCGGTCTCGACTGTGGCGGACGCGATCCGCGCGCTGGCGTCGGTCGCGAACTGCGACGAGCGGCCCCAACGCGATGCCGGGCGACGCGGAGCGTCCTGCAAAGTGCTTTCTCCATCATCCGTGGGGCTGCTTTCGAGGACGCCTCACCATCGACCGTGAAGCCACCTTCGACCAGCGCGAGGATCGCCGCGAGAGCGCGCGCGGCATCCGGGCCCTTCGCGCGAAAGTGCAACGTTGCCCCCTTGGCCGCCTTGAAGCGCATGACTTTCACGGGGCTCTTGGCGTCGACCCACGGGCCCGCTGCGTCGAGTGCGAACTCGATGCTGGCGCCAAAGCGCTTGGCAAGCTGCGTCAGCTTGACCGAAGGTCGGGCGTGCAGGCCGACGTCGTTGGTGAGCAAGGCCGAACCGGTGAGTGAAGGTCTCGGACATGTCGTGGTCGGTGGGTCGATCAGCTGGCACCCGATGGGCGACAATTCCTCGGCCGTCTGCGCGCACGGCGTCGAGTGCCGCACCGCCGGAGGCTTCTGTGGCGGCCATCACCGCGCCCTCGACCACCGGTGCTTCGCAGACGAGCACCTTGTCCCGTCGCGACGGCTCGAGGAGGTCGATAGCCATTTCGCTGTTGGTCTCGGCGCCACCCAAGTCGACGAGTATGGCGACGCCTGCATCCGACCAGGCGCGATCGATCGCGGCCACGATGGCGGCGACATCCGTCCCGAGACCACCCTCCGGATTGCCTCCGGTCCATGCGAGCGGCACGCTGTCGCCGACCATTTGCCGCACCATGTCGGCGGCGCCTTCGGCGACCTTGGGCGAGTGCGACACGATCACGATTCCCACGTTGGCCATGTCTCATTCCTCCAATGCCGTGCAGATCGCGGCGATCATCAGCGACGACGACCGCGCGCCCGGATCCATGTGCCCGATCGAGCGCTCGCCCAGGAACGACGCGCGGCCCTTGATCGCCTTCATCGGCACCGTGGCGTCGGCGGCAGCGGCGGCGCGTTGCCGCACGCGCCCGAGAATCCCGGCGCCGCCTGTTGCCAGTTCCTCGTGTGCGGGAGAGAGCACGTCGAGCATCGTCTTCTGACCGACGTCGGAGCGTCCGATCTTCTTGACCGCTGACAATTGCCGAGTCCATGGCGCGCACCACGTCGTCGTCGACCGGGTCCACCGGCAGCTCCTTGCCCAGCGTCGTGAAGAGCGTGCCATACAAGGGCCCGGACGCGCCACCGACTTTCATGACGAGCGTGAGGCCGACGACCTTCAGCGCATCGGGCAGCGGCTTTGCCGCCAGGTTGTCGAGTTGGTCCATGCACCGCCGATGCACCGCGCCTCATGTTGAGCCCGTGATCGCCGTCGCCGATGGCCTGGTCGAGCGCGGTGAGCTCGTCGGCGTGCGCAATCACGGTGCCCGTCACCGCTTCGATCAGCTTCCCTTGCAAGCGGCGTTCATGCCCGGACTCAGTGCAGCCGCAAGCGATCGCCATCTGGCGGCGAAGAACAAGGGCGCGGTGAAATCGATGTCGACGGCGTCGCCCACGGCAAGCCCCGCGTCGCGATCGCACAGCGTGACCACCTCCGTTTCGGCAATCATCACGTGCAGGTGATTCTGATCGCCCAGGTGCTCGATCCACTTGACCCGGCCGGCGGCGTTGCCGTTCGCGCTCTTGCGGATGCGCACGTGCTCGGTGCGCACGCCGATCGTTGCCGTCTCAGGCGGTGCGACAACGTCCGGGCACGACGCTCCGCGGAACGAGGTTGATCGCCGGGCTGCCGAGCCGCGTCGCGACATAGGCGTTGACCGGGTCTGCGTAGATCTCGCGCGGACTGCCGATCTGCACCAGCCGGCCCGCTTCGAGCACGCCGATGTGCGTGGCCATGGTCATCGCCTCGGTCTGGTCGTGCGTGACGTAGAGAATCGTCGTCCCGAGCTCGCGCTGAATGCGCTTGAGTTCGACGCGGAGCTCGGCGCGAAGCTTGGCGTCGAGCGAGGACAGCGGCTCGTCCATCAGGTAGATCGACGGGCGCCGCACCAGCGCGCGGCCGATGGCCACGCGCTGCATCTGTCCGCCCGACAGCTGCGTCGCGCGGTTCGGCGAGCTTGTCCTCGATGTGCAGCAGACGCGGCGATTTCGCCGACCCGCGCGCGGATTTTTTCCTCGGGTTCGCGCCGCGCCGGCGAGCGCAGCGGAAAGGCCAGATTGTCGTAAACGCTGAGGTGCGGATAGAGCGAGTACTGCTGAAAGACGAACGCCGTGTCGCGCGTCGCCGGTGGATCGAGGGTCACGTCCCGGCCGGCGAGCCGAACGCTGCCGGCGTCGGGTAGTCTCGAGTCCGGCCACCAGGCGCAGCGTCGTGGTCTTCCCGGCGCCGGTCGGCCCGAGCAGCACGAGGAATTCGCCGTCGCCAACGCGCAGTCCGAGGTCGGCGACAGCCACGGTCGTGCCGAAACGCTTGGTCACGCCGGACAGGACGAGTTCAGCCATGTGCAGTTTCCGATCGTGCAACGCGGTCCGCAGCGCGCGACCGGACGCACCGATCGAACAGCGACAGGAGCCCGGGCCGAAGCGTCAGGCCCGTGTGCTCGCCGGGCTGCACGTGGATGTGTGCCGGAATGCGCGCTTTCAACGAGGTGCCGGTCGTCGTGTTGAGGGTGACGATCTGTGTCGTACCCAGATACTCGGCATCCACGACTTCCGCGCGCAGTGGCGCGTCGCTCGACAACTCGATATGCTCGGGGCGCACGCCGAGCAGGAGTTCGGTGTCGCTCGTGCCTTCACGTATTTCCGGCAGCGCGATATCCACGTTGTTGACGCGCACGGTCCGGTCGCCGGGAGTCACGCGGCCGCGAAAGGGCAGGAAGCTCATCGGCGGAGAGCCGATGAAATCCGCGACGAACAGCGATACGGGCCGATCGTAGATGTCCTGCGGCGTTCCGAGTTGCTCGACGATCCCCTGGTTCATCAAGCGCGATCGTGTCGGCCATCGCCATGGCCTCGAGCTGGTCGTGCGTGACGTAGACGGTGGTCGCTTTCAGGCGGTCATGCAACGCCCGCAGTTCGCCGCACATCACGTCGCGGAACTCCGCATCCAGCGCGCCCAGCGGCTCGTCGAGCAGAAAGGCCAACGGCTCGCGCACGATGGCCCGGCCCAGCGCGACGCGCTGCCGGTCGCCGCTCGACAGCCCGGACACGGAGCGGTCGAGCAGGTGAGTGATCCGCAGCGTGCGCGCGGCGTCGTCGACGCGGCGCTTCACCTCGTCCCGCCGCATGCCCTGCGACCGCAAGGGGTAGGCGATGTTCGTCCGCACGTTCATGTGGGGATACAGCGCGAACAGCTGAAACACGAATGCGATGTCGCGCTGCGATGCGCGTTTGAAAGTCACGTCCTCGCCGCCCAGCAGAATTCGACCGGAGGTCGGAAGCTCGAGGCCGGCGATCATCCGCAGCGTCGTCGTCTTGCCGCAGCCGGAGGGTCCCAGCAGGCAGAAGAAATCGCCGTCGGGCACCGTGAACGTCGAGTCGCGCACGGCGGTGAACTCCCCGAACGATTTGTGCAGATTCTCGACCCGGATCTCGGCCATCGCGTCACTCCGGGAATTTCGACACGACGGTGTAGAGTGCCGTGCCGGCCAGCGTGGTGAGAAAGGACCACGTATAGAGCGCGAGCCAGAAGGGCTGCAGCAGCATGAACACGCCCGTGGCGATGATCGCGGTGGCAGCCCATTCCATCGGTCCCCGACGAAGGCATCGGGGCCACGCTCGCTGCGGTCGCTCGCGCTCGGCAGTCATTTGCGCAGCGCCCCGAACGTGATACCGCGCAGCAGGTGCTTGCGCAGCAGAACGGTGAAGACGAGGATCGGCAGCAGGAACAGCGTGGACCCGGCCGCGACGGCCGGCCAGTCCTGGCCGCCCTCGCCGATGATGATCGGGATGAACGGCGGCGCCGTCTGCGCCTCGCCGGATGTCAACAGCACGGCGAATGCATACTCGTTCCACGCAAATATGAGACAGAAGATCGCCGTGGCGACGATACCCGTCGTCGCCTGCGGCAGTACCACCTTGAAAAACGCCTGCAGCCGCGTGTAGCCGTCGATCAATGCCGCTTCCTCGTATTCGCGCGGGATTTCATCGATGAATCCCTTGAGGAGCCAGACGGCGAGCGAGACGTTCACCGCCGTGTACAGGAGGATCATTCCGAGGCGCGTATCGGAGAGCCCGACCTCGCGGTACATGAGGTAGATCGGGATGGCCACCGCGATCGGCGGCATCATCCGCGTCGACAGGATGAAAAACAGCAGATCGTCCTTGCCCGGCACCTTGAAGCGCGAAAAGGCATACGCTGCGGTCACGCCAAGAACGACCGACAACGCAGTCGACCCGAAAGCGATGATGAGCGAGTTGATGAAGCGCGGCGGGTAGTTGGAGGAGCCGACCACGACCATGTTATTGGCGCGCGCATGCGCGTCGCACACACCCGAGACGGGCGGCAATTGAGCGATGTATTCCGGTGTCTGCCGCGATCGCGTCGTGAACAGATTGCAATACCCCTCGGTCGACGGCGTGAACACGAGCTTGGGCGGGTAGGCGATCGAGTCCGGTCCCGACTTGAATCCGGTCATGAAAATCCACGCGAGCGGCACCATCGTGATCACCGCGTACAGGACGACCAGCACGCCGGCGACCCGCTTCGCGAGCGGCGAGGGCTGGACGACCGAATGAGCGTGGCTGATGCCTGGCATGGTCGCTATCGGTTCTTCACGCGGTTCAACGCCTTGACGTAGATATTCGCCAGCCCGAAAACGGTGACGAAGAGGATGATCGCGAACGCCGACGAATAGCCGGTGCGCCATTTTTCGAACGCCTCGCGCTTCAACGTGATCGACGCGACCTCGGTCGTCGAGCCCGGCCCTCCCGACGTCAGCAGGTTGACCATGTCGAACATCTTGAAATTCTCTATCCCGCGGAACAGTATCGCCAGCATGATGAATGGCAGCGCCATCGGCAGCGTGATCGACCAGAACTGGCGCCACTTCGACGCCCTGTCCACTTCGGCGGCTTCGTAGATGTAGTCCGGGATCGAGCGCAGTCCGGCGAGACAGATCAGCATGACGTACGGCGTCCACATCCACGTGTCGACGATGATGATCGACCATGGAGCGAGCCTGACCGAGCCGATCATCTCGAACGACGACGGAGGAATGCCGGTGAGGAACCCGACGACATAATTGAACAAGCCGATCTGCGGCTGGTACAGGAACGCCCAGAAATTGCCGACGACGGCGGGCGACAGCATCATGGGGATCAGGATGACCGTGGTCCAGAATCCGTGCCCGCGAAAGCGCCGGTCGATGAGGTAGGCGAGCATGAAACCCAGCAGCGTCTGCAGCGCGATCGTCCAGAAAAGGAAATGCGCGGTCGCCTGCATCGCCGCCCAGACGTCGGGGTCGGTGAGCACCGACACGTAGTTGTCGATGCCCACACCCGACACCGCCGCATTGGTCCTGTTGGCGCGGTAATTGGTGAACGAGAGCCGAATGGTCCACAGCAGCGGAAAGATGTTGATCGCGAGCAACAGGACGATGGTCGGCGTGATGAACAGCCACGCGAGCGCGCGATCGGACAGCCCGCGCACACGGCGGGCCAGCGGTTCGGGCGTGCCATGGACCGCCTTGTCGACGAGGGCCTGCGGGTCGAGCGCGTTCATGATCCGGGAGTCGTAGCCACAACCACCACGATACCCCCGGGGTACCGGCCCGGGGGATGCCTGCGTCGCGAAGCGGCGAACCTCCGTTACTTGATCTTGCCTTCCTCCTTGAAGACCTTCGCCCAGTCGGCCACGAGCAGGTCGAGAGCCTCCTTCGCCGTGCCCTTGTCAGCGACGACGTAGTCGTGCGTGCGCTTTTGCATGGCGAGCAGCAATTGCGCATACGAAGGCTCGGCCCAGAAGTCAACCACCATGTCCATCGATTCCAGGAACTCCTTGGCGAACGGCGCGCTCTTGACGAAGCCCGGGTCCTGCAGGACCGACTTCAGGCACGAGTAGCCGCCCAGCGACCACCATTTCTTCTGGACGTCCGACGACGCGAACCATTTGATGTATTGCGAGCGCCTCGTTGCGGTTGGCCGAGGCAGCGACCACGGAAATTCCCTGCCCGCCGAGCTGCACACCCTTCGTGATCGCCGACGGATTGATGAAGAACCCGATCTTGTCACCGCCGACGTTCGGGTCCTTGTACAACCCCGGGAAGAACGCGAACCAGTTCATCATCATCGCCACCTGGCCGGATTTGAAGGCGTCCAGCCCTTCCTGCATGTACGCGTTGGTGAGTCCCGGTGACGTGCAGCATTTGTAGATCGACTTGTAGAACTCGAGGCCCTTGATCGAGTCCGCCGAATTCACGAAACCGTTCATGACGTACGGCCTCTTCGGGTCGTCGTACTTGAAGCCGAACGGATAGAGCACGTTGGTCACACCCATCGTGATGCCTTCGGAGCCGCGCTCGGTGAAGATGTAGGCGCCATAGACCTTCTTGCCGTCGATCGTCCGGTTCTGGAAGAATTCCGCGACCTCCTTGAATTCATCCCAGGTCTTGGGGGGTGCGAGATCGCGTTTGTACTTGGTCTTGAATTCGGTCTTGATCTCCGCCCTGTTGAACCAGTCCTTGCGATACGTCCAGCCGACGGAATCGCCCATCGCCGGCAGTGCCCAGTAGTTCGGCGTGTGCTTCGGCCACTCCGAATACCCGGTCACGGTGGCAGGCATGAAGTCGCTCATCTTGATGCCTTCCTTGGCGAAGAAGTCGTTCAATTTCACGTACTGTCCGTTCTCCGCCGCGCCGCCGATCCACTGGCTGTCACCGATCATGAGGTCGCACAGCTTGCCTTTGGAATTGAGCTCGTTCAGCATCCGGTCCGCGAAGTTCGGCCACGGCACGAATTCGAACTTCATCTGTATGCCGGTCTTGGTCGTGAAATCCTTGGACAGTTCGACCAACGCGTTGGCCGGATCCCAAGCTGCCCAGCACAGCGTGAGCGACTTGGTTTGTGCGTCTGCCGCGGGCGCGAAGGCCAGCATTGCCGCGAACGCCACAACGCTCGCGCTCCTTGCGAATTTCCTCATGACCGGATCCTCCAGATGGTGGTGTCCCTGATCGTCGGCCAGGGGCGCTCGCCACGGGCCGGCACTTCCACGACGCCGGCAACCTGCCGGCATGTTTCGTGAATGTGTTTAGCATCCTGCGTTTTGCTAAACATTTCAAGCCCTGCCACAAATATTTTTCATGCTGCGGTGCAGCGTAACCCTATCCGCCGGCATCCGAGGGCCATTGTTTAGTAATCTGGCGTTTGCCGCGGTTTCCGGACAGGCGCCACTCGCGCCCCGTGGACGCCCGAACGCCGGTTGGATCAGTCGGGCCGAACGCGGGAGCCGGATACCGGCGCCACTCAAGTTGTGGGCGAACCGCCGGTCGAACCGGCGCCGTTATGCAAGGTGCGGGCGCACTGCCGGTCGAACCGGCATCACCCGGATGCGTGAATGACGTCCCGTACGACCGGATAGATGCTGTTGTTCCACCGCTGGCCGCTGAACACTCCGTAGTGCCCGACGCCGGGCTGAACGTAGTGCGTTCGCATGTACGGCCGCAGTCCGCTGCAGAGTTCGTGCGCGGCGAGCGTCTGCCCGAGCGCGCAGATGTCGTCACGCTCGCCTTCGATCGTCAGCAACGCGGTGCGCCGAATCGCGCGCGGTTCGACCGCGCGGCCGCGCCACTTGAGCTTGCCCACCGCAAGTGCGTAGTCCTGGAATACGTGCCTGACGGTTTCGAGGTAGAACTCGGCGGGAAGATCCGCGACGGCGAAGTATTCCTCGTAGAACGCGCGCGTCGCGCTGGCTTTCTCGGTGTCGCCCTTCACCAAGCTATCGTAGAGGTTGCGGAACGCGCCGATATGGCGCTCGAGGTTCATGTTCATGAACGCAGTGAGCTGCAGGAATCCGGGGTACACGCGGCGGAATGCACCCGGGTGGCGGAGCGGGACGGGGCCGATCAGATGCTTCTCGAACCATTCGATCGGTTTTTCGGTCGCGAGTTTGTTCACGCGAGTCGGCGCAATGCGGCAGTCGATCGGCCCGGCCATCAGCACCATGCTGGCCGGGGTCGCCGGATGCTGGTCTTCCGACATCACCGCGACTGCCGCCAGCGCGGGCACGCACGGCTGGCACACGGCGACGACGTGCGAGCCCGGTCCCATCGCCGCCAGGAAATCGATGATGTGCTCGATGTATTCGTCGAGCCCGAACGAGCCGTCCCGAAGCGGAACGTCGCGGGCGTTGTGCCAGTCGGTGATGTAGACATCGTGGTCGGCCAGCATCGTCCGCGCCGTTTCGCGGAGCAACGTCGCGAAATGGCCCGACATCGGCGCCACGATCAGCACGCGCGGCCCGGGTTGCGGGATGCCTTTTCGGAAATGAAGCAATGTGCCGAACGGCGTCGTGTGCGCGACTTCCTCGTTCACCACGATGTCGCGCCCGCCGAGGGTGATCGACCGGATACGGAAATCGGGACGCTTGTGGGTGAGCGCCGCAAGCGCGAAGACCTCGCACGCCGCGGCGAGCTCGCGCACGCCTCTGACGCGGACCGGGCCCGCGACGGCGAGATTGAGCGCGGGCAGCGCCGACTTCGCCAGCGTGCGGAGCGGCCGAACGACGTCGTTGTGCGTCTGATACGTGTGATAGAGCATCGCGCCTTTCGACAGCATCCTGCGCGGGGGATTTGCCCGTGACGCATGCAACTTGCGGGCCAATCCGGCGATCATTGGCACGTCGCTTGCAATGGGTGTGCGGCCTGCCCGCGCAGCGCCTCGCTGTGACCCAGATCGGTGCGCAATCGCCCGAGGAGACCCGAATCATGGCCAAGGTCGCCACCCTGAGCCTCAGCAGCAAGAACTATTCGTCGTGGTCGCTGCGAGGTTGGCTGCTCGTCAAATTCTCCGGCCTCGAATTCAAGGAGGTGATGGTCGCGCCCGACAATGCGGATGCACGGAAGGAGTTGTTGCTGCTGTCCCCGTCGATCCTGGTGCCGTGCCTGACGCACGACGGGATCAAGGTGTGGGACACGCTCGCCATTGCCGAGTACCTGAACGAGGTCAAGCCGAAGGCCGGGCTGCTCCCGGCCGATCGAAAGGCGCGCGCGCATTGCCGTGCCATATGCGGCGAGATGCATTCCGGCTTCAGCAGCCTGCGATCGGCGCTGCCAATGAACCTGAAGCGCGTCTTTCCCGGTCACAAGGTGTGGGCACGCGCGGTCGCCGACATCGAGCGCATCACGGCGATCTGGAAGGAATGCATCGCGACTTACGGAGGGCCGTTTCTCTTCGGAACGCGCACGATGGCCGACGCGATGTACGCTCCCGTGGTGACGCGCTTCGTGACCTACGATGTGAAGGTCGACCGGGGGTGCGCAACGTACGGAAAGCATATCCTGGCGTTGCCCGAAATGGTCGAGTGGACTGCCGCGGCGCAGAAGGAGCCCGAGGAAATCGACGAGCTCGATATGGAATTCTGACCGGCCGCGGACCGGTGATTCATTTCCACGGCATTGGTGCTCAAGTCGGCCAGAAAATGCGTGACCGGCGCACCAGCGCGGTGCGATGGGCACTAATCTGGAGCGCACGCTCACTTGACCTTTTGCAGGACGAGTGCATGCAGCGCTGACCGGAACTTGCGCGTCGCCGGAGACAGGAACGCGTTCCTGCGGAAGAGCAGGCGCAGATCCAGCGTAAGCGGCGTCTTGACGAATGGCAGGGCGACGAGGCCGCGCCCGGCCTGGGACTTGAGCATTCGGTCGGTCAAGGGAGCTATCAGATTGGTCTCCCGGACCAACGACGCGTACAGGGCAACCGAACTGTCGGTCTCGACCACGGCAGTCGGCGGCTTATAACCCGCGGCGACGAGCCGCTTCTCGATCGCCGTGCGCATCGCGTTGTTGACATCGCGTGTCGGCAGCAGCCATCGAGCCTTGGCGAACTCGCCGATATTGAAGCCCGCGTGCGCAAGCGGGTGACCCGACCGGCCGACAACGTGGAAAGGCAGCTTGCCGAGATTGTCCGACTGCAGTTCCGGGGGAATCGTCTCCGGCGCGAGGCACAGCGCCATGTCGATGTCGCCCTGCATCACCTCCGGAATCAGCCGCGAGGACACCTGCAGGCTCACCTCGAATCGTATATCGGGGTCGCGCGCCAGGAACCGCGCCAGAACGGGCATAAGCGTCGTTTCCAGCAACGCGGGGATCGTTCCGATACGCACGGTCCCCGACCTCGCGGACTTGATCGCGAGCATTTCGGCGCGGAGATCGGTGACAGCCGTCCGCAGTGACACGGCGCGCCCGAGCAGCAGGGTCCCCGCCGCGGAAAGCACGACGCCACGCGTCCTGCGCTCGACCAGCGGCACACCGAACTCCGTCTCCAGACGGTGCAGCGTCTTGGTGACGGCCGACTGAGTGAGGCCGACCTTCTCCGCGGCGCGCCGCAGGTTTCCGCAATCGGCCACGACCGAAAAGACCTGCAGGTCTTCGAAGCGCATAAGGGTTCTCGCGTGATTCCCAATGGGAATCGCAATAGTAACCAAATTCCGAATTGGTCACCGGACAATCTGCCTCATCGAATCCCGTACGCAAACGGCCAGAACCTCAATCGACCACGGAACCGACGATGTCTCGACCCAAGATATTCTCTACTGCGCGGCTGGACGACTATTCCGAGAAAGTCCTCGGCCAATTCGGCGAGCTCGTCTTCGCCTCAGACACGAGCGAGCCGGCGCTCGTCGAACAGATCGACGGTGCGATCGCGTTCGTGGCGAGGGGCGGAACGCTACCGATCCGCGATGTGGTAATCAACGCTTCGCCGTTGCTCAGGGTCATCGGCCGGACGGGCGTCGGCTACGACAACGTCGACGTCGCCGCAGCGACCGCCCGGAAGATTCCTGTGATCTACACGCCCGGCGCGGGCTCGCGCGCGGTGGCCGAAGGGGCGATGACGTTCATGCTCGCGTTGTGCAAGATGCTTCCCTTCTGGGACCAGCAGCTCAAGACGGGCAACTGGAAAAGCCGCCTCGAAGTGCAGGGTAGGGATCTCGACGGGCACACGCTCGGGATCATCGGCTTTGGCCGGATAGGGCAGTTGCTGGCGGAGATGGCGCGACCGTTCAACATGAACGTCGTCGCGTACGACCCCTTCGTACCGCAGGAGCGCGCGACCGCAATCGGCGTCACGATGGTCGAGCTCGATGCGCTGTTCCGGACGGCGGATTTCGTCTCGATCCATTGCCCTCCGACGCCCGAGAACATCGGCCTCATCAACCGGGCCACGCTGGCCAAGATGAAGCGGGGATCGTACCTCGTCAATCTGTCGCGTGGGAGCCTGGTCGAAAGTCTGGACGTGCTCTACGAGGCGCTCCAGAGCGGGCAGCTCGCCGGTGTCGGGCTCGATGTGTTCGATCCCGCGCCGCCCGATATCACGCATCCGATCTTCAAGTGCCAGAACTGCCTGACGTCACCGCATTCGATGGCGACCACCGCGGGGGCGATGACACGGATATTCAAGTCGATGGCGGACGACATGGCCGCGGTGCTGCGCGGCGAGCGGCCGAAATTCGTCGTCAATCCCGAAGTCTTCGGATAAATCCACCAAACACCCGGCCGCTCTGGCGGCGGGATCACTATCACAGAAGGAGGAGTCATTCAATGAACAAGCCAAGAGCCTTTTCGATTGCGTTCGCAGCGGCCGTCTCGCTGCTCGCCGCCGGCGTGTCCGGCGCCGAGGAGATCAGCGAACACACCATTCGCTGGGGTCACCTCAACAACACTGATCACCCGATCAGCCTCGCGGTGAAAAAATTCGCCGAAATCGTCGCAGCGAAGAGCGGCGGCAAGCTCAAGGTCCGCGAGTTCCCCTCGTCGCAGCTCGGCAACGAGATGCAGCAGCAGTCGGCTCTTGCGCGGAGGCACGCAGGAGATCCTGTCGACCTCCACGGCTTCGCTCACTGGAATCGTGAAGGAATTCGGGCTGCTCGATTTCCCGTTCAACGTGGCGACTCCACAGCAGTCGGACGCGCTGGTCGACGGACCCTTTGGCCAGGCGCTCCTCAACAAGCTTCTCGAGAAAGACCTGGTCGGGCTGGTCTACTGGGACCTCGGCTTTCGCCACGTGACCAACAGCCGCCGGCCGATCAACAAGACTGAGGATATAGACGGTCTGAAGCTCCGCGTCATTCCCAATCAGGTCTTCGTGGATACGTTCAAGGCGCTCGGCGCGAATCCGGTGCCCATGGCGTTCAGCGAGGTCTACACGGCGCTGGAGACCAAGGCGATCGACGGCCAGGAAAATCCGCTGTCGGTGATCACATCGAGCAAGCTCTACGAGGTGCAGAAGTACATCAGCGCAACCAATCACGCGTACACCACGCCCATCGTGCTCGTCAGCAAGAAGTTCTGGGACAAGCTGTCGCCGACCGAGCAGAAGATCATGCGCGAGGCGGCGGTCGAGTCCCGCGCATACCAGCGCCGCGTCAACCGCGAGCAGACCGAGGCGGCCGTCGCCGAGCTCAAGGCGAAAGGAATGCAATACAACACGCTGGCTCCAGAGGAGATTGCCAAGATGCGCGAGCGCACGAGGCCGGTCGCCGAGCGGATTGCCACCGAATATGACGCGGAGACCGTCAAGCTGTTTAGGAGCGAGCTCGAACGGGTCCGGGGCCTGAAGTAGCCGCCGCCACTGGTACCGACAACTGCCCCGGTGCGTTTGCTCACGCACTGAAGCAGCGCGCGATGAGCATAACGAACATCCGGTGGTGAGGAACGAACATGATCAGAAAGAATGAGCTGAAACGAGCACTTGCGGAAAAGCGCGCCCAATTCGGGTTGTGGTGCTCGCTGGCCGGCAACGTGACGGCGGAAATCGTCGCCGGATCGGGTTACGACTGGCTTGCCATCGACACGGAGCATTCGCCGAACGACCTCGTGACGGTGTTTGCGCAGTTGCAGGCTGTCGCGGCATACCCGGTCGAGCCGCTGGTACGGTTGCAGAGCCGCGACAGGGACCTCATCAAACAGTTTCTGGATATCGGCGCACGGTCGCTGATATTGCCGAGCGTCGAAAGCGCGGAGGAGGCCGCGGCCATCGTCGCCGCCGCCCGCTATCCGATGCGCGGGATGCGCGGTGTAGCGGGATCGACCCGGGCGAATCGCTGGGGCCGCATCCGCGACTATCTGCAGAACACCGAGCAGGACATGTTCCTCGCGATGCAGATCGAGTCGCCTGCGGGTGTCGCGGCTGCGAAGGATATCGCCGCCGTCGACGGCGTCGATGCACTGTTCGTGGGGCCGTCGGACCTCGCGGCCACGATGGGCTATCTCGGCCGCGCTTCGGAAGCGGACGTGCAGGCTGCGATCGTCTCGATCCACGGCGCGTGCCGCGGCGCGGGTAAAGCGGCCGGCATCCTCGCCGTTGTCGAAACCGATGCGAGGCGATATCTTGAAGGCGGATATACGATGGTGGGGATCGGTGCGGACCAGGTGCTGCTGGCGAGAGCGAGTGACGACCTGCTGAAGCGCTTCAAGCCAGCGTAAGCACGAATTCACCGCGATCAATCACGACAATGGAAATCATCGCATCGGGCCTGCAATTCCCGGAAGGGCCGGTCGCCATGCCGGACGGATCCGTCATCGTCACCGAAGTGGCGCGCGAAACGCTTTCGCGCATCACGCCGGATGGCCGGGTCGAGGTCGTCGCCAACATTCCCGGGGGACCGAACGGCGCCGCGCTCGGCCCCGGCGGAAAGATGTATGTCTGCAACAACGGTGGCTTTACGTGGATAAAGGAGCGGGGGGCGATGCGCCCCTACTTGCAGAACGAAGGTTACACGGGCGGCAGCATCGAGCTCGTCGATTTGGGTACGGGCAAGGTCGAGCGCCTCTATTCGAGTTGTGGCGCGCACCAACTCCGCGGACCGAACGACCTGGTGTTCGACGAGCACGACGGATTCTGGTTCACCGACCTCGGCAAGCGTCGAGCGCGCGACATGGATCGCGGCTTTGTCTACTGGGCGCGCGCCGACGGATCCGAGATTCGCGAAGTGATCGGCCCGATATTCACTCCCAATGGCGTAGGACTATCGCCGGATGGCCGGACGCTCTACGTCGCGGAGACGGAGACGGGACGCGTCTGGTCATGGGAGGTGACCGCTGCCGGCGAGGTGCGCAGGCGGCCATGGCCGTCGCCGCACGGGGGCACGCTGGTCGCGGGTCTGCCCGGCTTCGTGCGTCTCGACAGCCTCGCCATCGCGTCGTCAGGAAATATCTGCGTCGCGGCGCTGCACAGCTGTGCAATCGTCGAGATCGCACCGGACGGCTCGTACGTCAGGCATCACCCGGTGCCGGACATCGGTGTCACCAATCTTTGTTTCGGCGGTCCGGATCTGCGGACCGCGTTCGTGACGCTTGCGCATGAAGGGCGCCTCGCGGCCATGGATTGGCATGAGCCCGGACTGCGGTTGAAGTGGCAAACCTAGCAGGCTGATACAGGCTCGCGCCGGGGCACCGAGTCGTTTCCGCCAACTGCATCGGAGATGCCAATGAATGTCAGCGCCGGCATGTCGAACAATCTGTTGCGCTCGATGAGCACGGATACGGTCGATACCGATCCTGAGGAAACCCGCGAGTGGCTGGACGCGCTCGAGTCCGTGGTGCGGGTAGCGGGACACGACCGTGCGCTTGCCCTGCTGCGATTGCTCGAGGAGCAGGCGCAACAGCGCGGAATCGTCGCCAACGTTCCGCCGTATTCGGCGTATCGCAATACGATTCCGGTCGAGCAGGAAGGCGTGTACCCGGGCGACCTCGATCTCGAACGGCGCATCACGTCGATCATCCGGTGGAATGCGCTGGCGATGGTCGTGCGCGCGAACGTCGCGTACGGCGAGCTTGGCGGGCACATCGGCAGCTACGCCTCCGCCGCGGAGATCTTCGAGGTCGGCTTCAACCATTTCTTCCGCGCCGACGCCGGCCGCGGGGGCGACCTCGTCTTCTTCCAGCCGCACTCCGCACCGGGCGTCTATGCGCGTGCCTATCTCGAAGGCAGGCTTTCCGAGGAGCATCTGGCGAACTACCGGCAGGAAGTGGATGGGAGGGGGTTGTCCTCGTACCCACATCCGTGGCTGATGCCCGATTTCTGGCAGTTCCCGACGGGTTCGATGGGCATCGGCCCCATGAATGCGATCTACCAGGCGCGCTTCATGCGTTACCTGGAGCATCGCGGAATCGCCGACACGAGCGAGCGCCGGGTGTGGGGCGTCTTCGGCGACGGCGAGATGGATGAACCGGAATCGATCGGTGCGCTGACGCTCGCGGCCAGGGAGGAGCTCGACAATCTGACTTTCGTCATCAACTGCAATCTGCAGCGTCTGGACGGTCCGGTGCGCGGGAACGGGCAGATCATCCAGGAGCTCGAATCGCTGTTCAGCGGCGCCGGCTGGAACGTCGTCAAGGTGCTGTGGGGATCGGATTGGGATCCGTTGTTCGCGCGCGACAAGACCCACAGCCTCCTGCGCGCGTTCGCGAATACGCCGGACGGCGAATACCAGACGCTTGGGGCCAACGACGGCAAGTACAACTTCGAGCGGTTCTTCGGTCGCGCACCGGAGCTGCGCGAGATCGTCGCCCAGATGAGCGAAGCGCAGATCGACACGCTGACGCGAGGAGGCCACGACTTCCGCAAGCTCCATGCGGCGTTCCGCGCAGCGACTCTGCACAAGGAACGGCCGACGGTCATCCTGGCCAAGACGAAGAAGGGCTATGGGATGGGATTGGCAGGCGAGTCGCGGATGACCGTCCACCAGCAAAAGAAGCTCGATGTGGATGCCCTCAAGCAATTCAGGGATCGGTTTCTCTTGCCGCTGACCGATGCGGAGGTCGCCGAATTGAGCTTCTATCGGCCTGTCGACGGCAGCCGCGAGATCGCCTACCTGAGGGAGCGGCGGGCGGCCCTGGGCGGCGCGTTGCCGTTACGCATCCGCAAAGCAAGTGCGGTGGCCATACCGCCGCTCAAAAGCTACGGCGAGTTCGCGCTTCGGTCCGAAGGGAAGGCCATGTCCACGACGATGGCCGCGGTGCGCCTCTTCAGCGCGCTGCTGAAAGACAAGGTGCTCGGCCCGCGCATCGTTCCGATCGTGGCCGACGAAGCGCGCACGTTCGGGATGGCGAACCTGTTCAGGCAGATCGGCATCTATTCTTCGGTGGGACAACGCTACGAGCCCGAAGACGCTGGATCGATGCTCTACTACCGCGAGGCGCGCGATGGACAACTGCTCGAAGAGGGCATTACAGAAGCAGGAGCGCTGTCATCCTGGACTGCCGCCGCAACATCCTACAGCGCGCACGGGCAGCCGATGCTGCCGTTCTACATCTACTACTCGATGTTCGGGTTCCAGCGCGTCGGAGATCTCATCTGGGCCGCGGCCGATCAGCGCGCCCGGGGCTTCCTGATCGGCGCCACGGCGGGCCGCACGACGCTTGGAGGCGAAGGATTGCAGCATCAGGACGGCAGCAGCCACGTGATCGCAGCGATGACGCCCAACTGCCGCGCCTACGATCCCGCATTTGCAGGTGAACTGGCGGTGATCATTGATCATGGAATGCGACAGATGATGGAGCATAACGTCGACGAGTTCTACTACATCACCGTGATGAACGAGAACTATGCCCAGCCGTCGCTGCCTGAAGATGTTGCGCCGCAGGTGATCAAAGGGATGTACCTCTTCGCCCGCCACGAGCCCGCTGCGAGCCGAGGCGCCGTTCGGCTGCTCGGCAGCGGCGCCATCCTGCGCGAGGTCATCGCTGCCGGAGAACTGCTCGCCGAGCATTGGAATGTCGCGAGCGAGATCTTCAGCGCGACGAGCTTCAGCGAGCTCGCCAGGGAAGCGCGCGAAGTCGAGCGGTCCAACCGCCTGCATCCAGGTGAGCCCGCGCGACGCAGTCACGTCGAACAGCTCCTTCAGGGCGAGGCGCCCGTGATCGCGGCTACCGACTATGTGCGCGCGTATCCTCAACTCATCGCTCCCTACAGCCGCGGGCGCTTCATTGCCTTGGGCACCGACGGTTTCGGTCGCAGCGACACCCGTTCGGCGCTGCGCAGCTTCTTCGAAGTCGACCGCCGTCACGTGGTGATCGCCGCGTTGGACGGCCTGGTCCGCGATGGAACGCTCGCGAACGACGTGCTAACCGCTGCGATCAGGCGCTACGGTGTGGACGCGGAACGCGCCCCGCCTTGGGCGTCGTAGGATTTCGCCGCAACGGGGAGCGCACGAAAACCGCTTCGAGGTGGCCGACAGCGTCGTGACCAACCTCGCGGGGATGAAGATTCGACTAGGACCGACGTGCTCAATCCTCAAGAAGGCT
>CAWJMQ010000017.1:0-43298 GCA_963844005.1 uncultured beta proteobacterium | reverse complement strand
GAAATCGGCTACTGGATCAGAAATGGGTTCGAAGGCCGGGGCTTCATCACCGAAGCCACGGCGCTCATTGCCGCGTTCGCCTTCGTCACGCTGCACGCGCAACGGGTGCGCATTCGTTGCGACGTCGAGAACGTGCGCAGCGCCGCCGTGCCACTGCGGCTCGGGTTCGCACACGAGGCGACGTTGCGCAACGAATGCCGGCGTGGCGACGGCACATTGCGTGACACGCTCGAGTTCGGCCTGACGCCGGACGATTTCCGACTGCTGCGCGCGGGCACGTGGAGCACTTACCTTTCGACTTGATTGCGACCCGGCACCAACGGATCCTGAAACTATCATGCTCAATCCCTTTACCGCGCACCCTGCGTCCGTCGGCGAGACCTATTTCCAGCACATGCGCTTCGCGTTCCGATTCGGGGGTCGCATGTTGCTGGGAGGGATTGCCGCGGTCGCTCACTCGGTCTTCCCGTTCCTGTTCGTGACGACGGCAAGCCGGATCAACGACGAGCTCGTGCAGATTCGGGCTTCGTTGCGCGGCCGCACCGTACGCGTCGTCGACGTCGAGACCATGCTGCCGCTCGACTATCACATCTGACCGCCATGGATATACTTCGCCTTGCCGACATCGACGTCCGCGGAAAGCGGGTCTTCATCCGCGCCGATCTCAACGTGCCGCAGGACGACGCCGGGAACATCACCGACGACTCGCGGATCCGCGCATCGGTGCCGGGGATACGCGATGCGCTCGCACGCGGAGCGGCGGTGATGGTGACTTCGCATCTGGGGCGGCCGACGGAGGGTGAATGGACCGAGGGCGACTCGCTCGCACCCGTAGCGAAGCGATTGTCCGAGCTTCTGGGCAGACCCGTCCCGCTGATCCGTGACTGGACGGACGGCGGAGGCTGGCACGCGGCGCTCGCAACGGGTGACGTCGTACTGCTCGAGAACTGCCGCTTCAACCGTGGAGAGAAGAAGGACGACGACGCGCTCGCGCGGAAGATGGCGCAGCTTTGCGATGCCTACGTCAACGACGCGTTCGGAACCGCGCACCGCGCCGAGGCGACGACCCACGGCATCGCGAAATACGCGCCCATCGCCTGCGCGGGCCCGCTGATGGCCGCCGAACTCGAGGCGCTGGGAAGGGCACTGGCCCATCCCGCGCGTCCTCTGGTCGCGATCGTCGCGGGATCCAAGGTCTCGACCAAGCTCACGGTTCTGAAAGCGCTGGCCGCGAAGGTCGACGTCCTGGTCGTCGGCGGCGGCATCGCCAACACGTTCATCCTCGCGGCGCACGGCAAGGTCGGCAAGTCGCTGGTCGAGGTCAACCTCGTGAGCGAGGCGCAGGCGATCCTCGACGCGTTTCCAGGCAAGGTACCTATCCCGGTCGACGTGGTTTGCGCCAAGGAATTGTCGGCAATCGCGGCCCCGGAACTGAAGGCGATCGAGAATCTCGCGCCCGACGACATGATCCTCGACATCGGCCCGACCTCGGTTGCCGCACTCGAGATGATCATCGCCAAGGCGGGAACGATCCTCTGGAACGGGCCGATCGGCGTATTCGAGTTCGACGCTTTCGCAGGCGGGACGAAAGCGCTGGCCCATGCGATCGCCGAATCGCCCGCCTTTTCCATCGCCGGCGGCGGTGACACCGTCGCAGCGATCCACAAATTCGGCGTGCGCCGACCGCATTTCGTATATCTCGACCGCGGGTGGCGCGTTCCTCGAATTCATCGAAGGCGAAACGCTCCCCGCCGTTGCGATTCTGGAAACCCGAGCGAAAGGCTGACGGCGGATCGCGCCGTTGCCGGCAGCCATTGCTTGACCCCGACCCATGACCGAACCCGACGGCAGTCTGCTGTCGCTCAACACGGCGACCGTTCGAAAACTGTGGACGCTGCCGGAAATCGTCAGCGGCTGCCTGCGGCACGGGATCCGCGGCATTTCGCCGTGGCGCGACCAGGTCGCGGCGGCCGGATTGAAGGACAGTGCCGTTCGCATCCGCGACGCGGGACTCACGGTCACCGGTTACTGCCGCGGTGGCATGTTTCCGGCCGTGGACCGAGAAGGGCGCCGCGCGGCCGTGGACGACAACAAGCGCGCCGTGGACGAAGCGCTGGCCATCGGCGCCCAATGCCTGGTGCTCGTCGTCGGCGGCCTGCCGAAGGACCGCGACGGCGAGAAACGCTCCAAGGACATCGCCGGCGCCCGCGCCATGGTGCGCGACGGGATCGGCGAGCTGCTCGAATACGCGCGGCCGGCCGGAATGCCGCTCGCGATCGAGCCGCTGCATCCGATGTACGCGGCGGACCGCGCGGTGCGTGAACACGATGGAGCATGCGAACGACCTTTGCGACGAACTCGGCCCGGGGCTCGGGATCGGGGTCGACGCGTATCACGTCTGGTGGGACCCGCACCTCAAACGCGAGATCGAACGCGCTGGGAGCGCTACGCCATCCCGCCTTTTCGCGTACCACATCTCCGACTGGCTCGTGCCGACGACCGACCTTCTCACCGATCGCGGGATGATGGGCGACGGCGTCATCGACCTGCCGCTCCTGCGGTCGTGGCTCGAGACCAATGGCTACCGCGGCATGCACGAAGTCGAAATCTTCTCCGCCAACACCTGGTGGAAGCGCGACCCCGACGAAGTCCTCGCGATCTGCAAGGCGCGTCACCGCGAATGCACTTGATCCAGATCGGTGGCGTGGGCGCGCTTGACGGCTCGATACCCTTGATCTTTCCCATTACCCTAACTTTGGTTGGGTGACCGGTTCGTCGCAATCGCCATAAGCTCGTCCAAGAGTCGGTCCACAAAGCGGCTCGTCGGTTCTTGAACTCCTGCGTTCGCGGGACGGCTTTGGTACATATCTTTGGGAGGGGATCATGCGCAGATTGACGAAAGGTCTGGTTGCGGCCGCTCTTCTGCCGGCGGCACTGATGTTCGCAAGCACTGTCGTGGCTCAGGACGCTCAAAAGCGGACGCTGCGGTTTACGGCGGCAAGCAACAAGGGCCATCCGCAGGTTCAGGGCGTCGAGCATTTTGCGGAACTGGTCGCGAAGAAAAGCAACGGCAATATCACGATCAAGGTGTTTCCGGGCGGAACCCTGGGGCCGGACCTGCAGGTGGTCTCGGCGATGCAGGGCGGAACCATCGATCTCAACGTGATGAACGCGAGCTTGCTCGCCGGCAACGTGAAGGAGATGGCGGTCCTCGATTTCCCGTATCTCTTCAACAATGCCCAGGAAGCCGACGCAATCCTGGACGGCCCCATCGGCAAGAAGCTGATGGACAAGCTCCCCGAGAAAGGTCTCGTCGGACTCACGTTCTTCGATCTTGGCTTCCGGGAAATGCACACGTCGAAAAAGCAGATCGCCAAGGCCGACGACCTGAAGGGTCTCAAGATGCGGGTGATCCCGACGCCCGTCTACGTGGACTTCATGAACGCCACGGGCGCCAACGCGGTGCCCATGCCCTTCACCGAGACCTACACGGCGCTGGAGCAAGGCAGCATCGACGGCATGACCAACCCGCTGCTCAACATCCTCGATGGCAAGTACAACGAGGTGACGAAGTACCTCGCGATGACGAACCACATGTACACACCGCAGATCGTCATCGTGAGCAAGAAGACGTGGGACAAGCTTTCTCCCGCCGAACAGAAGATCCTGCGGGACGCCGCCGTCGAGACGACGGCCTTTCAGCGCAAAGTAGCGCGCGAGGAGGCCGCGAAGGTGCTGACCGCGCTCAAGGCGGCGAAGATGACCGTCGTCGAACTTCCGCCCGAGGAAATCGCCAAGCTGAAGGAAAAAGCGCAGCCGGTGATCCAGAAGCACTCCAAGACCGTGGGTGATGAGTTCGTCGCCGAGGTGAACGCCGAGCTGACGAAAATACGCAAGAAGTAGGAATTGCCAAAGGTTGCAGGGCTAGCGGTGCGATTGCCGCGCTGCGAGCCCTGCCGCAACTCCCGAACGCGGCGCCGGCATTTGCCTATTTCGCCAGTGCCTCGCGATAACGCTCCGCGATCGTCTTGAGCAGTTCGCGGCTCCCGATCGGCTGGTAGTTGAACGCCAGTTCCACGCGATCCTTCACATACACGACTCTCTCGACACGCGTTTGCGGATGGAACAGGGCCGGCGCGTTCCTGCTGAATTCCTCCTTGGGAAACTTGAGCTTGTAGGCGATCAGGTTCCGCGCATCGATGAGGCCTTCCACTTTCTGCAGATATGCCATGTAGAGCGCGAACTCCGGTACGTCTTCCCCCACGGCGTGTATGCGCCACGCGTCCGCCAACGACAATTTGCGGTCGACGATCGGCATGGATCTCGACGACGCGGAGTAGTAGATGACCGCAATCTGTGTCACGGCATCGCCCGAGAACTGCGCCTGAATGTAGTCGGGCCCGACGAATCCTTCCAGCTCGCCGATATTGCCCGTTCGCGTCAGCGTGCTCGGCAGCTCCGCCACACGCATGCCGGGATAAAGACCATTGAATCCGGGGCGTACCGGCTTGACCGCAACGCCGCGACCTTCGGCGGCGCCGCCGGGCGCCTGCGCGAAAAGCATGACCGACGTACGCGGAGGTTCCGCCGATCCGATCTCCGCCTGCTGCGCCGCCACAGGGACACAAAGCGCGCATCCCACTGCTGCGGCAACCCACATCTTCCCGATCTGCCAGGTCATTGCGGCTCGATCGACCACGCGGCGTGCGGCAACGATGTCAAAGGATGCCGAAGCGCCGGAACACGTCGCCCAGCAGTTCGCCTTGCCGCAACGCGTCGCGCGACGCTTTCTCGCCCGAGGTCTTTTCGACGGCGCGCGTGACGATTTCGTGCTCGTGCTCGCGCGGGATCACGACGACGCCATCGACGTCGCCGAACACGATGTCGCCGGACCGGACGGCGACGCCCGCGCATTCGACCCGGTGTCGCGCTCGACCATTCGCGCGCGGCCCTTGGTGTCGAGCGGACCGATGCCGCCGTGGAAGACGGCAAAGCGCATGGCGCGAATCTGCTTGACATCGCGCACCAGTCCATCGGTCACGCAACCAGCCGCTCCGCGTGCGTGCGAGGCGGTCGACAACAGCTCGCCCCACGGCGCGATGCGATCGGTAGGCCCATTGCAGGCGAGCACGACGACCTCTCCGGGCTTCAGATCGTCGACCAGCGCGATCTCGACTTCGTAGGGATTTTCGCCTTCGCGCGGCGCGTAGGCGGGCATGTAGAGACCCGTTCGCGCGCGCCCCACGAGCACAATATCGTCGTCGAGCGGGCGGATGAACGGCTTCATCGCTTGCCGGTTCAGACCGAGACCATCCATGACGTCGGAGAGCACGGCGGCATTCAACGCGTTCAGCGGAGAAAGTTCGGTCGATTTCACGCCGCTCCTCGTTCGCTTCGCGAAAGGGATCGAATTCCGAATCGGACTTCCATTGCCTCAACTTTCCAATGGCAGCCAGCATGTTACGGGAAGTGTCCGGTTGATGCCTGACGCCAGCCACAAAAGCTGTCCGCCGCGCGCGCGCACGTGCCTGTCGGCCGACAATCCCCAGGAGATCCGAAGGCGTACTGGTGACGGATCGCCCTTTGGACTAGTATCGGCGGCTACCGGGACGAGCCTCCGGCGCGCTCCGGCCCAATAAGGAAAAATACCGTTGGAACCAATCCGTCGCGGCTGGCCATCGCGGGCTGCGCGGGTCCATGAGGAGCGAGACAATGCGTGCATTCTTCGGAATACGGTTTGCGGCGGCCGCGGCGGCGGTTGCGCTTGCAGTACTGGGCGGCGGCGTGGTGACGAAGGCGAGCGCCGAGGATGTCACCCTGGAAGTTTGGAGCCACGAGGCGGACGAGCCGGCGAAAGTGGCCTTCCGCGAATTGGCGGCGAAGAATCTCGAAAAAAGCCGGCCCGGGACCAAGGTCAAGATTACCTGGTACGAGAAGAACCCATTGAATGCTGCGCTGAAGACAGCCCTGCCGGCGGGCAAGGGACCCGATATCTTCTATGTCGAACCCGACCAGGTCGAGTACATCACCGCCGGCTATGTCGGTCCACTCGATGATCTCGTGAACTGGAACAACATCGAGCCGTGGGCGCGCAAAGTCTGGATCCACAATGGAAAGACCTACGGCATTCCGCAGGAGGCGTACACGGTCGAGCTCTACTACAACAAGGACATGTTGAAGCAGCTCGGAGTCACGTTGCCCGCGAACGGCCAGTTCACCCAGGCGCAGTTCCTGGACCTGGTCAAGAAGGCTCGCGCGGCGGGAATGACCCCGATTTCGCAGGGCGTGGGCGATCGTCCCTATCCCGGCGCGTACATCACCGTCGAAGCGCTGCTCCGCAAGCTCGGACCGGACGACTATCAGAAGCTTTTCACCGGAAAGCTGTCCTTCGCCGACAAACGCGTCGTCGAGGTTCTCACTTGGGTCAAGGCGCTGGTCGACGCCGGCGCCTATCCGAAGAACTTCATGACATTGAAGCTCGGCGAGTCGCACTATTACTTCTACAGCAAGCCCGGAGCGCTGATGCTGCCGATGGGTAGCTTCTACACGGGCCGCGCCTTCGTGCCGGAGGACAAGGGCGGACAGCCAGTAACCTTCCCGCTCGGCATCATGCAGTTTCCCGCGATGGATGGCGGCGCCTGCAACGAATGCAAGACGTCCACCATCGGCGCGAGCTTCGCCATCAACGCCGCGAGCAAGCAGAAGGAGGCGGCGGCCGCGTTCCTGAACGCGATGTCGACACCGGAAATGGGCAAGATGTGGATCGAGACCGTCTACCTCCAAACCGGCATCAAGGCCGACGTGAAGAATTTCACCGGTCCGCACGCGGCCTACTTCACCGAACTGATGGACCGCCAGAAGGGCGAGAAATATTTCATCGGCCAGCCGCGCGACATGATCACAGGTGAGTGCAAGGAGACGTTCGCCCAGGTGCTGAACTCCGGGTTCCCGGGCGGCCTGCTGTCGGTCGATCAGACTGTCCAGATGATGAACAAGGGCTGCTACAAGGGCTAGACCATATGGTCGCTCTGCAGGAGCGGGATGGCGCGGCCTGAACTCGACGCGCGGAGCGCGGGCCCCGGGATTCTTGTCACCTTCCTGGCGCCCGCGCTTCTGATCTACGCGGGGTTCACGATCTATCCGGTCGTGCGCACGTTCTACAACGCGTTTCATGCGATCAAGCCACAAGGAGTCGTCGAGTTCGTCGGCCTCGGAAACTTCACGACACTGTTGTTCTCGGATCCGGTCTTCTGGAAGGCGGTCACGAACACCACGTTGTTCACGATCGTCGCCACGATCGTGGACGTGATCGGCGGATTGCTGCTGGCGCTCTGCCTGTTCGCGCGGGCGCCGCTCGCGCCGGTCCTGCGCGTCGTCTGGTTCACTCCCGTGCTGATGTCCTACGTGGTGGTCGGGATTATCTGGGTGTGGATCCTCGACTACGACTGGGGACTCGCGAACGCCACGCTTCGTTGGCTGGGCTTGGGCGCATTAGAGCAATCCTGGCTCGGGCACCCGTCCACGGCTCTGTGGTCCGTCCTCGTGGCGCACGAGTGGAAGTGGCTCGGTTTCAACATGATCGTCTTTCTCGCTGCGCTCCATGCGCTGCCGGCCGAGGTGCTCGGCGCGGCGGAGCTCGACAATTGCGGTTGGTTCGCGAAGCTCGTCCACATCATCATTCCCATGCTTCGCACGACGATCGTGAACCTCCTGGTACTGTCGTTCATCGGCAAGATGATGGTCTTCGACCTGATCTGGATCATGACCGGGGGCGGACCGCTGTGGTCGACCGAAACCGTCTCGACTTATGTCTACAAGCGCGCATTCGAGTGGAATACGTTCGATCTCGGCTATCCCTCCGCGATCGCCGTATTGTGGTTCATCATCATCCTCGCCTTCATCGCAATCATGACCCGCCTCACGCGTCAGCGCGACAAGCTCGAGTTCTAGCAGTCTGTACTGGCACAGGCACCGGCCGACCATGGCAATGCAAATGCGATTCGGGCTCGGACACGTGCGCCGCCTGCCGCTTGTTCTGTTCGTCGTGGTCTACACGATCGTGACGGGCGGTCCATTCCTGTGGGTCGCCGTGATGTCGCTCCGCACGACGGCAGAGATATTCAAGAATCCCTATGGCATTCCATCGCCGGTCCATTGGGACAAATTCGTCGATGCCTGGACTAAAGCGAACTACAGCACCTATTTCTGGAACAGCACCGCGGTGGTCGTGACCGCGGTCGTGCTGGTGACCGTGATCGGCTCGATGGCCGCGCATTGCCTCGCCCGCTACCGGTTTCGCGGCAACCGGGTCGTGCGCTTCCTGATTCTCTCGGGGCTGGTGCTGCCACCGCAGCTGGTGATCCTTGCGCTGTTCCAGATATTGCTCGATCTCAGCCTCTACAACACGCTTACAGGGCTCGTCATCGTCTACGTGGCGACGCACATCGCGATGACGGTCTATATCCTGGAAGGCTTTTTCGTGCAGATTCCCCAGGATCTTTTCGATGCGGCGCGGATGGACGGCTATTCCGACTTCGAGATCTTCTGGCGCGTGACGATGCCCGTGGGCGCGCCGGCGATCTTCACCACGGTGACGCTCAATTTCATCATCCTGTGGAACGAGTTCCTGTTCGCCGTCGTGCTGCTGACCGACGATGCCAAGCGCACACTTCCGCTGGGGATCATGCACTTCACTGGAAGCCACCAGCTCGACGTCGGGATGGTCGCGACCGGTCTCATGATCGCGATTCTTCCGATCATCCTGATCTACGCGGTCTTTTCCGAAACCATGATCAAGGGCATGACGGCCGGGGCCGTCCGCTGACGTCGGGCGTGGAGCGAACGTGGCCGTCATCACCGTCGACAAGCTGTGCAAACGATACGAAAACGCGACCACGCCAGCGGTCAAGGATGTCGGATTCACCGTTGCGGATCGCGAGTTCATGGTTCTCCTCGGTCCGTCCGGTTGCGGCAAGTCCACGGTGCTGCGAATGATCGCAGGTCTCGAGCCGATCACCTCCGGAACCGTGTCGATCGACGGTCGCGTCGTCAACCAGGTCCCGGCCAAGGTGCGCGACATCGCGATGGTGTTCCAGTCGTACGCACTCTATCCGCACATGACGGTATACGATAACCTGGCCTTCGGGTTGCGGCGGCGCAACGTCGAAAAGCCGGAAATCGACCGGCGCGTCCGCGACGCGGCAGCGAAGCTCGGACTGGCGGAACTGTTGAAGCGCAAACCGCATGCGCTTTCAGGCGGGCAGCGACAGCGTGTGGCGCTCGGTCGCGCGATCGTCCGCGATCCCAAGGTCTTCCTGTTCGATGAGCCGTTGTCGAACCTCGACGCGGCACTTCGCGTGACCACGCGCAACGAGCTCATCAAGCAGCAACAGGAGATCGGCACGACCTCGATTTACGTGACCCACGACCAGGTCGAGGCGATGACCATGGGCGACCGCATCTGCATCATGAACAAGGGCGAGGTGGTGCAGATCGGCCGTCCGTTGGAGGTCTACCGGAACCCCGCCGACACGTTCGTGGCGCGGTTTCTCGGAAATCCGCCGATGAACCTCTTGAACGGCCGTCTCGACGCCATCGACGGCCACGCCGTCGTCCGCGTTGCCGGCGGCACCGTTGCGCTGCCCAAGCGCACGGCGCCCTCGCTCGCCCGCCACGTCGGTCACGACGTGATCATCGGCATCCGGCCCGAAGACCTGTACGAAATCGCGCCGGTCGGCGGCACGGAGCAGCTTACCCGGTTGTCCGCGCTCGTCGTCGCCGTCGAGCCGCTGGGCGCCGAGACCCTGCTGCTGGTGACGCTCCCGGCGTCCAACGACGAGGTGATCGCGCGAATCGGGCGGGACACGGCCCTGCGCAACGGCGACCGGCTCGAGATCGCTCTGGATACGGCGGCGATCCATCTTTTCGATCCAGCCACAACGAAGGCCATCGTTTAGTCCGGAAGTGGGAGGAGGACATCGTGACTGATTCCGATCGCATCATTGTCGATTTTCAGACCCGCATCATCAATCCGATCCGGCTATTTGGATCCGGAGACTGAGCGATGGCCGCGACACCCAGGACTTCGAGACCGTTGAAGGTCGCGCTTGCGGGCGCCGGGATGATCAGCTGGTATCACCTCATCGGCTGGCGAAACCTGGGCGAGCGTGTGCGCGTCGTTGCCGTTTGCGACCCGGACGCCGACAAGGCCGCCAGACGCGCCGGCGAATTCTCGATCCCCAGTTGCTATCGCGACGCGGAGTCGCTGTTCGCCGCGGAGGCGATCGATGCGCTCGACATCGCTTCGCCGCGCCAAACGCACGCCGGGTGGGTCGATGCCGCCGCCGCACGTGGCGTCGACGTGCTGTGCCAGAAGCCCATGACACCGACGTTGGCCGAATCGGAGGCGCTGGTCCGCCGGATCGAAGGCAAGTCGCGCTTCATGGTGCACGAGAATTGGCGATTCCGGCCGTGGTATCGCGAGCTCAAGCGGTGGATCGATGCAGGCGAACTCGGCGACGTGATCCTCGGGCGCATGGCGATGATCTCGTCCGGGATGTTGCCGGACGCGAGCGGCCGGCGACCGGCATTCGAACGCCAGCCCTTCATGCAGCACGAGGAGCGACTGATGATTGCGGAGGTGCTGATCCATCACCTGGACGTCATGCGCTTCCTTTGCGGGGAGCTCCGGGTGGTCGGCGCCCGTACCGCACATACTCTCGCCGAAGTGCGCGGCGAAACGATGGCTGCGATCTTCATGGAGACCGCAACTGGCGCGCCGGTCGAGGTCGCGGGCACGATGGCCGCACCCGGCTATCCCGCACGGCCGCCGGATCGCCTGGAAATCGTGGGCAGCAAGGCGAGTGTCGTTTTCGCGGACGACGAGCTCCGTTTGCTCGGCACGCGACCGCGCAACCAGATCTACGACAGGGATCGGGGCTACCAGGCGAGCTTCGACGGCGTGATCGCGCACTTTGTCGATTGCCTCGAATCCGGCGCGCCATTCGAGACCGATGCAGTCGAAAATCTCGAAACGCTGCGTATTGTCGAACACGCCTATCGGTCTGCCGATCGCGATCGTCCGCGTGACGACGCCGGGGATTCGGCCCGATGGATACGCTAGTGGCGACGTCGCAGCGTCCGATCGGCCAGTCCAAGTCCGCGCTGGATACACCGGCGCTGCTGGTCGATCTCGACATCATGGACGCCAACATCGCCCGGATCGTCGCGACGTGCCGCGCAAGCGGCGTCGCGTGGCGGCCGCATTCCAAGGTGCACAAGACGCCGGAAATCGCGAAGATTGAGATTGCCGCGGGGGCGATCGGCATTACCTGCGCGAAGCTGGGCGAAGCGGAAGTGATGGCCGCCGCGGGCATCCGCGATATTCTCATCGCCAATCAGATCGTCGGGCCGATTAAGGTCGCGCGACTGGTCGAACTCGCCAGTCGCGCTGACCCGATCGTCTGCGTCGACAGCGTCCTGAACCTGGCCGAGCTCGATGCAGCGTTCCAGCGGGCCAACAAGCGCCTGCGAGTGGCGATCGAGGTCAACATCGGCATGAACCGCGCGGGCGTCGAGCCCGGTGCGCCGGTGGTGACGCTCGCGCGCGAGATCGCAAACCGCCCCGGTCTTCGACTTGTCGGATTGACAGGCTGGGAGAGTCAGGCCACGACGATCGCCGATCCGGCCGAGAAGGAGCGCGTGGTCCGCGACGCTGTCGCGATGCTTGTGGCCGGCGCGCGCGCCTGCAGAGAGGCCGGCCACGCAGTCGAGATCGTAAGTTGCGGCGGCACGGGCACTTTTCCCTATTGTGCGCAGCAGCCCGGTGTGACCGAGGTGCAGGTCGGCGGCGCCATTTTCAGCGACATGCACTACCTTACCCATTACCATGTCGATTTTTCGCCCGCACTCACCTTGTTGACAACGGTATCGAGCCGGCCGTCACCGACACGAATCGTCGTCGACGCCGGCAAGAAAGCGATGAGTGGAGACGCGGCCATGCCGGCACCTTCCGGCTTGCTGCCGGTAGCCGGATTGAAGCTCTCGGCCGAGCACACGAAGATCGATCTCGCGCATCCGAGCGATGTTCCGAAGGTCGGCGACAGGATCGAGTTCGTCGTCGGCTACTCCGACACCACCGTCCATCTGCACGAGGAAATCGTCGGCGTCCGTGGCGGCCGCGTCGAATGTGTCTGGCGCGTCGCCGCGCGCGGCAAGATCAAATGACAAACACCATGCCATTGACCTTGCGGCAGCCGGTTTCCGCGTCATGACGAGCGGCATGCGCCGCGGTCTTACGAGCTACGGCGACGCACAATTCTCGCTGTTCCTGCGCAAGGCCTTCGCCAAGGCGATGGGCTACTCCGACGACGCGCTCGAGCGACCGATCGTCGGCATCACGAACACGTACAGCGACTTCAATCCCTGCCATGCGACGGTGCCGCAACTCATTGCCGCGGTCAAAGCGCGGCGTCATGCTGGCCGGTGGTCTCCCGATGGAATTCCCGACGATTTCGATTCACGAATCGTTCGCCTATCCGACCAGCATGTATCTGCGCAACCTGATGGCGCTCGACACCGAGGAGATGATCCGGGCCCAGCCGGTCGATGCCGTCGTGCTGATCGGCGGTTGCGACAAGACCATTCCGGCGCAGCTCATGGCGGCTGCATCGGTCGATGTGCCGGCCATCGTCATCCCGACCGGCCCGATGCTCACCCGCACACATCAGGGGGAACGACTCGGCGCATGCACCGACTGCCGCCGCTACTGGGCGAGGTTCCGGGCCGGGCGAGATCGATCAACATGCCATCGACGAGGTCAACGCGCGGCTCGCGCCGACCGCCGGCACCTGCATGGTGATGGGGACGGCAAGCACGATCGCATGCATGACCGAAGCGATGGGCATGAGCCTGCCGGGCGCAGCGACCATCCCCGCAGTGCACGCCGAGCGCCTTCGCCTCGCCGAAGCCTCCGGCGCGCGGGCGGTGGCACTCGCCCGATCCGGCCCGCCGTCCCGACCGCTGCTGTCCGCGGAAGCATTCACCAACGCGCTGGTGGTCCTGCATGCGATCGGAGGCTCGACCAACGCGCTGATCCACCTGACCGCGATCGCCGCGCGCCGCGGCGTCCGCATCGATCTCGACGGATTCGATGCGCTCGGCCGCAGGGTCCCGGTGCTGGTCGATCTCAAGCCGTCCGGGCAGCATTACATGGAGCACCTGCACGAAGCCGGCGGATTGAACGCGGTGCTGCGCGAGTTGCGGCCGTTGCTGCATCTCGACGTGCCGACCGTTGCCGGCAAGACTCTGGGTGAAGTGATTGCCGCATCGGAAATCGTCCGGGAGCAGCAGGTCGTCCGTTCCGTCGACAACCCGGTCTATCCAGGCGGCGCGATTGCCGTCCTGAGGGGGAATCTCGCGCCGGGCGGCGCCGTGATCAAGCACGCGTCCGCGACGCCGGGTCTGCTCGACCACATTGGCAGCGCCATCGTGTTCGATTCGCTCGACGACCTCGCCAAACGAATCGATGCGCCCGATCTCGACGTCACGCCGGACGACGTGCTCGTTCTGCGCAACGCCGGGCCGCGCGGCGCGCCCGGCATGCCGGAGGCCGGCTACATTCCGATCCCGATGAAACTCGCGCGGCAAGGGGTGAAGGACATGGTTCGAATTTCGGACGCGCGAATGAGCGGCACCGCATTCGGCACGATCGTCCTGCATATCACGCCGGAAGCCGCAGTCGGCGGTCCGCTTGCCTTGGTGCAATCCGGCGATCGGATTCGCCTCGACGTAAACAACCGGCGGCTCGACCTGTGCGTTTCACCCGACGAGATCGAGCGCAGGCAAGCCCGTCTGGCATTGCCGGAGCTCGATACCCGCGTGTCCGGATATCGGCGCCTCTATGTCCACCATGTGCTTCAGGCGGATGCAGGCTGCGACTTCGATTTCATGGTGCCTGACCCGCTTGCCGGAAACAGCGCCGATCCCTACGGGCTGACGCACGGCGCGACCTTCGACGGGGCCCGAAGAGGACGAACGCCGGCAGCCGGGTCTCCCTCCTCGGGGAGCTTATGGCGACGACGCGAACATCGCGACGACCGCCGCCGCCATCGTCCACGTCGCGAGCCAACCCAGCGCTTTCAGCCGCCTCGTCACCACGAACGGCCCCATCACCTTCGGATCATCCGCGAGCAGCATCATCACCACCATGATCGGAACGGCAATCACGCCATTGATCACTGCGCTCCAGAACAGCGCCTTGATCGGATCGATAGGCGTGAAGTCGAGCGCGACGCCGCCGAGCGTTGCAAGCGCGATGATCGCGTAGAACTCGCGTGCCTCGAGCAGCTTGAGGTCGAGACCACTTTTCCACTCGAAGGTCTCGGCCACCGCGTACGCGGCGGAGCCAGCGAGCACTGGCACTGCCAGGAGCCCGGTGCCGATGATGCCGAGGCTGAAGAACAGGAATGCGAAATCGCCGGCCATCGGCCGCAGCGCCTCCGCGGCCTGCGCCGACGTCTGGATATCGGTGACGCCGGCGGCGTGCAGCGTCGCCGCCGTGCTGATGATGATGAAGAGCGCGATGAGGTTCGAGAACCCCATCCCGATGTACGTGTCGACCTTGATTCGATGGAGGTGGCGGTGCGCGTCGTCGGGCGCATCGGCGAGCGCAAATGCCGCCGGATCGGCATTGATTTCCTCGACTTCCTGCGCCGCCTGCCAGAAGAAGAGATAGGGACTGATCGTGGTTCCGAAGACCGCGACGATGACGGTCAGCGTCTGTGCCGTCAGCGCGACCTTCGGCCAGACGATGCCGACGAGCACATCCCGCCACGGGACCGCGATCGTGAACACGACTGCGACATAAGCAAGCAGGGCCAGCGTCAGCCACTTGAGATAGCGAACGTAGCGCTGATATGGCAGAAAGACCTGCAGGAGGAGCGAGACCCCTCCGAACACGATCGCGTGACCATGTTCCGGCCCACCAACGACGAGCTGCAATGCCTCGCCCATCGCCGCGATGTCGGCGGCGACGTTGATCGTATTGGCGACGACCAGCATCGCCACGATCATGTAAAGCACCGGTCGAGGAAAATGCCGGCGGATGTTGGAGGCGAGCCCGTGCCCGGTCACCCGCCCCATCCGGGCGCTGACCATCTGGATTCCCACCATCAGCGGGTAGGTGAGAACCATCGTCCAGCCGAGCTGGTACCCGAACTGCGCGCCGGCCTGCGAGTAGGTCGCGATCCCGCTTGGGTCGTCGTCAGCGGCGCCCGTGATGAGGCCGGGGCCCAGATGGCGAAACCAGCGGCGTGGCACGTTGATCACGCGTTTTCCCTCGCGACAACGGGGCTGCACGCGAGACCGTCGCGGCACGCGCGAGTGTAACCGCGAACGAGAGAGATGACCTCCGGTGTTCCTCCCGCGAGAGCGACGACGAGTGGTCAGGGAACCTTGGTTCCTCAGCGTGGCCCGCTGAATGCGCCTGCCGCAAGCGGTCAGCGTGGCGCGCCGCAACCGCCTGCGGCGATGGGCAGCGCAAGCGACTGCAGCACGTCGCCTGTGTCCGTGTTCTGCACGAAGGCGACGATGGTCGTCGCTGTGCCTGCTTCCATCGGAAGCGGAAGCGTGATGTCACCGCCGGCGTCACCGCTGCCGTTTACAAGGATGCCTCCACTCAGGGCGCGAACGACGTGGTCGTGCGTCAGACGAACACCCTTGTTCTCGCCCGCCTTCACGTCCGATACGAGTTGGCTGTCCGTGAGCGCTACGTAGAGCGCCGTGCCTTTGCGATCGCCGCTGGCCGGGACGTGCGCCATCGCCTTCACCGCGATCGCGTCGCGTTGGCTTTCCGCCTCGAGCGCGATACGGGCGCGCGCCGGCCTGGCGGCAGTCGCGGCGAAGACCGAAGCGCCGCCTCCGTTGCGCCAATCAGGGAAGTCCCGGCCCTGCAAGAGGACTTGCGGCGTGTACACAAGGCGCGAGCGGCTCGCGCGCGCCGCCGCATATTGACGCTCGGTCCAGGCCGGGGACGCAAAGCGATCCTTCCAGCCGAGTCGGTCCCAATAGTCGACATGGAAAGCGAGTGCAGTTGCATTCGTGCCGGTAGCTTCGGCCGGAAGGGTCGACGTCAGCCACCGATCGGCCGGCGGACAGCTGTCGCAACCTTCGGACGTGTAGAGTTCGACGAGCGCGACCGTCTTGGGTCCGCTCGCCGCGGAACAAACGCCGGCTCCTGCGGGCGCGGCGATCGATGCGCCCACGGTGAGCGCGGCGATGAGTGGCCAGCCAGAGCGGATGCCGCAAAGCAAGCGGGAGAGTGTCACGCCAGATCCCGGTAGTCGTCGTCACCATCCGTCGGTTCGAGGCCGCACAACCTTACGGAGGCGGGCACCGGGGGGCTGTGCTAGCATCACCCGCGCGGCACCGATGCACCGCGGCATGTGCGGCTGCCTGCCGCGAACGCGAAGCGCCGCCGCATAACAAGACTCGAGGAGCGATCATGGGCATCATGGGTATTGTCTGGACCATCATCGTCGGCTTGATCGTCGGGATTCTGGCGCGCTGGTTTTATCCGGGGCCCGTGCCGATGGCATGGTGGCTCACGGTCCTCATCGGCATCGGCGGCTCGATCGTCGGCGGCTTCATCAGCAGCCTGATCTGGAAGTCCCCGGACGGCCAGTTCCATCCCGCGGGCTGGATCATGTCGATCGCCGGGGCCATGATCCTGCTCTGGGGTTACATGAATTTCATGAAGTAGCGGCGAGCCCCCAGCCGACGTTTGGCCACGACGGGTGGCAGCGCGAGCGCGGCGCGATTTTCGGCGATGGCTTGCGTATCGACGACCCCGGAAGACCCCTAGAGGACGGCAATGCCCGTGGAAGAGAAGAACCCAGAGCCTCGCAATCCGCTGGGAATGGATGGCATTGAATTCATCGAGTTCGCGACGTCGCAGCCCCAGGCGCTGGGCGCCGTTCTGCAGACGATGGGCTTCACGCCGATCGCGCGGCACCGCTCGCGCGAGGTGATGCTCTATCGGCAGGGGCCGATGAACGTCATCGTCAACGCCCACGCGGACGTGCTTCCGGGCATGTCGGCGCCCGGGGCGAAGCCGGCGATTTCCGCGATCGCTTTCCGCGTGCGGGACGCCGATTACGCGTGGCGCCGGGCGCTCGACCTGGGCGCATGGGAAATGCCCACGCGCGCGTCTGCGATGGAGCTCAACATTCCCGGCATCCGCGGCGTCGGCGACAGCCTGCTCTACTTCGTCGATCGATACCGGGACTTCTCCATCTACGACGTCGATTTTGTCGCGCTCCCCGGGGTGGACCCGAATCCACCCGCCATCGCGCAGATGCACTATTTCGGCGTCGTCCAGACCATTCACGATGACCGAACCGACGACTGGATCGATTTCTACACGCAGCTGCTGGGATTCTCGGTGCTCCCCGGCGGCCAGTATTTCGGCATCATGCCCAAGGGAACGCTGCTACAGGCTCCCTGCGACACGTTCTACATGCAGTTGATCGAGCCGCCCCCCGGGTCCGAGGACATCGATTGGGAGGAACGGCTGCTTCGGATCGGGATCGGGGCGCCCGACGTGCGCGCGGCCGTCCGGGCCCTCAGGGAGCGTGGCGTCGTCTTTGTCGATCGCGATCCGATCCAGCCGAGCGACAAGGGTGCGCTGACCCAGATCTATCTCGGCGGGGTCACGTTCGAGCTCGTCCACAGCCACCTCGCTCCCCACACGCCCGCAGCTGGACGGGCCGCCCGATGAACCTCGACCAGTTCGGCATGGACACCATTACGCTCGCGGGCCCGCTCGAGGCGAAATTGCGCGCGGTTCGTGCCGCCGGCTTCACTCAGATCATGCTGCAGGCGCGCGACATCGCAGGGCATCCCGACGGCGAGGGCGCCGCCATCGAAGCGGTCAAGCGCAGCGGCCTGCGCGTGACCGGATTCCAGGTGCTTCGCGACTTCGAGGGCCTGTCGGGGCACCTGCACGCGTACAAGCTCGACATCGCCTGCGCGATGCTGACGATGTGCCGCGCGCTCGGATCGAAGGTGCTCCTCGTCTGTTCGACCACGTCGACGCACGCGACGGACGACTCGGAAGCGTTCGTGCGCGACCTCGCGAAGCTTGCGATGCTCGCCGTTCCTTTCGACATCCGGATCGCGTTCGAAGCGCTATCGTGGGGCCGTCACGTCAGCGAGATGCCCCAGGCCTGGGACCTGGTGAGACGTGCGAACCGTTCGAATCTCGGTCTGGCCGTCGATTCGTATCACATGCTCGCGGCGGGCACCCAGCTCGACGCGCTCGACGACGTCGACCCGGAGAAGATCCTGTTCGTCCAGCTTTCGGATTTCATGTGGCGGGAAGTCCGCTCGCCGGACGAGCGGATCAATACCGCGCGGCACTTCCGCGTGTTTCCCGGGGAAGGCGTCCACAGCGCCGAGATCGCGGCGCTCGTGCAGCGCCTCGACGCGCTCGGCTACCGCGGCGATTACAGTTTCGAAGTGTTCAACGACGACTATGTGCAGCTGCCGCTCGCCACCGTGGCCGCACGCGCGCGCCGATCGGTGAAATGGATGGTGGGGCACGTGTCGCGGCGAAGCCTCCCCGTGCGCAGGAAGACCGCCGCGCCGCTTCATGGATAGCCAAGCGAGCTGCAGCGGATGACCGGTGTGCCGCTCGTGCGATCATCGGCGATAGCGCAATAGCCCTGGATTCCTCCAGGCCAAACAGCAGCAGGGAGACGTCTTGAGCAACGCCTACGTTTGTGACGCGGTGCGTACGCCAATCGGTCGCTACGGCGGCGCGCTCGCGATGGTTCGCGCCGACGACCTCGGCGCGATGCCGATCAAGGCTCTGATGGAGCGCAATCCCCGCGTGGACTGGGGCGCCGTCGACGACGTGATCTACGGCTGCGCCAATCAGGCGGGCGAGGACAACCGCAACGTCGGTCGCATGGCGCTGCTCCTCGCCGGCCTGCCTGTCGGCGTGGCGGGCACGACCGTGAACCGCCTTTGCGGTTCGAGCATGGACGCGATCGCGATCGCGGCACGCGCCATCAAGAGCGGCGAGACGTCGCTGATGATCGCCGGCGGCGTGGAAAGCATGTCCCGCGCGCCGTTCGTGATGGCGAAGGCCGAATCGGCGTTTTCGCGCGCTGCGAAGATCGAGGACACGACGCTCGGCTGGCGCTTCATCAATCCCCTGACGAAAGCGAAGTATGGCGTGGACAGCATGCCAGAAACGGCCGAGAACGTGGCTGCGGAATTCAAGGTATTACGCGCCGATCAGGACGCGTTCGCATTCCGCAGCCAGCAGCGCGCAGCGGCGGCCATCGCTGCCGGGCGCCTCGATGAGGAGATCGTGCCGGTAACGATTCCGGGGAAGAAAGGCGAGCCGGTGGTCGTGAGCCGTGACGAGCATCCGCGCGAGACGACGCTGGCATCGCTCGCCAAACTAAAGGGCGTCGTCCGCCCCGACGGCACGGTGACCGCCGGCAACGCGTCTGGCGTGAACGACGGTTCTTGCGCGACGATTCTGGCATCGGAGGATGCCGCCCGCCGCCACGGTCTGACGCCACGGGCGCGCATCGTCGCCTCGTCCGTCGCCGGGGTCGCCCCGCGCATCATGGGATTCGGTCCGGCGCCGGCGATGCGCAAGGTCCTGGCGCAGGCGAAGCTCGCGCTCGGCGACATCGATGTGATCGAGCTCAACGAAGCGTTCGCCGCACAGGCGCTCGCAGTCACCCGCGACCTTGGCCTTCCCGACGATGCCGACCATATCAATCCCAACGGGGGCGCGATCGCGCTCGGCCACCCGCTCGGCGCGAGCGGAGCCCGGCTGGTGACGACGGCGTTGTACCAGTTGCAGCGGACCGGTGGGCGCTACGCCTTGTGCACGATGTGTATCGGCGTGGGCCAGGGCATCGCGTTGATCATCGAACGCGTCTGACACGCTCGCGAAGGCAGCCAAGGACGGACTACCCCGACTGCACTTCCTCGGACGGGCCCAATATCTGTTCGCGCAGCTCGCGGTACCGTGGCAACTGCTGCGGGTAGATGCAGATGTACTTGACCTGAGCCGCCTGCAGGCAGCGCTGCTTGATGATCTCGAGCTTCTGGTCGCGCGGGTTCACTACCGCGTCGGGTTCCCGGGTATCGACGATTGCGAGGATCGTCATGTCGCGGTCGCACAGGACGAAGCCGACATGCTGGTTCGCGATCTTGCGGAACGCGCGCAACCGTTCCATCCCCTGCGGGCCGATCTTCACCTGCAGCACGTCGGCGAGGCGAACGCGAGCGAAGATCTCGTGCCGCGGGAACGCGGCCTTGAGCAGCATGTAGACGACGCTCTCGATCTTGCTTAGGAACCGCGGCCGCAGCAGATAGAGCCCCGGCAGTTCAGCCGATGACAGGAGCCGCGTCGTCTCGCCCTCGGTCCACTGCGAGACGGTATTCGGGGCGTCGACGCCGGATTTGAATCCCCCCGAGCCCCTGCGCCGCAACAAACCGACCGCAATGGCAACGGCGAGCGCGGCGATCGCGACGGCAAACAGGATTCCGGAGCTCATGGGGATGGGTCAAGCGCCCGGCTCGCCTCGGCGCACGTTCGGGACATGCGGATCGATGCTACGGGCGTGAGCTCTGTATTTCTTCGGATGATCATTGGCCGCGGCTAGTCTAAACCATGCCGGGCGCACAACACAAAGGCCCGGACAAGCCGGGCCTTTGTCGACATCATGCGCCACTCCAACCCAGCGCATGCGCGCCAGGCCCTGGGACACCGAGGTTGCCGCGAGCGGGGCCGGACTGCGGGCCGCTCGTGGATTCCCCTGTTACATGTCCATGTCGCCCATACCGCCCATTCCACCCATCCCGCCGCCGCCACCGCCCATGGGCTTCTCGTCCTTCGGCAGTTCGGCGACCATCGCCTCGGTCGTCAGCAGGAGCGAAGCCACTGACGCAGCGTTTTGCAGCGCGAAGCGCGCGACCTTCGTCGGATCGACAACGCCCATCTCGACCAGGTCTCCGTACTCCGCCGTCTGGGCGTTGAAACCGAAATTGCCCTTGCCTTCGACGACCTTGTTGACGACCACGCTGGGCTCGTCGCCCGCATTGTTGACGATTTGCCGCAGCGGCTCTTCCAGCGCGCGCATGACGATCTTGATTCCCGCGTCCTGGTCGGCGTTGTCGCCCTTGAGGTTCTTGACGTTGGCACGCGCACGAAGGTATGCCACACCGCCACCGGCGACGATGCCCTCCTCGACCGCCGCACGTGTCGCATGCAACGCATCCTCGACACGCGCCTTCTTTTCCTTCATCTCGACTTCGGTCGCGGCACCCACCTTGATCACCGCCACGCCGCCGGCGAGCTTGGCCACGCGCTCCTGCAGCTTCTCCTTGTCGTAGTCCGACGTAGCGTCGTCGATCTGCTTGCGCACGTTCTTGACCCGTGCTTCGATCGCCGCCTTTTCGCCGGCCCCATCGATGATCGTCGTGTCTTCCTTGCCCACTTCGATCTTCTTTGCGCGGCCGAGGTCCTTCAACGTCGCGTTTTCGAGCTTCAAGCCGAGCTCTTCCGCGATCACCGTGCCGCCCGTGAGGATCGCGATGTCTTCCAGCATTGCCTTGCGGCGGTCACCGAAACCCGGCGCCTTGACGGCGGTCGTCTTCAGGATGCCGCGGATGTTGTTGACGACGAGGGTCGCCAGCGCTTCGCCGTCGACGTCCTCGGCGATGATCAGCAGCGGCTTGCCCGACTTCGCCACCTGCTCGAGCAGCGGCAGCAAGTCGCGGATGTTGCTGACCTTCTTGTCGTGCAGCAGGATGTACGGATCCTCGAGCAGAGACACCTGCTTGTCCGGATTGTTGATGAAGTAGGGCGAGATGTAGCCGCGGTCGAACTGCATGCCTTCGACGAGGTCCAGCTCGTTCTCGAGGCCCTTGCCGTCTTCGACGGTGATCACGCCTTCCTTGCCGACCTTGTCCATCGCCTCGGCAATGGTCTTGCCGATCGCCTCGTCCGCGTTGGCCGAGATGGCACCGACCTGCGAGATTTCCTTGCTGGTCGTGCACGGCTTGCTGATCTTCTTGAGCTCTGCAACGATGGCGACCACGGCCCTGTCGATACCGCGCTTCAGGTCCATCGGGTTCATGCCCGCGGCCACGTATTTGAAGCCTTCGCTGCAGATCGACTGTGCGAGAACCGTGGCCGTCGTCGTGCCGTCACCGGCCACGTCCGAGGTCTTCGACGCGACTTCCTTCACCATCTGCGCGCCCATGTTCTCGAACTTGTCCTTGAGCTCGATCTCCTTTGCGACCGATACGCCGTCCTTGGTGATCGTCGGCGCGCCGAAGCTGCGCTCGAGCACCACGTTGCGGCCCTTGGGTCCGAGCGTGACCTTGACCGCATTGGCCAGGATGTTCACGCCGACCATCATTTTGTTGCGTACGCCTTCGCCGAAGCGGACGTCTTTGGCTGCCATATTGATTCTCCTGAATGCTTGTGCTTGGGGACGGGACGCTTAGTCGACGATGCCGATGATGTCGTCTTCGCGCATGTGCAGGAGGTCCTGCCCGTCCAGCTTGAATTCCTGACCAGAGTACTTGCCGAAGAGCACCTTGTTGCCCGGCTTGACACCTATCGGGACCAGCTTGCCGTGTTCGTCGGTCTTGCCCGGGCCGCAGAAGACGACTTCTCCCTGCGAGGGCTTTTCGGCCGCGGTGTCGGGGATGACGATGCCGCCGGCGGTCTTCCTCTCTTCTTCGAGCCGTTTAACGATGACGCGATCGTGCAGTGGACGAATCTTCATGGTTAGTGCTCACTCCTGTGAAAAGGTTTGTTTTGAATCAGTCGCTTATGGTGCCGGATTCATTTCCAACTACCGGCTGCCGAGGACACGATGCTCCCATTCAGGGACGCTGTTAGCACTCGGCAATAGCGAGTGCTAATGATATGGATAAGATCGGCCAAATGCAACCACTTTGGTTCTCGGCGGCAACGGGAAGCGCGTGCGTATGGCGATTCCTGCGCGGCCAAGCGCGGCCCCCCGGTTTCCGAGTCGCGATGACGACCGTCTACGGCCCCGCGGCAACCGTTCGTAAGCTTGGCTACTCCCTCCGTCCCGGCCGCGCTATCTTTTCCTCCCCTTGGCACCGCCGATCGACCTATGCTTCGTCCCGCCAACGTCGTTGATCTTCCAATCCTTCGCGCGCTGATTCGCGATGGCGCGGTCAGAGGAAGCTTCGATCGCGAGCTTGCGACCGAATCGCGGGAGGCAACCCTTTTCTTCTCGAATCTCCGGCAGGCGCTTTCAACCGGGTACTTCGTCGAGGAGGACCCGCGGACCGGGGACCTTGCCACCGTGGCCGTCCCCGGCTATGTCTACCTGCCGGAGGGCGGCGGCGCGCACAAACCGATCGGATTCGGCCTGTTCAAGGCTGCGGCGGTCGGCTACGAACTTTGGCTCACGGGTGTCGACGCAGCCTGGCGCGGTCACGGCCACGGCCGCGCGATGATGGCCGCGTTGCTCAAGACCAACCCTGGCAAGTCCGCGTATGTCGTTCGCGTGAATACCTTCGGCCGGGAAAGCCCCGCAATGGGGCACCTGCTCCGGTCCTTCGGCTATGTTTGCCTGCGCGAAACACCGCAATACACGTGGTACCTGCGCAACGACGCGCCGGCGGAGCTGGGCTTGCGCATGCGCGCCGCGAATCCTCCGCCCTCGAACTGACGCTTCGGATCAGCAGCGCGCACCTCCTGCAACGCGACAACCCCTCGTCTTTGCGGCGCCCGAAATGCTGGGCGCAGGCTGCCGTGGTACCTTAGAGCTTGCCCGTCGAATTGACGGATGAGCTCTTCGCAGTACCGTTTTCGAAGCCGTTTCGATGTCCCATGGACGACCCGATTCTTCCCCGCCCCTCGAGCGGTCCTGCCGCCGGATTCGAGCGCGACCCGGCGGCTGCGCCGCCACCGCCCGGGCCGGCGAAGGTCGCGATCGGCAACGGCACCGCATGGTGGGGGGAAGGCTGGCGCCTGTTCGCGGTGGCGCCGTGGCTGTGGATCGCAATCACGGTTTTGTTCTGCGTCATCATGATCATGCTTCACTTCATTCCGATGCTGGGGGCGCTGGCGACCACACTGCTCGCGCCGGTGCTCACCGGTGGTGTGCTTTCGGGGTTCCGCGCGGTGGACCGTGGTGAAGCGCTCACGATCAACCACCTGTTCGCGAGCTTTTCCGACCGGCTCACACCGCTCCTCATCGTCGGCCTCCTCTATCTCGCGGGCTCGTTCGCGATCATGGCGGCCGTTCTCACCATCCTGGTCGCCGCAATCGGCATGAGCGGGATCGGCGCGTTCCTTTCCGGCGATCCGCTGGAGGCCGGATACGCGTTGCTGGCGACCTTCGGCATTGGCGCGATGCTGGCGCTGCTCCTGGGCTTGCTGCTCGGGATACCTTTGATGATGGCCTACTGGTTTGCACCGGCGCTGGTCGTATTCCGCAACGCGGAACCGTGGGCCGCGATGATGTCGAGCTTCCGTGCGTCCCTCGCCAACGTGATGCCGATGCTGATCTACAGCTTGCTCGGGCTCGTGTTCGCGTTCGTGGCGTCGATTCCGTTCGGCCTGGGCTGGCTCGTTCTTCTTCCGGTGTTCGCGGGAAGCGTTTACGCGAGCTACAAGGACATCTTCGGCGCGCCGGATTGAATCGGGTGCCCGGGCTTTCCTCAGTGCGCCTTCTCCCAGTTCGGGCCCACGCCGACGTCGACGACGAGCGGAACGGAGAGTTTGGCGACGCCTGTCATGTGCCTCGGCAGTTCGCTTTTCACGCGCGCGATTTCGGCGTCCGGCACCTCCAGCACCAGTTCGTCATGGACCTGCAGCAGGAGTTTCGTCGCCAGGCGGTCCTGCCGTAACCAGTCGCGCACGGCGATCATCGCGAGCTTGACGAGATCCGCCGCCGTGCCCTGCATCGGCGCGTTGATCGCCGCGCGCTCGGCACCGGCGCGGCGCGGCCCGCCGGCGGCCTTTATGTCCGGCAACCACAGGCGACGCCCGAAGACCGTCTCGACATAGCCATGTTCGCGAGCGAACTCCCGTGTCGCCCGCATGTACGTGGCGACGCCCGGGTAGCGCTGGAAATACCGGTCGATGAACTGCTGCGCCGCGCCGCGCTCGATCCCGAGCTGCTGCGCGAGGCCGAATGCGCCCATCCCGTAGATCAGGCCGAAGTTGACGGCCTTGATATAGCGCCGCTGGTCCGTCGTGACCTCCGCCACGGGAACACCGAAGATGTCGGCAGCCGTCGCCCTGTGGATGTCGGCGCCCTCCTGGAATGCCTTGACCAGCGCGGGGTCGCGCGACAGGTGCGCCATGATCCGCAACTCGATCTGCGAGTAGTCGGCCGACACGATGACGTGTCCCGGCGGCGCGACGAAAGCCTCGCGGATGCGTCTGCCTTCCGGCGTGCGCACCGGAATGTTCTGCAGATTCGGGTCGGACGACGCGAGCCGTCCGGTCACCGCGGTCGCCTGGCTGAAGGTCGTGTGCACGCGGCCGGTGCGCCGGTTCACCATCTGCGGCAGCTTGTCCGTGTAGGTCGACTTCAGTTTCGACAGCGCGCGATGCTCGAGAATGAGCTTCGGCAGCGGATAGTCGGCGGCTAGTTCCGTCAGCACATCTTCGTCCGTCGACGGCTGGCCTGTCGCCGTCTTCCGGAGCGTCGGTAGCTTCATCCGATCGAAAAGTATCTCGCCCAGCTGTTTTGGCGACGCAAGGTTGAACGGCTGCCCGGCGAGTTGATAGGCTTCTTGCTCCAGCGCCATCACCTTCTCGGCGAGTTCGCGGCTCTGCGCCGCAAGCAGCGAGACGTCGAGCATCACGCCTTCGCGCTCCATTTCGAACAGGACCTGGCGCACCGGCATCTCGATGGCCGCATAGACGTAATCGAGCTTGGCGTCGGCGGCGACGCGCGGATGGAGGAAACGGTGCAGCTGCAGCGTGATATCGGCATCCTCCGCGGAGTACGCGGTCGCGTCATCGATGCTCACCTGATCGAACCCGATCTGCTTCGCGCCCTTTCCCGCGACCTCGGCGTAGGCGATCGTCTTGACGTTGAGGTGCCGCCACGCGAGGCTGTCCATGTCGTGCGGCCGGTGCGCCTCCAGCACGTAGGATTGGAGCAGTGTGTCGTGCTCCACGCCCTCGAGGGTGAGCCCGTGGTTCGCGAGCACGTGCTGATCGTACTTGACGTTCTGGCCGAGCTTCTTCTTCGCCGGATCCGCGAGCCACGGCGCGAGCCGCGCGAGCGTCGCATCGAACGGCAGCTGGTCCGGCGCCCCCTGATACCGGTGCGCGAGCGGGATATAGCACGCACGCCCCGGCTCCATCGCAAACGACAGTCCCACGATCTTCGCTTCGAGTGGGTCGAGGCCCGTCGTCTCGGTGTCGAAGCATACGAGTTCGGCGCGATCGATCGCCTGCATCCATTTCTCGAGCGCCGTTTCGTCCAGCACCGTTTCGTAGTGGCGCGGGACCGCAGGTGGAGCATCGCCGGCAACCGACGCGTCGTGCGCACCCGCGCCGGCGTGCTTTCGCGCATCCTGGCCCGACGCACGATCCGCAATCGCCGCGGCAGATTCGGGTCGCGAATCGCTCCCTTTGACGTCGCGCAGCCAGCTCTTGAATTCGAAGCGCTCGAACAGCGCCTTCAGCTTGTCGGATTCGGGAGGGCCCATCTTGAGGTCGATGGGCGCGACGGGCAGCTCGCAGTCGGTCTTCACGGTGAGGAGCCGCTTGCCGTGTGGCAGCCAATCGAGCGTCTTGCGCAGATTCTCGCCCACGACGCCGTCGATTTCGCTTGCGTGCGCGAGCACCGCATCCAGCGACCCAAACTGGGAAATCCACTTCGCCGCCGTCTTCGGACCGACCTTCGGCACTCCCGGCACGTTGTCGACGACGTCACCCGTCAGCGTCAGCAGGTCGAGAATCTGATCGGCGCGCACGCCGAATTTCGCAACGACCGCGGCCTCGTCGAGCTTCTCGTTGGTCATCGTGTTGACGAGAGTGATGCCAGGACGCACGAGTTGCGCGAGATCCTTGTCCGATGTCGAGATCACGGCATCGATGCCGGAGGCCGCGGCCCGGACTGCAAGCGTGCCGATCACATCGTCGGCCTCGACGCCTTCGACCATCAGCAACGGCCAGCCGTGCGCACGGACGGTTTCGTGCAACGGCTCGATCTGCCGGACGAGATCCTCGGGCATCGGCGGTCGTTGCGCCTTGTACAACGGATACCAGTCGTCGCGAAACGTCTTTCCGGGAGCGTCGAAGACGACGGCGAAGTAGTCGGGCTTCTCGTCTTCGGCTATCCTGCGGAGCATCGACAACACGCCGCGCAGGGCCCCCGTAGGTTCGCCCTTGGACGTGCGCAAATCGGGAAGCGCGTGAAACGCGCGATACAGATATGACGACCCATCCACCAGCACGAGCGTAGACATGTATCAGACCACCAAGATCCCGGAACTCATCGATCCGCAGGCGACGTACACCACCAACGGGCAGGAGGCCTGGCGGGTGATGGGGATTATGGCAGAGTTCGCCGCGGCGACCGAACGGCTGCGGGGTGTGCGGCCGGCGGTTTCGATGTTCGGCAGCGCGCGCACGAAGCCGGATCATCCGTACTACGCGAAAGCCGAGCGGATCGCGCGGCTCTTGTCCGACGCCGGCTTCGCCGTGATCTCCGGTGGCGGGCCCGGGCTCATGGAAGCCGCGAATCGCGGCGCCTTCGCGGGCAAGTCGCCGGCAATCGGCCTCAACATCCTGCTGCCGCACGAGAGGAGCGGCAACGAATTCCAGGATGTCGAATTCGACTTCCGTTACTTCTTCGCGCGCAAGATGATGTTCGTGCGATTCGCGTCGGCGTACGTTGTTCTGCCGGGAGGATTCGGCACGCTCGACGAGTTGTCCGAATGCCTGACGCTCGTGCAAACGGGCAAGAGCCGCCGGATCCCGATCATTCTCGTCGGCGGCGATTTCTGGCGCGGCCTCGTCGACTGGATGCGCGACAAGCTGATCGGCGAAGGCATGGCCGGCGCGGAGGATCTCGGGCTCATGCAGATCATCGAGGAGCCCGAAGCGATCGTCGAAGCGATCTTCGATTTCTATGAAACGCGCGGCTTCCAGCCGACGCGCGAAGAGCGCCGGAAGATGCTGAATCTCTAGTCACTGTCTGGTCACTGGGTTGGGGGCGGATCGCCGTCCGTCTCCTCGAGTGCGGCGCCTCTGCTAAAATTGTGCGACGCCGACACCCGATGAACCGCTCACGCATCCCGATTCGCCTGACCTCGGCGGCCGCATTGTTCGTTGCCGCCGGATTGCTGCTTGCACAGGGCTTCACCCCCGCGCCGCCGCCACCGCCGATGCCGCCGCAACTCGAGGCGCTGCCCGAGATCGCGCCACCGCCGGGGATCGTCAATGATCCGGAGCTCGAGCCGCAGGTCACGATCAAGCGCAAGGAAGGCGAGACGGTCGAGGAAGCGCGAGTCAACGGCAGGCTGATGTGGATCAAGGTCACGCCGCGGCACGGCACGCCCTATTACCTGATTCCGGATGGCGCCGACGGAGTCCTCCTGCGCCGCGACAGCCTCGACCCCGGCCTCCGGGTGCCGTTGTGGGTTCTCTTCTCCTTCTGATCTGATCACCCTTCCCGGATTTCCGCCCGCAGCGGCGCCGCCGGCGCACCGCATTGCCCGATGTCTGTCTACACGCCCGTCTCCACCGAAGAACTCGACGCATGGCTCACCCGCTATGCCGTCGGAGCCCTCGTCGAGCAGGCGCCGATCGCCGCCGGCATCGAGAACACGAACTATTTCGTCACGACGAAGAAGGGCCGCTACGTCCTGACGCTCTACGAGCGCCTGCCCGCAGGCGAGCTTCCGTTCTATCTCAACCTGATGGCGCACCTGGCGCGGGCCGGTGTCGAATGCCCGGCCCCCGAAGCGGACCGCACCGGCGCGCTGTTCAGCATGCTCAATGGCAAGCCAGCCAGCCTCGTAACGCGGGTCGACGGCGAGCCGATGCTTTCGCCGGATTCGGTGCATTGCGCCGCCGTGGGCGCGGCGCTGGGCCGCCTGCACATCGCGTCGGCCACGTATCGTCCGCGTCTTACGAACCGCCGTGGCCCCTCGTGGTGGCGGCAGGCGGCGCGCGCCGTTCGGCCTTTCCTCGGTCCCGACCAGAACCAGTTGCTCGCGGCGGAGCTCAGATTCCTCGCCGGCTTCGCCAAGGTCCGCATGCCGCGCGGCGCGATTCATGGCGACCTCTTCTGCGACAACGTGCTGTTCGTCGGCGATCGCGTGTCGGGCATCATCGATTTCGGCTTCGCCGCGACGGACTTCCTCGCCTACGATCTCGCGATCACCGTCAACGACTGGTGCATCGTCACGGACCCCCCCGGCACCGGCGATCTGGTCCCGGAACTCGTCGCCGCACTTACGGGCGCGTATGCCAAAGTGCGGCCGCTGACCGCCGACGAGCAGGCGCAGTGGCCGGCGCTGCTGCGCGCCGCGGCGCTGCGCTTCTGGCTGTCTCGTCTCTACGATATGCACCTGCCGCGTCCGGGAGAACTCGTTCATGCGCACGACCCTGCGCATTTCGAACGCATTCTCCGCGACCGCATCCTGCATGCGGCCCCGTTGCCGGAACCCCGCGGCGCGCAATCGGTGCTGGCGTCTGACCCATGAACGCCCTGCCGTCGGCGATCGCATTCACGCGGCATCCGGCACGCCACGGCATCGTCTGGCTCAAGCAAGCATCGCGGATGCTCGCCGCGGCGCGCGCGCCGTGGCTGATGCTGCTGATGTCCTACTACGTGATCCAGCTGTTGCTGAGTGTCGTCCCGATGGTGGGACCGCTCGCGTGGCTGGTGCTGCGCCCGGTGTTCGCCGTGGGCTTTCTCGCCGCGGCATGGACGCAGGAACGCGGCGGAAAGCCCGAGATCGGCCATCTCTTTCGCGGCTTCAATGCCAATCTCCGGGCGCTTCTGCCGATCGGCGTCGTACTGATTGCCGGCACGACGCTTGCGGTGCTGGCGACAGCGCTGGTCGACGGCGGGGCGCTGCTCGACGCGATCGCCACGAACGCACGGCCCGATGAGGCGATTGCTTCGAACGAACGCGTCGAGGCGGCGATGCTGTTCGGCATCCTCTGCGCGTTGCCAGCGCTCCTTGCGGTATGGTTCGCGCCGGCACTCGTGGTGTTCCAGGACTGCACGGCGAGGCAGGCGTTGGCGACGAGCCTGCGCGCAGCCCTCGCAAACTGGAAGCCGCTCGCGGTCTACGGTCTGTTGCTTTTCTTCTATGGCGGCGTCGTGCCGGGAATCGCCTTCGCACTCATCGCGTTCGTGCTGCCGCCCGCCGCCGCGCCCTATGGCATCGTCGTCACCGGCGTGCCCTATTATCTGTTGTTCTTTGCGACGCAGGCGATCTCCGAATACGTCGCCTACCGCGATATCTTTCACGCGGAGGAGCACCACGCAGCGCCGGCGGCCGATGCCGGCGAACCAAGCTGAACGGAAAGTCGAGATCGTGCGGGGCCACTGCTTCCAGGCTCACGCCTCGGCCTCCTTATGCGGTGCTGCCGTGTAGTCCTCTGCGCGTCGGCCTCATTGCGTCGATTCGCCCCGGTCGCATCCCCACGCGCTGCGCGCGCGGGGCCCCTGCTCCCAGGCTCACGCCGCTTCCAGCTTCGCGTACTCGAGCGCGAGCCATTTGACGCCCGTGTCGCGAAAATTGACCTGCACGCGCGCGTCGCCGCCGCGACCCTCTGCGTCGATGATGATCCCCAGCCCGAACTTCGCGTGACGGACGCTCTGCCCGATGCGCCAGCCAGGCCCCGCCTCCCGCGTGTTCTGCTTGCCTGCCGCATCGCCTGATTTCGGAGCGATCGCGGCAATCCGGTCGCCCCATTCCGACGGATCGATGTCGATCGCGCTCCCGGAGCGATGCCGATGCGGCGAAAGCCACTGGACGATGTCGCGCGGCAACTCGTCGACAAAGCGCGACGCGATGTTGTAGCGAACCTGGCCGTGGAGCATCCGGCTCTGCGCGTGCGTCACATACAACCGCCGCTTCGCGCGCGTCACCGCGACATACATGAGCCGGCGTTCCTCCTCGATGCCGTCGTATTCGCCAAGGCTGTTCTCGTGCGGGAAAAGACCCTCCTCGAGCCCGGTGACGAATACCGTGTGGAATTCGAGCCCCTTCGCCGCGTGCACAGTCATGAGCTGCAGCGCCGGACGTCCTTCCGCCGCCTGCGTCTCGCCCGCTTCGAGCGCGGCATGCGCGAGGAAAGCAGTGAGCGGATCCGCTGCGCCCTCCGCAGCGGCATCGGCCTCACCGGTCGACTCCGTTGACGCTATCGGTGCGTCCACTGCGAGATCGGCTTCGCGCAGGAAGCTTTCGGCGGCGTTGACCAGTTCCTCGAGGTTGTCGAGCCGGTCCTGCCCGTCCTTCTCCTTTTTGTAATGCGCGACGAGACCCGACGCTGTGTTGACATGTTCGACCGCTTCGGGGAGCGGCAGGCCGCGCGTGGCCCCGCGCATCGACTCGATCAACTTGAAGAATGCAGCGAGGTTTGCCGGGACCTTGCCGCCCGGCTTTCCACCTGCGCCTGCCGCCGCCTGCCACAGGCTGACTCCTTCTGCGCGCGCGGCGTCGGAGAGGGTCTCCAGCGTCCGCGCGCCGATGCCCCGCGGCGGAAAGTTGACGATGCGAAGGAATGCGCCGTCGTCGTCCGGCGCTTTGATGAGTCGCAGATAGGCGAGCGCATGCTTGACCTCGGCCCGCTCGAAAAACCGCATCCCACCGTACACGCGGTAAGGCACCGCGGCGTTGAACAGCGCGTGCTCCAATACGCGCGACTGTGCATTCGAGCGATAGAGCACCGCCACCTCGGAGAGCGCGAGGCCCTCGGCGGCGAGGCTCTTCGCGACGTCGACGACGAACGCCGCCTCGTCGATGTCCGAGGGCGCGGCCAGCGCGCGCACGGCCTCCCCCTTGTCATCGCTCGTCCACAGATTCTTGCCGAGCCGGGTCCGGTTGTGTTTTATGAGCGCATTGGCGGCGTCGAGAATGTTGCCGTGCGACCGGTAGTTCTGCTCGAGCTTGACCAGCCGAACGGGCGCTTCCGGCTGTCCGAAATCGCGTTCGAAGAGCTGCATGTTGGCGACGTTCGCCCCGCGAAACGCGTAGATCGACTGGTCGTCGTCGCCGACCGCGAACACCGCGGTATCGGCCCCCGCGAGAAGCTGCAGCCACCTGTACTGCAGCCTGTTGGTGTCCTGAAACTCGTCGACGAGGATATGCGAGAACCGGCGCCGGTAGTGCTCGCGGAGCCCATCGTGCTGCGCGAGCAGTTCGTAACTTCGCAGCAGGAGCTCGGCGAAATCGACGGCGCCTTCCCGCTGGCACATCGCGTCGTAGAGCGCGTAGTGTTCGACCTGACGGCGCGCGAGATCGTCGCCCGCCTCGACCTGGTTCGGGCGCAGCCCCTCCTCCTTGGCGCCGGCGATGAAATACTGGAGTTGCCGCGGCGGAAAGCGTTCGTCGTCGATGTTGTGCGCCTTGTACAGACGCTTGATCAGCGCGAGCTGGTCCTGCGTATCCAGGATCTGGAAAAGCTGCGGCAGGTTCGCGTCGCGGTGATGCGCGCGCAAGAGACGATTGCAGAGGCCGTGAAACGTGCCGATCCACATTCCCCGCGTGTTGACGGGCGTCATCGCGGACAGTCGGATGAGCATTTCCTTCGCCGCCTTGTTCGTGAACGTAACGGCGAGAATCGAAAGCGGCGACGCCTGGCCGGTCGCGAGCAGCCACGCGATCCGCGTCGTCAGCACGCGTGTCTTGCCGCTGCCGGCGCCGGCGAGTATCAGCGCCGACTGATGCGGCAGCGTGACGGCGGCGAGCTGCTCGGGATTGAGGTTGGCGAGAAGAGGAGAGGGCATTGGACGGCGCACCCGCAATTATACGGGGACGCAGCGGTATAATCCGCGCACTCCGCAACACCTCGCCCGTCGCCCCGTCGCCGCATCGATGCCACCAAATCCGAACGCCGCACCGCCCGTCCATTCCGCGACCACGCGCGCGTTCGTCCAGTGGATCCGCTCTGCCGCGCCGTACATACACGCGTTCCGCGGCCGGACGTTCGTCATCGCGTTCGGCGGCGAAGTCGTCGCCGACGACACGTTTCTCGGCATCATCCACGATCTCAACCTGCTGCACAGCCTCGGGATCCACCTCGTCGTGGTCCACGGCTCACGGCCGCAGATCGAGGCGATTCTGGCGCAGCAGGAGATCGAGAGCCGCTACGCGTTCGGATTGCGCGTCACCGACGCCGAGACGATGGACTGCGTGCTCGAGGCCAACGGGCAGGTGCGTTCGCGCATCGAGGCGCTGCTCTCTCTCGGCATAGCGAATTCGCCGATGGCGGGCGCGCGCATCCGCGTGTCCTCGGGCAATTTCATCACGGCGAAGCCGCTCGGCGTGCTCGACGGCGTCGACATGCAGTTGACCGGCGAAGTGCGCCGGGTGGACACCGACGCGATCGACCAGCGGCTCGACGACGGCGACATCGTGCTGATCTCGCCGCTCGGTTATTCGCCCACCGGCGAGATCTTCAATCTGGCGCTCGAGGAAGTCGCGACGCAGGTCGCCGTCCGCGTTTCTGCGGACAAGCTCGTCTTCCTGATGGAGACCGAAGGCGTGCGCAACGGCCGCCGGCAGCTCCTGACCGAGCTGTCGACCAAGGACGCCGACGCACTCCTGGCAGCGAGCCGCGGCAAGCTGCCGTCCGACGTGCTGCACTTCCTGCCCTGCGCGATCCGCGCCTGCGACAACGGGGTCAAGCGCGCGCATCTCATCAGCCGCCACTTCGACGGAGCGCTGCTGCTCGAGCTCTTCACGCGCGACGGCGTCGGAACCATGATCGCTTCGGCGCCGCTCGCGCACTTGCGCAGCGCGACGATCGATGACGTCGGCGGGATCCTCCGGATCATCGAACCGCTCGAGGAGCAGGGCATCCTCGTCCGCCGCTCGCGCGAGCGCCTGGAAACGGAGATCGAGCGCTTCGTGGTCGCCGAGCACGACAACGCGATCATCGGCTGCGCCGGGCTGTACGCATTTCCCGACGAGAAGGTCGGAGAGCTCGCCGCGCTCGCGGTCCATCCGGATTTCCGCCGCGAAGGTTATGGCGAAGCGCTGTTATCCGAGATCGAGGCTCGCGCGCGCAAACTCAAGCTGACCGCGCTGTTCGTGCTCACCACGCGCACGTCGCAGTGGTTCCTCGAACGCGGATTTCGTACGGCGACGATCGCCGACCTGCCGAAGCAGAAGCAGGCGCTCTACAATTACCAGCGCAAGTCGCAGGTTTACCGGAAAGAACTCTAGGAGCAGACGATGGCGCACACGGTCCATTGCGTAAAACTCGGCCGCGAGGCCGATGGTCTCGATTTTCCGCCCTATCCGGGCGAACTCGGGAAGCGGATCTACGAGAACGTGTCGAAGGAAGCGTGGCAGGCGTGGCTCAAGCACCAGACGATGCTCGTCAACGAGAACCGGTTGTCGCTGGCCGACGCCAGTGCGCGGAAATGGCTGGCCGAACAGATGGAGAGACATTTTTTCGGCAGCGGCGCGGCAATGCCGTCCGGTTACGTTCCGCCGAAGCCGAAGCCCTGAGCGCCGAAGGTACGCCTGCTATTGAATCACCTCGTCCGCCCGCAGCAGCATCGACTTCGGAATTGTGATCCCGAGCGCTCTTGCGGTCTTGAGATTGATGACAAGCTGGACCTTCGTCGGTTGCTCGATCGGCAGATCCGCGGGCTTCGCACCTTTGAGGATTTTGTCCACATATCCAACCAGGCGACGAAATGCTTCCAATCGGTTCGTCGAGTAGCCGATCAGGCCGCCGGCTTGCGCGAAGTCGATCGTCCCCGCCGCGGCGATTCGATACTTTATCGCCAGATCGGCAATCGCCTTGGCGTGGGCGGCGAACATCGTCTCCGATTGAACAAACAGGGCATCGATGCCTTTCTCGCCGACCGTCGAAAACGTGCGCTCAAGCTCGCCGGGGCCGTGCACCTCGATGGGTTCGAGTGCCACTTTCATCGCGGCGGCGGCACGCCTCTGGGACTCGAGCACAAGTCCGGAATTGGGGTTCGCCGGGTTGACGAGGACAGCCACCGTCGCGCTTCGTGGCTTGACCTGCCTCAAAAGCTCCAGCAGCTTGGCGGCCGCTTCGGGGTTGAGCTGGGACATTCCCGTCACGTTTCCGCCGGGCTGCGCGTATGTTCTAACAAAGCCCGGATTGATGGCGTCGCCCATGTTGCTCACAACGACAGGTATCGTCGCTGTAGCGCGGCTGGCAGCGATACCGGCCTTCGATCCGCTGGTGACGAGCACGTCGACCCCAAGACCAACAAGCTCCGCGGCGAGCGCAGGCAGACGATCGTAGTTTCCCTCCGCAAACCGGGACTCGATCACGACGGTCCCCTCCACATAGCCAAGTTCGCGGAGTCGCGTTCCCAGTACCTGCAGCCGGCGCGCATCATAGGGAGCGGATTCGGCGCCGAGAAAGCCGATACGGTAGATCCTGGTCGGCGGCTGTCGGCCATGCACCGCGAGCGTTGCAGCGAGGAGGCTGCTCGTTGCAGCCCCAAAGAACGTCCGCCGGTCCATCACCGGATCACCTCGTCGACGAATTGAGGTTCGGCCATACTACGCCATCCGAAGCGCGCTTCGTCGCCCCGATGTCTTTCGAGGTAGGCCCTTGGCGGCAAGTGCTTTGAAGGACGAGGCGCTACGGTTGCGTATGGTCCGATCTCCGACCGACTTCTTGTTTTGACAGCCGAACCCAGGGGGCAACGATGGCAATCAAACTCTATTCTTGGCCGCGCAGCTCCGGCACGCGCGTTGCATGGGCGCTCGAAGAGCTTGGCGTCCCCTATGAGTACGTCGAACTCGATGCAAAAAAGGTCGAGCATCGAACGCCGCAATACCTTGCGATCAATCCGCACGGAAAGGTGCCCGGGCTGGTTGACGGCGAACTTGCGCTTTTCGAGTCAGGCGCGATTCTGCTCTATCTCGGCGACCAGTACGGCGTAGACAAGGAGCTATGGCCTGCACCGGCCGGCGCAGGCCAGGCCCGTGCCGACGCCGTTTGTTGGACTGTATGGGCGATGACCGAGTTGGGTAATTACATGATGCAGTATCTATACCATGGACTCGACACGCCGTTCTCGTACAAGCCCGAGGACCGCAGCAAGGCGTGCGCTGAGTACAACCGATCGCAATTCATCCGCGGGCTCGACGCGCTGCAAGCGCGGCTCCAGAATCGCGAGCACCTGCTTGGCGCCTTCTCGCTCGCCGACATTCCTGCGGCAAGCTGGCTGATGTTGGGTGCCATGTTTGGCATCAAGCTCGACAGCCATCCACGCGTGGCAGCCTGGCTAAAGCGCTGCAGCGAGCGGCCGGCATGCAAGCGGGCACGATAGCGGCGCACCGCGTGACAGCGGCGACCGATCGAAAGAACGTCGGCATGGATCGAGGCATTGAGGGTGGCCGCCGAGCAGCTCCGGACGTGTCAAGCGCGCTTGCGCAGAAAGACGTGGGCCGCACGTTCGCCCGCGACGTATTTCGCGCATTCATAACCCAGACTATGCATATTGATGTCGTTCAGGAGGTGCTCCCCGGAACCAAGTAAAACGGGTCGGATGGCGAGATGCAGCTCGTCAATCAGCCCAGCACGCAGATACTGCCGAATCGTGGATACGCCGCCACCGAGGCGGACGTCCCCGCAGCCCGCTGCAGCGGTCGCCTGCTCCAAAGCGGCGTGAATACCTTCGGTGACAAAGCGAAACTCCGTGCCTCCCGCCATCCTGAGCGGTGCTCTCGGGTGATGCGTCAGCACGAAAACCGGCGTGTGATACGGCGGTTCGTCGCCCCACCATCCCTTCCAGCTGTCGTCCGGCCAGGGGCCTCGGACAGGACCGAACATGTTGCGCCCAAGAATCCAGGCGCCGATTCCGGCGAAGCCTTGCTCCGCAATTCCGTTGTCGACCCCCGTCTCGCCATCGTCATGGCCGCGCATCCTCCGCCATAAGCGGGTGTGGAAGAACCACTCCATCAACTCGGGGCCCCTGACGCCGAGCGGATTCTGGAAATCTTGGTTCGGCCCGGCACCGTAGCCGTCGACGGAAATCGCGAAGCTTTGGACGCGCAGTTTCGACATTACATTCCTCGCTATTTGGTCAGCGCGGCGGCCCAGCGTTGGGCCATCTGACGTTCGACATGAGCGGCCCGACCTGGCTTCCCGGCGGGAGGTTAGCCGCCGCCGCGCCTCGTGTACAAGTCGAAATAGGCGAGAAAGTCGTCGCGCGCGGATTTGTCCAGGCCGCGAAAGCAAAAGGTCACCGCAAGCACGGGCAGTGCTATCCCTCCCATGCGCCGCGGCGGCCTTTGTTCCATGCGGATCTTCACGCTGCCACCGTGGGTCGTAACCGTCACCTTATCCGAGTCAACCCGGAATGGAGCCTGACGGGTGGCGCCAGGCAACCAGGCGATGAATTCGCGACGCGTGCAACCCATCTCGCGATGCAGCTCAAACACCTCCGGCACGCCTACCCTCCCGCGATGGGAGGCCACACGGCCAGCGCGTCTCCTGAGTGCAGCCGGTGCGTTGCGCGCAACGACGGCGGGACGTAAATCCCGTTCACCAATACCAGGTGGGTCATCCTGGTGGGAAGATGCATCTCTTCGATCACCGCCTGTACCGTGGTCCCGTCCGCGACTTCAAGGGGCAGTTGGTTGTCGACCCGCACTCTGCCGTTGAGCTCCGACGGAAGGTAGTCGCTCAGAGTGGCGAACAGCTTGAGGGTGATCTCCACGGCCAGGCTCAATTTACCAAGATCCGAAACGCCGACTTGGGTTCGTCACGCGGCCCGCATTCCCCATGCATGCTGCGCTTGCGCGCTGGCGAGATAGGCCTCGGGAATCCGCAATGGGTCGCGCAGCAGGCGGTCTTTCCACTCGCCGAGTTTGACGCGTGATTGGGTCAGCCCGCGCAGCAGGCCGATATGGTCGGTAAGCCCGATCGCGTTGTATCCCGCCAGAACATCGCCATCGAATTCCAGGCGGATGTACCGGAAGTTCGCCTCGTCGGACAACTCCGCGTGCTCGCCACCCGGCACCCCCTCCCATCGGCCGAACGATGCTGAAATCAGGCCCAGCGTGTCGAGCACGTTGATCTGGGTCACGCCGTTAATTTCGGCATTCTTGCCGGCCATGTTCATTCCTGCGCAGTACGCTTGATCGGCCGCATTCGGCTGAATGGCACTGACGATGGTCTTGCCCGTAATCACGTCGAACGCCTCGGCACAGTCTCCCGCGGCGTAAACGCCCGGCACGTTGGTGTGCATGCGCTCGTCGGTCAAGACGCCCTGCAGGCAATAGATGCCGGAGTTCTCGAGAAACCCTATATTGGGCTGCACACCGGCAGCGGAGATCATCAGATCGACCGCCAACTGCTTGCCGCTGGACAGCCGAACGGTGAGCGGGGCGCCGGGGTGGACGGCCTCGACCCGCGTCGACGTATATACCGTCACGCCCTTCATTTCGACCCAGCGCTTGATCATTCCGCCGGCGCCTTCGCCCATCATGCGCGGCACCATGCGATCGCCCATTTCGACCACAGTGAGCTGCACGCCGCGCGCGGCCAAGGCTTCCATGATGATGCACCCGATGAAGCCCGCTCCCATCAGCAGCACCCGCGCACCCGGTTTGGCCAAAACCATGATTTGGCGCGCGTCGGCGAGCGTCCAGCAGGGGTTCACCCCCGGCAGGTCGATGCCTGGAATGGGTGGCCGAATCGGTGTAGCGCCAGTAGCGATCAACAGCCGGTCGAACGGCGAGCACCGTCCCGTCACCGAGCCGTACAGTGCGCGCCCCGGCATCCACAGACCTCGCTCGCCCGGTACGCAACTCGATGCGTTGTCGCGCGAAGTGGTCCTTGCCCTTGCGCAGGTAGGTCCCTTCCTCGCCAATGTTACCCATCAACAGATAGGGAATCGCCATGCGCGAATACGGCGGTTCGGGCTCATCGCCGAGAACGATGATTTCATCGGTCGGCGCATGCTTGCGGATGGTTTCCGCCGCAATGACGCCAGCGGGGCCGTTACCGAGAATGACGTGCTTCATAGGGATCTCCACCAGCAAAAAGGGCGGTTCACGAGGAACCGCCCGCGTCCGAACGTGTGTGATGCAACCCGCCGGCACCGCCTCACAATCCGAGGCGTTCCCGGGTCTCCGGCTTCAGTTGTCCCCTGTCGTCCCAGCCACGAACTTGTAGTACTCAGGGAGCATCTTGTCCAAGCCATTGACCAGCCCCTTGGCCGGACCGGTTTTGGCGGGCTCGGTCGAGCAGCCGCTTGGGCAAGGTGTCGTCCTTCTCCGTGAAGCCGGCACGGTTGTTGAAGTCGCGCTCCATGTTCCAGATGCGCTCGCCGATCATGCCCAACTCCTCGAGTGTGAATTCGTCGGTACACGCCGCAGCGAGTTGCGGCTGCACGTCGGCCAGCGTCCAGGCAAAGCTCGTGAATAGACACACGCCTGCCGAATCGAACACCGCGGTCGCATCCTGGAAGGCCTTGACCAGGCCGGCCTTCCCCTCGGTGACCAGCGGATCGGTCTTCACCGGAATGCCCAGCACCTCCGAGGCCACCGTGTAGCCGCGCAGATGGCAGGCGCCACGATTGGACGTGGCATAAGCGAGACCCATGCCCTGGATCCCGCGCGAGTCATAGGCGGGAAACTCCTGGCCCTTGACGCTCATCGACAGATCGGGGTAGCCGTACTTGGCGGTGAGGCGCTTCGAGCCCTGCGCGATCTCCTTGCCGAAGCCTTCGCCCTTGCCGGTGATTTCCGCGAAGTAGGTCAGCGCCTTGGCGGAACCGAACTTGGCGTCGATGCCCAGCTGCTCCTTGGTCAGCACACCCATGTCGTAGAGTTCCATCACGGCGCCGACCGTGGCGCCGAACGAAATCGGGTCCATACCCGTCCTCGTTGCAGATGAAATTGGCGTAGGTCAGCGCCTCGAGATCGTTGACGCCGTTGGCGGCGCCCAGCGCCCATGCCGCCTCGTATTCCAGCCCGCCGGAGGCGCCCCAATACTGCGGCCGGTTCTGCACCGTGTAATGGTTCTCGTCGATCTTGGAAATCCGCCCGCAGGCGATCGTGCAGCCGAAGCAGGCCTGGTTGGTCACCAGGTTCGCCTTGCCGTCGGTCTTGCGCGGCTCGTGCATCGCCTCGGCGGAAATGTCCTTCGCGCCCTCGAACTGGACGTCGCGGTGATTGCGCGTCGGCAGCGCGCCCATGGTGTTGATCACGTTCATCAGCACCTGGGTGCCGTACGTGGGCAAGCCCTGGCCGGTGACCGCGTTATCGTGCAGCACTTTCTTCGCCGCCGTGGCCGCCTGCATGAAGGCCTTGAAATCGCGAATGTTGCCGACGCCCTTGGTGCCGCGCACGGCGATCGCCTTCAGGTTCTTGCTGCCCATCACCGTGCCGACACCGGAGCGCCCGGCGGCGCGATGCAGGTCGTTGACGACGCCGGCGATACAGGCAGCCCGTTTCGCCGGCGCGCCCGATGCGAACTCACGCGCATCTGCGGTTCCTGGTGCTTCGCCTTGATCGCCGGCTCGGTCTCCCACACCGACTTGCCCCAGATGAAGGCGGCGTCGTGCAGTTCGGCCTTGTCGTCCTCGATCACCAGATAGACCGGCTTGGCCGACTTGCCCTCGAAGATGATCATGTCCCAGCCGGCCATCTTCAGCTCGGCGCCCCAGTAGCCGCCCGAGTTGGAGCAGGCAATCGCGCCGGTGAGCGCGCCCTTGGTGATCACCGAATAGCGTCCGCCGGTGGAGGCCATCGTTCCGGTGAGCGGGCCCGTGGCCCAGATGATCTTGTTGGCGGGAGAAAGCGGATCGACCTTGGCATCGACTTCCTCGACGAAGTACTTGGTGGCGAGACCGCGCTGGCCGATGTAGTCGCGCGCCCATTGCATGTTGAGCGGTTCGGACTTGCAGGTGCCAGCCGTCAGGTTGACGCGGAGTATTTTTCCAGCCCATGCCATGATCGTTCTCCTTACGCAGAAGGTTGGTTATCGAGTTTGCCGGCCCACTGCTTCATGCGCTCAAGACCGGTCCAGTCGGCATCGACGTAGGTGATGGCGCCGGTGGGACAGGCCGTCGGCGCAGGCCGGATCGCCGCCGCAGAGGTCGCACTTCTGCACCTTGCCGGTATCCTGCACGTAGTTGACGGTGCCGAACGGGCAGGCGATGGTGCACACCTTGCAGCCCACGCAGACGTCGTCCAGCACCACCTTCGCGCCCGTCGCCGCATCGACCTTGATCGCTTCGACCGGGCAGGCGTGCAGGCACCAGGCCTCGGCGCACTGCGTGCAGGTATAGGGCACCTTCCTGCCGGCCTCGTGGAAATCGAACACCTTGATGCGCGACTTGGCCGGGTTGAAAACGCCGTAGTTCTCGTAACTGCAGGCCATCTCGCACTGCAGGCATCCCGTGCACTTGTCGGGATTGATGTGAAGTGACTTCTGCACGTCTCCTCCTCGGGGCTTTCGCAACAAGATTGACGCTACTTACACGCTACTCCCGCGGGCACCTTCCGTCAACAGAGTGCGGAGGGGCAAAGTGCGGCGGGGCTGCGCGCCTGGGGTCGACATTCCAATACTGACACACGTGCGCGGTCTCGCGTAATCTTGAATGCCCACCGCGGACTGGTGATGTGTTGCCGATGAAAGAGTCGGCGGCGATCAGGTCTTCCCGAGGTCGACGAAGGCATCCATCACGAGTTGCGGGTCCTTCAGCAGCGTCTGCTTCCACGGGCCGAGCTTGCGGCGCGTCTGGATCAACCCACGGATCGCACCCAAATTCCGGTCCTGGCCGATGGTGATGGCACCGACCAGGACGTCGCCGTCGAAGCACAACCGGGTATAGAGAAAACTTTCCTCGTTGACGCTGTCCACGTTTTCGCCACCTTCGACGCCCTGCCACCGCCCGAACGTCTGCGAAATCAATCCGACCGTATCGAGCACGTTCATGCTGAGACTGCCGCGGTACGGCACGTCCTTGCCCGCCATGTTGAGCGCCGCGATCCGACCGTGTTCGGTGGCGGTGGGCTGCAGCGCATGCACGACCCATTCGCCCGTCGAGAAATCGCGACCCTGAGCGACGTCTCCGGCGGCGTAGACATGCGGCACCGTCGTCTGCATCCGATCATTGATCACGATGCCTTGATCGATCTCGGCGCCCGTGCCCTCGAGGAAGGCAACGTTGGAACGCACGCCTGTCGCGAGGATGATGAGATCCGCGTCGAGTACTTGCGTATCCATGACCAGTCGCGGACCCGGTTCGATACGCTCGACTCGTCCCTTGGTGATCACGTTGACACCCTTGTCTTCCAGCCACCGCTGCAGCATGCCGCTGCCGACCGGCGTCATCATCGAACGAAGGATCTGACCCGCGCGCCCTGCGATAACCGCAAGACGGACGCCGCTTTCGACGAGCGACTTCATGCAGACCCCGGCAACGAAGCCCGCACCCACCATGACGACCTTGGCGCCGGATCTGAGTTTGCCGGCGATCACGCGCGCATCTTCCAGCGTCCAGCAGGTCACCACTCCGTCCAGATCGGTGCCGCTGATGGGCGGCAGCGTCGGCGATGAACCGGTCGCCACCAGCAAACGGTCGTACTCGAGTCGCGAACCGTCATCGAGATCGACACTGCCGCCATCGGCGCCCGCGTGCACCTGCATCGCCTTGTTGTTGAGGTAACGGATCCCGAGGCTTTCGAAGTGGCCAACAGTCTTGCGCTGCCGCGCGCCTTCCTCGGTGATGCGCCCGGTCAGGATATAGGGGATCGCCATGCGGGCGTACGGCTCACCGGGTTCGCCGCTGACCAGCGTAATCGACGCGCCCGCGTCCACCTCGCGCAGTGTTTCGGCGGCTCTCACACCGGCCGGGCCGGCGCCAATAATCACGTATTTCATATCCGCCTCCCTCGACAAGGGTCGCAGGTCCATGGTGTCAGCTCGTGCAAAGGAGAATATTCTACATTTCGACGATGCGTGCGCTCTTGTCAATCCAGGTAGCGCCGGACCCCGGGAACTCAGCCCTTTCCATCACTGAAAGTGACCGCTGCGCACCCTCGACGATCGGCAC